>JAVKJV010000013.1:0-38850 GCA_031458775.1 Candidatus Fervidifonticultor quartus | reverse complement strand
GTGCTGCCCCAGTAGGGGATGCAGGCCTACATCGCGCGGCGACTGCTCACGATGGTCCCGATCATCATCTTGGTCGGGACCGTCGTCTTCCTGCTCGTCCACCTGACACCGGGCGATCCGGCGGTGATCATGCTCGGTCCGGACGCGCCCGACGACGCGGTGGCGGCGCTGCGTCGCGATCTGGGGCTCGACGCGCCGTTCTACACGCAGTGGGCGCGCTGGCTGCGACGGGCGGCGGTTGGCGACCTGGGGACCTCGATCTTCTTTGGCATCCCGGTCACCACGGCCATCCGGCGCCATCTGGCCCCGACCCTGTACCTGAGTCTGTTGGCGGTGTTGATCGCCATCGGGATCGGGGTCCCGGCCGGGATTCTCTCCGCGGTGCGGCGCGGGTCGTTCCTCGACCAGACCGTCACGCTGGTGGCCTTCCTGGGCGTCTCGGTGCCGGAGTTCTGGCTGGCGTTGAATCTGGTGCTGTTGTTTGCCGTGCGGCTCGGTCTGCTCCCGGTGGCCGGCTACACCTCCCCGCTGGTGGACCTGGCCGCCGGGCTGCGCCATCTGGCCCTGCCGGCGTTCACGATGGGATTCGTCCAGTCGGCGCTGATCGCGCGCATGACGCGGACCGCGATGCTCGAGGTCGTCGCGCAGGACTACATCCGCACGGCCCGCGCGAAGGGCCTGTCGTTCCGGCGGGTCACCATGGGACACGCCTTTCCGAACGCGCTGATCACGGTGATCACGGTCGTGGGCATCATCTTCTCGGTGATGATGGGCGGCAACGTCGTCGCCGAGACGATCTTCACGATTCCCGGGGTCGGGCAGTTGCTCATCACGTCCGTGCTGCGACGCGACTACCCGGTCATCCAGGGGATCGTGCTCATCGTGGCGACCGCCTACGTGCTGATCAACCTCGCGGTGGATGTGGTCTACACGCTCGTCGATCCGAGGATCCGCTATTGAGGGCTGCGCGGCTGGCCGAGGTGCGGGCCAAGGCGTCGGCGGCGGCGATCCCGGCGGTCTCGCCGTGGCGCCTGCGCTGGCGGGTCATCCGGCGTCGGCCGGTGGTCATCGCCGGCGCGGCGCTCATCGCGCTGTTGGGCGTCGGCGCGCTGGCTGCGCCCGTGCTCGCGCCGGTCGGCCCGCAGAAGATGAGCATCACGGACCGCCTGCGGCCGCCGTCCGACGCGCACCCGCTCGGCACCGACGACTTCGGCCGCGACGTGTCCAGCCGCGTGCTCTACGGGGTTCGGTTGTCGCTGGCGATCGGCGCCGCGGTGGTCGTGGTCAGCAGCGGGCTGGGGCTGCCCGCCGGGCTCGTGGCCGGCTATGTGCCGCGACTGGACAACCCGATCATGCGCGTGATGGACGCGTTGATGGCCTTCCCGGCGGTCATTTTGGCGATCGCGCTGATGGCCGCGCTCGGACCGAGCGCGACGAACGTCGTGGTGGCGCTGGGCGTCGTGTACGCGCCGCGCATGGCCCGTGTGGTGCGCGGTAGCGTCCTGGTTGTGGGACAGTTCGAGTACGTCACCGCGGCCCGGGCCCTGGGTCTGGCGGACCGGTCCATCATGGTCCGGCACGTGTTGCCGAACTGCTTGTCGCCGGCGGTGGTCCAGGGGACGTTCACGTTCGCGTACGCCGTGCTCGGCGAGGCGCTGCTGAGCTTCCTGGGCACCGGCGTGCCGCCGTACGTCCCAAGTCTGGGGACCGTGCTCGCGGGCGGTCGGGTGTACATGGGTCAGGCGCCGTGGATTACGATCTTTCCGGGTCTGGCCATCATGATGCTGGTGATCGGCCTGAACCTGGTCGGCGACGGCCTGCGCGACGTGCTCGATCCGCGACTGGTGCGGGCCGGCTCGGCGTGACAGCGGGCGCACATGAGGAGGGACCATGCGCAGACTCGGACTGGAACGAGAACTCGTCGACGCCACGGTGTACGAGCACGCGGTGGCCAGATTTCGCGAGGCCCGCATCGTGTTGCCCACGTTCGCGGAACTCGCCGACCCGGGCCGAATCGCGCCGGCGATCCGGCAGGCACTGGCGGCCGTTGACCCTGACGCGCCCCACCCGCTGAACCTCTTTCGCGTCCACTGGTTCAACGACGCAACCCGCCGCGCGCAGGTCGACGTGCCCGAACACCTGGTGCTGCCGAAGGCGCTCACCGGCGTTGACGCGCCGATCGTCGTCGCGCTCGGCGACCGGTTTCCGATGATCCGCGCGCACAAAGTCCTGGCTGCGTACGCGTGCCTGGCCCCGCGCATCATCACGGGGCAGTTCGACCCCACCGCGCATCGAGCGGTGTGGCCGTCAACGGGCAACTACGCGCGCGGCGGCGTGGCCATTTCGCGGATCATGGGGTGTCGCGGCATCGCCGTCCTGCCCGAGGGGATGAGCCGGGAGCGGTTCGAGTGGCTGGAGCGCTGGGTGGCCGATCCCGCGGATATCATCCGGACTCCGGGCACCGAGAGCAACGTCAAGGAGATCTACGACAGGTGCGCCGAACTGGACCGCGAGCCGGGCACGATCATCCTCAATCAGTTCTCGGAATTCGGCAACCATCTGGCGCACTACCTGTGCACGGGTCGGGCTCTGGCGAGGGTGTTCGAGGCAGCGCAGGCGCGCTGGCCGGACCTGCGCCTGGCGGCATACGTCTCGGCGTCTGGATCCGCCGGCACGCTCGGCGCCGGCGACTATCTCAAGGAGCAGTTTGGGACACGCATCGTCGCGGCCGAGGCGCTCGAGTGTCCGACGATGCTGCGCAACGGCTTCGGCGAGCACAACATCCAGGGCATCGGGGACAAGCACATCCCGCTGATCCACAACGTCATGAACACCGACGTGGTCGTGGCGATCTCGGATCGCAGCACCGACCGGCTGGACGTGCTGTTCAACACGGACGAAGGCCGCCGCTACCTGACGGTGCGGCGCGGGGTGCCGGCCACGCTTGTGCAGCAGCTCTCCGCGCTTGGACTCTCGAGCATCTGTAACGTGCTGGGCGCGATCAAGACGGCCAAGTACTTCGGGTTCGGCCCGGCCGACGCGGTCGTCACCGTCGCGACCGACGGGGCCGGGATGTACGGAACCGAACGCGACAAAGCGCTCCGCAAGTACTTTCCCGCAGGCTTCGACGCGGTGGCGGCCGGTGAGACGTACGGCGAATGCCTGCTCGGCGAGGACACCGATAACATGCTGGACCTGACCCACGCCGAGCGCACGCGCATCTTCAATCTGGGGTATTATACGTGGGTTGAGCAGCAGGGCGTCTCGATCGACGAGTTCGAGACCCGGCGCGACCAGGGGTTCTGGCGCGCGATGCGCGGCATCCTTCCCGTGTGGGATCGCATGATCGAAGAGTTTAACCGCCGCACCGGCGCGACGGTCCACGCGCAGTGACGACACTGCCGATCCGGATACAATGCGCAGGATGCGGGGCGGTAGCTTCGGCCTCGGAGCCGTATCCCTTCCGGTGTCCTCGTGCCGGCTCTGGCGATGACGTGGATCACGTCATGACACTGGTGCTCGACGCGGCACGTCTCCGGTTTCCGGCGGGCCGCGAACCAAACCCCTTCGTGCGCTACCGCACGCTGTTCTACTCGTATCACCTGGCGCTGGCGCACGGCCTTGCCGACCCGGACTACGTCGCGTTGGTCGAGCAGCTCGACCGTGCGGTGGTGGAGGTGGACGGCCGGGGATTCGTGGTCACGCCGTTCGGCCGCGAGGGGGCGCTCAGCGAACGGCTCGGCTTTGCTGATGCCGGCGGTGTGTGGGTCAAGGACGAGACCAGCAACGTGTCCGGGTCGCACAAAGCCCGCCACCTGATGGGGCTGCTCATCCATCTGGAGGTGGTTGAGCGGATCGGCCTGGCGCCGCCGGACAGGCGAACCCGGCTGGCCATCGCCAGTTGCGGCAACGCGGCGTTGGCCGCCGCGGTCGTGGCGCGCGCCGGCGGCCGGCGGCTCGAGGTGTTCGTCCCGACGTGGGCCGACCCCGCGGTGGTGGCGCGGCTCGAGCGCCTCGGCGCGCACCTCACCGTGTGCGGGCGTGAGGACGGCGTCCCGGGGGACCCGACGTACCATCGGCTGCAGCAGGCGATCCGCGACGGCGCGCTGCCGTTCACGTGCCAGGGCCCGGACAACGGCCTGACCATCGAGGGCGGCATGACGCTCGGGTATGAGATCGCGTCCGCCCTGGCCGCGCAGGGTGTGGCGCTCGACCGGTTCTTCGTGCAGGTCGGCGGCGGTGCCCTGGCGAGCGCCTGCATCCAGGGGCTGAGCTACGCCGCAGCTCTCGGCGGTCTGCCGCGGATGCCGGCCGTGTACGCCGTGCAGACCGAGGGCGGGTACCCGCTGCGCCGCGCCTACGACCGGTTGATGAGCAGTCTGCTCTCGCGGCTCGATCCCGCCGCCGCGGCGCAACCGGACGGCGTGCGCCGGGACCAGGCACGGGCCGATGTGGTCCGACAACACGCCGGGTCACCAATTGTCGAGGAGGCGTTGCGCGAGGCCGCCTCCCATCGCTCGGCCTTCATGTGGCCGTGGGAGACCGAGCCGAAGAGCATTGCGCAGGGCATCCTCGACGACGAAACCTACGACTGGATGGCGGTGGTGCGCGGGATGGTGGTGACCGGAGGCTATCCGGTCGTGGTGTCCGAAGACACCCTGAAGCGGGCGAACGACCTCGCGCGCGCCGCGACCGGCATCGACGTCGATCACACCGGTTCGTCGGGCCTTGCCGGTGTGCTCGATCTCCGCCGGGACGAGGTGGTCAGGCCGCACGATCGCGTCGGGGTGCTCTTCACAGGCGTCCGGCGGGCGTGAACGAGGAGCAGCCTGACGTCGCAGATACCCAGACCGTACGCAGACGGAGGAGGAGGCACGCATGAGGAGCTTTCTGGGTCGGGACATCCTGTCGCTCAAGGACTTCGAGCGCAACGAGTTCTTCCGGGTCTTTCAGGTCGCCGACGAGCTCGCGCCGTACGCGCGCGACCGCCGCAACACCGATCTGCTGAAGCACAAGACGCTGTGCACGGCATTCTACCAGCCCAGCACGCGCACCCGTCTCGCCACCGAGGCCGCGATGCTCCGGCTCGGCGGGTCGGTGCTCGGTTTCTCGGACGTGAAGATGACCCGCGCCGGCGACTTCTACCAGGAGTCGATCAAGGACACGGTGCACATGCTCGAATACTACGGCGACGTGATCGCGATGCGGCACTTCCAGCAGGGCGCGCCGCACGAGGCGGCCCGCTGGGCGTCGGTCCCGGTCATCAACTGCGGCGACGGGTGGGGCGAGCATCCCACGCAGATCCTGACCGATCTGTATACGACCTGGAAGGAGCTCGGCACCCTCGACGGGCTCAAGTTCCTGCTGGTCGGCGATATGCGGATGCGGACGATGCACTCGATCCTCTACGCGATGTCGCAGTTCGACATCGACGCGTACGTGGTCTCGCCCCCGGAGATGTCTTTGTTGCCCGAGTTCAAGGCCGAGATCGACGAGCGCAACGTGCGCTACCGCGAGGTGGCGACGGCCGAGGAGGTGATCGGGCAGGCCGACGTCGTCTACATGGAGCCCGTGGTGCAGCCCGACTACACGAAGTCGCGCGACGAACGGACGGGCGATGTGGGCCGGACGCCGGCGGCCTACCGCGTGACGCGGGAGATGCTGCGGCAGAAGGGCAAGGCCGGCGCGATCGTGCTGCACTCGCTGCCGCGCATGGACGAGCTGCCCACCGACGTGGATGCGACACGGCACGCCCGCTACTGGACCGAGGCGTTCAACGGCGTGGTGGTGCGCATGGCGCTGCTGGCCTTGGTCCTGGGCGCGATGGAATAGGAGGGCCCCCAATGCAGACGCATCTTCGCGGCAGGGATCTGATTTCGTTGCAGGAGTGGACCAAAGAAGAGATCGAGACGGCGCTCGACGTGGCCTTCGATCTCAAACGCCAGCGCGCGCTGGGCGTGCCGCACCCGTACCTGCGGGACAAGATGCTGGCGTTGCTGTTCTTCTTCTCGAGCACACGGACCCGCGCCTCATTCGAGGCCGGCATGGCGCAACTGGGCGGTCATGCCCAGTTCATCGAGAGCCGTACGACGCAGATCGCACACGGCGACACCGCCAAGGAAATCGGTGAGATCCTGGGGCGCTACAACGACGGCATCGCCATTCGCCACGTGGACTGGGGGATCGGCAACCGGTACATTCACGACGTCGCCCGGGCCAGCCGCGTGCCGGTCCTGAATATGCAGTGCGATCTCTGGCACCCATTCCAGACGCTCGCCGACCTGATGACGATCATCGAAAAGAAGGGCGACCCACGAGGGAAGACCATCACGGTGAGCTGGGCCTACGCGGCCAGTTACCAGAAGCCGATCAGTGTCCCTCAGGATCTGATCTTGCTGATGCCGCGCTTCGGCCTCAACGTCCGGCTGGTACACCCACCGGAGTTCAAACTAATGAGCGACGTCGTCGAGCAGGCGAAGGAGAACGCCCGGAAGGCCGGTGTCGGCTTCGAGATCCTGCACGATTTCGACGCGGGATTCAAAGGCAGCGACGTCATCTACGCGAAGAGTTGGGGCGCGCTGCTGACCACGACTGACGAGCGCGAGGGCGCGAAGATCATTCAGAAGTACCAGGACTGGATCACCGATGAGCGCCGGATGGCGCTCGCCGCGCCTGACGCGATTTACATGCACCCGCTCCCCGCCGACCGGAACATCGAGGTGACCGATGCGGTGATCGACGGGCCGCACTCGGTGGTGTACGACGAGGCCGAGAACCGGCTGCACGGACAGAAGGCCGTGATGGCGTTGACGCTGGGCTAGCGCTCGGGCCGGGCACGGGATCGCCGTGGCCGGGTGGCCAGCACAACAGGAGGAGAGCCGTATGGGCAACGTCGCCGTCGTGGCGATCGGCGGCAACTCGCTGATCAAGGACTCCAAGCACCAGACCGTCGAGGACCAGTACCGGGCAGCCGGAGAGACCTGCGCGCACATCGCGGCGATGATCAGGCAAGGGTGGGATGTGGCGGTCACCCACGGCAATGGCCCGCAGGTCGGCTTCATCCTGCGGCGTTCGGAGCTGGCGCGCCACGAGTTGCACGAGGTGCCCCTCGATGTGTGTGGCGCCGACTCGCAGGGGGCCATCGGATACGCGCTGCAGCAGAACCTCTACAATCACTTCCGCCGGATGGGCATTGCCAAGCAGGCGGCCACGGTCGTGACGCAGGTCGAAGTCGCCGCCGACGATCCCGCGTTCGCGAGCCCGAGCAAGCCCATTGGCTCGTACATGGACGAAGCCGCGGCGAAGAAGCGCCGGGACGAAGAAGGCTGGGCGGTGATGGAGGACGCCGGCCGGGGCTGGCGCCGGGTGGTGCCGTCGCCGCTGCCCAGGCGCATCGTCGAGCAGGATGCGGTGCTGACCCTGATCCGCGCGGGGTTTGTCGTCATCACCGTGGGCGGCGGCGGCATCCCGGTGGTCGCCGACCGCGAGGGCAACCTCCGTGGGGTAGCCGCAGTCATCGATAAGGACTACGCCTCGTCGCTGCTGGCGAGCGCAATCAAGGCGGACTTGTTCCTCATCAGCACGGCCGTAGAAAAGGTGGCCATCAACTTCGGCACGCCGAAACAGGAGTGGGTCTCCCACCTGACGTTGCCCCAGGCGAAGCAGTATCTCGCGGAAGGCGGACACTTCGCCAAGGGCAGCATGGCACCCAAGATTCAGGCGATCGTCTGGTATCTCGAGCGGGGCGGCAAAGAGGCGCTGATCACGAACCCTGAGAACCTGGAGCGTGCGCTCGCGGGCGAGACCGGGACGCGGTTCACGCGGGACTAGGCGGCGCGCCGACCCGGATCGGCGGCCACCGTTTCAGAGATGACCGCGCCGACGAACGCAGCGTCGCCGCGACCGGCAGCGAGGCGACGACATGGGGCAGCGATTGGTGGGGCTGCTCAGGCTCAGAGCGTCGCGGGAGTGCCACGGTCCCCTGTTCGGCGGGTGACGTCGGCCGTGGCCTGCGGATCGCAGACCGCGATGAAGGGCACATTGCGGTAGAGCTGCCGCTGGTCGAGCCCGTAGCCGACCAGGAACTCGTCGGGCGCCTCGAACCCGCGGTAGCGGATCGGCAGGCCCTCGGCGATGCGGCGGGCCGTCTTGTCGAGCAGGGCGCAGATCGCGAGGTCAGCGGGGTCGCGCGCCTGGAGCGAGCGGAGGAGGTAGGCGGCCGTCAGGCCGGTGTCGATGATATCCTCGACCAGGAGTACGTGCCGGCCGGTAATCTCCTCGTCGAGATCCTTGATCAGCCGCACGGCGCCCGTCGGCCCTTTGCCGCCGCGATACGAGCTGATCGCCATGAAGTCGACCACCAGCGGCAGGTTGATGGCCCTGGTGAGGTCGGCCAGGAAGTACAGCCCGCCCTTCAAGACGGTCACGACGACAAGGTCGCGTCCGGCGTAGTCCCGCGCGATCTCCACGCCGAGTTCGGCGACGCGCGCCTTGATCTCCGCTTCGGTGAAGAGCACACGTGCGAGGCCGGGAAGGTGACTCACCGCGCGCCCGTGGCGTGCAGGTCGTACTTGGCCAGCAGGTTGCGGTAGTCGCGGCCGTAGAAGATCTTGGCCCGCACGTCGGGATACAGCTCCCGCAGGCGCCGGAGCTTGCGGTTCTTTCGGGTCACCAGGCTCTGCTTCAGGGTGGTCAACTCGATGTAGAGATCAAAATCGGGGAGGTAGAAGTCCGGGCTGAAACTCTCGACGACACGCCCGTCCCCGGCCCACTCCAGCGGAAACGACCGAGGTTCATACTCCCAGCGGATGCCGTAGAAGTCGAGGATCCGCGCAAACTCCGCTTCGCTCTCGTGCGCGAAGCGGACGGTAGGCGCTGCGTCCATTACTGTCAGTATAGGAAGCCGCCAGCGCCGACGCAAGGCGGGCCGGGTGCCCGCGAGGCGTCTGCGGCGGGGAAACCCGTGGCCGAATCCTCCGAAATCGTGCATAATTAGTGCAGGCAGATATTCAGGCCGGCGTCTGATCTGCGAGGCGCCGTGTTCGGCAGTCCGTCTTGTGAAGCAGGAGGAGCCGCGATGCCGGAGGCCACCAAGGCCGACGAGCTTCAGCGCCTATTGCGCCAGCTCGAGAGCAACGACGTCACGGTGCGGAGCGACGCTGCGCACGCGCTCGGCAAGCTCGGCGACGAAGCGGCCGTGGCGGCTCTCGCACGGGCCTTGCAGGACGCCGACGAATACGTGCGCAAGAGCGCGGTGGCGGCGTTGCGCCGCATCAGCGGGCCGTCGGCCGCGGAAGCCCTGCGTGCCGCGCTCGCGGACCGCAGCGAACAGGTCGTGCTGCAGGCGGTCAACGGTCTGCGCGACATGCGGGACCGCGGCGCCGTGGATTCCCTGATCCGCCTGCTCGGGCGTCGCGAACGCTCACTCCAGTTGGCCGCGACCGAAGCGTTGGTCCGTATCGGGCCGGACGCCGTGGGGCCGCTTATGGCGACGTTCGAGGACAAGGTCCTGCGGCGCAAGATCGGCACACAGGTGATGAAGATCCTGGTCGAGGTGGGCGCCCGAGCCATTGACGCGCTATTGGAGGCGCTCGGCCAGGACAGTCAGGTCATCCAGGCGACCGCCCTGTCCGTGCTGGGCCGGGTCGGCGATGGGCGCATCGTGAAGCCGTTGATCGATCTGTTCCTTCGTGACCCGCGGCTGCAAGAGGCCGTCGTGGCGACACTGGCACGCCTCGAGGAGCGCGGCGTGCTGGACGGCGCCGGGCCTGTGCACGTTGAACGGGAGATCCACCCGCCCAAGATGGTGCTGGACGCTTTCGCCGGCCGGCCGCGCGCCGAGGTCGTCGAGCAGCTCCGCGTCGCGCTGCAGAATCCGATGCCCAAGGTACGCCGGTTCGCGCTGCGCGTGCTGTTCGCGCTGTTCGGTGACGGTGCCTTCGACCAGTTCGTGGCGTCGCTCGAAGATGAGGACGTCGAGGTCAAGCGGCTCGCGATCCGCATCCTGGGCAAGCTCCGCGACAAGCGCGTGATCGAGCCGCTGGTGGCCCTCGTCCAGAAAGAGGGCGGGGAACACGTGGAGGAGGCAGTCTGGAACACACTAAAGGTGCTCACCGACCTCCGCGAGTTCGAGCAACTGCGCGCACGTGTTGCCAAGGACCGGGCCGGCGCACGACCCGGCGTCCGGGAGGTCAAGCCGAAGCGGGACCTCTCGCCTGATTGGTGGCGGGAACAGGACTAGCCGGTTCATCCGAACACGCGTCGCATGGAGCCGATCGTCGTCCTGGTGACGGCCGCGAGCGCGGACGAGGCGGCGCGCCTCGCCGACGTCCTCGTGGAAGAACGGCTGGCGGCTTGCGTGAACATTGTCGCCGGTGTGCAGTCGGTGTACCGGTGGCAGGGGACGATCGAGCGGGCCGCGGAGTGGCTGCTGATCATCAAGACCCTGCGCGCTCGGCTTCCGGATCTGATCCCGCGCGTGCAAGCGCTGCACTCGTATACCGTGCCAGAGATCATCGTCCTCCCTGTGCAGGGAGGATCTGACGGTTACCTGTCCTGGCTCGTCGAGCAGGCGCGTCCGTCCACTCCGTCGGGCGGTACGGGCGGAGGCTGACCGTGGAGCACGCACCCTGGCGGCCGCCGGCTGTCAGCGGACTGTTCTATGATGACGATCCGGAACGGCTCCGGCGCCAGGTGCGGGCGTGCTACGCCCATCCTGTGGGACCTGGCCGGCAGCCCGCACCCTGGGGACACCGGCAGGTGGTCGGTCTCGTGGTGCCGCACGCCGGGTTCGCCTACTCCGGTCCGGTGGCCGCGCACGCCTACCTGCGGTTGTCGGAGGCCGCCGCGCCGGAGGTGGTGGTCATCATCGGGCCTGACCACGCGGGCCGAGGCTCGGCCGTGGCCCTTGCACCGCAGGCCCGCTGGCAGACGCCGCTGGGCGACGTGACGACGGACCATCCGGTCAAGGCCGCGCTGCACCGGCGGGGCATTCCGCTTGACGGCCGCGGACACGCGTCAGAGCACAGTGTGGAAGTTCAGCTTCCGTTCCTCCAGATGCTCGGGTACGATGGACCGGTGCTCCCGATCGTGATGGCTCGTCAAGATCTGGAGACCGCGATGGTACTGGCCGAGGCGCTGGCGGCATCGCTGGCCGGCCTGAAGGCGACGCTCATTGCCTCGACAGACCTGAGTCACTATCTCCCGCACGTTCGTGCCGTGGACGCCGACCGGCCGGTGCTGGAGGCGTTGGAGCGCGGCGACGCCGGCGGGCTCCTCGGCGTCGTCGAACGCGGTCGTATCACGATGTGCGGCGCGGGTCCGGCTGCGGTGGTCCTCGAGGTCGGCCGCCGCCTGGGCGCCACCCGGCGTGCGGTGCTCCGCTACGCGACATCCGGTGAAACCGGCGGCAGCCGCGACAGTGTCGTTGGCTATGTGGCCGCGAGCTTCGAGGCCGCATAGCGTGACCTCCCGATGCGCGTGCTGCTGACGAACGACGACGGGATCGGGTCGCCCGGGCTCCGCGCTCTGGCCCAGTCGTTTGCGGCCGCCCATGAAACCATCGTCGTCGCGCCGGAGCAGGAGCGCAGTGCCACGGGTCATGCGGTGACGCTCCACAAGCCGCTGCGCGCCCGCCCGACCTCCGGATACCCGGATGGCGTCGTGGCCTGGGCGACGAACGGCACGCCCGCGGACTGCGTGATCCTCGGCGTGCTGGAGTTGCTTGACCGGCGGCCGGACGTGGTGGTGTCCGGCATCAACGTCGGCGCAAATCTCGGCCGCGACCTCACATACTCCGGTACGGTGTCCGGCGCCATGGAGGGCGCCATTCTCGGCATCCCCAGTATTGCGGTGTCCGTGGCGGCGTTCCAGGACGTCCGGTTCGACGTCGCGGCGCGTTTCGCCGTACGTCTGGCGCAACGGTGTCTCGCCGATGGGTTGCCTGACGACACCCTTCTCAACGTCAACGTGCCGAACCTCGCAGCCGAGCAGATGAAGGGCGTGGCCGTGACCCGGCAGAGCGCGCGGCGGTATCTCTCGTCGCTCGAACGCCGTACCGATCCCAGAGGGATCACGTACTACTGGCTGACCGGGCAGCGCGGCACCGCAACGGACGAGGCCGGCACCGACGCGTGGGCGCTGGCGGCCGGGTTCATCTCGGTCACACCGGTCCAGCTCAACATGACGGACGAGCGGCTCATGCGCGCGCTGGAATCCTGGGGGCTGGACATCCCCTAGCCGCGGCGCCGCGCTCGCGGGGGCCAGGGCAGGAATCGGGATTCGGCACGGCGAAGCGCGGACCGGCAGTTGTGGCAGCGGACGCACCTTTCGTCGGAGCAGCGATGATTCACTTTGACAGCGTCGGCAAGCGCTACGCCACCGGCGTCGAGGCCCTGCAAGGTGTCAACGTTCGCATCGAACCCGGCGAGTTCGTCTTCCTTGTGGGTCCCACCGGCAGCGGCAAGACCACCTTCCTGAGGTTGATTCAGCGTATCGAGCAGCCAACGACTGGCCGCGTCATGGTGGACGGGATCGACGTCGGCGCGCTGCCGCCGGCGCAGGTACCGTACCTGCGTCGCCGGCTCGGCGCGGTCTTTCAGGACTTCAAGTTGCTGCCGGACCGCACGGTGGCAGAGAACGTCGCGTTCGCGTTGCGGGTCACGGGTGTGGACGACCTGGAGGTGGCGCCGCGCGTGGCCTGGGCCCTGGACACCGTGGGGCTCGCCGGGCGTGCCGGTGACCTGCCCGGACGGCTGTCGGGCGGCGAGCAGCAGCGGGTCGGGATCGCCCGCGCGATCGTCACGCGGCCGCGGGTGGTCCTCGCCGATGAGCCCACTGGCAATCTCGATCCGGAAGCGGCCTGGGAGATCATGCATCTCCTGGCCAAGATCAATCTGCGCGGCACCACGATGGTCGTGACGACGCACAACGCGACGCTCGTGGATGTGCTGCGGCGCCGCGTGGTGGAGCTCTGCGCGGGACGGGTGGTTCGGGATGAGTCCCGGGGTCTCTACCAGACCGCGTAGGGATCCTGAGCTATCGGCCGAGCCGGTGCGGGCCCGGCGGGCCGCGCTCGTCCGGCCTGTCGTTGCCGATGCGGTCGGCGGGCTGCGACGTAACGGGCTCATGGTCGCGGCGGCGATCACGACGATCGCGATTGCGCTGACCGTGGCCGGTGCCGGCTGGCTGACCTCGGCCAACGTGGCGCACGTGGCCGCGATCCTCGAAGGACAGGTGGAGGTTGTCGGGTTCCTGCGGCGCGACCTCGGGGCCGCCCAGCAGCAGCGGCTGCGCGGGTCGGTCGAGGGGCTGTCAGGTGTGCGGAGCGCCGAGATCGTGACGCGTGCCGAGGCGCTACGGCGGCTGCAGCGGACGTTCCGTTCGATGGCGTCGATCAATGAGCTGCTCCCGTCGAACCCGCTCCCGGACTCGATCGAGGTGCGCGTGGCCGACGCCCGCGAGGTGAAGGCGGTGGCCGAGGCCCTTCGGCGTCTGCCGGGCGTGGACGAGGTCGCCTACGGCGGCACCGTCGTCGAACGCCTCGTCGCCTTCACGCGCGCGGTGCGGCTCGGCGGCGTGGCTGTCGCCGGGCTGCTGGCCGCGGCTGCGCTCTTGATCATCGTCAACACAATCCGTTTGACGATCGCGGCCCGGCGCCAGGAGATCGAGATCATGACCCTCGTCGGCGCCACCCGAGGCTTCGTCCGCGGGCCGTTCGTCGTCGAAGGGGTGCTGCAGGGGGGTACCGCGGCGTTGATCGCCAGTGTGCTCCTCGCGACGGGGTACATCGTGCTGGCGCGCCAGGCCGCGACGGCCCTGCCGTTTCTGCCGCTCTTGTCTCCTGCCGAGGTGCTACCAACCACGCTGGTCGTGGTGTGGGTGCTGGGTCTCACCGTCGGGATCGCCGGCAGCGAGATTGGCCTGCGCCGGCATCTGCAGTCATGACCCGCGGTTGGCGGCGGCGGGCCGCCGGCACCCTCGCGGCGTTCCTGATCGCGGCGCCCGGCGCCGCCGCGCCCGCGCCGTCCCCCGGCGCGCTGCCCGGCAAGCAACAGGAGCTCCAGCGAGTCCGGCAGGAACTGCGTGAGAAGCGCCGGCATCTCGAGCAGGCCCGGCGCCACGAACGCCGCATGGCCGACGAAGTCCAGCGTCTCGACCGCGAGCGGGAAGCCACTGAGCAGCGGCTGATACGCTTGGCCGTGGAACTGCGACGGGTGCGGCAGCGCGAAGCGGCGGCGGCCGCGGCGCTCGCCCGGGCCGAGAGTTCGCTGGCTCGGCAGCGGACACTGCTGTCCGACCGATTGCTCGATGCACACCGCATGGGCCGCGCGGGCTACCTGGACGTCGTCCTCGGCGCGACGTCGTTCCCGGAGTTCGTCGCCCGCGCACGGCTGGTGAGCGCGATCATTCACCAGGACACACAGCTCATTCAGACCTATACCAGCGACCGCGATCGCACCGCGGACCTCCGGCAGCAACTGGAAGAGCAGCACGAGCAGGTCCGCGCCCTGATGCAGGAAACAGAGGAGCGCCGTCAGACCCTCGCCGAGAAAGTGGGCGAGAAACGAACGATCCTGCGGCGCATCATGCAAGAACGCGCGGTCGCCGAGCAGGCGGTGCGTGAGCTGGAGGAGGACTCAGCGCAGCTCGAGGCGCTGATTCGCCGGCTCCAGGGTGCCGGCGCGGCTGGTCCACGCTGGCGGCTCGCCGCGTTTGCTATGCCGCTGCGCGGACCGTTTACGTCGCGGTTTGGCCTGCGGACGCACCCGCTCTTCGGCCGCCGGCACTTCCATACCGGGGTGGACATCGCGGCGCCGAGGGGCACGCCGGTCCGCGTGGCCATGGATGGGATCGTGTTGTTTGCCGGGTGGTACGGTGGCTACGGCAAACTGGTGGTCGTGGACCACGGTGGCGGGATCAGTACCCTGTACGGCCATCTCTCCGCGATCCTGGTCAGCGCTGGCGAACGCGTCTCACGCTCGCAGGTGATCGGCAAGGTCGGCAGCACGGGGTACAGCACGGGTCCACACCTCCACTACGAGGTCCGCCAGAACGGCCGCCCGATCGACCCGATCCGATAGCGACCGCGCCTTGTCCGCACGGCATCCCCACGATAGGCTAGAGCCACCGGCCTGCGGTGGCCGGTTGGGAGGCGATGCATGGTGCAGAAGAGCTCCAGGGGAACGACGATGCTGCTCGTCGTCGCGCTGGCCGTGTCGTCGTTTGGAGCCGGCTACGGATTCGCGCAGCGGACCGCCGCGGCGGCGCCCACCGACGAACAGGGGTTCGCGCTCTTGCGGGAGCTCCTGGCCACCGTCCGCCGCGAGTACCTGCATCCGATTCCCGAGTCGAGCAAGCTGTTCGACGGCGCGGCGCGCGGGATGCTCGAAGCGCTTGGCGATCCGTACACGCGCTACATGGACCGCAAGGCGTTCCGCGACTTCTCGCAGGACACTCAGGGGTACTTCTACGGCATCGGGATCTTCATCGATATTCGTGATTCGCATCTCATCGTTGTCCAACCCATCGAGGGCACGCCCGCGCAGCGGGCAGGCCTGCGCGCGGGCGACCGTATTCGCATGATCGACACGGCGCCGACAGACGGCATGGCCATTCAGGAAGCCGTGAGCCGCATTCGGGGACCGGCCGGGACCAAGGTCACGCTCACGATTAGCCGCGGGACCCAGACGTTCCAGGTCCAGATCACACGGGCGCGCGTGCAGATTGTGACCGTGCAAGGTCCAGGCGTGCTCGAGCCCGCCGTCCAGAGGCAGCTCGCGGCCGATCGGCTCGGCTACGTGCGGATTCTGACGTTCAACGAGCAGACCGCGAAGGAGGTCGCGGCCGAGGTGGACCGGCAGATACGCGGCGGCGCGCGGGGCCTGGTGATCGATCTGCGGAGCAACGGCGGCGGTCTACTGGAGTCGTCGCTGCAGATCGCCAACCGCTTCATCGCGGACGGGCGGGCCATCCTCCACATCGTCGGGCGCGACGGGCGTCGCACGACCGAGCGGGCGGGTCGAGGGGCCAAGGTGACGGTCCCGGTGGTCGTGCTCGTCAACGAGTTCAGCGCCAGTGCCTCGGAGATCCTCGCGGGCGCGCTGAAGGACTCGGCTGGTGCGACGCTCGTCGGCCAGCGGACGTTCGGCAAAGGCGTCATCCAATCGGTCTTCAGCTTCTCCGGAGGCGGTGGGGCCGCGATCACCACGCAGAAGTACCTGACGCCGTCTGAGCACGATATTCACGCGAAGGGGATTCCACCGGACGTGGTGGCCGGCGATAAGCTCGAAGGCAAGAGCGAGGCTGACGTCACGCGCATCCAGCACGAGCAGCTGCAGCGTGGGATCCAGATCCTCAAGCAACGCGTCACGCGGCAATAGGCGCTCCGGTCGCGCCCGGCCGCGACCGGAGCGGCCGCGCGCTCGCCTCCCGTCCTTCATCGCACTTGCCGTGGTGCTGGGGGTCGCATTGGGCGCTGGTGCGTCGTGCCAGTGGCGGCGCGCCGAGTCGCCCCGGCGGTCGCCGGTCGTTGCGCCCTCACCCCTGCGGCCCGCGCGGGCACCCGGCACGCCCGTGGTCGCCGTCACGCCTGGGCCCCGGCAAGCAGAGGTCGCCCCGCGAGCGCCTGAGGCCGAAGCGCCGCGGGTGGCCATCATCCTGGACGACGCAGGCGGCAGCCTGAGCGACGTCGAAGCAGTCATTGCAATCGGACGACCTGTGGCGGTGGCAGTCCTTCCCGGTTTAGCGCACTCGTCCGAGGTCGCGCGGCGTGCGGTCGCCGCCGGTCTTGAGGTCCTCCTGCACCTGCCCGTCGAAGCCCACAGCGACAATGAGAAGTTGGGCCCCGGCGCCGTCCGCGTGGCGATGTCCGATGAGGACATCAGGAGCACCGTGCGCGCAGGTCTCGCGTCCGTGCCCGGAGCCATCGGGGTCAACAACCATATGGGATCGCGCGGCACCGCGGATGCCCGCGTCATGCGCGCCATCCTGGAGGTGGTGCGCGAGCGCGGCCTACTGTTCGTTGACAGCCGAACGACCAAGGATACCGTGGCCGAATCACTGGCCGCGGAGATGGGGGTCCCGACTGCCCGCCGTCACGTGTTCCTGGATAACGAGGATGATGAGGAGGCGATTCGCGGAGAGGTGCTGCGCCTCATCAGCCTGGCCCGCGCACAAGGGGAGGCCATCGCGATTGGACACGCGCAGCGCCTGACCCCGCGTGTCGTGGCGCGGATGCTGGACGAGTTCGACCGGCAGGGCGTGCGCATCGTGCCCCTGTCGGTTCTGGTGCGCTGAGAGCGGGACGAGGGCCCGGCGCGCGATAGCCGCGTCGGCGATTGACCGACCACACGAGGAGGACACAGCATGGGTGCGCAAGCCGTGATCATGGCGCCGAAAGAGGACGCGTGGGAGCAAGCGCTGCGGCAGTTCGATCAGGCGGCAGACCACTTGCCCTTGAAGCGAGGCATTCGGGAGTTTCTGGCATATCCCAAACGCGAGTTGACCGTGCACTTCCCGGTCAAGATGGACGACGGCTCGGTCCGCGTCATCACGGGGCATCGCGTCCACCACAGCACGGTGCTGGGGCCCACGAAGGGCGGGATCCGGTACCACCCGGACGTGACCCTGAACGAGGTCCGAGCGCTCGCGATGTGGATGACCTGGAAGTGCTCGCTCGTGGGCCTGCCGTACGGCGGCGGCAAGGGCGGCGTGGCCGTGAATCCGAAGGAACTGTCTCAGAACGAGCTGGAGCATCTCACGCGGCGGTACGCCACGGAGATCTCGATCATGATCGGGCCTGAGGCTGACATTCCGGCACCCGACGTCGGTACCAACCCGCAGACGATGGCCTGGATCATGGACACGTACAGCATGCACCGCGGGTACTCGACGCCGGCCGTTGTGACGGGCAAGCCCGTGCCGATCGGCGGGTCGCTGGGGCGCGTCGAGGCGACCGGCCGCGGCTGCGCGCTCACCGCGCGCGAGGCCGCCAAGAAGATGGGGCTGAAGCTCGACGGCGCGACCGTGGTCGTGCAGGGCTACGGCAATGTCGGGTCGATCGCCGCGTACCTGCTGGCCGACATGGGCTGCAAGATCCTCGCGGCCAGCGACACCGGCGGCGGGGTCTACAGCAAGAACGGCATCGATCCTCGGAAGCTGCTCGACTACAAGACCCGCAACGGGTCGGTCAAGGGCTATCCGGGCACGGACGCGGTCACCAATCAGGAGTTGTTGGAGATCCCCTGCGACATCCTGGTCCCCAGCGCGCTCGAAGGACAGATCACGGCCGACAATGCCGCAAGGATCAAGACCAAGATGATCGTCGAAGGGGCGAACGGGCCGACGACGCCCGACGCGGATGCGGTGCTCGACGACCGCAAGATTGTCGTGATCCCCGATATCCTGGCGAACTCGGGCGGGGTCATCGTTTCGTATTTCGAGTGGGTGCAGGGGTTGCAGCAGTTCTTCTGGACCGAGGACGAGGTGAATCAGAACCTCGAGCGCATCATCGTGCGCGCCTTCGAGCATGTCTGGAAGGTCGCCGACGAGAAGAAGGTCAACCTGCGCAACGCGGCCATGATCCGCGCGATCGACCGCGTGGCCGAAGCGCTGTACCTGCGCGGTATCTACCCGTAGGCGAGGCGGCCCGCGATGCTGCGGCGCGTCCTCTTCCATCTGTCGGAGAGCGCCCGCGCGCGGAACTTCGTCGTCTCGCATCCACTCGCCCGTCGGGCGTCTCGCCGGTTTGTCGCCGGCGAGACGCTCGACGAGGCCATGGCCCTCATCGACCGGCTGGCCGAGAGTGGCTACTACGCGATCCTGAATCATCTGGGCGAGCGGATCGCGGAGCCGCAGGAAGCGGAGAACGCCGTCCGTGACTACCTGGAAGCGCTGGAGCGTCTTCGCGGTCGGCCCTCGGCACGGGACTGCTATGTCTCGGTCAAGCTCACACAGCTGGGTCTGGACTTCGACCGCGGGCTGGCCATCGGGCACCTGCGACGCCTCCTGGCCGCCGCGCGGCAGGACGGCACGTTCATCCGCATCGACATGGAGCACTCGTCGTACGTCGACGCGACACTGGACATCATCGAGCAGATGCGGAACGAGGGCTACGAGCGCCTCGGCGCGGTGATCCAGGCCTATCTCTACCGCAGCGAGGCCGACGTCGACCGATTGTTGCGGCTCGGGGTGCCAATCCGGCTCGTCAAAGGCGCGTACATGGAGCCGCCGACGATCGCGTATCCCAGGATGGAGGACGTCAACGCGTGCTTCCTCCGGATTCAGGGGCGATTGCTCCGCGATCGTGCGTACCATGCGATCGGCACGCACGACGAGCAACTCGTCGAGGCCGCCGTGGCCCAGGCCAGGGCCGAGGGGATCGGGGCTGATCGCTTCGAGTTCCAGTTCTTGTACGGTGTCCGCCGCGACCTGCAGGCCCGGCTGGCGGCCGGGGGCTGGCGGGTGCGGCTGTATGTGCCGTACGGCACGCACTGGTACCCGTACTTCATGCGACGCATGGCCGAGCATCCGGCCAACCTGTTCTTCATCCTGCGGAACGTGCTGCGGAGGTAGCCGTGCGCGTCATCGCTGCCCGCGAACTTCGAGACCTGGTCCCGATGGCGGACGCGATCGCCGCGGTGCGGCAGGCGTTCGTCGAGCTCTCCGCGGGCCGGGCGGTCGTGCCGCTGCGCACACACGTCCCGGTCGCCCCACAGGATGCCGCGCTGCTGGCGATGCCGGGATATTTGGCCGCCGCGGGCGGCCTCGGCGCCAAGCTCGTGACCGTGTTTCCGCGCAACCCGGCGCGTGGTCTGCCGACGATCTTCGCGACCATGGTGCTGCTCGACCCACAGACCGGCGAGCCGGCCGCGCTCATCGAGGGTACGTACCTGACGGCGTTGCGCACCGGCGCGGCCGGAGGGCTGGCCGCCGACCTCCTTGCGCGTCGTGATGCACGGATTGTCGCGCTGTTCGGGGCCGGCGCGCAGGGCCGCACGCAACTCGAGGCCGTCTGCGCCGTGCGGCCGGTCACGCAGGTGCGGGTCGTGGATCCCCGGGGCGACGCCGCCCGGGCGTTCGTGGCGTGGGCGGAGACGCAACCCTGGGTGCGCGGAGCCACGGTGGTCGCGGCGCCTGACCCCGCGGTCGCGGTCCGCGGGGCGGAGATCGTGATCACGGCCACGACCAGCATGACACCCGTGTTTCCCGACGATGCCGTTGCTGCGGGCACGCACATCACCGCGGTCGGCGCGTACACGCCCCAGATGCGGGAGATTCCAGGCGCGACCGTCGCGCGCGCGGCGGTCATCGTCGACCACCGCCCCGCGGCGCTGGCCGAGGCTGGCGACCTTGTGCTGGCGATCCAGGAGGGGCTGTTCTCACCAGGCACCGTGCGCGCGGAGATCGGCGAGGTGGCCGCGGGCACGGCGCCGGGCCGCGCCGGGGATCACGAGATCACGCTCTTCAAGTCCGTCGGCCACGCGGTCCAGGACCTGGCGGTCGCGCGGCTCGCGTTCGCGCGGGCCGAAGGGCACGGCCGCGGGGTCGTGTTGAACCTGAAGGAACCGCTCACGCCGTAGGCGACAAGCACGCAACAAACGGATCATCGCGGACAGGCGTCGACGGGGGCCCGGGTTGCGCGCACACTCTCGTGCGGGACCTGGGTTTATGTGTTTCCGCACCGCGGCCGGGGAGGTGAGATCTCGCGACGGGACGTGCGTGTGGCACAAGTGTTCGAGTGCACCAGCGCAGAGGAGGGACTAGCTAGGACGATGAGGCGGCTCGCAGTGTGGTTGCTTGTTTCCGCGCTCGTGGTCGCAGGCGGGTCGTTCCTCTCCGGCGCGCCTGCCGCGACGGTCGGCCCCGTGCCCGATCCGATTGGGTATTGGGGTTGCGAGGGGCCAGCCGATCACCATCGCCTACTGGCTGGTGATTTCGGGGCCCGACGCGAGCCTCGGCACCGACACGAAGCGCGGTGTCGAACTCGCGGTCGCCGACAAGGGGGGGCGGGCTGCTGGGCTTTCCGCGGAGCGGTTGCGGCAAAGCGAGATGGTGCGGAAGGCCTACCTGGGCATTCACTGAACTCGTTCGTGCACCGCACCCTGCGGGCCTCGCAGACGCAGGCGGCCCGGTCTCCCTGGACGTCGCAGCAGCGAGACGAAGCCTCGGCGCATGCCGCGAGCCAGATCGATGCCGGGCCGCCCGGATCGTGCCCTATCCGACTATCCCGTGGGCGTACGGGCTGTGGATCAGCGCCCCCTCCTCGAACCGCGTGTACCGGAACGGCGTGAGGTCGATCGGATCGAATCGTCCGGTCGTCATGATACTGGCCATGGCCTCTCCGATGGCCGGGCTCAGCTTGAAGCCGTGGCCGCTAAACCCGGCGGCCACGAACACCCGATCCACTCCGGGCACCGCGCCCAGGATCGGCTGCCAGTCCGGCGTCACGTCATAGACACTGGCGTACCCGCGCCGCACCGCGGCGCCCGCGAACGCGGGCACGCGCTGCTGCAATCGGGCCGACATCCGCTCCACGAAGGCAAAGTCCGCGCCGGCATTGAACGCGTTGGCGTCCACTTCCTCCTCCGGGCTCTCCTCGACGGACCCCATGAGGAACTGCCGTTCGACGTCGGGCCGCGTGTAGAGGCCCGTCACGAGGTCCACCAACACGGGGCTCAGCGGCGAGGTGCCCGCCGGCGCCTCGAGCACGGCCACTTGGTGACGGGTGGCCCGAATGGGTATCCTGACGTCCAGCGGCGCGAGCAGTGACGGTGTCCACGGGCCGGCGGCGACCAGGACCGCGCCGGCATCGATGCGGCCGCGCGAAGTCTCGACGCCGGTGATCCTGCCGCGGTCGGCGAGGAGGCGCAGGACCGGGGTGGATTCGCGTATGTCCGCCCCGTGCCGCCTGGCGGCCGCCGCGAAGGCCGTCGTGGTCGCGTACCCGTCGGCGTATCCCGACCGAGGCTCGTAGGCGCCGGCGCCCACGTCGTCGGTGCGCAGCCGGCCGTCAATCGCGGACACCTCGGACGGAGTCAACAGGGACGTCTCGACGCCAAGCCGCCGCTGCATCCGCACGTTGGCGGCGAGCGTGGACTCCTGCCCACGCGGGGCGAGGATCAGAAACCCGGTGACGCGGAAATCCGCGGGGCCTCCGACGATCTCATCGAAGCGGCGGAACGTTTCGAGGCTGCGTACGGCGAGGCGGATCAACGGATCGTACGAGTAGTGCATGCGCACGATGCCGCTGGTGTACGCCGTGGGTCCGGCGCCAACCTGACCGCGCTCGACCAGGACGACGCGTTGCCGGTGGACGGACGCCAGCCAGAACGCGGTGCTGGCGCCGGTGCAGCCCCCGCCCACGATGACCACATCGGCGCGCATGAGCATCTCCTCCGATGGGATGTCCGCCGTGTACACTACCACAGGCTCCCAGGCCGCGGTATCGGGGGGCTACCCGACGGCCGGCAGCCGCCCGGCCGGGCCAATGGGGTGGCGCGGGTGCGCCAGCAGGAAGTGGTGGATCATCGGCGAACCTGACGGTCCATTACGATGCGCCAACCACACTCCGATGGGGGGAGAGCTGCCTATGAAGCGATACACGGTCCTGATGGCTGCGGTTGCCACGTTGGTGATCGCGGCGGCGATTGTCCCGGCCGGACTGCCGGTGCGCGCGGCAGAGATGGGGACCATCAAGATCGCCACACAAAGCCCGCTCTCTGGCGGGCAGGCGGCGCTGGGCGAGGGCATCAAGAACGGCGCCCAGCTGGCGGTCGAGCAGCTGTCAGGCCCGCTCACGCGGATGGGTTTCAAAGTTGAGCTGGTGCCCTTCGACGATCAGGCCAAGCCTGACGTCGGCGTCGCGAACGCCAAGAACCTGGTTACCGACCCCGATATTCTGCTGGTTGTCGGCCACCTGAACTCCGGAGTGGCCATCCCGTCGTCGGAGGTCTACAAGGACAGCAACCTGGCGATGGTCTCGCCCGCGAACACCAACCCGGTGGTGACCGAGCGCAAGATCAAGAGCGTGTTCCGCGTGGTCGGGAGGGACGACGTTCAGGGCGTCGTGGGCGCGGAATTCGCGGCCAAGGAGTTGAAGGTCAAGAGCGTCTACATCGTCCACGACAAAACCGCCTACGGGCAGGGCGTCGCCGAGTTCTTTCGCCAGCATGCGCCCAAAGTGGGCATGCGCATCCTCGGATTCGAAGGCACCGAGGAAAAGGCCAACTTCGATCCGATCATCACGCCGATTCGCGCCCGCAACCCCGACCTGGTGTACTTCGGCGGCATCTATGACCAGGCCGGCGTCTTCTTCAAGCAGGCGCGCGCGAAGGGCCTGAAGTCGCAGTTCCTCGGGCCCGACGGCATGGACTCCAGCGAACTGGCCAAGATCGCCGGGCCGGCGATCGTGGGTATGCACTACACGACCGTGGCCGGACCGGTCTCGGTCTACCCGGCGGCGGCCAAGTTCGCCCGCGACTACAAGGCCAAGTTCGGGAAGGACCCCGAGCCGTTCGCCGCCCAGGCCTATGACGCGACCGCCATCGGCCTCGCCGCCATCGAGCGCGCGGCCAAGGCCGCAGGCAACAAGAAGCCCACGCGCGAGCAGGTGACCAACGAGGTCCGCAAGACACGCGCGTTCAAGGGCCTGACCGGTACCTTCACGTTCGACGCCAAGGGCGACGTGTCGCCGGCCACCTACTTCGTGCTGCGCATCTTGTCCGGCGATCCGGCGAAGTGGAACGACAACCGACTGATCAAGCGGCTCGACATCAAGCCGCCGAGCGGCGCGATGTAGCCACAGTCCGATCGTGCTGACCTGCGAAGGGAGGGGCTGTCTCCAGACACCCCTCCCTTCGCGCACGAGGCCGTCGCACGCACCACGGGCCGGACGCACGCGGCGGTAACGACTCGGCGTCGAGACGAAGAGGGGCACGCCGGTGGAGTGGGATATCCTTCTCGCCATTCTCCCATCGGTCGTTGTGGACGGGCTGGTGCTGGGTTTCGTGTACGCCATGATCGCTCTGGGCTACACGATGGTCTACGGCGTCCTCCAGATGATCAACTTCGCCCACAGCGAGATCTTTGTCGCAGGCGCGTTCGTCGGCGCCGAGATCCTGCTGCTGCTCCAATCCCGAGGCGCGCTGCTGGGCGTCCACCCGCTGATGCTGCTCGCGCTCATCGTCCTGGCGGCGATGGCCGTCAGCGGGCTGCTGGCGGTGACGGTCGAGCGCATCGCGTACCGACCGTTGCGGGGCGCGCCTCGCCTGATCCCGTTGATCTCGGCGATCGGCGTCTCGTTTTTCCTTCAAGATGCCATCCGGCTCTTCGAGAGCCTGTGGCGCAACGCGTTCTTCCTGACCTACCCGACGCTCGAGTTCTTCGATGCCCGCATTCCGCTGGCGGGTGAGATTGACGTGTCGGTGAAGTCGGTGCTCGTCGTCATCGCGGCCCTGCTCATGCTCGTGGTGCTGACGCTGTTCGTGAACCGGACGAAGCTCGGCACGGCGATCCGCGCCGTGGCCGAGGACCAGGCCACCGCGGGCCTGATGGGGATCAACGTCGGGCAGATGATCTCGTTGACCTTTCTGATCGGCGGCGCCATGGGCGGCGCGGCCGGTGCGCTCTTCGGCGTGCAGTTCGGCACGATCAACCCCTACACCGGGTTCATCCCCGGTATCAAGGCCTTCACCGCGGCGGTGCTCGGCGGCATCGGCAACGTGCCGGGCGCGATGGTCGGCGGCCTGGTGCTTGGGATGCTTGAGACGTTCGCGGCGTCGTACATGTCGCTGTTGACAGGAGGCGCGTTCGGCGCCGAGTACAAGGACATCTTCGCGTTCAGCGTGCTGATCCTGATCCTGATGTTCCGGCCGCGGGGGCTGCTCGGGGAGGTCGTTCGTGAGAAGCTCTGACCTGGCGCGCCTCGCGGCGGTCGCGGCATATGTTGTCGCCACGGCGTATCTGGTCGAGACGCTGCCACGCTCGCTGTTGGCCTTCCTGCTGTTCTTGGGTGGGTTGTTGCTGGTCTTCTACGTCGGGGTGCCGGCGTGGTTCCGGACCACCACGGTCGTGGCGATTCTCGCTGCGCTGCTGCCGTATGCCGGCGTCAACAACACGTTCTACCTGGAGGTCGCCACGCAGATCGGCATCTTCGTGGCGCTGGCGCTTGGTCTGAACATCGTGGTGGGACTAGCCGGGCTGCTCGATCTGGGCTACGTGGCGTTCTATGCCGTGGGCGCCTACGCCTGGGCCATCTTCGGCTCGCCGCAGGCGCTGAAGATCTGGGAGGGCGCGACCCACATCTTCCCGCTCGGCGGCTGGTGGTTCTTCGTGTTCCTGTTCATCGCCGTCGGGCTCGCGGCCGGTACCGGCGTGCTACTGGGGCTGCCGGTGCTGCGGGTCCGCGGCGACTACCTGGCGATCGTCACCCTCGGGTTCGGCGAGGTCATCCGGGTTCTCGCGAACAACCTGGACAAACCCATCAACTTGACCAACGGCCCGATCGGGATTACGCCGGTGGGCCGGCCGCCGCTGTTCTTTCAGCCGCTGCTTCAACGGTTGGGATGGGATGCACCGCCGTCGCTGCTCTATCCGCTGTACTTCTACTTTCTGGTGCTGCTGGTCGTGGTGGTCGTCATTACGGTCACACAGCGCCTCAAGGACTCGCACATCGGCCGGGCCTGGGAAGCCATCCGGGAGGACGAAGCGGCGGCGGTGGCCATGGGCGTGCCTCTCGTGCGTATGAAGCTCCTGGCGTTCGCCGCGGGCGCATCGTTCGCCGGCGCCATGGGCGCGATGTTCTCGGCCAAGCAGCTTTTCATCAACCCCGAGAGCTTCACGTTCATGGAGTCGATCGGCGTGCTGGCGATGGTGATCCTGGGCGGTATGGGGAGCATCCCGGGCGCGATCCTGGGTGCGAGTCTGGTCACGATCCTGAACCTTCAGGTGCTCAAACAGCTCTCGCTGACCTTGAACGCGTGGAAGTCGGCGGGCGTGTCGATCCTGGGCTTCAACCTGGCCGGCCTGCCGACGCAGCTCGAGCCCGCGAAGTACGAGCGCATGGTGTTCGGCGTCATTCTGATCGTCATGATGATCTTCCGGCAGCAAGGCATCCTGCCGTCGGCGCGCCGCCGGCTGGAGATCCAGGAGGCGAAGGAGGTCGCGGCCGAAGAGGCCGTCGGGAGCGGGTCCTAAATGGCGCTCTTCGAGGCGCATGGCGTCACCAAGCGGTTCGGCGGGTTGACCGCGGTCAACCGCGTCGAGTTTTCGCTCGACGAGGGCGTGATCGCCAGCATCATCGGCCCCAACGGTGCGGGTAAGACTACCCTCTTCAATATCTTCACCGGCGTGTACCTGCCGGAGGAAGGCGACGTGCGGTTCGATGGGAGGGCGCTCGTCGGCCTCCGGCCCGACCAGATCACCGCGCTCGGGATGTGCCGGACGTTCCAGAACATCCGGTTGTTCGGCACGATGACGGTGCTTGAGAACATCCTGGTAGGGATGCACAGCCGGCTGCCGCTCAGCGTCTGGGACGCGTTGTTGCGCAGTCCGCGCTTCCGGTCGGTCGAAACCGACGCCCTGCGCCGGGCGGCGGAACTGCTCGCGCTGGTCGGGCTGAACGGTCGTGGGAACGAGCTGGCGAGCAACCTCGCCTACGGCGATCAGCGCCGGTTGGAGATCGCGCGCGCGCTCGCCAGCCGCCCCAGGTTGCTGCTGCTGGACGAGCCCACGGCCGGCATGTCGCCGACCGAGGCCCAGCAGTTGATGGGGTTCCTGAGGCGGCTCCGGGGCGAGCTCGGCGTGACGATCTTGCTCATCGAGCACAACATGCGTGTCGTGATGGGCATCTCCGACCGCGTGACGGTGCTCGACTACGGGGTCAAGATCGCTGAAGGCACGCCGGCCGAGGTCCAGAACGACCCGAAAGTGATCGAAGCATATCTGGGCGCCGGCAAAGGACTGGCCGGCACCGCGCCGGGGTAGGGGAGCACTCGTGGCGCTGTTGACGGTTGACGATCTTCACGTCTACTACGGACACATCCACGCGCTCAAGGGGGTCTCGCTTGGGGTCGACGAGGGCGAGATCGTCGCGTTGCTCGGCAGCAACGGCGCAGGAAAGACCACGACCCTGCGCACCATCTCCGGTCTCCACCGGGCCCGGGGGGGCACCATCAGGCTCGGCGGCGACCGTATCGACCACCTGCCGCCGCACCAGATCGTCGGTCTGGGGATCGGACACTCGCCCGAGGGCCGCCGTATCTTCGGCCGACTGACGGTGCGCGAAAACCTCGAGATGGGTGCGTACCGGCGCAACGACATGGCAGCCATCAAGGAGGACCTCGAGCGCGTGCTGGGACTGTTTCCGCGGTTGCGCGAGCGGTTGACGCAGGTGGCCGGGACGCTGTCGGGCGGCGAGCAGCAGATGCTGGCCATCGGCCGCGCGCTGATGACGCGGCCGCGCGTGCTGCTGCTGGACGAACCCTCGATGGGGCTCGCACCGGTCCTGGTTGAGCAGATCTTCCGGACCGTACGCGACATCAATGCGCAGGGGGGGACGGTGCTGCTCGTGGAGCAGAACGCCTATATGGCGCTCGGCATTGCGCACCGGGCGTACGTGTTGCAAACCGGCGAGATCACCCTGGCCGGGACCGCGGCCGAGTTGCGTGAGAACCCCGAGGTGAAGCGGGCGTATCTCGGCGGATAGTCCTCACTCCGCGTCCCGGGGCAGGGTGAACGCGAAGGTCGTCCCGGCGCCCGGCGCGCTCGCGACCCGAATCCGACCGCCGTGCGCCTCGACGATGTGTTTCGTGATCGCCAGGCCGAGGCCCGTCCCGCCGGGGACGGCGGCGCGTGCACGGTCGGCTTTGTAGAAGCGCTCGAAGACGTGCGGCAGGTCGGCCGGCATGATGCCCGGCCCGTCGTCGGCAACCGTGACCTCGACCTCGCCGTCTAGCGCGCGCCAGCCGACCGCGATGTGGCCGTGCTCGCCGGTGAACTTGATCGCGTTGTCTACGAGGTTGGTCAAAACCTGTGCCAGTCGATCGCGGTCGGCCAGGACGGTGATGTCGGCGTCGTCGGCGCGCAGCTCGAGTGCGCGAGCGCCGGCGAGCGGCCGCATCTTGGCCACGGCGTCGCGGACGACGTCGTGCAGGCGGACGTGCCCGAGGTCGAGGCTGAGGCGCTTGCTCTCGAGGCGCGACAGGTCGAGCAGGTCGTCCACGAGCTTCACCAGCCGGTTGGCTTCCTGGTCGATGATCTCGAGGAAGTGG
Source organism: Candidatus Fervidifonticultor quartus (assembly GCA_031458775.1). Taxonomy (GTDB): domain Bacteria; phylum Sysuimicrobiota; class Sysuimicrobiia; order Sysuimicrobiales; family Humicultoraceae; genus Fervidifonticultor_A; species Fervidifonticultor_A quartus. The sequence continues at coordinate 10,582 of JAVKJV010000013.1, read as the reverse complement.
CGGCACGTGCCTTCATCGCGCATGGCGCCGCCCAGCAGCGTCTCGGCGAAACCCTTGATGGACGTCAGCGGCGTCCGCAGCTCATGCGAGACGTTGGCGGTCAGTTCACGGCGGGTGCGCTCCAGGCGACGCAGGTCGGTCACGTCGCGCAGGACCGCGACCGCGCCGATCGGCCTCCCGCCGTCGTCGGTGATCGGCGCGCAGTGCACCTCGATGAGGCGGTCGCCGGTCTCGCTCGGCGGCAGCTCCTCGGCGCAGATGCGGCCGTACAGCGCCGCGTCCTGGATGACCGCGCGGAGCCGCGGCCACGTGATGCGCTGCCCGGTGCCATCCAGCCGGGCGATCTCCGGCCAGCCGAGCAGCTCCGATGCGGCGCGGTTCGCCAGGATGACGGTGCCATGGCGGTCCGCGGCGACCACACCGTCGGTCATGCCAGCCACCACGGCCGCCAGCTTCTGCTGCTCGCCGGCCAGGGTCGTGATCGTCGCGCGCAGCCGTTGGGCCATTTGGTTGAACATCTCGCCCAGCCGGCCGATCTCGTCGCTCCCGCGCGGCCGCACGGATTGCGTGAGATCGCCGGCGCTCATCTGTGTCGCGACGCGCGTCAGGTCGTCGATCGGCTCCGCCAGGCTCCGGGCCAGCCGCGTGCCAACGACGCCCGCGACGATCAAACCGATCAGCAGCGCGAGCCCGAGCTGCGGGATCATGCGCTGAAGTTGCACCCAGACCCACGCGGTCGGCACCGAGAGGTGGACAATGGCGACGGCCTGATCACCGACCATGACCGGCGCGGCGGCAAAGACACGCTGCTGGCCGGTGGCGCTGTCGATGCGCACTTGCTGCATGGCCTCGCCGCGGAGCGCCGCGCGCAGCTCGGGCGCGGCGGCCGCATCGGCGCCGACGTCTGCGCCTGCGCGCACGGCGATCGTCATCTCTGGCCGCCAGCGGAACTCCTGCGCCAGCCGCTCCAGGCGCGCGGCCGAGCCCTCGCCCTGCTGCGCCGCCTGCTGGAGCATCCGGCTGATCAGCCGCGACTGCGTGAGGATCACCGAGCCGTACGTCATCATGTACTGTTGCTGGAGCCGCCAGGTGACGAAGACCGCGACCAGGACGAGCGAGACCAGGACCAGCAGCAGGTACGAAATTGTCAACCGCACGCGGATCGAACGGTGTCTCATGTGCGCACCCGCTGCCGGCCGCTCTCAACGCCGCGTAGTTTGTAACCGACCCCGCGGACGGTCATGATGTAGGTCGGGCGCGCCGGATCGTCCTCGATCTTCTCCCGCAGCCGGCTCACGTGCATGTCCACCGTGCGCGTGCTGCCGTAGAAGTCGTGCCCCCAGAGGTGCTCGAGTAGGAAGTCGCGCGTAAACACCCGGTTGGGATGCCGCATCAGCAGCCAGAGCAGGTCAAATTCACGCGCGGTGAGCTCCACAGCCCGACCCTGGAGCGTGACCTCGTGCGTCACCGGATCGAGGACCAAGCCCCCGACCCGGATCGGCTCCTGTGTGGGCGCGTCGACCTCGCGCACCCGGCGGCGGAGCACGGCGCGCACGCGCGCCACCAGTTCCCTGGGGCTGAACGGCTTGGTGACATAGTCGTCGGCGCCGATCTCCAGCCCCACAACCCGCTCGAGTTCGCCGCTCTTGGCGGTGAGCATGATGATGGGCACCGTGGACTCGCGCCGCAGGCGGCGGCACACCTCCAGGCCGTCGAGTCCCGGGAGCATGATGTCCAGCACCACGAGATCGGGGCGCTCGGTTCGCGCCTTCTCCAGTGCGGTGTCGCCGTGCCCGGCGGTCGTCACGTCGTAGCCCTCCTGCAGGAGGTTGTACCGCACCAGTTCCACAATGTGCGGCTCGTCGTCCACGACCAGGATACGGGGTGGCGACGCCATGCCTACATCACCATGCGGAGGTCGCCGCCGATGAGTCCGGTCGCGCCGATCAGCAACGCACCGACCGCGGTGAGCAGCAGGAGCGTGGTCCGGTGCAGATGCGGCTGTCGCCACCGCGCGTAGAAGCTCACGGCGTACACGACGGTCGCGGCGAGCGCGACCACCTGATGGGTCTTGTGCCGGGCCACGAACTCCGCGCCGATGCCTTCCCGGACCAGCGGGAGGTAGTCGGCGTAGCCCGTCACGACGGACACCGCGGCGCCCAGCAGGCCGAGTCCGATCAGGAACTGCGAGGCGCGGAAGTGGAAGCGGTCGGTGCTCCGCGCGTACAGCAGGTCGAAGAGGGCGCTGGTCATCCACAACGCGACCGGGAAGTGCACGACGAGTGGATGGTAGAGGGATGGCATGCTGGCCTCCAGGGCGCCGATCTGCCGATCCAAAACAAATTCTCTGTGCTCCACGCCATGGTCCTGCCGTCGCATCACGCGACGGTCACTGCCGCGTAACGGCCGTGTCACCGCCGCGACGAGTCATCGCAAGGAGCGGCCGCAGGAGTCGTCGCGCGGGCGTGTCGAAGCTCTCCTCGTGACAACCCTTGGCCAGGAACCCTCGGCCCTGGACCGCGTGCCGGTCACGATTCCCCGCCGCATGCGCGCCCTGGTCAAGACGAGCCCGTCCAGAGGATTCGAGATCACCGACGCGCCGGTGCCGGTGCCGGGCCGCGGCGACGTGCTGGTGAAGGTATCGGCCGGCGGGATCTGCGGGACCGACCTGCACATCTACCGGTGGGACCCGTGGGCGCAGTCCCGCATCCGGCCGCCGCTGGTGATCGGTCATGAGTTCTGCGGGACCGTCGTCGCTGTTGGCGAGGACGTGAACGCCGTCCGCGTGGGTGACCGCATCGCGGGCGAGTGCCACCTTGCCTGCGGGTGGTGCGGGCGCTGCCGGCACGGACAGCCGCACATCTGCGAGCGGCTGAAGATCGTCGGCGTCGATCGCGACGGCGCATTCGCGGAGTACGTGGTGCTGCCGGCGCCCAATGCCTGGCGGCTCGACCCCGCGATTCCGTGGAACATCGCGGCGATCATGGACCCGCTTGGCAACGCCGTGCACACCGCGCTCGCCACCGACTTGACGACCGCCACCGTGGCCGTGATCGGGTGCGGGCCGATCGGCCTGATGGCGATCCCGGTGTCGCGCATGGCTGGCGCCGCGCTCGTCGTGGCGTCCGACGTGCGACCGAACCGGCTGGCACTCGCGCGCCGCATGGGCGCCGACGTGGTCGTCGACGCGTCGCGGGAACCGGTCGCGGAGCGGCTGCGGGCGCTGACCGATGGACAGGGTGTGGATGTGGTGCTGGAGATGTCCGGGCATGCCGCAGGGATTCGCGATGCGCTGCGCGGGGTGCGCAGCGGCGGCTGGGTCGGCCTGCTCGGGCTGCCGAGCGCACCTGTGGAGCTCGACCTCGCGAACTCGATCATCTTCAAGGCGGTGCGCGTCGAAGGCATCTTCGGCCGACGCATGTGGCAGACATGGGAGCAGATGACCGTCTTGCTCCGGCGGGGGCTGGACGTCTCGCCGGTGATCACGCACCGTCTGCCCCTGGATCGGTTCGATGAGGCGTTCGCGCTGCTGGAGTCAGGCGAAGCCGGGAAGGTGATTCTGACCCTTGAGTCTTGAGATCGCGTCGCCGCTCGGCTTTCTCGACGACGAACTGCGCGAATTGCGGGCCCAAGGGCTGTGGCGCTGGCCGCGAGTGCTCGAGGGGCCGCAGGATCCCGTGGCGCGGTACGACGGCCGCGAGGTCGTCAACCTCTGCTCCAACAACTACCTGGGGCTGGCCACGCATCCGGCGCTGAAGGCCGCGGCGCTCGAGGCCGTGGCCACGTACGGCGTCGGTTCCGGCGCGGTGCGGACGATCGCCGGCAACATGGCGATTCACCAGCAACTCGAGGCGGAGCTGGCGGCCTTCAAGCGCACCGAGGCCGTCCTGCTCTTCCAGTCCGGGTTCACCGCCAACGCCGGGACGGTGTCGGCCGTGCTCGGCAAGGACGACGTGGTCGTCAGCGACGAGCTCAACCACGCGAGCATCATCGACGGCTGCCGCTTGTCCGGTGCCGACAAGAAGATCTTCCCGCACAAGGACGTGGCCGCGGCGCGCCGCCTCCTCGCAGAGTCGCGCGGCGCCCGGCGTGTCCTGCTGATTACCGACGGCGTCTTCAGTATGGACGGCGACATCGCGCCGCTGCCCGATCTCGTGGCCGCGGCCGAGGAGTTCGGCGCGATCATGATGGTGGACGACGCACACGCGAGCGGGGTGGTGGGCCGGGCCGGCCGCGGGACCGTTGACCACTTCGACCTGCACGGTCGCGTGCACATCCAGGTCGGGACGCTCTCGAAGGCGTTTGCCGGGCTGGGCGGTTATGTCGCCGGCAGCCGGTCGCTCATCGACTACCTGATGCACCGGGCTCGGCCGCTGTTGTTCTCGACCTCGCATCCACCCTCGGTCGCGGCCTCGGCGCTCGCCGCCGTGCGCCTCGTCCAGCAGGAGCCCGGGCTGATCGCCCGGCTGTGGGAGAACACACGGTTCTTCAAGGATGGTCTGCGGCGGTTGGGCTTCGACACCGGGTTCAGCGAGACGCCCATCACGCCGGTCATCGTCGGCGATGAACATCGCGCGATGGAACTGTCCGATCTCCTCTTCGACGCCGGCGTCTTCGCGCTGGGCATCGCGTTCCCGACCGTGCCGCGCGGCCGGGCGCGCGTCCGCACGATCGTCACCGCTGCGCACGAGCGCGAACACCTCGAGCGCGCGCTCGACGCGTTTGCGCGCGCCGGTCGCACCCTGGGAGTGATCTAAGCTGTCGGGTCCGGTCAGGGCGTTCGACCGCCTCCTGAGCCCGTCGGAGGCGCGTGCGCGCTATCTCGCCGCACTGGCGCCGCAACGCTGCGGCACCGAGCCCGTGGCCCTGGAAGAGGCGTTGGGCCGCGTCCTTGCGGTTGATGTCGCCGCGGCGGTGGACCTGCCGCCCTTCGAGCGGTCAGCGGTGGACGGTTGGGCCGTGCGCGCGGCCGACGTGGCGGCGGCATCCGAGCGCGCGCCCGCGCGGCTGCGGCGAGCCGGCGAAGTCCAGATGGGTGCGGCGGCCGAGGTCGCGGTAGAGCCGGGTTCCTCGGTGCGCATCCCCACGGGTGGCATGCTGCCCGGCGGGGCGGACGCCGTCGTCATGCAGGAGTACGTGACCGTGGACGACACGACCATCGTCGTCCGGCGGGCCGCGCGCCCCGGCGACAATGTCGTTGCTCGCGGGATCGATGTGCGTGCCGGCGACGTGGTCCTCGCCCGCGGCCGGCGCCTGCGCCCGGCCGACCTCGGCGTCCTGGCCGGACAGGGGTGGACGCAGGTGCCGGTCAGCGTCCGCCCGCGGGTGGCGATCGCCGCTACCGGCGACGAGGTCGTGGCGCCATCGAGCGCGCTGGCGCCCGGTCAGGTGCGCGACATGAACAGCGCCGCGCTCGCGGGCGCGGTGCGGGACGCGGGCGGCGACCCCGTGCTGCTCGGGATCGTGCGCGACGATCAGCGCGCCGTCGAGGCCGCGCTCCGCCGCGCGTGTGCCGTCCACGATGTGGTGCTGGTGTCCGGGGGATCATCGGTAGGCGAGCGCGACGTGGTGTCGGAGGCGATCGCAGCGCTCGGGCCGCCGGGCATCATCGTCCACGGCATCGCCGTGCGGCCCGGAAAGCCCACCGTGCTCGCGGCGGCCGGACGCGTGCCGGTCATCGGGCTGCCAGGAAATCCTGTCTCGGCACTCGTGATCTTCGACCTGTTCGTGCGGCCGGTGCTCGACGCGATGCTCGGGCTCGATCCATCGTCGCAGCCATGGCGGCAGGTGCGCGCGCGCCTGACCGCACCGCTGCCCGGCGCGGGCGCGCGCGAAGACCACCGTCGGGTCCGGCTCGAGGCCCGGTCTGACGGCGTCTGGGCGGTCCCGCTCCCGGCCGGGTCGCAGGTGCTGACCTCGCTCGTACGCGCCGACGGGATCGTCACCGTCCCGGTCGGTGCCAATTTCACCGAGGGCGACGAGGTGGAGGTGCGACTGCTCGCGTGACGCCCCGGCAGCGACTGACGCACGTCGATCGTCGCGGTCGGGCGCGCATGGTCGACGTGTCGTCCAAACCCGCCACGCCGCGGGTGGCCGTGGCGCGCGCCGTGGTACACATGCGGCCGGACACGCTGGCGCTGATCCAGCGAAACGCGGTGGCCAAGGGCCACGTCCTCGAGGTCGCGCAGATTGCCGGGGTCATGGCCGCGAAGCGGACCGCGGAGTTGATTCCGCTCTGTCATCCGGTCCCGTTGACCGACATCGATGTGCGCCTGACTGTGGACCCGGGCCGCAGCGGTGTGGCGATCGAAGCCACCGCCAGGACCGTGGCGCCTACCGGCGTGGAGATGGAAGCGCTGGTCGCGGTCAGTGTGGCCGCCCTCACCGTGTACGACATGTGCAAAGCGGCCGACCGCGCGATGACCATCGACGCGGTGCGCCTTGTGCACAAGCGCGGGGGTCGCAGTGGTGTGTACCGGCGACCCGGAGAGACCTCCTGAGCGATGGCGACGCTCGCCGGACGCCGCGTGTGCGTGCTGACCCTGAGCGGCACTGTGTTTCGTGGCCAGCAGCCCGACGGCAGCGGCGACGTGGTGGCCGAGATCCTGGCGGCGCACGGCGCCGAGATCATCGCCCGCGAGGTCCTGCCCGACGACCGGCGGGCGATCGCCGACCGGCTGCGCGCGTTCGCGGACGTCCTCCGGGCTGATCTCGTGCTCACCACGGGCGGCAGCGGGGTCGCCCCGCAGGATGTCACCCCAGAGGCCACACTGGACGTGATCGAGCGCCTGGTTCCCGGACTCCCGGAGGCCGCGCGGCAGGGTACGCTGGCCGCGACGCCGCTGGCGATGCTGTCGCGCGGCGTTGCGGGGGTCCGCGGCCGCACACTGATCGTCAACCTGCCCGGTAGCCCCAAGGGCGCACGCGAGTGGCTCGAGGTGCTGATGCCTGCGCTGCCGCACGCGCTCGCGCTCCTGGCCGAAGATCCGCATCCCTGGGGGGCTCCGCACCGGGCCTAGCCCGCATCCGGTCCCGACCGGACCATCGGTTGCGCGACCGATTCCCCGCATTTCCAGCCGGAGGCTATCGTCAAGACGTAAGGCGGCTGCCGCTGCCGCTCACCGTATACCGGTCCGGAGGGATGTCGTGCGCACCTACACCCATGATGTGCTGGTGCTGGGCAGTGGGCTGGCCGGGCTTCGCGCGGCGCTTGAAGTCATGCGCGCCTCGCACGGCGAGCTGGACCTGGCCATCGTCTCGAAGACGCAGCTCATGCGGGCGCACTCGGTGTGCGCCGAGGGCGGGACCGGCGCGGTCATCCATCCCGAAGACGGCGACAGCCTCGACCTGCACGCCTGGGACACGGTGAAAGGGAGCGACTTCCTGGCCGATCAGGACGTCGTGCGGCGCTTCGTCGAGGCGGCGCCCGGCGAGATCCTGCAACTCGAGCACTGGGGCACGCCGTGGTCGCGCCGGCCCGACGGCCGGCTGGACCAGCGGCCGTTCGGCGGGCACACGTATCCGCGTGCGACGTTCGCGGCCGACAAGACCGGGTTCTTCGAGATGCATGCGCTCTACGACACGCTGCAGCGTCACAGCCGCGTGACACGCTACGAAGAGTGGATGGCCACGCGGCTGCTGCTGCGGGATGGCGTGTTCGCCGGGCTCGTGGCGTGGAGCCTCACGACCGGCGAGGTCGCGTTGATCCGGGCTAAGGCGGTGGTGATCGCGACCGGCGGGTGCTGCCGCCTATTCGGGTTCACCACATATTCGCACTCCGTGACAGGCGATGGGATGGTGATGGCCTACCGTGCCGGGTTCCCGCTGCAGGACATGGAGTTCGTGCAATTCCACCCGACCGGTCTCGTCCCCTCGGGCATCCTCATTACCGAGGCGGCCCGTGGCGAGGGTGGCTACCTCAAGAACCGCGGCGACGCCCGGTTCATGGAGGCGTACGCGGCCAAGATGATGGAACTGGCGCCGCGCGACATCATCGCGCGGGCCGAGACGACGGAGATCGAGTCCGGACGCGGCTTTCAACATCCCAGCGGGCTCGGCTACGTCCACCTCGACCTGACCCATCTGGGCCGCGCGCGCATTCTCGAGCGGCTGCCGTTGATCCGCGAGGTGGCGATCAAGTTCAACGGCATCGACCCGATCGAGGCCCCACTACCGGTGCGGCCCGCGGCGCACTACTCGATGGGCGGTATCGCCTGCGACATCGACGGGAAGGTCGTCGACGGCGTGTGGGCGGCCGGGGAGGTCGCCTGCATGTCGCTCCACGGTGCCAACCGGCTCGGGACCAACTCCACCGCGGAGTGCCTGGTCTGGGGCGCGATTACCGGCCGCGAGGCCGCGCGGTGGGCCCGCGCGTCACGTGCCGTGCCCGACGCGCCGACGGCCGAGGCGGAGGCCGAAGAGGCCCGACTGGCCACGCTCCTCGACGCGCGCGGGCCGGAGAATCAGTACGAGATTCGCACCCGGCTGCGGCTGCTGATGGACGAGAAGGTCGGTGTCTTCCGCACCGGGCCGGGCCTTGAAGAGGCGCTGGCCGAGATCCACACGCTGCGCGAGCAATCCAGCCGCATCCACCTCGACGATCGCAGCTGGATCTACAATACCGATCTCGTGTCGGCGCTGGAACTGGAGAACCTGCTCGACCTGGCCCAGGTCATGGTCGCCGGCGCGCTCGCCCGCACCGAGTCCCGCGGGGCGCACGCCAGGCGCGATTTCCCGAGCCGTGACGACGAGCGCTGGTTGGTCCATACCCGGGCGCACTACACGCCCGACGGCCCGCGCCTGGAGTACACACCCGTCACGATCACCACCTGGAAACCGGTCGAACGCAAGTACTGAGGAGCGGGGGAGACCGATGGCGATGCGGACAACGACGCTGGCCCAGGCAGACGGACCGCCCCGGCTGAACAGGCGGCTCGGCCTGAGCGGATGGGTCTACGCCGGCAAGTACCCGGCCGAGCGGTACCTCTATACGCTGCACCGGATCTCCGGGCTCGGCCTGGTCGTCTACCTGCCGATTCACGTGTGGGTGACTGGTCGCAGGCTGGCCGGACCGGACGTCTGGGAACAGACCATGGGCGTGTTACGACATCCGGTCTTGGTCGTCGGCGAGTTTCTGGTACTCGCGGCGTTCGCATTCCACGCGCTGAACGGAGTCCGGCTGCTGCTCGGACACCTGGGCTACACTCTCGGGCGCCCTGGGCACCCGGTGTACCCGTACGCGATCGCTCTCCACCGGCAGCGACCGCTGACGGTCGTGCTGATGGCACTGGCAGCGTTGTTCATCGCGATCGGCGCCTGGGAGTTCATGAGCCGGTGACGACGCGCACGGACACGAGGAGGGACGCGGTGTGAGGGAATCCCGACTCTGGGGCCTGCATCTGCTCTCCGGGGCGGCGCTGATCGCGCTGCTCGGGCTGCACATGGCCCTCATGCACTACCAGGCCATCATCGCCTGGCTGGGCGGCGGGTATCAGGAGGTTCTGGCCTTCGCCAGTGTGGCCGCGCGCGACCGGAGCCCGGCCATGCGGGTCGTCTACGTGCTCCTCCTGGGCGCGGCGCTGTATCACGGATTGTACGGCGCGCGTGGCGTCCTGCAGGAGATCTGGTCGACGCCACGCGCGGCCCGCGTGATCAGCGTCGCGCTGCTCGCGTTCGGGTTGGTCGTCCTTGTCTACGGGGTGGCCGTCATTGTCACCGCTGGCCGCCACGCCGCGTTGCTGTGAACCGGAGAAGAGCATGAGCGTTGTCACGACGGCCCTGACAGTCAAGATCGTGCGCTACAACCCCGATGCCGGCACCGGCCCGAAGGAGCAGACCTGGGAAGTCGAGACCCGGCCGGGCATGACCGTCCTCGACGCGCTGTTCGCCGTGAAGGAGCAACACGACGGCTCCCTCGCGTTCCGCTGCGCGTGCCGCATGGGAGTGTGCGGATCGTGCGGCATGATGATCAACGGCAAACCGCGTCTCGCGTGCAACACCCAGGTCAGCAGCCTTGGTCCGGTCGTCGCGGTGAGCGCGTTGCCCAATCACGACACGATCAAGGACCTCGTGCCCGATCTCGCCCAGACGTTTCGCAAGCATGCTTGGGTCAAGCCGTACATCCTCCGGCGCGACCGCGACGAGGTGGAGCGACCCACACGCGAGTTCGTCCAGACGCCCGACGACATGCTCCGGTACGTCCAGTTCAGCTACTGCCTGAAGTGCAGCCTGTGCCTGGCGGCCTGTCCCACCGAGGCGACCGTGCCGTCGTTCCTGGGGCCGCAGGCCCTGGCCGCGGCGTACCGGTACACCGCCGACACGCGTGACGCCGGGCTCACCGAACGGGCCGGCGTCGTGGATACCTCACACGGGGCGTTCGGTTGCCACCTGGCCGGCGCGTGCAGTGCGGCCTGTCCCAAGGGCGTGGATCCGGCGCTGGCGATCCAGCTCCTGAAGCGGGCGTTGCTGTTCGGACCGCCACATCGCGCACCCGCCGGCGTGGCGGCCCCGTTGCCCGAAGGGTTCAAGACGCCGAAGGCCGAGTCCGTGCCCAAAGCTCCGCCGCTCACCGTCTAGCACACTC
>JAVKJV010000129.1:0-3251 GCA_031458775.1 Candidatus Fervidifonticultor quartus | reverse complement strand
GCCTACAGCGCGCTCTCGACCACCTGCCGGAATACCTGCGCCGCGAACTCGACGGCATTCCCTGGCAGCCCGACGCCCGGACGGTCTGGGTGCCGGCAGACGGACAGATGTGAATGCCGGTGCGGCCGGCAAGGAAGGAGAACCGAGATGGACACGATGACGACGCTGGAAAACGTGGCAGCGGCCATCGAGCGCGTGCTCGAGGGGGCACCGCCTGCCGTACGCAAGCGTATGGGCGCCGACGCGTTCGTCGCCTATGCCCTCGACCAGGTGGGGAAGGCGGCCAGGGACGCGCCCGAGAAGGCCGTGCAACGGCTCCGGGCGCTCGGCCGCGCGGTCGAGACGGCCAAGCAGGCGTTCGTGGACCGCGAGAGCGAGGAGATCGAGGTCGAGGTTTTCGAGGAGGAGACCACGGCCGCTGCTGAGGAGAGTGAGAAGGAAATCTCGCCTGTGGCGGCAGAGCCAGCGCTCGGTAGCTCCTCGTTCACCGAGAATCCACAGGATCTTCACAAGAAGCTCGACAGGCTGCGCAAGGAGCTGGCTGCCCTGCGAGGCGAGAGGAAGCAGCCGGCCGAGAAGCTGGCGAAGGCCGACGAGGCGCTCTGGCCCGCAGATCTCAACACGCCCGAGTTCCGGGAGGGCGTGCGCAAGGCCGAAGCAGGACCGGTGTGGGGAGAGGACCCGGCGGTCGTTCGCCGGCCGGTGGCGTAGTGGACGAGACGGCTTACATCGCGAAGCGAGCCCTGGCCGTCGACGACGTCCTCGGTCGAACGCGGGAGTTTGTCGAGGCCCATCGAGCCGAGCGAGCCGTCGAAGAGACGCTTGCGCGCGCGAGGTCGTTTCTCGCGCTCGTGCGGGGCGAGGATGTCGAGAAGTCGCTCTGGGGCTCGCCGGCCGGCAAGAAGCACCTCGCGAAACGCATCGTGGCCGCCATCCCGCGGCACCGCGTCTACGTGGAACCCTTTGCCGGCGGCGCGCAGGTCTTCTGGGCCAAGGAGCCGTCCGAGGTCGAGGTGCTCGCCGACCGCGATCCCGAGATCGCCTTCGCGTTCCGGTTCGCGAAGAACCTGACCGACGAGAGGCTCGCGCGCCTGAAGCGCAGGTCCTGGGTGGGCGACCCGGAGCGGTTCCGGAAGCTCTACGAGTCGGAGCCAGAAGACGATGTCGAGCGCTTCTACCGTTTCGCCTACCTCGCGCTCTTCTCGTTCAACAAGCTCCGCCGCGGCACCATGCCGGAGAAGAACGTCGGCGTGGAGTCGCGCTTCTGCGAGCGTCTGGAGAAGCTCGCCCCGCGCCTCAAGGACGTCATCGTCCGCTGCGCCGACTACGAGGACGTCGTGGACGAGTTCGACGGGCCCGACACGTTCTTCTACCTGGACCCTCCGTATCCTGGCTACGACGCCGAGGTCGGACACGACGACTGGGACGAGGTGCGCTTCGGCAAAGTCCTGCGACGAATCGACGGGAAGTTTCTTGCCACCTACGGCCTGCGATCCGAGGGCGTGGATGCACTCTTCAAGGGCTTCCACGTCGAGCGGTGGCGGCACACATCGGGAGTCGGCGCACACCAGGGCCAGGGCCTCGGCAAGAGCGTGACGCTCGTCGCGACGAACTACCGGATCCGCAAGGACGAGGGCCCAGGCACCGTCAGTCAGCAAGGCCACGCGAACGGGCCCGTGGAGGCGCGGCAGCTCGCGTTTCCCGCCATGGCCGCCACCGAGCCCGTGGACAAGACCATCTGGGGCTCGCCCGCGGGCAAGAAGCGGCTCGCCGCCCGCCTCGTGAAGCTCATCCCTCCGCACAAGACCTACGTCGAGCCGTTCGCCGGCAGTGCCGCGGTGTTTTTCGAGAAGGAGCCGGCCGAGGTCGAGGTCCTGGGCGACGCCGACCCCGAGATCGCCTTCGCGTTCAGGGCCATCAAGTCGCTGACCGACGCCGAGTTCGATGCCCTGCGCGGCAAGGACTGGACCGGGAGCGAGCGCACGTTCAAGGCACTGCTCGAGGGGCGGCCGCGCAGCAAGGTCGAGAAGCTCTACCGGTTCCTCTATCTCGCGCACTTCTCGTACGGGAAGCTGCGCGGCAAGAGCTTCAACCCCGGCGCCGACGGCGTCGAGGCGCGGACCGTCGAGCGCATCGAGCAGTACCGCGACCGCCTGAAGAACGCGGTCGTGCGCCGCGCGCACTACGCGGATCTCGTCAAGGAGTTCGACGGACCCGACACCTTCTTCTACCTGGATCCTCCGTACCCCGGGCACAACGTCGAGATCGGCGAGGACGCGTTCGACGAGGTCGAGTTCAGGAAGATCCTCGACGGCATCGAGGGCAAGTTCCTCGTCACCTACGGCACGCGCGGCGAGCTCGACACCAGGGGCTTCCACGTCCGCAAGATCCGCCCACCCCGCAGCATTCGCGCCATGCGCGGCGTGGGCGGCCCGAAGACGCTGCCGACGCTCCTCATCGCGAACTACGCCATCACCGAGAAGTCGCTCGGCGGCGGATGGGCGCTCGACGAGGTGCTCGACGTGATCGAGGTCGATGGCGACGCGAGCGAGATTCCCGAGGTCGTGGTGGCCCGGCTCGACAAGCTCGCCATCGCCGAGATTCACCCCGACCGGCTGCGCAACGTGTCCGACGAGGAGATCCTGTCCGTCCACCGGCGCCTGCACCAGCTCTTCGCAAAGAACTTCGCGGGCAACGAGCGCCTCACGGTCGGGGAGCTACGGCGCGAGGACCTGGTCAACGCGGAGCTGTTCGTCCAGGAGGAGATGCGGCGGCGCGGCATGAGGCACGGGGCCGACGACGCGCTCGCTCGCGAGGCCGACGCGCTGCGGCGGACGGCCAAGGGCGAGCTCGCGCCGATCCATCCCTCCGGCGAGATGCAGGGGCGCGAGATCACGCTGGAGGAGGTCCTGCCGCACTTCCGCTCGTTCAAGCTGCGCGCGCCGTTTCTTTACCTTGTCGGCGGTCTCGCGAACAACGGCCGGACGCGCAACGACATCGACGTGCTGGTCCGCGGCCGGCTCCCCGAGGAGATGCGGCGGGTGATCGAGTTCCGGCTCGGCAGGATGCTGCCGCCGGAGCTCTCCTCGCGCCTCCAGCTACTTGAAGACGAGTACGCCGGGCCGTTCACGAGCCACGTCGAGCTCGCCGACCTCGTGGTCGAGTTGCGCCAGGACCTCGGGGTCAAGCAGATGCGCCTGGTCGAGAAGCAGGACGACCCGCTCCTCGATCTGCCGAAGGAGCGCGGGCCG
>JAVKJV010000128.1:0-3407 GCA_031458775.1 Candidatus Fervidifonticultor quartus | reverse complement strand
CCGCGCACGCCGGCCGGTACGGCGTGGGCGAGGGCCAGCTCGGTGTAGAGCCGGGCATAGGCGTCGGCGACCCGGTCCATGCCGAACAGGGAGACGATCCGGCGCCGCGCCGCTTCGCCCATCGCGCGTCGCCGCCCGTCATCGCCCACGAGCATGCCGCAGCGGTCGGCGAGCGAGGCCGCGTCGCCGGGCGGAACGATGAAGCCCGTGTCCCCGACCAGGTGGGGCGCGTCTCCCACCGCTGTGGCGACGACCGGCACGCCGGTCGCCATCGCCTCGGCGATGACGTTCGGGAACCCTTCACCGAACAGGGACGCGGAACAGGCCACGTCGAGCGCGGCATAGAGCCGCGGCATGTCGTCCCGAGGCCCGAGCAGGTGCACGCGCTGGCGCACGGTCGGCTCGAGCGCTCTCGACCACGAGGCGAACGGTTCCACGTCGGCCTCGACGCCCGGACCTGCCAGCAGGACGTGTAGCGAGGGCCATCGATCCATCAGCGCGCGGGCGGCCTCGAGAAACACGTCGTGGCCCTTCATGGGGTCTCTGCGACCGACGAGGCCGACGAGCTTCGCGTCTCCAGGAATGCCGAGCTCGGCCCGGAACGACGCGCGGGCGACGGGATCCGGACGGAACTCGCGGCTGTCGACGCCGTTCGGGATCATCACCCAGCGGGCGGGCCGGTACCCGAGTCGCTGGTGGAACTCGATCCCCGCCTGCGAGTTGGCCACGACAGCGAGGGGGCGCCTCGAGAGCCAGGCGCAGGTCCGCCGCGTGGCGGCCGACAGCCAACCGTAGCGCGTCATCTCCACATCCGAGGCGCGAACGTTCCAGAGCAGGGCCGGCCGCACGCGTCGCCACGACGCGACCGCGCCGAGCAGGTCGGCATGGTACATCCAGGTCTGGAGGATGTCGGGCCGTTCGGCCTGGAGGAGGCGCCTCAGGCGGAAGACTGCGCCCGGGGCCACCGACCCGCGGCGCAGGCCCAGCGAACGGACGGCGACACCGGCCTCCCGAATCCGGAGCGCGACCCGGCCCGGTGCGGTCAGCGACACCACAGTGTTGTGGATGCCGCGGTCGCGCAGCCCCGGGAGGAGGCGTGCGAGCGCCAGCTCCGCCCCGCCGACGTCCAGGGCGGTGATGAGGTGCACGACCTTGCACGGGTCCGAAGCTAATGGTCCCACTGCAGGACCCTTCACGTGGAACGCCGACGGGCCGCCACCCGCTCACCCTTCCGGCGCGCCGCGACCTCGCTCAGGATGCCACCGATACGGTCGACCGTCCGGTCGAGGGCGAACTCCTTCACGATCCGATCCCGGGCACGCACCCCGATGGCGCAGCGTTCGCGGACAGGCCGTGCGAGCAGCGCGCGCCAGGCGGAGGCCAGTGCATCGGCGTCTGCAACCGGGACGAGCGTGCCCGTGTCGCCCAGCAGCGTCGGCACGTCACCCACCCCGCTGGCGACGCACGGCCTCTCGCAGGCCATCGCCTCGCCCAGCGCGTTGGGGAAGCTCTCGGCGCGCGAGCACAGCGTGATCAGGTCGCAGGCGTTGTAGACGGCCGTCATGTCGCGCCGTGCACCCGCCCAGACGAGGCGTCCACCGAGACCCAGGCGCTCTGCCTCGGCGCGGAGCTCCGCCGCGTAGGCCGGACTGCCGTCTCCCACGCAGACGAAGCGCGACGAGGGGTACCCGGCGCCGAAACGCGCCGCCGCGTGCAGGAACGTCAGATGGTCCTTGACGGGATCCAGGCGAGCGACGAGCCCGATGAGCGGCGAGTCGACCGGCACGCGCCACTCGGCACGAAGCGCCGCGCCGGCCACGGGGTCGCGACGGAATCGTTCGACGTCGATGCCGTTGGGCACCACGACCATCCGTCGGACCCACCAACCTGACGTCCGACAGTGTTCGAAGCCAGCCCACGAGTTCACGATGATGCGGTCCGGCCAGCGCGACGCCCAGCGCCCCAGACCGAACCCGACGCGCCACGCCCAGTCGTAGGGCGACAGATCCATCGCGGCCGCGCCCACCCGCCACACGACGCCACAGCCGGCCAGTCGCCCCGCGAGGAGCGCGACCTCGTTCGCGGTGGGGAGATACCCGCACACGACGTCGGGCCGGAGACGCCGTACGAGCCGGATCGCGCGCGCGGCGAATCCGGCCAGGTCCCACCGGTTCCGCTTCCCGAGCGTCACCACGCGAACGTGCGGGTGGCCGGACAGCTCGTCCTGCAGGATCCCGCCGGCGTAGAACGTCGCCACGACGACGTCGAACCGTGCCGGATCCAGTCCCGCCGCGACGTTGACGAGCTGCCGCTCGCTGCCCCCGGCGGTGAGGACCCTCGTGACGAAACACACGCGAATCATCAGGGGTGCCGGCGCAGCGCCGCGGCTCGCCGGACCGGTAGGCATGTTACCATTGCCCGTTCGCGACGACACCGTCGCCTCGGGACCCGGCGTCCGGGCCGGTGCGGCAGGCAAGCCGAACGAAGCCGGCATGTGTGGCATTGCAGGGCGCGTGAACTTCCGCTCGGGGCGGCCGGTCGATGCCGACCTCGTCGGCAGCATGTGTCACCTCGTCGCCCATCGCGGCCCTGACGGCCACGGCGTCGCGTGCACCGGCCCGGTCGGATTCGGGCATCGAAGGCTGGCCATCATCGATCTCTCCGACGCGGGGCGCCAGCCCATGTGGAGCGGGGACGGGCGCCTGCTCGTCACGTTCAATGGCGAGATCTACAATTTCCGCGAGCTGAGATCGGAGCTGGAGCGCCGCGGCCACCGGTTTCGCACGCGGACCGACACCGAGGTCATTCTCGCCGCGTACGACGAGTTCGGCCTGCACTGCCTCCAGCACCTGCGCGGCATGTTCGCGTTCGCGCTGTGGGACCGGCGCGAACGGACACTGCTGCTGGCACGGGATCGACTCGGCAAGAAGCCGCTCTTCTACCGCCTCGACCGCGACGGCATCGAGTTCGCGTCCGAACCGAAGGGGTTCCTCGCCAATCCGGAGTTCGAGCCCGAAGCCGACCCGGCAGCCATCCAGGCCTATCTCGCGCTCCAGTACGTGCCATCGCCCCGCTCGGCATTCCGGGGCGTCAACAAGCTGCCGCCCGCCCATTACCTGGTCGTGCGCGACGGTCGGATCGAGATCGCCCGCTACTGGCGCCTGCGGTACGAACCCAAGCTGGGCTGTTCGGAGGACGAGGCCGCCGAACGTCTCCTCCATCACCTCGACGAAGCGGTCCGCCTGCGCCTCGTCAGCGACGTGCCCCTCGGCGCGTTCCTGAGCGGCGGCCTCGATTCGGGCACGGTCGTCGCCCTGATGGCGCGCCACTCGAGCGGGCCGGTCAGGACGTTCTCGATTGGATTCGACGAGCCGGCGTACAACGAGCTGCCGGAGGCCCGTCTCGTC
>JAVKJV010000127.1:0-3648 GCA_031458775.1 Candidatus Fervidifonticultor quartus | reverse complement strand
GCCGCGTGCTACGGTTCGAAGACCGTCCTGACATTGCGGGCTCGCGCGTGCTCCTTCCCTGTCGACGGTGCGATCGCTGGACGACGTCTCTCCCGGACGACGCCGCATCGTCCGTTGCACGGCCGGCAACGAAGCGCCTGACGGCGGCATTGAACCGCGCCAGGTTCTCGTCGCCCTCGTACGGCATGTGACCTGTCGGAAGCGCGGCGATCGTGAGCCGTTCCGGCGGCACGCCCGCGTGGTCGAGGACGTACTTGCCGCTGGCGAGCGGCGTGGCGAGGTCGTAGTAGCCCCCGGCCCAGAACAGGCGCAAACGTGGCTGCTCCTTCATCGCGGTGGCGATCATCGCCACCGGCTTCTCGAGTGCGTCCTCCACATCGAACTTCCACTTCGCGTTGATTTCCAGGTTCAGCGGCCGGTAGGCGTCCGTCGCCGGGAATTTCAGCTCCTCGGTGAAGTAGAGGTGTGCGGTCGGCCGGCTCCGCCCCGGGCCAGCCGGGAACATCGAGGGATCGTCGTAGGGCGGCTTCCTGTCCGCGTGGTCCACGAGGCGGCCCGTCACGCGGGCATCGATCTGGCCGATCCGGACGCCGCGGTCCTTCAGCAGGTTCAGCATGAAATCGAGCCGGTCGATTCGCAGGTCCTTCTCCTCGATGAAGGAGGCCGGCAGGCCGATGCGCTTCGAGACCTCTGCGGCCACGCGCGTCTTCTCCGCCGGAGGCAGCGAGGCTCCCTGGATCAGGGCGCTCACGTAGGCGCTCCGGGCGAACGCCAGCGCTTCGTCGAAGATCTGGGCCGGCGTGCGCCCGGCCGCCTCCACCTTGCCGTGGTAGGCGGCCGTCGTGGCGTAGGTCGGCAGGAGCATCGCGTAGCGCAGATCCGGGTCCTCGGGTCCGCCCGTCATCGACAGCAGCAGCACGCCGTCGAACGTCAGGTCGTTGCTTAGACGGACAATCTGCGCCGCCCGGGCGGTGCCGTAGCTCTCGCCGCACAGGAACCGCGGCGACCCCTCGCGCCCGTTCTTCTTCAGCCAGTCCTGGATGAACTCCCTGACCGAGGCGGCATCGCCGCTCGTGCTCCAGAAGTACGGTCCGTCGGCCTCGCGCCACGGGCGCGAGAACCCGGTGCCGATCGGATCGATGAAGACGAGATCCATGGCGTCCAGCAGGCTGTAGGGGTTGTCTCCCATCTCGCGCTCGGCGTTCACGGTCACGTAGCGCCGCGGCCCGAAGGCCGTCAGGTGCAGCGGCGTGGACGAAGCTCCAGGCCCCCCGTTGAAGGCGAAGAGCACGGGGCGGCTGGCCCGGTCCGTCACGTCCTCTCTGACATAGGCGGTCGTCACCATCGAGCCCGCCGGCACGCCGTCGGGCCCGGGGACGAAGGTCTCGGCGACCGTGGCGGTGTACCTCACCGCCGCGCCGTTGAAGGTGCCCGCGTGCTCGGTGACGACGGCGACCGGCCGGCGCGCCACAGGGTCCGCGGGCGGTTGCACCGCCAGCGGGAGCGCCGCCGGCGTGAGCGCGAGGACCGCGCAGACGATGGGCACTCGACCTGTCATGGCTCACCGGCTCGCGGCCGCGATGAACTCCCGCAGGTCCCTCGCGAGGCGGCTGCGGCTGGCCGCACCGACATACGGCATATGCCCCGATTCATACAGCCTCCAGGTGACGCGGTCCGGCGCGACCCCGGCGTGCGACAGCGTGTATTCCGCCGAGCCGAATGTCGTCACGAGATCGAAGTACCCGACGCCCACGAACAGGCGCAACCCGGGACTCCTCCGCATGGCGACGGCGAGGTCCGCGCCGAAATCGTCGCGTCCGCCGTAGTCCCAGCGCGCGTTGACTTTCGCGAACTCGATCGCGTTATAAGGAAGCCCGATCCTCGCGTCGAGCTCGGCGCTCAGGTACTGGTTGATCGCGGCCACGAACGCCGGCACGTACTGGGCCATGGCCGGGTCGTCAGCGACAGGGTCGCGCACGCTCGGTGCGATCGGCAGGGTGAACCGGCCGTCGTAGAGGCCCAGTTCCCTGCCCTCCCGTTTCAGCAGCTCCGAGGCGAACGTCCGCGCGTCGATCCGCAGGCTCCGTTCCAGCACGATGTCTTGCGACAGGCCGATGAGGGCAGCGAGGCGCCCGGCGAGACGGCTGCGCTGCTCCGGCGGCAGCGCGGAGCCCAGGTAGTAGGCCCGCAAGAGGTCGCCTGCGGCGAAGTTCCTGGCGTCCTGGGCATGCTGCTCGAGCGTCCGACCCTCCCGCGGCACCTTGCCGTGATACCACGCGGTCGCCGCAAACGCGGGGAGTGCGTTGACGAGACCAGTGTCGCCGAACTGCTCACCCCTGCCCAGCGACGGACCGAGCAGGATCACGCCGTTCACCGTCACGCCGTCCATGCGGCCGCTGCTCGTCGGGCCGCCCATCAGCAGCTTTGCCGTCACCGCGGCGCGGACGGCTCCGTAGCTTTCCCCGACGAGGAACCGCGGCGAATGCCAGCGGTTGTGGCGGGTGAGCCAGTCCTGGATGAATTCGCTCGTCACCCTCGCGTCCTGGTGCACGCCGAAGAACTCACGCTCGTCGGCCCCGTTCAGCAAACGGCTGAAGCCCGTGCCCGGGGGATCGAACAGGACGACATCGGCAACGTCGAGAGGGCTGTCGGGGTTGTCGGCCAAGAGAAACGGAGGGGTCGTTCTCGGGTGGGTCTCCTCATCGCTGACGCCGTCCTGGAGCGCCACGCGCCGCGGCCCGAGCACACCGAGATGCAGCCACACCGACGAGGCACCGGGGCCGCCGTTGAAGGCGAAGATCACGGGCCGCGTGGCGCTGTCGCGCACGTCGGCGCGCAGGTAGCTGATCGACACGAGGCTGGACGCACGCTCCCCCTTCGCATTGGCGGCAAACGATTCCTCCACGATCGCCTCGTAGGCGACTGGTCTGCCGCCAATCTCGATCGCGTGCCGCGTGACGAACCTGCGGCCGGGCGAAGCGTCGGCCGGCGCCTGGCCCGCCCGGACGGCCGTGTCCGCCGCGAGCAGGATGCCGCACAGCGCGACGCGCGACCACACCGTCTTCGGTCCCATGGCCCTGCAGGCGCACCCGGCCCTGCCGCGCCGTGGCCCGCGGACGCCCCGGGCTTCAACGCCGGCTCGCGGTGAACGCCCGGACGCCATCGTCGAGGACCTTCGAAAGGCGGCTCGCTCGTGTCCATCACCTGCCCGCCTCGGTCGGTACGAAACACGACGCACCAGACGGGAGGCCCCGCGCAGCACCACGTCGTGTGCCGGCCCGACGGTGGTCCGGCGTCCCTGCGCGTCCCGGTCGTCAGCCGGAATCACGGCTGCGCGGCCACGACGCGAAGGCTGGCGACCCGGAAGCCGGAGCCGCCGACGCAAGAGCCGCACCGCCCCAACCGAGTCGCCGGCCGCGCCCGCAAGCCACGCGGCAGCAGCCAGCAGGCGAGGCCCCACGACGGGGATCACCATTGCCGGCACCGCGCGTCGGGCACCGAAGGGATCCTGACCCATTCGTACCCGTCGCCCGGGCGGTCCCCGAGCTCGAGCGTCGCCGGCCGCCGGTCGAAGCAGGGGCCGAAGGCTCCACGCGGCGGGACGATCGTCTCGCCGCGGAGGATGACCGACTCGAAATCGGTTCGCGC
>JAVKJV010000126.1:0-3656 GCA_031458775.1 Candidatus Fervidifonticultor quartus | reverse complement strand
CGTCGGCGACCTCGATCCGGAGGCGCTCCGGCGGGAGATCTATCGCGGGACGGCACCTCCGATCCTCGTCGAGATCGAGGAGTGGAGCGAGCCGGAGGGACGGATCCTGGCGATTCACGTCCCGCGCGGCGTGCCGCCCCACACGACCACCGAGGGGGTCGGCAAGATCCGGGTCGGCAAGGAATGCCGGCCGCTCACCGGCGCGGATCTCAACCGCCTCCTCGTCGAGAGCCGCCGGGTCGATCTGACCTGGGAGCCGGTCGACGGCGCGCGTTCCTCCGACCTCGACCCCGCACAGATCGACGCCCTCCGCCGGCTCCTGGCGAGCGACGGAGGGAAGCCGGATCTCGCGGCGCTCCCGCCCCAAGAAATGCTCGCCAACCTCGGACTCGTCCGCGAGGACGGCGTGAGCCTCGCGGCAATCCTCCTGCTCGGCACTACCGCCGCCATCGCTCGCTTCGCACCCCAGCACGAGGTGAGCGTCATCCACTACCGATCGGCGACCCGCTACGACAAGCGGCACGATCTCAAAGGGCCGTTCCTCGCCGTCCTCGATCAGATTCAGCGCATCCTGGAGGAGCACATGCGCCTGACGACGGTGCAGGAGCAGGGCTTCCGAGAGCTTCTTTTCCCCGACGTCTCGTGGGTGGCGGCAAGGGAAGCCGTGCTGAACGCGCTCACGCACCGCGACTGGTTCCTCCATCAGTCCGTGCTCGTGGAGCTGCGACCGGGCCGACTCGTGGTGGCGAGCCCCGGCGGCTTCCTGGGTGGGGTGTCGCCCGAGAACATCCTCCGGCACGCTCCGGTCCGCCGGAATCCACTGCTCGCCGAGACCTTTCAGGCCGTGGGTTACGTGAACCGTGCGGGGATGGGCGTGGACCGGATTTACGAAGAGCTGCTCCGGGCAGGCAAGGGAATCCCACGCTACGAGGCCGACGAGGCGGGCGTGCGCGTCTCGCTTCCCACGGTCACCCACGAGGCGTTCGCCCGCTTCGTGGCGGGAGAAATCCGAGCGCGTCGCCCGCTGGACCTCGACGATTTGATCGTGCTGTGGGCGGTGACCGCTGGCGGCGAGCTGAATCGCAGATCGGCCGCTCGGGTCCTGCAACTTTCGGACGAGGAGGCTGGCCAACGACTCGCCGCGCTCCGCGAGAGGGGCTTGCTCGTCGCCAGGGGGAGAGGGCGCGGGGCCAGCTATGGCCTCGCGCGGCACCTGTCGGATCTCTTGCGCGGGAGGATCGCGACGGATCTCGATCTTCCGTTGAACGATGAGGCAGTCCTTCTCCGCGTGCAGGCGGTCCTCGCCGAGCGCCGGTCGCTGTCGAACGCGGAGGTCCGGGCCATGACGGGGCTGCCTCGCCAGGAAGCGGTGCGAATCATGAACCGGCTGCGCCTCCAGGGTCTCGCTGTCGTGGAAGGTCGCGGGCGATCGGCTCGGTGGGTGCCTGGTCCGAAACTCGCCCGAACTGGGCAGCGGTCACGATGAGGGCGTCCCCATGACCCCGAACATCCCGCAGGCGGTCCGCGAGCTCATCGCCGAGTACCGGCGGTTCCTGCGTACGTCCTATCGGTTCCTGGACGAGCGCCTGCGCCGCCAGTTCGAGGAGCACCTCGATCGGACCGATGTCATCGTCCGAGGGCCCTATGTCACCCTCGCCAGAGAGTTCGAGCGCGGGGGAACACTGCGAGAGATCGTCGCGGACGGCGGGCTCGCCCCGGACTTGTTGCGGGCCCGATGGCCCTTCGGCGAAGAGCGCCTCTTTCGTCACCAGGAGGAGGCGCTCATTGCCGGCCGGGCCGGCCGATCCTTCGTCGTGACGACGGGCACCGGCTCGGGCAAGACCGAGGCCTTTCTCCTGCCGGTCCTCGACGGAATCCTGCGGCGAAAGCGCGACGGGGTGACCGGGCTCCAGGCGATCCTCCTCTACCCGATGAACGCGCTCGCCAACGACCAGCTCGAGCGGCTGCGCAGGCTCCTGCGGGGCAGCGGCCTCGATCTCTCGTTCGCGCTCTACACGGGGGACAGCGACGCGGCGGCCCAGAGCCTCGGTGAGGCGCCCGCGGAGACCGAGCGGACGACGCGCGCGCGGATCCGCAGCGACCCGCCCGACCTCCTTCTCACCAACTACAAGCAACTCGAGTTCCTGCTCGTCCGCCGGGAGGACCGGCGGCTCTTCACGCGGTCGCTCCGCTACCTCGTGCTCGACGAGATCCACAGCTACCGGGGCGCGCTCGCCACAGAGATCGCCTGCCTCATCCGCCGCCTCGAGGCGCACGCAGGGCTTCGGCCGGGCGAGCTCGTGGCCATCGGCACCTCGGCGACCGTGGCGGCGAAGGAGGGCGGGTCCGAGGCCCTCGCCGCATTCGCCACGACGCTTTTCGGCCAGACGGTCGCGCCAGAGGACATCATCGGCGAGCGCTACGCCGCCCGGCGCGACGAGGGCGCGAGTTGGACGCCGGCTCGGCCTGATCTCGACGATGCGGCGCTCAGGGACCTCGACCCTGGCAACGACGCCTCGGTCGTGACCCTCGCGGAGCGGCTCACCGGAAGGCGCTGTCCCGCCCGCGGTCACGTCGCGGACCGTGTCGCGACCGTGCTCGAGGGAAACCGGGTGGTTCACGCGCTCGAGGCAATCTTCGCCGAACCTTGCTCGCTCGACGCAGCCGCCGAGGCCTTGCGACACCAGGTGGCGGAGCGCGCGGACGTTCGTCTGGACGAAGTCCGCCGGGAGATCGAGGCCTATCTCCTCGTCGGGAGCGTCGGAGACGAGGATCACCCGCCGCGGCTGCGGCCCAAGCTCCACACCTTCTTCCACGGCGTCTACGACGTGGCGCTGTGCCTCGATCCCGACTGCCGCGCCCTCGTGCCCCAGGGTGGAGCCGAGTGCGCGCGGTGCGGATCGGTGGCGCGGCCCGCGGCGCTCTGCCGCACCTGCGGGCAGGACTTCGTCAAGGTGCGCTTCGAGCGCGAGGACGACGACCGGCCGGTCGGAACGGGCGACTTCTACAGCGACGAGAGCACGGCGTTCCTCACGCACGAGATTCGCGAGCTGCCCGAAGGACCCGGCGCCGAGGACGAGGAGGCGGAGGAAGCCGCCGACGGCGAGCCCGCCTCCCGCCGGCGCCCCAGGAGAGCGAACGACGAGCGCCTGGCCCCGACGGGCGTCTGCCTGGGCTGCGGCCGGCTGATGGCGGAGGGGGGCGTCTGTCCGACGTGTAACCGGCGGGCGATTCCCATGCTCATGCACCGCGGCAAGCTGAGCACCTGCCCGGCCTGCGGCGACATCTACACGCGGGGCGACATCGTGACGCCGCTCAGGACGGGCACGGCCTCCACGGTCTCGGTGCTCGCGACCCATCACCTCGATCGGCTGGACGGCGCGGACCGCAAGCTTCTCGTCTTCGCCGACAACCGCCAGGATGTGGCCCACCAGGCCGGCTACACCGCCGACAAGCACCGCTCCTTCGCGCTGCGGCACGCGGTGGCCCGCGCGGTGCGGGACGCCGGGGACCGAAGCGTGTATCTCGAAGAACTCCCCGAGCGGATCTTCGACCACTACCGCGATCTCGGGATCGTTCCGCGCCGTCCGACCCGACCTGAACGCGAACGCTGGCTCGACGCCCTGACCTACGAGGTCGCGAACGAGTTCACGCGC
>JAVKJV010000125.1:0-3741 GCA_031458775.1 Candidatus Fervidifonticultor quartus | reverse complement strand
GCCGCTGGTGCGGGAGATCCGTCAGTTGACGCGGGCGGTCCCGCGCGACGACGAGGCGATTCGTGCCAGGGTGGCGGAACTGAACCAGTTGCGCCGCGAGACCGAGGTGCGCCGCCGGCAGCACCTGCAGGCGATCGCCGAGGTCCTGACACCGGAGCAACTGGGCAAGTTCGCGCTGATTCAGGAAACCTTCGAGAGCGAGACGCTCCGGCTGCTCGAAGACATGCGCCGCGTCGCCGAGGATCAAATCCTCCGGCGCTAGCCCTCGGGTCACAGGAGATCACCCGGCCCGCAGGGTATCCACCCCTGAGTATGGACCGGATTGCGTCGCTGGCGCGGCCAGACAGCGCCGAGTTCGCGGCCAATCGCTGCTATCACGAGGCGCTGGCGGCTGAACTGCGCGAGCGGATGGCTGTTGTCCGGCGGGGCGGTGGTGAGCGCGCACACCGGCGGCACCGCGAGCAGGGCAAGATGACCGCCCGCGAGCGCATCGACGCGCTGCTCGACCCCGGGTCGCCGTTCCTCGAGATCGCGCCGCTGGCCGCCTGGGAGATGTACGGCGGTGAGGCGCCCGGCGCCGGCATCGTGACCGGCATCGGGCGTGTCAGCGGTCTCGAGGTCGCCATCGTCGCCAACGACGCGACGGTGAAGGGCGGCACATACTACCCGATCACCGTGAAGAAGCACCTGCGCGCGCAAGAGATCGCGTATGCCAATCGCCTGCCGTGTATCTACCTGGTGGACTCGGGCGGCGCGTTCCTGCCGCTGCAGGCCGAGGTCTTCCCGGACCGCGACCACTTCGGCCGCATCTTCTACAATCAGGCGCGGCTGTCGGCGGCGGGCATCCCCCAGATCGCGGCGGTCATGGGATCGTGCACGGCGGGCGGCGCCTACGTGCCCGCGATGAGCGACGAGGCGGTGATCGTGAAGGGCACCGGCACGATCTTCCTCGGCGGGCCGCCGCTCGTCAAGGCCGCGACCGGCGAAGACGTCACCGCCGAGCAACTGGGCGGTGCCGACGTACACGCGCGCCGCTCGGGTGTCGTCGATCACTACGCGGAGGACGACTCGCACGCCCTGCGCCTTGTGCGCGACATCGTTTCGACGCTCAACCGTCGCAAGGCGTCCGACCTCGACATCAGGGAACCGGAGGACCCGGCATACCCGCCGGCTGAGATCTACGGCGTCGTGCCGCCCGACCTGCGTACGTCGTACGACGTGCGCGAGGTGATCGCCCGTCTCGTTGACGGCAGCCGGTTTGCGGAGTTCAAGGCGCAGTACGGCACCACCCTGGTCTGCGGGTTCGCCCGCATCCACGGCATGCTCGTCGGCGTCATCGCTAACAATGGCGTGCTCTTCGTCGAGAGCGCCGACAAAGGCACGCACTTCATCGAGCTGTGCGGCCAGCGCCGCATCCCGCTCGTCTTCCTGCAGAACATCACGGGGTTCATCGTCGGCCGGCAGTACGAGGCCGCCGGGATCGCCAGGGCCGGCGCCAAGATGGTCCACGCGGTCGCCACGTGCGGCGTGCCGCGCGTCACGGTGATCATCGGCGGGTCATACGGCGCGGGCAACTACGCGATGTGCGGCCGGGCCTACGAGCCGCGGTTTCTCTGGATGTGGCCGAACGCGCGGATCAGCGTCATGGGGCCGGAGCAGGCGGCCGGCGTGCTGGTCACCGTGAAACGCGATCAACTGGCGCGGGAGGGCAGGACGCTGTCGTCCGAAGACGAGGACGCGATCGTGGGGCCGATTCTCGAGAAGTACAGGCACGAGGGCCACGCCTACTACAGCACCGCGCGTCTGTGGGACGACGGCATCATCGATCCGGCACAGACCCGGGAGGTGCTGGCGCTGTCGCTGTCGGCGGCGCTGAACGCGCCGATCGAAGGCATGAAGCCCGGCGTGCTGCGCATCTAGGTCCGGACCCGCACAGGAGCGTGTCATGGCAGAGATCGTGCGCACGACAACCGACGGTCCCAGGTTCACGGTGACGCTCAACCGGCCGGAGGTCCACAACGCCCTCAACGCCGAGCTCATCGACGCGCTCGCACGGGTGTTCCGCGATGTGGCCGGCCGGCACGACGTCCGCTACGTCGTCATCGCCAGCGAAGGCCCGTCCTTCTGCGCCGGGGGCGACCTCACGGTCATGCGCGACATGATCGACCGCCCGCATGCGGACAACCTGCGGGTCGCCGGGGCCTTGCCGGCTCTGCTCGAGGCCATGATCACCTGCCCCAAGCCGATCATCGCGCGGGTGCACGGCGCGACCTTTGCCGGCGGCATGGGGCTGGTCGCCGCGTGCGATCTGGCGGTGGCCCACCCGAAGGCCGTCTTTGGCCTCACCGAGGTCCGGCTCGGGATCGTGCCCGCGATGATCTTTCCCTACCTGCTGCGCCGCGTGGCGCGGCATGAGTTGCTCTGGGCCACGCTCACCGGCGACCGCTTTCCGGCCGCGCGCGCCCTGGCCATGGGCCTGGTCAACGAGGTCACCGGGGATCTGGACGGTGTGATACACCGCTGGGCCGAGAGCGTGCTGGCCGGCGGGCCGAACGCGCTCGCCGGCGCCAAGGAGCTGTTCTTCCGCGTCCCGCAGATGTCGTGGGACGCGGCACGCGCGTTGACCGTCGAGCTGATCGTGCGCAACTGCATCAGTCCGGAAGGTCAGGAGGGCATGCTGGCGTTCCTCGAGAAGCGCCGGCCCATCTGGCCTACCGCCGGCTGATCGGCGCGCTCGCCGTGTTCGCCAAGGTCCTAATCGCCAACCGTGGCGAGATCGCCGTCAGGATCATCCGCGCCTGCAGGGAACTCGGCATCAGCACGGTGGCGGTGTATTCCGACGCCGACACGATGGCACCGCACGTGACACTCGCCGACGAAGCGGCGCACATCGGGCCGTCCGAGGCGATGCACTCGTATCTGCACATTGGCCGTCTCCTTGACGCCGCGCGCGCCGCCGGCGCGCAGGCGGTGCATCCGGGCTACGGCTTCCTGGCGGAGAGCGCGGAGTTCGCGCAGGCATGCCGCGACGCCGGACTGGTGTTCATCGGCCCGCCGGCCGACGTGATTGCCGCGCTGGGGGACAAGACCGCGGCCCGGCGGCTCGCGGCATCGGCCGGCGTGCCGGGCGTGCCGGGGTTCGATGCACCCGGCGCCGGTGACGAGGCGATTCGCGAGGCCGCGCTGCGCCTGGGCCTGCCGGTGCTGCTGAAGGCCGCGGGTGGCGGGGGAGGCAAGGGGATGCGCGTGGTCCGCCGGCTTGAGGAGCTCGACGCGCTCCTGGGCTCGGCGCGCCGCGAGGCCGCGGCAGCGTTCGGCAACGACGCGATTCTCGTTGAGAGATACCTGGAACGGCCCCGACACGTCGAGGTGCAGATCCTCGCCGACGGCCGCGGCGCGGCCGTGCACCTGGGCGAGCGCGAGTGCAGCATCCAGCGCCGGCACCAGAAGATCGTCGAGGAGGCGCCGTCACCCGTCGTGGATGCCGCGCTGCGCGACCGCCTGGGCGCCGCCGCGCTCGCGATCGCCCGGGCCGCCGGGTACGTCAACGCCGGGACGGTGGAGTTCCTGCTCGACCGCGACGGCCGTTTCTACTTCCTCGAGGTGAACACGCGCCTGCAGGTTGAGCATCCAGTCACCGAGGCGGTGACCGGTCGGGATCTCGTGCACTGGCAGTTGCGCCTCGCGGCCGGCGAGCCGCTCGCCTTGAGGCAGGAGCAGATTGACCTCCGCGGGCACGCG
>JAVKJV010000124.1:0-3807 GCA_031458775.1 Candidatus Fervidifonticultor quartus | reverse complement strand
CGGGTCGACAACGGGCTGCTGCTCCGCTCGGACCTGCACAAGCTGTTCGACCGGGGCTACGTGACCGTCACCCCCGAGCACCACATCCGCGTGAGCAAACGCCTGCGCGAGGACTTCGACAACGGCGAGTACTACCTGCGCTTCGACCGGAACGAGATCTGGTTGCCCCGCCGCCCCGAGGACCGCCCCGACCCGACGTTCCTCGAGTGGCACGCCGACGTCGTGTTCAGGAGGTAGTGGAGCCGTCGCTCCCCGGAGTCCCCTGGCCGCCCGCCGATCCGTTCCCCGGCCTGGGCTTCGCCCCGGGAGCCGGACCCTTCGGCGGAGGCGCGAGCTCCGTCACGAGCTTCGACCCCGCAGGGTATCCACCCCGCGTGTCGACCGCGCCCTTCCCGCCCTTGCCTCGCTCATCTCACGCCTCGATGAACCCCAGGAACTCGACTTCCTCCCACCGCACGAGGATACCGGAGCCACGCAGAAGCTCTTCTCCGGTCCATCGTTCGCATGGCGGGAGGAGCGGTGCAACGCACGAGCAGCCGAGCTGCACACTCGCCTGGGCGGACACGTCCTCCGCCGGGAGGCATCTTGATGACGGGATGCGGTTGCGCCCCGCACGCACTTCTGGCATACGTCTCCCATGCACCTGTACAGTGGCATGACCACCGATTTCGTGGCCGACGCGACCCGCAATAGGATCGCAGGGCGACTCGAGGACGCCTTCTTCCAACACTTCAGGTTCCGACCAGGGCCGGGCGAGGTGAGGGCGTGGCAACACTCGCTCCGTGCGATGGCCTCTGCCATCGAGCTGGCGGGGCTAGAGGACCACGGCATCGTCGTTGAGCTTCAGCTACCACTGTCGTCCCAGCGCCTGGACTGCATGTTGACCGGCGATGACCAGACGGACCGCCCCAACGCGGTCATCGTTGAGCTGAAGCAGTGGGACTCTGTCGGACCGAGCTACATCGAGGATTGCGTGACGACGTTCGTCGCCGGCCGCGAACGCGACGTCCTGCACCCTTCGCGTCAGGTGGGCAACTACCAGCGATATCTCGGTGACGTTCACACGACCTTCTCGGAAGGAAGCGTGGGGCTCGCGGCTTGCTGCTACCTCCACAACATGCGTCGAGACGCTGCGGGTCCTCTGTTCTCGCCGTCGTATCGTGCTCTCGTCAGACGGTTCCCGCCCTTCACAGGCGATCAGGTCGACGATCTGGCCAACTTCCTCATCGCGAACCTTCAGGGGGGCAACGGCGGCCCCATCTTGGACGAGGTGCTGAAGGGGCGCTACCGGCCCCACAAGCGACTTCTGGAACACACCGCACGCATGATCCGGCGCGAACCAGCGTACGTGCTCCTCGACGAGCAGCAGGTTGCATTCAACCACGTGCTGACACGCGTCCGCGACCGCCAGCGTCGCAACGAGCAGACGGTGTTCCTGATCCGCGGGGGGCCGGGCACAGGCAAGTCAGTGATCGCCGTGAACCTGCTCGCGGCGCTGTCAGCCGAGGGCTTCGTCACGAGACACGCCACGGGATCGCGGGCATTCACGGAGAATCTACGTCGTGTCGTCGGCTCGCGTGCCGCGGCACAGTTCGGCTACTTCAACGGGTTCTCAACGGTCGAACCAGGCACGTTCGATGCCGTCATCTGCGATGAATCCCACCGGATCCGCGAGACAAGCAACAGTCGTTTCACGCGAAGAGCGGAACTGTCGGATCGACCTCAGATAGAAGAGATCATCCGCGCGGCGAAGGTCAGCATCTTCTTCATCGACGACCTCCAGGTAGTGCGTCCTGGAGAGGTGGGCAGCAGCCAGCTCATCCAGGAAACGGCGCGGCGGCTGGGCATCGAGGTCATCGAGCATGAACTCGAAACCCAGTTCCGCTGCGGAGGGTCTGAGGCTTTCGTGGGCTGGGTCGAATCCACCCTTGAGATCAGCCGCAACCCATACGTGATGTGGGATCCGAATGAGGAATTCGACTTCGACATCGTGGACTCGCCGAGGGAACTCGAAGCTCTGATCCGGACCCGTGCGGACGAAGGGTACACAGCCCGCCTCACCGCGGGCTTCTGTTGGCGCTGGTCCGATCCACGGCCCGACGGGACTCTAGAGCGCGATGTGGTCATCGGCGATTGGGCGATGCCGTGGAACGCTAAGCCCGACGCGGGCAAGCTGGCACGCGGAATCCCGAAGTCCAACTACTGGGCCGCGGATCCCCGTGGTATCGAGCAGGTGGGATGCGTCTACACCGCGCAAGGGTTCGAGTATGACTACGCAGGCGTCATCTTCGGTCGTGATCTCGTCTGGCGACCCCGCAAGGGTTGGATCGGCCAGCCTGAGTACTCTCACGACTCCATCGTGAAGCGCGCTGCACGGAACGACCCCTCTACGTTCACGCGTTTGCTGAAGAACACGTACCGAGTCCTCCTCACCCGAGGCCTCCGCGGATGCTACGTGTACTTCCAAGACGAACAGACCCGGGATATGGTTCTCTCCCGCATCGAGTGGCGTGAGGAGTAGTCGCTCGGAACCCTGGTGGACGGTCGACGCGACGAGCCTCGCGCAGTTCGTGCGGCTCGAGTCCTGCGAGCGGTACCTCTGGTACCGGTTGCACCCGCGGGAGACCCGAGACCTGCTCCGCGCCTGGCGGGTCACGGAGCAGCCGCTCACCATCCTCCTCCGCGCCCACGGTGCGAGGCACGAGCACGAGGCCGTGCAGACGCTCGAGTCCTCCGGCTTCGACGTGGTCGACCTCAGCGAGTCGGGGCCGGAGGAGGTGGTCGAGGAGCTCCGGGCGGTCGGGGCGAAGGTCCTCGTCCAGCCCCGGCTCCGCGCCGAGCTCGACGGGCTTGAGGGCAGCGGGGTCGCCGACGTCGTGCTCGTCCAGCCGGACACCGCCGGGCTGCGGCTGGAGGTGCAGGACGCCAAGGCGAGCCGGAAGGATCGGCCCGAGCACCGGATCCAGATCGCCTTCTACGCGATGCTCCTCCGCCGGATGGCCGAGGAAGCCGGCGTGCCGATCTCGGAGCTCACCGGCTCGGTGTGGCGGATCCCCGCGGGGCCCGACGACGAGCAGCCGAGCCCGTTCGACCTGGAGCCCTACGAGGAGTCCGTCCGGCTGCTCCTCGACCAGCGCGGCGTGGTCCGCCGGGTCGCCGGCTCACCGCGGGAGGACACCCGCTTCCACCTCACGTACAAGTGCGACGGCTGCGTGTACAACGCGCTCTGCATGCGCGAGGCTGCGGAGACCGAGAGCCTCGCGCTCGTGCCGTTCATGACCCTGCGCGACCGGACCATCCTGGAGCGTGAGGGCGTGCGCGACGTTCGCGCGCTCGCCCGGCTGAAGGAGCTCCCGCCCGACGGGAGGGGCCCGCTGCGCCCGGCGCGGGGACGCCGCGGGGTGCTCGAGCGGCTGGAGGCCGAGTGGCCGCTCTGCGCGAACCTCGACCTGCACGTCCAGCGGGCCCGGCAGGTGGCTCGCGCCAAGGGGGACCACGAGGTCGAGGCGAAAGGCTGGATCATCGGCGCGGGGTTCGGCTCGATGCCGGACCTGGATGAATACCCCGGCCTCGTCCAGGTCTTCCTCGAGGGTCAGCACGACTACCTCCGGGACGCCCTGTACCTGGCGGCCGCGCTGGTGGTCGGGCCGCAGGGTCGGGCCGAGGAGGTGATCGAGCTCGCCGACGGGCCTCCCGACCTGGAGGCCGAGGGCGAGCTCGTGGTTCGCTTCGTCACCCGGCTCCTGGACGACGTGCGCGAGGTGGGTGGCGAGGAGGTGACCCTGCATGTCTACGTCTACGACCGGT
>JAVKJV010000123.1:0-3830 GCA_031458775.1 Candidatus Fervidifonticultor quartus | reverse complement strand
CGGCTCGGCGGTGAAGGTGCCGATAAAGGCCGAGGCCCCGTAGCCCAGGGTCGCAAGGACCGATGTGGGGAGGTTCTTGACATGGATATATATATATTCCATACTGATAGCTGAGACCGTCCAGATGGACGCGGAAGGAACATGGCGAGCGACAGCATCGAATCGGCGGCCCGCGATGATGACGAGGACAAGGGTGTCCATCGTCTGCGCGACATGGTCGTCGAGGAGGTCTCGCTCGTGGACCGCGCGGCCAACAAGCGCAGGTTCCTGATCGTGAAGAGGAGCGGCGACATGGCGGATGACGCGAAGGACGGAGCCGAACTCGTGGCCGACGGCCGAGGCGGGCTGACCGCGGGAGGCGGCATCGTGAAGGCCAGGAAGAAGCCGGGGGCAGACGCCGTAAACAGCGAGCCCGCGGAAGAGGAGAAGCGCAGGAAGCCCGATGCCGAGGACCGTGCGGCCGAGAAGGCGCGCCGGAAAACGACGCCGGAAGATGGCGAAGACGAAGAAGCCGAGAAGGCACGCCGGCCAAAGCCCGAGGACGACCAGGACGAGGAGGACGACGAAGAGACCGAGGCGCAGAAGGCCCGGAAGCCCAAGGACGAGGACGAGGAGAAGCGCAAGCAAGCCGAAACCCTCACGATCCCGACGCCCGTCAAGGAGGCCGTCCTGCGGGCGCTCACCGAGGCGCTCGAGCGCCTGATGAGCGTGGCGAACCGCGTCAAGGAGGCCGCGGAGACCGCCGATCAAGTGGACAAGCCGCTGCCCGACGAGGTGGGCTCCGAGGTCAGGGCCGTAGCCGAGGTGCTTCGCGGCGTGGGCGAGCGCTACCCGAGCCCGACCGCAAAGGCCGCGGTGGCCAAGGCTGGCGCGCGCATGGCCAAGGACCGGCTCGACCGGTTCCAGAAAGCCATGGCGCTTCTCGCCGAGATCCTCAAGGAGTTGACGGACGGCAAGGAGCTGGCGCCGACCGCGGGCGCGGCCGAGGCAGGCGTGCGCAAGCGCGATGGAGGCGCCTCGCCCGCGCAGGTGCCTGGTCTTTCCGAACTGGTGGCCGGCATCGCGGAACTCACGCGCGTCGTGAAGCGCCAGGAGGAGGAACTCGGCCGCATCCGCCAGGCGCGCGGCGTCTCGAACGCCATTCCCGTGGACGGCGTCCCGCGACGAGAACCCGAGGAGGTCTCCTGGCCCTTCGACATGAACCGCCCGATCACGCGGGACAAGGTGAAGAAGGAAGTCTCCTTCTTCGACGAGTGAGGTGAAGCATGGGACTCGCAGCAGGGATCCTGGACAATCGGTCGGTCCTCGAGAAGGCGGACCTGGCGCTCGCGGACCTGACCACGGGCGGCGGACTGCTGCAGCCGGCGCAGGCGCAGAAGTTCATCCGCATCCTCATCGACGAGTCGGTGATCCTCAAGCAGGGCACCGTCGTGCCGATGAAGTCGCCCAAGCAGCTCATCGAGAAGATCCGCTTCGGCGGCCGCATCCTGCGCGCCGGCTCCGAGGCCACGGCGCTTCCGGCCGGCGACCGCAGCAAGCCCGACCTCTCGCAGGTCGAGCTCGACGCGCAGCTCTTCAAGGCCGAGGTGCGCCTGAACAACGAGGTCCTCGAGGACTCCATCGAGCGGGGCCAGCTCCGCCAGACCATCATGCAGATGATGGCCGAGGCCATCTCGCGCGACATGGACGAGGTCATCGTGCGCGGCGACACGGCGAGTCCCGACCCCTTCCTGGCGAAACTCGACGGCATCCTCAAGCAGGCGACCTCGAACATCGTCGATGCCATGGGTCAGACCACGAACAAGGGCATCTTCCGCGACATGCTGAAATCGATGCCCTCGGCCTTCCTGCGCAACAAGCGCGAGATGCGGTTCTTCACCTCGGTCGACTCCGAGATCGACTACCGCGACTCGCTGGCCGAGCGCGCGACCGTGGTCGGCGACAAGTTCCTCGAGCAGGACGAGCCCGTGGCCTACTCGGGCGTGCCGGTCGTGGACGTGCCGATGTTTCCCGAGAACCTCGGCGCAGGCGGCAACACCACGAACGTGCTGCTCACCGACCCGAAGAACATCAACGTCGGCATCTGGCGGCAGATCCGCATCGAAACCGACAAGCTCGTCTCCGAGGGCGTGCTCATCATCGTGGCCACGCTACGCTTCGACGTGAAGTTCGCCGAGGAGACCGCAGTGGTGAAGGCGATCAACGTCAAGGTGGGGGCGTAGCCATGGCGGCCATTTCGAAGCGGTTCGGGAGCGGCGGCGCGAACCTCGCGCCGGGCGGCTCGGCGGGCGCGCCGACGCTTGCGGATGTGCTGCGCGACGTCGCGGACGACCTCGCGGCGCTCAGGCCCACGGCGGTCACCACGCCCGATGCAGGCGGGACCTACGGCGCGGGCGAGCAGGCGCTGCTCAACGAGCTCAAGGCGAAGGTGAATGAACTTGCGGCCGTGGTCCTCAAGACCACCAGGGCCGACTGACGGAGGACGCGATGGCGAAGCTCGTCCGGCTCAAGCCCCACGACCCCAAGAAGGGCCACGTCATCCGCCGCTACACGGCGTTCGGTGTCAGGTTCGAGGAGGCCCGCGGCTGGTACAAGGTCTCGGACGAGGTCGCCGCGTATCTGGCGACCGTGCACCAGCGTCCGGGCGACGACGACTCGCCCCTCGCCTTCGACGTCTGCACCGACGACGAGGCCAGGGCGCTCGAGGCTGCCGAGAAGAAGAAGGCCGAGGAGCGGGCGCGCGCGGCAGAGCCCAACGTGGCCCAGCCCCACGACATCTCGGCGCGCACACCAGACCTCACGACCGCCGATCTCCCCCAGCCCAGGAGCGCCCGTGCCGCCGGTGCAAGCCGCAGGGCGTGACGGAGCGACCGGGACGCCGTCTTTGCGCGAACGGATCTCCCAGCTCGTGGGCATGTCGGTCGCCGCACGGCTGCTCGGCCGCGACATGGCAGGTCTTCTCGCCGCCGATGCACGGGAGCTCGCCGGCGCCTCGACGCTACGGGAGTATCTCGGCTGCGACGAGGAGACGGCAGAGAAGCTGTCCGCGGCCCTCGCGGCATGGCTGCTCGACCGTGCGCGCCTCGTCGCCGCGCGCTCCGCGGAGCAGGCGGAGCAGTGGCTCGCCGAAGCGCATCGCATCGAGGGTCGGCTGGAGGTCATGGAGGAGACCTCGGCTCTTCGGACGGCTCCGGCACCTGAGCCGCCCGACGGAGAGCGGCACGCGGGATAGCTCATGTATGCGTCCGTCGCAGACCTGCGCGTCGAGGGTGTCACCGAGGCAGCAGCCTCGGATGCCAGGCTCGAATCCCTGATCGCCCTTGCCGGCAGCTACATCGAGCGCGTGACCGGCCGCTTCTTCGAGCCGCGGGCCCAGGTGCTCCGCGTGGACGGGACGGGCAACCGCGTGCTGCCGCTCGGGCACCCGATCGTCCGCGTCGACGCTGTCCTCATCGATTCGAGCCCGTTCTCTCCCGGCGACTTGCCCGTCGATACCGACTTCTACCGGGTCTACAACCGTCACCTCACTCAGGGGCTGCTATTGCCTGACGACCGCGACCACCCGCGGATCGAGCTCGTCGGCGGCGACGAGCCCTTCCCGGGCCTCGGCAGGCTCGCCTGGCCGCGGGGCCAGCAGAACGTCGAGGTGCGCGGCGTCTTCGGCTACACCGAGCCCGACGGCTCGGCCACAGGCCGGACGCCCGAGCTCATCCGGCACGTCACCAAGCTCCTTGTCCTGCGCGAGCTCCCGCTTCTTGCCGACCTCGACCGCCGCGAGGATGCGCAGCGGCGCTGGCGCCTGACGAGCGAGCGTACGCGCGACCAGGCCT
>JAVKJV010000122.1:0-3944 GCA_031458775.1 Candidatus Fervidifonticultor quartus | reverse complement strand
CGACGCCGATGGCCTCGGTGTCGAGTCCGGCGTCGCGGACCGCGGTCGCGAGCCACCGCGATACGCTGCCGTAGCCCGGGCAATGGTCGGTTTCGACCAGGTCGTTGTCGATGGTCTTGGGGACGCTCATGACGCGCAGCTCATAGCCGCGCTCGGCGGCCAGCCGGCCCATGCGCCACGCGGTGTCGGCGGAGTCGTTGCCGCCGATGTAGAGGAAGTAACGGATGTTGTGGGCCCGAAGCACCGTGAGCAGGCGCTCGTAGTCCTGGTCCGTCAGCTTGTGCCGGCACGAGCCGAGCGCGGCCGACGGGGTGGACCGCAGGCCCTCGATGGTGTGCGCGCTCTGGCGTCCCAGGTCGATGATCTGCTCCTTGAGCAGGCCTTCGACGCCGTGCAGCATCCCGTAGATCTCGTCGATCTCGTCGTGCTCCAGCGCCTCGATCACGACGCCGGCGAGGCTGCTGTTGATGACGGCCGTCGGCCCGCCCGACTGGCCGACGATCAGGTTCCCGCGGAGTCCGCTCATCGCTCCGTCACCGCCGTCCCGCAAGCCTGGTGAAGAAGTCGATCTCCTTGTCCCGGTTGCCCGGCAGCGACGCGACCGCCTGCGCCGCGTCCCATCCCTTGTGGACGATCCCCGCGACGCCAGCGGCCACCGCGCGCGGGTCATCACGGCCCGGGAAGGTCACGTTGCGGCCCACGAGGGCGCCCCGGACCGCGGCGCCGGCCTTCATGCCGGCCGCGAACTCGACGAAGATCCCGGTCGGATCGCCCCTGGACTCGCCGCCCAGCATCAGGATCGGGCAGGTGGTCGCCTGCGCAATCAACTCGTACCTGTCGCAGTAGGGGATCTTGAGCCAGGTGCCCATCGACGACTTGCCGAGGCCCGACGCGACGCCGATCACCTTGACCAGCTCGGGCGCCGACTTCAGCATCTTATACTTGCCTTCGCTCTTCTGGACCGCCAGGCACTCGAGAAACGCCGGAATCCCCAGGTCGTAGAGCCGGTTGAGCGCGTGGACGCAGTACTCGATGGTGTCGAGCGAGGCCGGCTCGCTGAGGTCCAGCCGGAACATCATCTTCGCGGCGTCGAGCCGCATCTGCGAGATGCGCTCGGGCGTAAACGCGGTCATGCGGTCGTCCATCTCGAAGACGGCGCCGGCCAGACCGCCCCGGTTCATACAGCCCATCAGGACGCGGCCGTCGAGAAACGATGGTCCGCCCGCGTCCCGGACCAGCCGGTTGACGATGAACAGTTCCTCCATGATGTCGGGGGTCGTCATGACGCCGTCGACGTCCGGCGCGGTCAGGACGCGGAGGATGCGGCCGAGCAGACCCCACCGGTTGCCCATGAGCAGGGGATCGTCGCCAACGCCCGCGATGTGCCTGGCCGGATGGTCGGCCGCGAGGATGACCAGACGCCCGTTGGTGGTGAGTTGAGGCCGCCGCTGCCGCCGGCGCGCCTCCTCCTCCACGATCTCCGGTTTCGTGATGCGGATCTCGGTGATTCGCTCGAAGAACTCTTTGGGGAAGAACGCCTCCGGCTTGAACGTGTACGCGCCGACATCATATGTCACAACGGCCATCCATCATCCCTCCTGCGAGTCCTGTCTGTGCCTTCTCGCGGCCGCAAGGCCGCTCCTGCCGCGGTGACCCGCGTCTGATACCAGTGTAGGCCGCCGGCGAATTGGGCGGCATCGGGAGGAGACCCGATGGCCATACGCGACCGTGTCGTATACTGGGAGGAGGTTCCAGACCCTGAGTCGGAGGTGCTGATGCCGCGCTTCGCCGCAAATCTCACGTTTCTCTGGACCGATCGTCCGTTCATGGCCCGTTTCGACGCGGCCGCCCGTGCCGGATTCAAGGCGGTCGAGTACATGTTCCCGTACGCCGAGGACATCGATGGCATCGCCCGCGAGTTGACACGGCTGGGGCTGCGTCAGGTTCTCTTCAACCTCCCGGCCGGCAACTGGGCCGGCGGTGACCGCGGCATCGCCGTCGATCCCTCCCGCCGCGCGGAGTTCAGAGACGGTGTCGCGCTGGCCATCGACGTCGCGCGCAAGCTGAAGTGTCCGCGCGTGAACTGCCTCGTCGGCAAGCAACTTGATCAGGTGGCCGTTACCGAACAATGGGCGTGCCTGGTGGACAACCTCAAGTATGCGGCGGCCGCCTTTGAGCGGGTCGGCCTCGTCCTCCTGGTCGAGCCCATCAACACGTTCACGATTCCCGGGTTCTTCATCCGGACCTCGGCCGAGGCGTTCCAGCTCCAGGACGCGGTGGGCGCGGCCAACTTCAAGGTGCAGTACGATGTGTTCCACGCCCAGCGCATGGAGGGCAACCTCACGCACACGATCCGGACGAACATCGGGCGTATCGGTCACATACAGGTGGCCGACGCGCCGGACCGCAACCAGCCCGGCACCGGGGAGATCAACTTCCCGTACCTGTTCCGGGTCATCGATCGGACCGACTACGTCGGCGAGGTGGGGCTGGAGTACCAGCCGACCGGCGCGACCGACGAGTCGTTCGGCTGGATCGACGAGATGGGCTACACCCGCGGCTAGCGGACCCCAGGAGGCGAGACATGGCGGAACGGATTGGGTTCATCGGGCTCGGGATCATGGGGAAACCCATGTCCCAGAACCTGCTGAAGGCGGGGTATCCCGTCATCGCGTACGACATCGTCACCAGCGCGGTGAAAGAGGTGGTCGGGGCCGGTGCGACCGAGGGCCGGTCGCCGAAGCAGGTGACGGAGTCCTGCGACATCGTCATCACGATGCTGCCGGACTCGCCGCAGGTGGACGAGGTGGTGTTCGGCGCCAACGGCGTGCTCGAAGGCATCACGGCCGGTCAGGTCTTCGTGGACATGAGCACGATCTCGCCGATCACCAGCCGCAAGGTCTTCGATGCGATGAAGGCCAAGGGTGTGCCCGCCCTGGACGCGCCGGTGAGCGGCGGGCAAAAGGGTGCGATCGAGGCCACGCTGTCCATCATGGTCGGCGGGCCGAAGGCGGCGTTCGACCGCGTCCTGCCCATCTTCCAGGTGATGGGTAAGAACATCACCCTGATCGGTGAGGAGCCGGGATCCGGACAGGTGACGAAGGCGGCAAACCAGATCATCGTCGCGGTCAACATCATGGCCGTGGCCGAGGCGTTGACCATGGCCAGGAAGGCCGGCGTCGATCCGGCCAAGGTGCGCCAGGCGCTCATGGGCGGCTTCGCGCACAGCCGCATCCTGGAGTTGCACGGCCAGCGGATCCTCGACCACGCGTTCCAGCCCGGGTTCCGGATCAAGCTGCATCAAAAGGACCTGGGCATCGCGCTGGCGACCGGCAAGGCCTATGGGGTGCCGCTGTACGCCACGGCGCTCCTGCACGAGATCCTCAACACGTTGGTGGCGCAAGGACACGGCGATCTGGACCATTCCGCGATCGCGCGCTTCGTGGAGTCGGCGGCCGGGCTCGAATAGACACGCCGCGCGGTGGCCCTCGAGCGCGAGACCGCCCTGCTGATCGTGTCGCCCGACGCGGCGACGATCGCGGACCGGGTGGCGGTTCTGACCGACCTCGCGGGATTCGCGTTGACGGCGGGGCCCACGCAGACGATCCGCGATCTGTATCTCGATACGGCGGACGGCCTGCTGGCCGCCCGCCGTCTCGCACTCAGGGTGCGCGCGATCGGCGACGACCGGTGGATCACGCTCAAGGGGCCGGCGCGAGCGACGAGCTGGGGTCGCGTCGAGTGGGCCGAACTCGAATAGCGCTGGCCAGTCGGGCCATGGTTCGTGCTCGAGGTCCTGCGGGGCCTGGGCTTCAACGCAGTACAGTCCCGCGAGACCGTCCGGCGGGTGCGATATGTCGTGCCACCGTCCGACCCGACGGCGGCCCCTCTCGCGGAACTCGCGGTGGACGCGGTCACCTATCACCTGGAGCAGCGGCGCGTTG
>JAVKJV010000121.1:0-4078 GCA_031458775.1 Candidatus Fervidifonticultor quartus | reverse complement strand
GTCACCTCGCCGCCAGGAACCGCTCGAGCGCCTCGAGGCGCGCGAGCGTGCGGGCGCGGCCGAGAACCGCGAGCACGTCGAAGAGCCCGGGGCTGACTGCCTGGCCGGTGACCGCCACGCGCGTCGCGTGAATCAGGGCGGCTGCCTTGATGCCGCGCTCATCGGCCACACGCCGCAGCACCGCCTCGGTCGTCGGCGCATCGAACGGCTCGGCCGACGCGAGTGCGTGCCTGAGGGCCGCGACATTTGCGGCCAGGCCGGGCGCAGCCAGGTGTCTGGCAACGGCTGCCGGATCGTACGACACCGGGTCGTCAAAGAAGAACCGGCCGTGCTCGGCGAAGTCGGCCAGCCTGCGCGCGCGCGGCTTGAGCAGATCGATGACGCGGCCCATCCACTCGCGCTCGCGCCCGAGGTACTCGTCGCGCCAGAGGCCGGCTGCGCGGAGCGCGGGCGCAATCCGCGCGGCGATCTCCTCCGCCGGCATGTGGTTGATGTGCTGGCTGTTCAGCCAGTCCAGCTTCTCGGGATTGAACACGGCATTGCTGCTGCTGATCCCTTCGAGCGAGAAGGCCTGAATCAGCTCGGCGCGGGTGAAGAACTCCCGATCGTTCCCCGGCGACCACCCGAGCAGCGCAAGGAAGTTGACCATCGCCTCGGGCAGATACCCCTGCCGCTCGTATTCCATCACCGAGGTTGCGCCGTGTCGCTTGCTCAGCCGCCGCTTGTCCGGCCCCAGGATGAGCGGCACGTGGGCGAACGCCGGGAGCGGCGCGCCGAAGGCGCCATAGAGCAGCACCTGCTTGGGCGTGTTCGACACATGGTCGTCGCCCCGGACGATGTGCGTGATGGCCATGTCGAGATCGTCGACGACAACCGACAGGTGGTAGGTCGGGTGGCCGTCGGATCGCAGGATCACGAAATCCTCGAGATGCGCATTGTCGAACTCGATCCGGCCGTGCACGAGATCGTCGAAACCGGTTCGACCCGGCGGGACCTTGAACCTGATGGCGCGCGGCCGGCCGGCCGCCTCTCGCGCGGCAATCTCGTCGGGTGACAGGCGCAGGCACGTGCGCGGATAGGTCCAGCCGGATCCCTGATCTCCAGCCGCCTCGCGTTGCTGCTTGAGGTCGTCCGGCGAGCAGTAGCAGTAGTAGGCGTGCCCTGTGCGCACCAGCCGCTCGGCTGCCGCCCGATACTTGTCGAGCCGTTCCGACTGGAAATAGGGACCGTGCGGGCCGCCGACATCCGGCCCCTCGTCCCAGTCGAGTCCCAGCCAGCGCAGCCCCTCGACGATGCCCCTCACCATGTCCCAGGAGGAGCGCTCGGCATCGGTGTCCTCGATGCGGAGCACGAAGACGCCGCCGTGGCGCCGGGCGAAGAGCCAGTTGAAGAGCGCCGTGCGCGCGCCGCCGACGTGGAGGTAGCCTGTGGGTGACGGGGCGAAGCGGACGCGGGGAACAGGCATGGGCGGAGTCAGGGACAGGGGTCAGGGATCGGGGATCGCTGATCGGGGATCGCTGATCAGGAATCAGGGATCAGGGATCAGGGATCGGGGATCAGGGATCACGCGACCCGGATCCTGAAGCCCCTTGTCCTCCTCGCCATTCTACCTGACAAGGGGACGAGCTTGTCCGCGGTTGCGCCAGCCGCCGCGGTTCGCACGCTGTCTGCTCGAAAGAACTCTCGTCAATCCGTCAAGGCGGCAAAACGCGTCGAGGCGGAAGCCGCCATACGGTGGGCCGACGTCCGCGACTTTCCGCTGGCCTGTCGGGTCGCTGCCGTTACCTCTCGCTCGACGCGGCTCGACCTGCGATGATCCCCGAGATGATGCACTCGGGAAGGTTGCAGCCTCCCGGATAGAGGAAGCCGAAGATCGATCCGAACTCGCCGCAACTGTAGAGGCGCGGGATGGGGTCACCGTAGGCGCCCAGCACCTGCCCTCTCGAGTTGCGCCGCGGCCCTCCTTGCGTGTTGATGAGATTGACCACACACTCCATCGCGTAGAACGGAGGCGTGTCGATCGGCTGAAGCTGCCTCGGGTCTCTGCCAAAGTCTGCGTCTGTGCGGCGAAGGCAGAAGCCGTTGTAGCGTTTCACCGAATCCTCGAGGCCTGCCGGGTCGATGCCGGTCGCGCCGGCCAGCTCGCGTATCGTTGCGCCTCGCAGGATCCAGCCTCTCTCGATCTCGGGTCCGTTGTCGGTGCTCCATGTGTGGAGGCCGCGGGCCAGGTTGTAGGTGACAAACGGGGCGCGTCCCGCTGCCCGCTGCACCATGACGATCGGGCCGGCCTTGCGGGTTTTCTCGTCGAACACCAGGTACCACGGGTGGTTGAGCCACCGCGACTCTCTCATGTCGAAATGAAACACCTCGAGGTGCTTCTTGGCGTGTCCGTACGTCACGCTCTCGTCTCGGAACCGCCGTCCCTGGCGGTTGACCGAAATCCACGCGGACGCCTTGGGCTGCAGCCAGAACGCGGCGGGCAGGTCGGGCGGCTTGAACCCGTCGCGCGCCCATTCCACACCGTTCATGTGCCAGAGATCGGCACCCACATCGAGCGCCATCCGGATGCCGTCGCCGGTGTTGTAGGGTGTTCCGGACACCGCGATCGGCACCGGCGCCTCCTCGACGTAGGTGGCCAGCATGGCACGGTTCGCCTCGAACCCGCCGAGCGCCATGATCACGCCGCGGTTGGCCTTGATCCGGATGGTCTTGCCTTCACGCTCCGCGACGACTCCTTCTATGGCGCGTGTGGCCGGATTCTGAACCAGCCGGGTGACCGGCGTGCTGAGCGCCACCGTGATCCGGCTCTGCTTCCGGACGACCCCGTCCAGGAACGCGAACAGGTCGCGCCCGACGCCGATGTACTCGTCGGGGCGCTCGACCGTGGCCATGCGGTCGATGGCCTCGGCCCCGGGGAAGACGCCGGCCCAGCGAGCCGCCGCCGGCGAGATCGCGAGACGGCCCCCACGAGCGCTGAACCAGTCCTCCAGCTCGACCCACAGCCCCGCCACCGCCCGCGCCATCTCGTCGTCAATGGCGCCGAGACCGATTGCCTTGAGGAACTGCGCGGTCTTCTCGCGGTCGCTCGGCAGTCGCATGGATCCCGAGCTGACGGCGGTGTTGCCGCCGGCTTCCGGCGCCTTCTCCAGGATCATCACTGACGCGCCCGACTCGGCGGCCGTGATCGCGGCCGCCGCCCCTGCGCCTCCGTAGCCGACGACCAGCACGTCGGCTTGCTGGTCCCAGGCAACTGTCGGAGACGACGAGCAGCTCGAAAGCCATGTCGAGCCGGCAGCCGCTCCTCCGGCGGCGATCGCCCGCTTGATCACTGCACGACGCGACACGCTGCTGTCCTGCGCCATGGTTCACTCCTGTGCTGGTGATGCTTCGTCTCACGATCCCGCGGTCGCACACGCCAGACGCCGATCCGCTTCCCACCGGTTCTGTCGCGCGCCGCTCAGTGCCAGGTGTCTGTCACCTTTCAGGAACGCTGCCGAGTACGCATCGACGGTCGCTCGCCGCGTGGTCGAGCTATCTTCCGCGGTCTCCTGGCAGCGCACGTCCAGCGCGTCGCGGTTGCCGCCGAGTCCGTGGCCGCGCTGATCGCACCATTCTGC
Organism: Candidatus Fervidifonticultor quartus; assembly: GCA_031458775.1. Classification (GTDB taxonomy): domain Bacteria; phylum Sysuimicrobiota; class Sysuimicrobiia; order Sysuimicrobiales; family Humicultoraceae; genus Fervidifonticultor_A; species Fervidifonticultor_A quartus. The sequence continues at coordinate 461 of JAVKJV010000121.1, read as the reverse complement.
GCGGCCGTTCCCCAACGTCGTAACCTCCTGCAGCGTGGCATGCGCACACGGTCGCTGATCGCTCAGGAAACCCGCTTCGCGCAGGCCGAGCCGCGCGCCGGGCCGCCTGCCTGTCGTGCGGTCGCTGCGCCACTACTGCTTGCGGAGCAGCAGAACGTGTGGCGGCTGACAGCAGCGTGTCCTGGCAGGATACCGCTGTCTGGCCGCCATGTCCCGTCCGTGCGCCGCCCGGCGCACGCCTATCATGGCGTAACCGGCCGGCTTCGACAATCTGGTCGCGATCGGGCAGGGCCAGAGAGAACCCGCGCGGTCCCCGCGCCATCCCCGCGCTGTTTTTCGAGGCTGCAGAGAGCTTCAGGCGTGGTTTGACCCGGCGCGTGGTTTTCCCTAGAGTGTCGCGGGGCAGACGGGCAGGCGTCGCATTGCGCCCTGACGTCCGCTGGTTTGAGGACGCGGCAGGC
>JAVKJV010000120.1:0-4105 GCA_031458775.1 Candidatus Fervidifonticultor quartus | reverse complement strand
CGGCTCCGCCTGCCGGCTCTCCGCCGTCAGATGCGTCAGCCTCACCTCCGGGTGCCGCCCCAGCAGCCGCACCAGCTCCCCGCCCCCGTACCCCGAGGCCCCCACAATGCTCACTCGCGTCGGCATGGGCATGAGTATACGGTCTGATGCATAGAAATGCAAGCACCAGTTCGGCGGCGCGCCAGACGGCTACCGCAACGTCCGCTCGTAGAGGAGCATCGCGGCCGCGATCACACCGGCGGTCTCGGTGCGCAGGACGAGCGGGCCGAGCGACACATCCTGCGCGCCAGCGTCACGGGCGGCGTCCACCTCGTCGTCGCGCAAGCCGCCTTCGGGTCCGATCAAGACCGCGGCCGAGACGAACGCGCGGCCCGCGATCACCTGACCGACGGGCCGGGTGGCCTGTTCCCACGGCACGATGAAGAGGTCGACCGGGCCCAACGCGGCGAGCGCCGCCGGCAGCGATGCGCCGGGCCGGACCTCGGGCACGTCGGCGCGGCCGCACTGCCCGGCCGCTTCGCGGGCAATTCGGCGCCACCGTTCGAGGCGCGCCGGGCCGGGGTCCGGAAGCGACCGCGCGGTGATCACTGGCGCGATCACCGTGAGACCGATCTCGGTGGCCATGCGCACGATGAGATCCATCTTCGGTCCCCGGGCGATCCCCTGGAGCAACGTGATCGAGAATCGCCGCGCAGCGGCACGTGTCGGCCCCACGAGCCGCGCGGTCACGGCGTGGTCGCTCACGGTGAGCAGCTCGGCCTCGGCCTCCTGCTGGCCGTCGAACACGATCACTCGCTCGCCCGGCCGCAGCCGCAGCACGGTGGCGATGTGGTGCGACTCGCGCGCAGGCAGGAGCACGGTTTCCGAGGCAAGCGCCGAGGGCGGCACAAAGAACCGCCGCAACCGGCCCGACGCGCGAGACTCAGTCACGGATCGCGTGCAACGCAGACCACCCACGTCGCCGCATGATCGCCACGCGTCGCAAGCCGACCGCGGCCACAGCGCGCGACACGTCCGCCTCCCGCGCCGCGGTGAATCCCGATGCGACAAGACGTCCGCCCGGACGCAGGCATCGGTGCGCATCACACAGGAACGGCGCCAGGGTGTCGGCGGTCAGATTCGCGACGATCAGATGTGCGGGTGCGACCGCCGGTCCCAATCGATCTGCGCGAATGACCCGCACGCGCGACGTGACGCGGTTCGCGGCGACATTCTGCCGCGCCACGGCGACCGCCACCGGATCGTTGTCCAGCGCCAGCACCCGCCGAGCGCCCAGCCGCGCGGCGGCAATCGCCAGAATCCCGGATCCGGTGCCGATGTCGATCACGGTGGCGCCAGGTGTAAGGTGCCGCTCGATTGCCGCCAGGCAGAGGTGTGTGGTCGGATGCTCGCCGCTCCCAAAGGCCATCCCGGGATCAATCCGCACCACCACCGCGGTCGCCCCGGCCGCCGCCTTCCACCAGGTCGGCAACACCGCCAGCCGTCCGATCCTGACAGGCCGCGCATGCACCCTCCAGGCATCCTGCCACGCGGCCTGTGAAATCGGCCGCGTGGCCACGTGCGGCGCAAACCCGGCGGCGCGCAGCTCGCGCGCGAGCGCGCGGAAGACGCGACGCCCGTGACCGCTCCGAGGCAGATAGACGCGCAACACGCGCCGGCCCCGCCCGGACTCGGACAGCCCCTGCGGCACGAGGCGCAAGATGATGCCGATAGCGGTCTCGGCGTGCGAGGGCCGGACGCCGAACGAGACCTCGGTCCATGTCACCGCACGGGCTATTGCAGCAGTCCCCTCATCTTGTCCAGGATCGGTCGCCGGCCACGCCTGGGCGACCGGGCGCCGGATCCCCGGCGTACTTCCCCGGCCCCCTCCTTCGCGGCGCGTGAGCCGGGTTCGCGGAGTTGCTCGGCGAGGGCCTCGAGTAGCGCCCGCTGCTCGGCGGTCAAGCGCTTGGGCACCTGCACACGGGCATTGAGGTAGAGGTTGCCGCGGCCGCCCCGCAGGTCAGGGAGGCCGCGGCCATGCACGGTGAGGGTGTCGCCGGGCTGCGTGCCAGGCGGCACCCTCACCGTCTCGGTACCCTCAAGGCCGGCAAATTGGACTTCGTCGCCGAGCGCCGCCTGGACCATGGAGATGGGCAACTCGCCGATGAGGTCACGGCCGCGGCGCGTGAACACCGGGTGCGGCGCCACCCTGATGACCACGTACAGGTCACCCCGCCCGCCGCCGTGGGCGCCAGCCTCGCCCTCACCGGTCAGCCGCAACGACATCCCGTCCTCCACACCGGCCGGCACCTTCACGACGACTTCCCGTTGCACCTCGGACCGCCCGGCTCCGCGACACTGTCGACATGGATTGGCAATGTAGGTGCCGGTGCCGCCGCACTGGCCGCACGGCCCGATCTGCGTCATCGTGCCGAAGACCGTGCGCTGGACTACGCGGGCCTCGCCGGTCCCCCGGCACGCCGGACACGTCTCCGGCCGGGAACCCCGCTCGGCGCCGGTCCCGAAGCAGGCGGGACATGTCTCCAGCCGCGGCACGGTGATGCGGCGCTCAACACCCCACGCGACATCCTCCAGGGTGATCTCCAGGTCATAGCGCAGATCGGCGCCGCGCTCGGGCCCGGCGGGCTCCGCCGGCGCGGTCCGCGGTCGCGCGCCAAAGAACATGTCGAAGATGTCATCGAACGGGCTCGAACCGCCGAACGGGCCCCGATCAGCGCCGATCTGGCCAAACCGGTCGTACTGGCTGCGCTTGGCGGGATCACTCAGAACCGAGTACGCTTCGTTGATCTCCTTGAAGCGTTCGGTCGCGGTCGGGTCATTGGGTCGCACGTCCGGGTGCGTCTCGCGTGCGAGCCGTCGGTACGCCTGTTTGATCTCTTCCTGCGTGGCACGCCGGTCAACACCGAGGATCTCGTACAGGTCTCGCGTTGCCATGGGTACCGGTCCCGGTGCCTACTGGACGACGGGGGCGGGGTCCACGCTACGCCGAGCGCCTCAGGGCTTCGGTCAATCGGTCGGCGACGTACTGCACCGCCGCAACGGCCCGGCGGTAGCGCATGCGGGTCGGGCCCACAATGGCTACGGTACCACCGGCGTCATGACCGACGCCGTACGGAGCCGCCACGACGCTGCACGCGCGCAGCTCCGCAAGCCGATTCTCCGATCCGATCGCAATCCACACCCCCTGCTCGGGCACGGCAGCCAGCGCCTGCGCGAGCACTGTGTGCTCCTCGAGGGCGCTGAGTACCTGCGTGGCGGCTTCCGGACGGCTGAACTCCGGTTCATTGAGCAGGTGCCGCGCGCCCTCAACGTGAAACCTGGGCCGGCTGCCGCGCGCCAGGTCCCGGCGCAGCCAGGCTTTCACGGCGTCGACGAGTTGCTGGTCGCGCGACGCTTCGCCGATGACCTGTTCGAGGCGCTCCTGGGTGAGGTCGGCGATGCGCATCCCATGGAGGCGCTGGGTGATGACACGGGACAACTGCTCCAGGTCAGCGGCCGCCACCCCGGGCGGCAGGTCGATGAGCCGGCCCTGCAGCGTGCCGGCACTTGTGGTGATGACCGCAAGCGCGCGCCCCGGCCCCTGCGCCAGCAGGTGGAGCGAGTCGAACGTCTGCTGCCGCAGTCCGGCCGGCGCAACCACCGAGGCATAGCGCGTCACCAACGACAGGATGTGCGCAGCCTGATCGCCAAGATCGGTCGCATCGCCAGCCACGTGGCCAACGTCGCGACGGATCGCCTGCCGCTCGCTGGCGGGCAGCGGCCCCGCCAGCACCATGTCCACGTACACCCGGTAGCCGTAGTCGGTCGGGACCCGACCGGCCGAGGTGTGGGGATGTGTGAGCAGCCCCTCGTCCTCCAGAGCGGCCATGGCGCTGCGGATCGTGGCCGAGCTGCACCCGAGGTGCTCAAGCAGCACCGGGTGCTCCGAGCCGACGGGTTCTGCCGACCGGATGTGCTCCTCAACGACCGCGCAAAGCACGGCTCGCTTGCGGTCTTCCAGTCTCACGCCGACCCCTCCAGGTTGAGGTTGGCACTCACACGACGAGAGTGCCAACCATTGCACTTCAGCGTAGCATCGCTGATTTTGGGGTGTCAAGGAAAG
>JAVKJV010000012.1:76182-80196 GCA_031458775.1 Candidatus Fervidifonticultor quartus | reverse complement strand
CACTCGGACGCCTCCTGTCAAGAGTCTCAACCTGAGTCGCGGAGACCACGGCATGGGAGCAATCAACCCTGCCCGCGATTCTTCAGCACCCTGCTAGAGGTCGCGGCCGCCGGCCACGTCCCAGAGTCCTCTCGCGCGCAGCCCGCCGTCGCTCTCGAGCACGACGCCGGTCATCGCGCGCGCCTGGTCCGAGGCCAGCAGCACGTAGGCCGCGGTGTGGTCAGACGGCCGCATCGCGAGCCCGAGCGGGTTCGCGACGCGTATCCGCTCTGCGCGCGACGTCTCCGGTCTGGGACCGCCGCGGTCGCGCAGGCTCGGCGCCGGCTGCATCCCCGTCAGCGTCCCGCCGGGCGCCACGCCGTTGACACGGACTTTCGGCGCCAGCTCGTGTGCGAGCTGGCGGATCAGGCCCACGACCGCGTGCTTGGCCGCGGTGTAGAGTACGCCGCCGGTGCCGGCAAACACCCCGGCGCTCGACGCCGTGAGGATCATGCACCCGCCGGTCTGCACGAGCGCCGGCACCGCGGCGCGCGCGCCCAGCAGATAGCCCTTCACGTCGACGCCGAAGATCTCATCGAAGGCGCGCTCGAGCTCGTCGGGCGCCAGGTCCACGAGGCGGACGAACGCATCGCCGACGCCGGCGTTGGCCACGAACACGTCGAGGCGGCCGAAGGCGTCGGCCGCCGTGCGCACCGCGCGCCGGTTATCGTCCCACGACCGGACGTCGCCAGCGACGGTGACGACATGCTGCGGATGGCGGGCCGCGAGCCGCTCGAGCCCCGCCGCGTCGCGATCGAAGGCGCAGACTCGCGCACCCTCGTCGACAAACCGGTCCGCGACCGCCTCGCCGATGCCCGAGGCCGCGCCGGTCACGAGCGTCGCTTTGTCCCGCAGCCAGCCGGTCATAGCGTCATGGGCCCGCGCGCTCGAGCCTACGGCGTGCCGCCGTGGCCCGGCCCGTACGGGTCCTCGAGGAACCGGGTGAACGTCTCGCTCGTCTGCCAGGTCAGGCTCTCCAGCGCCAGCGGGTCGAGCCGGATGCTGTAGCCGAGCCGCGGCGAGGAAATCTCGAGACGCACGCCGTTCCGCGTGAAGACCTTGCGCACGCGCACCAGCGCGAACTCGTTGGTCAGCTCCATCTCTGCCGCAGTGTGTTCGTCGACCATGATCGGCACCCCGACGCCGCTAGAAGAAGATCGCAAGGTTCTTCGCGCCCAGGCTGGCCTGGTCGACGATGATCGTACGCCGCCGGATCTTCCAGACGCGGCCAACGCGCACGAGCACGTCGCGCCGCTCGGCCGAGAGAATCTCGACGGCCGGCGTGTCCCCACGGTTCCGGTAGATCAACAGGTAGCTGCGGACATCGGTGGCACCGTCCGGGCCGGGTGACACGCGCACGTTGGACACGAACCGTCGGGTCCGGGACGGCGGATCCTCGGCCCACGCGAAGTCGGTCTTCAGCCGCTCCACGCGCAGCCGCAGGGTCACGCGGTCCTCGGAGAAGTGCTCCATGGCCTCGGACGCGTCGGGATAGTCGCCCCTCTCGCGGTTGATGCGCACCGGCATGTGGTAGGTGATGTCGTCGGTCAACAGGTCCAGCCACTCGTCGAAGCGGCCGCTGTCGAGCAGCTCGGCCTCGCGATAGAGAAACTGCGTGATCTCGTGGTACACGTCGGGCCCGGCGCTCATGCCAGCATCATCTCCAGCCAGCGGCCGTAGAAATTGCGCGCGTTCGCTTCCTGGAACTTGGTGTCGATGACCCGGCCCGGCCCCGGGAAGCCCTGCACCAGCGGCTCCTGGCCGACACCCATCGTGTAGTTGAAGGTCGCCGCGCGCCGCGCGATCGCGCCGCGGGTGTTTGCCGTGATGTTGGTCCAGTTCTCGGTATCGTCTTGCTCGAAAATTCCCGACGGCCCAAAGGTCAGGATGTACGCCTTCCGGCTCAGCGCCCTCCACTCGTCGGGCGCGTCGCGCTCGACCACCAGCCACGACCATATCTCGACCTTGTCGGGGCCTCTCGGCTGCCACAACCGGATCGTGGTGTGCATGATGCGTTTGCCCTCGATGCCGGCCGCGCTGGTCAGGAGCAGCGAAAAGTTGGGGAACAGGGTCGCGTGCAGGTTCTTGATCTGCCGCCAGAGCGCCGCCTGCTCGGGCGGCAGGTGCCGTGCGTACAACGCCAGCACCTCCTCGGGCACCATCGGCTGCGGGCTGATCCCGAGCCCACAGCCATGGCCGTGGGCGAGGCTGATCTGGTACCCGTCCTTGCCGAAGGCGATCGAGGGCGTCAGCCCAATCGCCGCGATCGACGCGTGCGTCGTGGCGGTGTGGTACGCGTCGCTCGCGAAGTTGTCGGCCGCCAGCTTCCAGTTGGCATCGGCCACCCACCGCTGCGGCGGCCCGACGACCTCCATCGTGGCGCGCCGGAAGAGCACGTCGAGATACCAGCGGGCGTCACCCAGGTACTCGGCCAGCGACGGCCCTTCGTCGGCCCAGGTGGCGAAGATCAGACCGGCGTGGCTGTCGCAGCGCGGCTGGAAGAGCCTGAGCGCGTCGCGGTCGAGCCGGTCGCCGTACGCCTCCTTGTGGAACGGCACGCCGACGAGCCGCCCGCTGTTGTCGTACGTGAAGCCGTGGTAGGGACAGCGGAAGTGCGATGTGTTTCCCATATCGGCCCGGCACAGACGCATGCCGCGGTGGCGGCACATGTTCAGGAAGACGCGCACCTGGCCGTCTTCCGCGCGTGTGACGATGACTGGATCTTCGCCCATGTACCGGGTCACGTAGTCGCCCGGCTCCGGCACCTCGGACTCGTGCGCGACGAACAACCAACTCCGGGCGAAGATACGCTGCAACTCGGCGTCGTAGACGTCCGGGCTCGAGAAGATGAACGCGGGCACCGCGCCGTCGGCTGGCTTCATGCTCGCGATCAGGCGCGCCCGCAGCGCCGGATCGATGCGCGCGCCGTCGTGCGTGCCGCGCCGGTCGTTGACGTCCACGCTCCAGCCTCCCTCAGACGTTCGGTCTCTAGCGGGGTTGGGTGATCACGTCCACAAGCGCGGGCCGGCGATCGTCGACCACCACGCGCAACGCCGCGTCCAGCGCGCGCGGCAGGTCGTCGGCGCGATGGACCGGACCTTCGGCGAACACGCCCAGGCTCCGCGCCAGTGCAGGGATATCGACCTCGGGATCCTCGATGCGCACGCCGACACCGGCCCGCTCGAGCGACCGGCCGCGGGCCCGCGCGAGCTTGCGCTGGTGGCCCTCGTCCTGATAGTACGACCGGTTGTTCAACACGACCACGAGCATGGGCAGTCGGTGGTGCGCCGCCGTCCACAGCGAGGCCGGCGTGTAGAGCAGGTCGCCGTCGCCCTGCAGGTCCAGCACGACCCGGTGGCTGCGGCGGTGCGCCAGCGCGACGCCCACCGTGGCGCCGGGCCCGTACCCCTTGCCGTATCCGCCGCTGTCGCCGAGGAACACGTCGGGGCGGTCCCAGGTCCACACGCGCCTGGCCCAGCCGTTGGCCGTGCCGTTCGCGAGCACGATCTCGTGTCCGCGGAGCGCCTCACCTACGGCCAGCGCCAGCGTCGACAGTGCGATCGGCACCTCGCCCGCGCTCGCCCGCGCCTGCTGCAGCCACCCGTCACGCGTTCGCCGCCGGACCTCGGCCCACCGCGCCGCGCGCCGTTCCCGTGCCTCGCGCGCCGCCGGGCTCTCGGCCTCGTCGGGGATCGAGGCTCGCAATCGCTCCAGCAGCGCGCGCAAACCCAGATCGGGCCGCGCGGTGATGCACTCAGCCACCGGGAGCGGCCGGCCGCTCTCGGCCAGCCAGCTCCGCATGCCCGAATAGCGAAGACCAAGATCGACGATGCGCGCATCACTCCCGGTCATGCGCGTGACGGCTCGGCTGCCGTCGTCGGTCCGCGAGACCGCGGCTTCGAGATCGCGCACGCCGACGGCCAGGACGACGTCGGCCTCGCGGAGCACCTCGCCCTCGCATCCGGTGAGGTCGAG
>JAVKJV010000012.1:0-76172 GCA_031458775.1 Candidatus Fervidifonticultor quartus | reverse complement strand
GTGTTCCGCAACGACGACCCGCTGCGCGTGATCTCGATCACCGGCGCGGCCAGCCGCGCGCTCACGGCCTCGAGCAAGTCGCCGGCACCGGGCGAGAGCATCAGGCCCTCCGCGATGATGGCCGGGGATCGGGCACCGGCCAGCAGGTCGGCGGCGCGGGCAATGGCTTCCGGGTCCGGGGCGGGCGCTGCCGGCACCGGGTAGTCGGCGGGTGACGGCACGACGGGCGCCGCGGGCAGCACCTCCTCCTGCAACAGGACGTCGTAGCACAGATACACCGGACCCGGCGGGTCGGCGACCATCAGGCGGTAACCCTGAATGAACGAGTCCACGGCCGCGGCGAGCGTCGCCGGTTGATCGTCCCACTTGAGGAACGGGCGCACCGGATCGGACTGGGGAAACGCGGTGTGCACCCAGTCGATCCACGGCCGGCGCTGCGTCGTGTCCATGGGACCGGTGCCGCCCAGCAGCAAGACCGGTACGCGGTCGCAGTAGGCGTTGAAGATCGCCATGGCCGCGTGCGTGAGGCCGACCACGTTGTGCAGCGCCGCGGCCATGGGCCGGCCGGTCGCCTTGGCGTAGCCGTGCGCGATCGCGACCGCGATCTCCTCGTGGCAGACCTCGATGAGTTCCGGCGCGCCGCCTGGCGCGTGGTGCACAAGCGACTCGTGCAGTCCGCGAAACGTCGCGCCCGGATTCGCGGCCACGTACTCGATGCCGAACGACCGCAGCATCGCCACGATCAGATCCGACCCGTAGGCGGCCTGCGCGGCCGCGGTCTGTGCAATCATGCGTCACCCGTCACAGGCGGCGTGGCACCGCCCAGGTAGAACCGCTGAACGCTCTCGGCCCGGTTGACCTCTGCGGCACGCTTGGAGAGCACGATGCGGCCGCGCTCCATCACGTAGACACGATCGCTGATGGTCAGCGCGGTGGCATTCTGCTCGATGAGCAAGACTCCCACACCCTCGTCGTGGATCGCGCGGACCGCCTGGAAGATGCTCCGCACGACCTGGGGCGCGAGCCCGAGCGAGGGTTCGTCGAGGATCAAGAACTGCGGCCGCGCCATGATCGCGCGCGCGATCGCGAGCATCTGCTGCTGCCCGCCGGACAGCGTGCCGGCGAGTTGCCGTTGACGCTCGCCCAGGATGGGGAACAACGCAAAGGCGAAGTCCATCTGCTGCCGCCGGTAGCGCCGGGCGGCCGGCCGCGCGTGCGCCGAGCCGAGATCGAGGTTGTCGGCCACGGTCAGCGTACCGAAGAGTTGCCGACCTTCGGGGACATAGCCGATTCCCAGGCGGGCGATCTGCCAGATTGAAAGCCGGGTCAGATCGTGCCCGCCGAAGTCGATCCTGCCGCGCATGGGTTTGATCTGCCCGGCGACGGCGCGGAACAGCGTCGTCTTGCCGGCGCCGTTGGGCCCGAGCAGAGTCACCACCTCGCGGTCGCCCACCTCGGCGGTGACGTCCTTCAGCACCTCGAGCATGCCGTACCCGGCCGCCAGACCGCTCACACGCAGCATGCTACGCGGCCTCGCCGAGGTAACAGGCGATGACGTCGGGATGATGGCGCACCTGCTCAGGCGTCCCGGTGGTCACGGGACGGCCTTCGTTCATCACAAGCACCCGGTCCGAGATCCCCATGACCAGGTGCATGTCATGCTCGATGAGTAGCACCGCGTACCCCTCGTCGCACACCGAGCGGATCAGCGCGCCCAGCCGCGCCGTCTCATCGTCGTCGAGACCGGCGGCCGGCTCGTCCAGCAACAGCACCGTGGGTCTCGCCGACAGCGCGCGCGCGACCTCGAGCAGGCGCTGTTGCCCGGTCGTGAGCACGTCGGCCTGCAGGTCTGCCGCGTGCTCAAGGCCCACGCGGCGCAGGCAGGACTCGGCCAGCGCCCGCGCGCGCCGCGACGCCTGCCGGCTCGACGGCAGACCAAGCGCGCCGGCCAGCAGGCTGCACCGCGCGTGCCGGAACGCGCCGGCCATGCAGTTTTCCAGGACGGTCATCGAACGAAACAATCGCGGCTGCTGGAACGTGCGCACGACACCGGCGCGGGCGATCGTATCCGGCGTGAGCCCGGTGATCAGGCGCTCACGGAGCCAGACCGCACCGGCCTCGGCGGGCAGCACGCCGGTGATGAGGTTGAGCAGCGTGGTCTTGCCCGCGCCATTGGGCCCGACCACCGAGAGGATCTCACCGCGCGCCAGGGTCAGCGAGATGCCGGCCACTGCGGTCAGGCCGCCAAAGCGCCTGGTGAGCCCCTCCGCCCGCAGCTCAGGCACGCTCACGGGCCGCCCCCGGCATCGCAAAGGGTCGGCGACCGGTCCAGACCGCAGCCGTGCGGTCGAGCAACCGCGCGCCGGCGCCCCACAGACCGTCCGGCATGAACTTCATCGCCAGCACGAGCACGGCGCCCTCCACCAGCATCTCGTGCCCCTGGAGGAAGCTGAACACCTGCGGGACCAGGCGAATGACCGCGGCGCCGACGACACCACCCCAGATGTAGCCCTCGCCCCCCACGATGAGCATCGTGAGCAAGGTCACCGACATCCCCATGCCGGCGAGCCCGGGCGAGACAAAACTGGTCAGGTGCGCGTAGAGGCTGCCGGCCACCGACGCGAAGATCGCCGCGATCACAAACGCGAAGACCTTCGAGCGCTTCACCGGCACGCCGATCGCGGCCGCCGCAGCCTCCTGCTGGCCCAGTGCCTCGAGCGCACGGCCGGCCTGGCTGCGGCGCAGGCTGCGCATCAGCAGCCCGCCGGTGAGCACCAGACCCCAGGCCAGGTAGTACATCGGCAGCCCGCTGCCGATCTCGAGGGGGCCGAGCGCGAACGCGCCGATCCCGACGATGCCGCTCGCGCCGCCGGTCAGGTCGCGCAGCCCGGTCGCCAAGTCCTGCGCGATCACCGAGAAGCCCAGCGTGGCCAGGGCCAGGTTGTATCCCTCAAGCCGCACGCTCGACGCCGCCAGGGCAGCCGCGACCGCGGCGCTGACCGCCGCCATGACCATGAGCGCCGCCAGCGGGGGCCAGCCGAGCCGCGTCGTCAGAATCGCGGAACCGTAGGCCGCGAGCCCGAGAAACGCGCCCTGGCTGAGCGACAGCATGCCGGCGACCCCCTTGAGCAGGTCGAGCCCGATGACCGCGATCGCCAGCACACCGATCAGCGTGGCGACGCTCAACATGTAGTCGTTGGGCAGCACACGCGGCAGCACCGCCAGCAGGCCGCCGGATACCAGCAGGCCCTGCCAGAGCCGACCGCGGCCGGCGACCGCGTGGTAGCGGGTACGCTGCGTGCGCGCCGCTTCGAGGTGCGGAGGCCGGAGGAACGACCGCGCCATCAATACAGCCATGAGGGCCACGAACGTCACCGTGTTGTTGAAGAGCGACGAGACGTAGCCGATCCCGAGGCTCTCGACCACACCGATGAGCAGTCCGCCGGCCAGCGCGCCCATCGGACTGTACATGCCGCCGATGATCGCACCCACGGACCCTTTGAGCCCAACAAGAGTCCCGCTGTCGTAACCGGTGAACGCCAGCGGCGCCAGCAGGATACCGCCAATCGCACCGACCACACCGGCGATGGCGAAGGCCAGCGCGCTGGTCCGCTGCACGTCCACGCCGATCATGCCTGCGGCCATCCGGTTGTCGGCAACGGCGCGCATGGTCACCCCAAGCGTGGTGCGCGCAAAGAACAGGGCCGCGGCGCCGGCGACGACCACCAGCACCGCCAGGATCACCAGACTCTGCGGCGCCACGGCCAGCGCGCCGAGTCGCACCGGCGCGTCGCCCAGCAGCGACGGCAGCCGCACCGGCACGGTACCCCAGACGGTCTGCGCCACACCCTCGAGCAAGATCGAGAGGCCCATGGTGATGACCAGCAGCGGCGCCAGACCGCCCTGGCCGTACGCCCGCCCCAGACCGAGACGGTCGATCAGCACGCCGAGGCTCGCGGCCGCGGCGACGCCCACGGCCGCGGCGAGCCAGTACGGCAGGCCGCGCTCGACGAGCAGCGTGTACGTGACCAGCGAGCCGTATGTGAGGAACGCCCCCTGCGCGAGATTCAACACGCGGCTGACGTTGAAGATCATGGTGAACCCCAGGGCCACCAGGGCATACACCGCCCCGGTCGTCAGACCGCTGATCAGAATCTGCAAGAGGACGGTCATGCGCTAACGCGCCGGGACGAGCTGCCCTTTGACGACGCGGACGGGAATCAGCACGGCGGCGTCAAGGCCCCGGTGCCGGCCCGGCGCGAAGTTGTAGGTGCCCTGCACGCCGACGAACCCCTTCATGTTCTCGATCGTCTTGGCGAGCGCGGCCTGGTCGGTCCCGGCCCTGCGGATCGCCTCGGTCAACACGCGCATTGCGTCGTATGCACCGCCAGAGACCGCCGACGGCGCGGAGTTGAAGCGCCGCACGAACGCCTCGCGGTACGCCTTGACCAGCGGGTACTGCGGATCCTTGGCGTCAAGGTACTCGACGTCGAGGATGTCCTTCGTCACCGGCATGACGAAGAAGTCGGCGCCCATGCCCTGGAGCTGGCGAAGGAAGGCGCCGCTCACGTTGCCGGCCGAGGTGAGAAATGGCCGGTCGCTCATCCCCAGTTGCTGCACCGCGGCGGCAATGACGCCGGTCGATCGTCCGACGGTCCAGGCCACCACCGCGTCCGGGCCGCTATCGCGGATCTTGGTCAACTCGGCTGCGGCACTGGTGGCGGCGGGGTTGAAGAACTCGATGCCGGTCGAGGTCATGCCGTAGCGCCGCACCAGGATCCGGTAGGCGCGTTCCGAGACCTGACCGGTCGCGTCGTTCGTAGTGATCAGCGCGACCTTCATCTTCTTCTGCTGCTGCAGCCAGCGCATGCCGCCGGACATAAAGTCGAGCACCGACGGGTTGAATGCGAACACCATGGGCTGGTTCTGCTGCGGGAGGAATGCGCCTGAGACCGAGAGCATGACCGGCCCCCGGGTGGCCACGATGGGTGCAACCGCGGCGGCGTTCGAGACCAACCCGAGCCCGACGATCGCTACGACACGGTCCTGGTCGATCAGCTTGCGGGCGCCGATGATCGCCCGCTCGGGATCCGACGCGGTGTCCTGGATGATCAGCTCGATCGGCCGCCCGTTGATCCCGCCCCGGCCGTTCTGCTCGTCGGCGAACAGCCGCGCGCCGGACACCGCATCTTGACCGGCCAGGCTGAAGAATCCGGTCTGTTCGGCGAGCACGCCGATCTTGATCGGCTCTCCGGTCTGACCGTGTGCGCCGGCCAGCGGCACCAACACCATGAGCAAGATCAGCGCGCGTGCGCGCCACCGTGCGTTCATCACTCACACCCCCTGAGAGTCGGGCCCGGATGCGGGCCCGTTGCGGTCGAGCGCCGATCCGGACTGTGCCAGTGTGTGGAACGGGAGCAGCTTGCCTCGCACGGTCGGGACGGGTGCGCGGCGCAGGACCCGAATGGTCTCGGCCTGCCGCCACAATGGTGGCATCAGGCTGCGCGGCCGCGTGGGGTCGCGCAGTTCGTCGATGAACCGCTGACGGACCCGATCTTCGTCCACCGGCCCGATCGCCGGGCTGACATACAGGTAGAGCCGGGTGAGCCGGTCACCGTCTTCGGCCTCGACGAGCTGATAGTCGGTGCTCTGCCCGCCAAACGCGCGCGGCAATACTTCCTCGAGAATGCGGACCACGTCGCTGCCGAGAATCGTGACCCCCTCGCCCGTGAGCTTCGAGAAACTCCGTATCGTCGACAGGTGGGTGTGCAGGCCGAGCTCGTCCCACAGGCAGCCGCACCGGCGCTCGGTGACCTGGCCGAAGTCGTCGCTCTCGACGTTGAGCAGGACCTTCGGACTCGTCGGCAGCAGGGTCGTGAGCACAAAGGCCTTGGCGGTCTGACCGTCCGGCAGCACCCTCGGCGTGAGGATCATGGCAAACGCATCGGCGACGAAGTGCAGATCGTCGATCGCCTCGGGATTTCCGCACGTACCGCCCACGGCGCCGGCTTCGGTGAGCACGTACCGGACCCCGACCCGCGCACCGGACTTGATGATCTCCTCGTGCTTGCCCGGGGTCAGCGGCTCGGCGCCCACCAGCAGCGCAACGTGTTGAAGGTCCGTGCCCCGCTGCGCGGCCGCCGCCGCGAGCCGCGTCGCGGCGCTCGGGCTCGAAATCACCGCGCACCCGCCAGCCCGGCGACGCGCCTCGACGACCGCGTCGAGCACGACATCGGCGTCGTTCAGCGCGGCGTGCTCGGGGTACGGCACGCGCAACCCGCGCAACCGGCCCACGCGCTGGGCTAGGCGGAACAGCAACCGGTGCCGCGTCGGTATCGCCTCGTCATCGGGATTCGTGATCGAGAACCACCGGAGGGCTGGCCGTCCCATGTGCAGGAGCGCGAGCCACCACCCGAGCCCGCCGCCGTGGGTGACCGCGGGCATCCACACAATCACAGGCCAGTCGCTGGCGCCCAGCGCTTCGAGCGACAGGCACCACACCGGCGCCCGCTGCTGGCTCATGTAGTCGAACGTGGCCGGCACACGCGAGCCGCCCAGCGTGCGCGTCCCGCCCGTGCGGATCTCGAACGCAGGGTGCACCGCCGGGTTGTCGAAGTCGGCCTCGGTGACCTCGAGCCGGAACCCGCCCCGCACGACGGGTCTACGGCCCTTGAACTCATCGTGGGTCAGGTAGACGCCCGCATCACGCAACGCCACCAGCGTGGCCTCGACGCCGTGCCGCCGGACGTGCTCGATGAGGCGGTCGAGCGTCCAGCCCATGGCCTCCATCAGTTGCCGGTACGGACTTGCCGGGTACGCCCAGACGCAGTCGCGGACCGTCGCGAGAAACAGCTCCCGTCGCTCTCGCAGGCGGCGGCGGATCAATGCCCGCGCGCTTCGGGGCGTGCACGGCCGGACGATGAGTGCCGTCAGGCTCCGCACAACCGAGAGCTGCGCGCCGACCCCGGCGAGGCTGGGCATGGCCGTCATTGGGCGGTCACCATCCCCTGCCCCGGCCGCGCCGTGGCCGCCTGCGTGTAGAATGGCAGCAGCTTGCCGCGCGGCGTCAAGAGCGGCTCGCGCCGCACCACGCGAATGGTCTCGGCCTGGCGCCATAGCGGCGGCATGACGCTGCGCGGCCGAGTCCGATCGCGCAGTTCCTCGATGAACCGCGCCCGCACCCGCTCCTCATCCACCGGGCCCACTGAGGGGCTGACCACGAGGAGCAGACGGGTCAGGCGGTCCTCGTCTTCAGCCTCGAGGAGCTGGTAGTCAATGCTCCGGCCGCCGAACTCCCTCGGCAGGATCTCCTCAAGCACCCTGAGGCAGTCTGTGCCCAACACCGTCACGCCTTCGCCCGTCAGTTTGGTGAAGCTGCGGATCGTGTGCAGGTGCGTCCGCAGGCCCAGGGCATCCCACGCGCACCCACATTCCCGGTGGGTCACCACCCCGAAGTCGTCGCTCTCGACATTCAGCATGATCTTGGGCGCCGACGGCAGCAGCGTGGTAAACATGAACGCGTCGACCTCGCCGACGAGCGGCCACTCGCGGCGGTGGAGGATCATCGCATAGCAATCGGCCATGAAGTGTGTGTCGTCCGCCGCCGCCGGCCGGCCGCACGCGGCACCGATTGCGCCCCCTTCGGTCAGCACGTACTGCACGCCCACGCGCGCGCCGGTTGCCACGATCTCGGCCCGCTTGCCCTCGGTGAGCGGCTCGGCGCCGACGATGATCGCGAGCCCGCTCAGGGCCGCGTCGCGGCCCCCGGCCGCAGCCGCCAGCCGCACGGCCGCGCTCGGCGTCGTGATGAGGGCGCACCGGCCATGGCGGCCGAGGATCGCGCGCAGACCATCCGCCACACGTTCGGGCTGACTGACGGGCGTGAAGTCCGGGAGCGGGAGCGGCCGGCCCACGGCGCGGCTCAGCACGTGCGCGGTCTCGAGCAGCATGCGATGCCGTGGCGCAACCGTCGGGCCGTGCGGGTCGGTCATCGAGTACCAGTGCCGTGGCGGCCGGCCCATCTTCGCCAGCGCCAGCCACGCCGAGATGCCGGCGCCGGACGGGAATCCCGGATGCCAGATGACGATGGGGGCATCGGCGGCGTCCAGCGCGTCCAGCATCACGTGATACGACGGCGCCCGCTGCGCGGCCAGGAAGTCGAACCGCATCGCGACCGCGGAGCCCCGGCTCGTTGTCGCGCCCGTGCGCGTGTCCACGGCGGAGCCCGGTGCGGGATTGTCGAAGTCCGACTCGGCGAACCGAAACGTCTGGCTGCCCCGCACCACCTCGGTGCGCGCCTTGAACTCTTCGAACGAGAGATAGACCCCGGCTTCGCGGAGCGCGGTCAGCGCGGTCTCCAGCCCGTCGCGGCGGACCGCGCGTTCAATGTCGCCCATCTCGCACCCCGCCATGCGAAGCAGAGTCCGGTACGGGCTACGCGCATGGTCGTAGATGCGCGTGCGGACCATCTCGAGGAACCGCGCCTCCCGGTGGGCAAGCCGCGACGCGATGAGCGCTTTCGCGCGTTCGAGCGTGATCGGGTGCAAGATCAGCCCGGCCAGGCTGTGAGCGATCTTAGGATAGAGGACCAAGCCGGAATGAATCGTCATCGCCGATGAGGCGCTCAGCGGCCGACCAGCCGGCGGACCCGGCGGATCCCTGTGCCGATCCGGCTCCGGCTTCGCTGCCACGCGACCGCCGCGGCGCTGCGCAGCCGTCGCGGCACGAGCACCACGTTCATGTCCTTGCGCAGGTGAGTGGTCCACCGCATCTTGTAGGACTCCACACCCCGGAGGAAGTCGAACTCACGCGCGCCCTCGGCGATGGCCTGTTTGATCGCATACGCGACGACCATCGTGCCCACGCTGTAGCGTTGCCACGCGGGATCAAATCCCCCCTGAATGAACGACACCCGACCGGCCATCGACAGGCAGTACAGCGCCGCGACACACTGCCCGGCCACCCGCAACCGGTAGAATCGCAACCAGCCGCGCGACAGCGCGCGCTCGGCGAAGCGTCGGTGGAAGGTGGCGAACAACGGCTCGGCGAACGCGCCCGGGCGACCACGGGCTCCCCACCGCGAGCCGTGCAGCCTGACCAGATCCTCCCAGGCGTCGGGCAGCACCGTGGGGTCGTCAACCTGCTCGAACGCCGCGCCGCGGTGGTCCTTCCGCAGGCGGCGATCATAGTACGCGACCCTGGACGCCAAGCCCGACGGCAGCCGGCGCGCGAGTTCGTCCCAACTCGACGGCAGCGACAGCACCGGCGAGGCGTCGGCCTCGGTGATCGCGCAGTGAAACTCCGGCCGCGCGCCGACCACCCGCGCGACGGAGGCGGCCAGGCGGTCGCTGGCGCGCAACAACTCCGCGACATCCCACCCGCCGGCGTCATCGAGCAGGCGGGTCACCAGCAACGCGCGCGTCTCGTCGGCCCCGGCAGCCTCCACGACGAAGTCGAGATGGTCGGCGCCCACGCCGCCGCCCATGAAGCGCACGGTCCGCACGGCGATCGGTCCGAGCCGGCCGGCCACGCGCACCAGCGGCGCGATACCCACCACCGCGTCGGACCGCCGGGCCACGATCACGTACGGCTGTGTGCCGCGGCCTTGCAGGTCACACCACAGGCTCATCCAGTCCAAGGTGGCGAAAACGCTGGGCTCAGCGGCCGAAGCAGTCAGAACATCCCAATCCGGCGCAGCGTCCGCCAGCGTTCCAGCGACGTGCGTCGTGACGCGCGGGGCGGGGGTGAGCACGGGTGCGACCATCGCGTTCTGTATCATCGGTCCAGGATCAGGTCAGACCGCTCCCGTGCGCCCGTTGCCAGCGCCAGTGCTGGAGCCGCGCGTACGGCGAGATCAAGCTGAGCGCGAGGTCAGTCAGCGTCTTCGCGCCGTTCACCGCGCGACGGCAGAGCAGCAGGGGGTTGGTCTCGCCAAGGGTATTGGCGCCCGGCGCCATCGTGAACGCGGCCACGATGCCTTCGGCCTCGAGGATCGGCAGGGCATCGGGGTCGGCCATCCCAAACGGGTACGCGAACATGGGCGGCGCCGCGCCGAGTTCCCGCTGCAGATCCGCCCGCGCCTGTCGGATCTCGTCGGCCACGTCCTCGGGCCGTAGCGACGGGACCGGCGGGTGATGACGCGTGTGCGCGGCGACCATCAGCCCTTCGCTGGCCAACGCGCGGAGATCGTTCCAGCAGAGCAGCAGGTCGTGCTCGGGCACCGGCACGCCGAGGGCCTGGATGGTCTCCCGTATGAGCTGTGCGACCTCCTCGGGAGGACGCAGCCGCAGCCGGCGGTTCAACCGCCGGACTGTCGCCTGCCGTTCGTGCTCCGTGCCCAGCGCGGTGGGACCGAGCATCGGCAGCGTCGCGTGCGGCACCGTGGCGCCGGCCACGACATCGTGGAGCACATCCCACCAGAACGCCCGGCCCACGCTCGGAAACGCGGTGGGAACGAACATGACCGCGGGCACGCCGTACTCCTTGAGTATGGGCCACGCGTGGGTCGCGAAGTCACGGTATCCGTCGTCAAAGGTCACCAGCACCGCCCGGGGAGGAAGCGCGGCCTCGCCGCGCAGCGCCTGCAGCACCCGATCACCGCTGACCGGATTGTAGTGCCGTGCCAGGTAGCGTACCTGCACGCGGAACATCTCCGGCGACGCGCTGATCAGGGTCGGGTCGCCGCATGCCGGCCCATCGGGTTCGGCAATCCTGTGGTAGACCAGGACACGGAAGGTATCGGGCCGGGCGTCCATGCGCCTGGCGAGTGACAGGAAACCCGAAGCGCGAATGGCGCCCTGCAGGATCGGCCGGAAGAACATCCGCTCAGCCCCCATGAGCGGCGTCACCGCGCGGCGGCACCGTCGCGCGACCGCAGGAGATGCAGTCGCGTGCGGAACAGCCAGAATCCCTCGCTCTGAATCACCGGATACCGCCACAGGTGGCGGGGATCCAGTCCGGCGTACGGGTTCTTGCCCGGGCCGCCCAGCGTGACCGTCACGTAGCGGGCCGCGGCCAGCGCGCGCGTCGCAGGCGCCCAGCGACCCCACGGGTACGCGAAGTGTCGGGGGCGGAACCCCAACCGGGCCTCGATCAGGCGGTCCGATTCGTCGAGTTCGCGCAGCGCGGCCTCGGGCGAGATCGTCGAGAAGTCCGCGTGGCTATGCGTGTGTGCGCCGATCGTGACGAGCCCGGAACGGGCCATCTCCCCGGCCTGCTCCCACGTCATGGGCGTCGGCCGGCGCGCCGCCGGCATCTGCCGGAACCCGCCGAAGTCGAAGGGCCGTTGGGTCTCGAGGTAGAGCGACGGCACGTACACCGTGGCCGGCACGCCGTGGTGCCGGAGAATGGGGTAGACCAGGTCGTACGTGTCCGAGAAGCCATCGTCGAACGTCACGACCACGACGTCGCGCGTCGCCCGCCCGGCGAGTGATCCCGCGGCCATCTTGACGACGTCATCGAGCGCGACCACCACGCAGTGACGCCGGATGTAGCGCATCTGCCGCTCGAACAACGCGACCGGCATATCGATGTCACTGCGCGTGCCGCCGCCGACCCGATGGTAGAGCAAGACGACCACGCCGGGCGCCCGTTCGCGGCGCAGCGCGTGGTACGGCAACGCCGCGGCCCGGGTCAGGCTGCGCACGAGCCGCGCCTCGCCCTTAACCCACTCGCGCATCGAGTCCACGTCGCGCCGGCCGCGCGGTGCCCAGGTAGGCGATCAGCACGAAGACGAATGGGAGGAGTTGCACCCGCTGCCGCGCGATGATCGCGTAGTTCGAGACCGCCGAAAACATGAAGGCAAACAGCAGGGCGTAAACGATCGCGCCGATGACGAGCGGGCTCGAGCGTGCCTCGCGGATCGCCGCGACGACGCTGCGCCGCCGGATGAAGAACATCAGCAGGAACAGCAACGAGCCTTCCACCGCGGAGATCATCGCCGGGATGTTCCGAGCCTCCCAGGGGTACGGCCTGAAGAAGACGGTCAGCACACCGTCCGCGAACGCCACCGGGTCGGTCGGCAGGCCGCGCTCGATCGCCGCGCCGCCGCGCTCGGTGGACTCGGCGCGCTCTTCGATGAACTCCAGCACGCCCTCCGCGGACAGGTCGTCGAGCTGCAGCGCGCTGGCGGAGAAGCGCACCAGGACGATCGCGCCCACGGCGAAGGCCGCGATGGCCAGCACCTTGACCACCGGGCCGAGCAGCCCGAGCCGGAACGGCCGAAACAGCGACGCGCCGACGCCGGCGGCCACGAATGCGGCCGCGATGTGCGGCCGCACCATCAACAGCCCGGCCACGCCGGCGGCGGCGAGGGTCATGCCTCTCGCCCCGACGTGCCGCGAGAGCAGCGCCACGCCGTATGTCGCCATACCGAGGAAGAAGACCGACAGCGCGTCCTTGCCCAGGCTGCTGGTCCAGAGGATCATCGACGGATAGAGGAGGATCAGCAGGCTGAAGACGCGCCGGTCGCCGTGCGGGATCGCGGTCACAAACGCCCGATAGAACATCCACATACCGAGCAGGCCCAGCCAGGCCCAGAACACGAAGGCGCCGATGAACGTGGGGCCGGTCACGAAGTAGAAGAGCCCGCTGGCCATACGCACGTTGTTGGTCCCGAAACTCCCGCCGCCCGAGATCAGGTCGCGCGTCACACCGCCCTCGGCGAGACGGATACCCCACAGGTGATAGTCCACGGCGTCGGCGACGCCGCCGTACACGCTGAAGATGAGCCAGAGCCGGAACGCCACGGCGCCGAGCTTCAGGATCAGCGCGAGCATTAGCAGCCTGTAGAGCCGGTCGCCGTCCTGCTCGTGACGGGTCGCGGTGTAGAAGGCCACGGTCGAGATCAGGATGACCGCGACAACCACCATCGCCGCCCGCGCGTCCTCGACGGCCTGGCCGCCGATGAAGGTGCTGAGCAGGACCGTGACGGTGATCAGGAACATCACCGTGATCACGGTCCTGAGCGTTTCGGGACGATGCCGGAGTGCACGGAGGTACAACATCAGAACACCTCCAGATCACCTAATGAGAGTCGCCAGTTCCGTGCGGATGCCGGATCACAATCGAGCGGACGATCACCCAACGGTCTGACCGTGAAGTTCGGTCCCACCCGTGGGACCGGCATGAACCCCAGGCTGACCAGCAGCTGCCGGTGCGGCGTCGCCCAGGCGCAGTGCGCGACAGCGTAGTCGGCAGGCGCCTCGTCCAGCGCGCGGCGCAGGGCCGCGCGGCCCCAGCGAGGCTCGCCAAAGAGCACCTCGGCGATGGACAACTCCGCGAGTCCTCGGCGCCGTGTGCGGCGGTAGATCACCGCGGCCTGGATCGTGCCGTCACCGGCCCAGGCTGCGCGGTACTCGAGCGACGGCGCCGTCGCGTAGCGCCATCGCAGGTAGGCGGCCGACCGCAGGGTCCGGATGCCGTCGGCCGCGTGTGCATCGTCGCGTGCCAGCAACGCCTCGAGCCCCGGGCCGTGGGCCAGCAGAGCCTCGACCGCGTGGCCCGCACCGTCTCCGCCCCCGTCGCGTGCCGTGCCGCCGGCGGGCGCACCATCGTCAGTATGCGCCGGGCGACGGGTGAGCGCCGCGGCGGCCATGCGCAGTGGCCGGAGGGGCCGCACCATGATGGTCGTGCGGCCGACGAACTGCCATCCAAGTTTCAGGTAGCCCGGCAGACTGTACTGGTTGGGGGTGTTGAACACGAACTGGACGCCCTCGGCCGCGGCCCGCTCGAGGGACGCGCGCGTCAGGCGGGAGAAGACACCCATGCGCTGGTACCGCGGGTGCGTGGCCGTGTCCACCGCGCGTACCGCGGGGACGATGGTATCGCGGGCCCGGAACTGCCAGCGCAGGAACGCGCGCAGGCCCACCAGCTCCTGACCGTTGGCGAGCAGCATGAGCGACGGCCCGAACGGGTTCTCCAGGTGCTTCCATCGGAAGAACGCCAGCGACCGCTCGAACGCGCGCCCCTGCCCCAGCGTGAGATTCAGCAGGTCGAGTACGTGCGGTTCGTCGACGGGCTCATACGGCCGGACGGTCAGCGATGTGCTCATGACCGCACCCCGGCCAGCACGTCGGCGTACACCTGTTCCACCGCCCGAACCATCTGTCCGACCCCGTACCGGCGGCGGGCCTGTTCCCGCGCGGCGGCGCCCATCTGCGCCCGGCGCGCCGGCGCGGTGAGAAGACCTGCGATGGCCTCGGCGAGCGCCGCTGGATCACCGGGCGCCACCAGCATGCTGCTCGCATCGTCCACGACCTCGGGAATCCCGCCCACGCGCGTGACCACGCTGGGCTTGCCCAGCGCCATGGCCTCGAGCAGGGTCACCGGGAGACCCTCAAACAACGACGAGAGCACAAAGAGGTCGGACGCGGCCATCAGACGGATCGCGTCGGCGCGGTACCCGGCGAACACGAACGTCCCGTCGAGCCGCAGCCGATCGGCCTCGGCGCGCAACTCGTCCGCGAGCGGGCCCTGGCCGACCAGCAGGAAGCGTACGTTCGGCACACGGGCCGCCACCTGCGCCGCCGCGGCCAGCAGATGCGCGTGGCCCTTTTTCGGCGTCAGGTTGCCGACCGTCGTGACCAGCAGCGCCTCCTCGGGCAACCCGAACTCGCGTCGCACCGCCGCGGCCTCGACCGGGGTTGCGGCAATCGCGTCAACGTCTACGGTGTTCTGGATCGTCACGATGCGCGGACGGCCGTTGGCGTACGCCGCGACGGCCTTCCGCACTTCCTCGGAGACCGCGATGACGACCTCGTTCATCCGGTAGGTCCGCCGGTTCAGCTCGCGGGTCAGCCGCGCGTAGCGCTCGGGCACATTGTGCTCGGTGTACACGATGCGCACCCGGCCGGCCAGGCGCGCAGCCACGCGGCCCCACACGCCGGCCACGGGCAGGTGCGCGTGGATCAGGTCGATGCGCTCGCGGCGCAGCAGCCTGAACAGTCGCACGAGGACGCGGACGTCGACGTCCACCCGCATCGCCAGGTTGTGCACCGGTATGCCCGCGCGTTCGAACGCCGGTACCAGCGCGTTCTTCCAAGGCAGGAAGTACGCGATGCGGTAGTCATACCGGTCGCGATCCAGGTGCGGGACCGCCGCTTCGAGGAGCCGCTCGGCGCCGCCGACGCCCAGCCCTTTGATGAGGATCAGCACGCGCGCGCGTTCGGCCATGTCAGGACCCGGCCGCGGCCAGCACACGGTCGTAGGTGTCCGCGTACCGGGCCGCGATGCGTCCGATGTCATACGCCAGGCACGCCTCTCGAGCGGCCTCGCCCATCGTGCGCCGCAGCCCGGCGTCGCGCGCGAGTCTGGTCATCGCGGCCTGCAGCGCGGACTCGTCGCCGGCCGCGACCAGCAGGCCCGTGCGGCCGTCCTGCACGACCTCATCGATCCCGCCGACGTTGAAGGCCACGACCGGAAGGCGCGAAAGCCCGGCTTCGATCACCACGGCGGGCATCCCCTCGGTCAGGCTTGGCAACACTAGCAGATCCGCGGCCGCCAGCACGTCGGCGATATCGGGCCGCACGCCCGGAAGCCACGCGCGGTCGGCCAGCCGCGTGTCACGCACCATGGCCTCAACCGCGCCGCGCGCCGGCCCGTCCCCGACCAGCCACAGGCGAAGCGGCACGCCGGCCGCGCGCAGCGCCGCCGCCGCGCGCACCAGGGTGCCGTGGTTCTTCTCTGCGCTGAAGCTTCCGACGTGCGCGACGACCACGTCGTCCGGCCCGGTACCCGCCTCCGCGCGCAGCCGCGCTCGAGCGCCGGAGGCGCCGTTGAGGAACGCTCGCGCATCGACGCCGTTCGGGATGACCGTGATGCGACGAGGCGCGAGGCCCACGTGGCTCACCAGTTCCTCGCCGGCTCGCTCACAGACCGCGACGACCAGGTCGGCCTGCCGGAACCACCACCGATACGCCGCGGCACGCAGCGGGTCTTGATGCCAGTACGACGGCATGCCGATCGTACGGTAGATGAGCCGCCACCGCCGGCCGCGCATCAGCCGCGCCGTCGCCAGATACTTGAGCGTTGCCGCGCCGTTCGCCTGCACAATTGGATAACGCCCGGCCTCGATCGCGCCGGCGACCTCCCGCAGGAGCGACCAAGACAGCACAGCCGGCGTGCGTTGGCGGCCGATCACGCCGCCCCACACCGTCGCGGCGCGGGCGGCCTCGACGAAGCGCTCGTCACCGGGATACAGACTCATCACCGTGGACTGCCAGTCGCGGGCGCGGAGGGCGGTGGAGAGCTGCACCGCGAACACCTCGGCACCGCGGTGCTGCGGCGCCTGAATCAACTGGAGGACACGGTGCGGCGCGGGCATCGCCCTCATGATCCGTGCTCACGCTCCGGCAGCGGCCGCGCGATCCGCTCCATCGCGTTGCCCACCCGGGCCCCGGTGGCCCAGAGATCATCGCCGACGACCGGCCGGCCGGATGCGACGCGCTCGTACAGGGCCTCCAGTGCCGCGGCGGTCCGGCGCAAATCGAACCGGCTGCGCGCCCAGGACTCCGCGGCCTCACCCAGCGACGCCGCCTCTGCCGGGTTGCCGGCCAGCTCGATCACGCCGGCGGCCAGCGCGTCGGCGTCGGCCGTCGGAACGAGCCGCGCGGTGCGCCCGCCGTCGGTCAGTTCGTCCGCGCCCGCAAACGCCGCGGTCACCGTGGGCTTGCCCATGGCCATGGCCTCGACGAGCGCGCCGGCAAAGCCTTCGAAGAGCGACGAGAAGACGAACAGATCGGCCGCGGCCAGCAGCGCGGGCACGTCGGTGCGCTCACCGAGGAACTGCACGTGGTCGCCCACACCGGCCGCGCGCGCTATCTCTTCGAGCTCGGTTCGCAGCGGCCCCTCGCCGGCAATCGCGAGCCTGGCGCGCGGGTAGCGCTCGAGCACCCGTGGCATTGCCGCGACCGCGTAACGCTGCCCCTTCTGCGGGACCAGCCGCCCGACGTTGAGCATGACCGGGTGCGCGCCGGCCCAGCCCAGGCTCGCGCGCAGGGCGTCGGTCTGCTCAGCCGGCGGCGGCGTGAGGCGGCCCAGCTCAAGCCCGCGGGGGATCACGACGATGCGATGCGGGGGGACGCCCAGGTACTTGATCCCGCAGGCGCGCACCGCGCCGGTCACCGCCACCACGCACGCGCTCCAGCGCGCGGTCGCGAGGTCGAGCACCCGGGCCATCGCGATCTTCCGCGGTGTGAGCCGCGGATTGTCCCGGCGCCACTCCGGGCTGTAGATCGTATTCACCATTGTCGTGATCGAAGGCACGTGCTCCATCCGGGCGGCCGTGCGCCCCAGGACGTCGGACCAGTACAGCGACGTGTGCACGATCTGCGGCCTGACCGAGCGGATCACCGCACGCAGCTCACGCAGGGTTCGCCACGTCTCGCGCCGCGGCCGCCGGTTCAGGACAATGACCGGGATCCCGGCGCCGGCCAGCACATCGCCGAAGTGCTCCACGACGGTGAGCGCGCACACGGTGTGCGCAAACCGGTGTCGATCGGACCGCAGGAGAGTCGAGACCAACTGGCGCTCGGCCCCGCCGATGCCGAGACTCTCAATGACGTGCAGCACATGGATCATACATACCCCAGCTGTCTCAGGCGCGCGTCCAGGATCGCTTCTTCCTCTGGACTGAAGACCCGCGGCGCGGCGGCCGGATGCTGCCCGCGCCACTGCTCCAGGCCAGCCCGCAGACGTCCGGCGATCTCGAACGCCTCCTGCCCCCGGTCGTGCTGCTCGCTCGGATCCTCGGCCAGGTCGTACAGGGCCTCGGCGCCGGTGGCGAGCTCCCTCACGAGCTTGTAGCGACGGTCCTGCACTGCCTCGAGCCCTCGGGGAAGGCGGGCGAAGTCGACCGATGGCGCGCGCGCCTGAAGGCTCGCCATCTTCTCATCGCCCCAGTGCTGCCATTCCGAGAACGCCAAGGCACGGCCGGGTGCAGTGGGTGCAAGCGAGAACGGATCCACGGATCCCGGCCGGCTCACGAGGTGCCCGGGCACGGGCACCCCCATCCGCCGGCAGAGACTGGCGGCGAGGTCCGTGGTCTGCACGAGTCCGCTGATGCGGGCCCGCCGGCCTTCGGGCAGCCGCACCACACAGGGAATCTGGATCAGCACCTGACTGAGCGACGCCTGATGGTCGGCCAGCCCGCCCTGTCCGAGGTGCTCACCATGGTCGGCGAGCACGGCCACGACGGTCTGCGCGGCGTCGCCCGCGCGCTCGATCGCCTCGAGGATCAGGCCGACATGCCGGTCTGCCCAGGCGAGCGCCCCGTCGTACAGGTCGCTGTAGAGCGCACGGGTCGCGGCGTCAGCGGTCGTCAGCACCTCCCACCCCGACGCGTCGCGGAGGCGGCGGTGGCGGAGCACGGAGCCGACGCGTGTCGTGCGGTGGCGCACGAAGCGCCGCTCGTACGGCCACGGCGGCGCGTAGTCCCAGTGGCACTCCATGAGATTCACGAAGAGGAAGTACGGGCGCGACCACGCGCGGACGCGGCCAATCACGTGCCCGGCGATGGCGGCCGCGCCCGCGTCCCGATACCCGGCGACCAGGCGCAGACCGCGCCGCCAGCGCGACCGCTCCTCCAGGTCGCTGCGGCCCACGACCTCGGCAAACCCGGCGGCCAGGCGCCGATCCTCGATCACCAGGGTGTTGGCCGACACCGCCACGCACTGATAGCCGTGGGCCGCCAGGTGCGACGCGAGCGTCGCGTCATCGGATCGCAGAACTGGCGCCGGAAAGTGGGCGCCGTGCTCGCGGGGATAGAGCCCGGTGAACAGGCTCGCGTGGCTCGGTACGGTCCAGGGCGCGGGCGCGATCATGCGCTCGAACACCAGGCCCTCGGTCGCGAGACGGTCGACACACGGCGTCGTTGACCGGGCGTACCCGTAGCACCCGAAGCGGTCGCGGCGCGCTGAGTCGAGCACGATGAGGACGAGGTTGTGCATGCGGGTGATCTACTCTGCGCCGGGCTCGACCACGATGGCATCGGGCTCGACCACGGCCCGGCCGCGCGACCGGCGGCCCTGCCGGCGCGACGCCACGGCGCCGAGGACCAGCCGGAGCTCCTGGCGCGCGAAGAGCCAGATGGTCGCGCCGTACAGCGCGGCGCCCGCCACGATCATCGCCGCCAGCTCGACCGCCACGTGGTACGGCGCTTCGCTGAAGACGCGCCTCAGCGGCACCAATCCGGCGAGCATCACGAGCACGCCCAGCACCGCCGGCCGCAGCGCCCTGGCAAAATCGCGCGCCCCGGTCGGCGCCACTTGGCGCACGTAGGCGATCTGAATCGGAAGCTGGAGCACGGACACGACCAGGAATCCGCCAGCCACGCCCTCGACGCCCCAGCGGAGCCCGATCACGAACGCGGTCAGGTACTGCACCGCGGCGAGCATGGCCCACCGGAGCTGCAGGTCGGTCCGACCCGCGGCCTGCAGGACCGGGTTCCCGACGCTGGTGATCGCCTGCACCGCACCCGCCGTGGTCAGGATCTGCAACACCATCGTGGCCGGTAGCCACTTGGCGCTGAAGACTACCTCGATGAACCACGGCGCGACCACCGCGAGCCCCACCATGACCGGCATCAGCAGCAGCGCCACCGCGCCCGTGGCCTGGAGATAGCCCTCGCGCACGTGCCGCGCATTCTCTTGCAGCCGCGACAGGGCCGCGAACGCCACGTTGTTGACGATCACCGAGACATCGGAGAGGGGAAACATCAAGACCTTGTACGCGAGCGCGTAGAACCCCAGCGGCGCCGCGCCCAGGAACCGGCCGATCAGCAGGTTGTCCATGTTCCTGATCAGGTACATGAGCAGCCGGGCGCCCATCAGCTTGCCGCTGAAACCCCAGAGGTCTTTGAACTTCTCCCGTGAGAAGACGCGCGTGGGCCGCCAGGGGATCGTCATCCAGAACAGGACGGCGATTGCCAGCTCGGTACCGACCGCCTGGCCGACCAGGCTCCAGACCCCCGCACCGGACAGCGCCATCGCGACGCCGACGACGCCGCCGAGCAGCGCGCCGACCAGACCGCGGCCCGCCACGATGCGGAAGGCCAGTTGACGGACCAGCACGGCCTGCTGCACCGTCGTCCCGGCGGCGAATATGAAGCGTGTGGCCAGCACCGCGACCATCGGCCCGATGATCGCCTGACCGGACACCGCGCCGATCATCTCGCCGGCTGCGACCGAGCCGAGAAAGAGCACGCCGCCGGCGGCCAGGCTGCTCCAGAAGGCGGTCGAGAGATACGCCTCGTCCGAGGTCCCGCGCTGCACGATCGCCCGTCCCAGGCTCAGGTCCGCAAAGATCCGGAACAGACTGGTGAACACCGAAGCGAGCGCGAACAGCCCCCAGTCGGCCGGGCTCAGGAGCCGCGCAAGGATCAGCGAGAAGACCTGGTCTACGGCGCGGCCGGAGACGCGGCCCGCGCCCAACCAGAGCATCCCTTTGGCGGCGAGCGAGCGCACGCGGCCGTAGCTCAGGTGCTGCTCGCGATCCGCAGGAGCGAGATCAGAGGTAGCCAAGATTCCGCAGCCGCTGCTGGATCGCCGCGGCTTCCTCCTCGGTGAAGTCGTGCACCTCGCGCCGGTCCGCAGCGGCGCCAGCGCCGTAGGTCACGGGGTGCGTGGCCAACCACTCGGGCGCAAAGGCCTCCTCCAGCACCGCGCCGTCCAGATCGTCGGGCACGGGATGCCCGAACGCATGGAGAATCGTGGCCGCGATGTCCTGAAGGCGGGCACCGGTGAGCCGGCTGCCAGCGCGCGCGGCCGGGCCGTGCAGAATGACGATGCCATCAGGTCGGTGCCCGCCGCTCATCACCTCACGCGGATTGGTAGGCTGGCGCCGAGGCATCGCAATCGTTTCGTCGCCGATGCGGAACGCGCGAAACATCGTGTCCTTGAGCTGCACGTAGAGGTCCGGCGCGCGATCGGCGTAGGGTCCTTGGTAGAGGTCTTCCCGCATCCAGACGGCCTCGACCACCGGCGCGCCGCTGTCGGCGTCGACGCACGACCGCAGCGCCTCGGCGATCTCGTGGCGCAGCGCGTCGTACTCCTGGCCGGGCTCGACGATACCGGCCGGCTGGCGGCCCCGGACGTTGAGCCAGATCTCGCCCGGCGCGGTATCGGCGAACGCCCGCGTCTTCGTCCAGTCAATCCGGTCGCGCGCCTCGGCCTTCACACCGTCGATGACTCCCGGAATGACACGGCGCAACCCGCGGCGCACGCCTGCCGGCAGGCGCGGGTTCAGCCAGCGGTAGGCGGACCGGGCTAGATGACGCCGCGCCGGCACACGGCGCGCGCCGTCGCCCTGTTCGTAGGCGATCAGTCTCATGGCCCGCAGCGCGCCGGCGACGAACTCCCGCGCCTCGTAGCCCAGGCCGGCACCGTGGTCCGACACGACGAGCACCAGCCCGTCGCCGAAGTGGGCCATCAATCGCGCGATCGCCTCATCGGCCTTCTGGTACACGCGCAAGATCGCGTCGCCGTACCGCGCCGCGAGCGCCGGGTCGTGGTCGAGGTGGCGGGGGTCCATGAGCTTCCAGAAGAAGTGCTGGGCGCCATCGGTCTCGGTGTAGACCACCGTCATCAGGTCGGGCCGCTCGGTGTCGAGGAGATGCTCCGCCCAGCGGGTGCGCGTCTCCATCCGGTTGAGCAGCTTCCGAAGGGCCTGCTCGTAACGCCCGGCGAGGACATCGTGCCCGACGGCCTCGGTCATCGATCCCGCGGCGACAAAGTCGCCCAGGCTAGCCCGGAGGCGCGCCATCAGGTCAGGCGGATAGGCAAAGTCCGGATGCCCGGCGTGCGGCGCGTCCAGGCCGCTGATGAAGAATCCGTTCACCGGCTCGGCGGGAAAGGTCATCGGCACGTTCATCACGCCGACCCTGACGCCTGCATCGCCTAGCAGGCGCCAGAACCCCGCGCCGTCGCGCATCGAGCCGTTGACGAACCGCTGCGCGTACGATCCCGCCGCCCGCATCGTGAAGAACAGGATACCGTGCCGCGCCGGGCTCTTGCCGGTCGCGAAGGTGCTCCATGCCGCCGGACTCGACGTGTTCGGCACGGAGCGCAGCGAACCGTACGCGCCGGTTTCGATGAGCCGCCGCAGCGTCGGCAGACGGCCCTCGGCAGCCCACCGTTCGACCAGCGCCGGGGTCGCGGCGTCAAGACCTACGATGAGCATGCGCGGCGCGCTCATGCCGGGCGGCCTCCGGCGCCGGCCGCGCCGGTGACGTCCGCAAACCCGTCGGCGGCGATCACCTGGCGCACCTCGTCGGCGCGGTCGGGGCGCCGGTCGGCAACGTCTGCGACGAGATCCGCGACGCGCACGTGGATCACGGGCGCGCTGTACAAGCTGGACAGATACGCCGCGTACGACGGCTCGTCCAGCGGGATCAAGCGCGCCAGCGTCGCCGTGCTGTCGAACGGCACCAGCCGCTCGAACCACCGAATGCGGACGAGGTGTCGGGGAAGCGCAGTGTACCCCCGGGTCATCAGGAACGCAAGCCGATGGCTGCCATCGCCCAGGATGAATCGGGCCTGCACCGTTTTGCCGGTCACGGTGGGCTCGAGCCGGTTGGTGATCCGGATCTCTACGGGATGCTCGCGGTCGAATCCCCGGGCGGCCATCGCGTCGTAGAGAGCGACGAAGCGCAGCATACGCTCATCCAGCCACCGCGCGCGGCCCTCGGGATCGTTCACAAGACGGGGCAGGTGCCTGGGAATCACGATGCCGTCGAGCCACACGGCGTACGGCTGCCGGCGGGCGCGCGCTAGAAACGCCTGGCGATCACGCGCGTACATCTCGCGGTGCCCGTCAATGAACTCGATGAATTGCTTGCGCGTCAGCACATCGTAGCGCAACGGGCACACCAGCGGGGTGATCTCGATCTCGGCGGGGCCGTCCGCACCATCCAGCCACCGCGTCCGGCTGCCGAGCACGCGTCGCGCGACCGTCTGCGCCAAGCGTCGCACGGCGGCCTACATGTACCCGAGGTCGCGCAGGTGCCGCTCGACCCGGGCCTCTTCGTCGGTGGTGAACGCCCGCGCCCCGGCCGCCCGGGGGAAAGCCTCCCGCCACTGCAGCAGGGCGCCGCGCAGGCGTGCCGCCTCCGCCGGCTTCGCGGACAGCAGGTCGGTGGTCTCGTCGGGGTCCGCCACGACGTCGTAGAGCCGCTCGTCCCCGGTATCCTGGGCGACCACCAACTTGTACCGCCGATCCTGCGCGGCCTCGACGCCCCGCGGGTACTGCGAGAAGTCGTAGCTCGGTGCGCGGCGCTGCAGCGACCGCAGGCCCGCATCGCCCCAGTGGGACCACTCGGCGAACGCATACTCGCGCGTGCCCTCGCCGTTCAACGGGTCGGCCGCGAACGCGCGCTGTTCGAGGTGTGCCGGCACCGGGACGTCGAGCAGCCGGCAGAGTCCGGCGAAGACATCGGTGGTCTGCGCCAGCGCATCGACGCGCGCGGCACGGCGCCCGGGCACGCGCGCGATGAACGGCACGTGGATCAGGTGCTCGTGGAGCGAACCCTGGTGCATGGCCTGGCCGCCCTCACCCAGCATGTCGCCGTGATCAGAGGTCACGATCACGATCGTGTCGTCGAATCGGCCGGTGCGGCGCAACCAGGCGAGCAGCCGGCCCACGCGATCGTCGACGAGCGCGACTTCGGCATCGTACAGCCGCGCGAGCAGCCGGACGCCGTCGTGGTCGCCGCGCGCCAGCAGGGCGCCCACCTTCTCCATGTGCGTGATCTTCCGGAACTCCAGCCGCGTCCGCAGAGATCGCAGCCACGTGTGTGATCGCGGCGCGAAGCGCCGCTCGAACGCGCGCATCGGCACGTAGGGCCAGTGACATTCGAGGTAGTTCAAGAACAGGAAGAACGGCTGCCTGATCTCGGGCAGCAGGCGCATGACCGCCTGGTTGGTGGCCTCGGCCCCGGAGTCGCGGGTGCCCAACACGTACCCGACCTGGCGCTGCAGACGCGCGGTCGCTCGGAGGTTCGGTCGCGTCACGACCCGCTCGAAGCCTTCGGCGAGTCCCGTGGTCCGGTTGATCAGGGCGTTGTTGGTCACGCAGAGCGTGGCGTATCCGTGCGACGCCAGGTGCGACGCGAGCGTGGGCGCGGCTGTCTGGATCCGCGGGGTCGGGTTGTCCGCGCCGTGCTCACGCGGGTACAGCCCCGTGAAGAGGCTCGCGTGGCTCGGCACGGTCCATGGCGCCGTAGAGATCATGTGCTCGAACACCAGCGACTCCTCGGCAAGCGCGTCCAGGTGCGGAGTCGTGCTGTCGCCGTACCCGTAGCACCCGAAGCGGTCGCGTCGGGCGGTGTCGAGCACGATCAGGAGAAGGTTGGGGCGGCGGTCGGGCATGCCCGGCTCGTGTGAATGCTGAAGATCAAGCGGCTCACCGCGCCGCTTGCAGGTAGCCGTGCTCGGCCACCACGCGCCGCAACTCGGCCACGCAGCGCTCCAGCGGCCAGGCCTCGGTGTCGAGTACCAGTTCCGGGTTGATGGGCGGCTCGTAGGGTGCCTGAACGCCGGTCATCTGCGGGTTCTGCCCGTTCAGCGCGCGCTGATAGTGCCCCTTGGGATCGCGGCGGATGCACTCTTCAACCGAAGCCTTGACCCACACCTCGATGAAGCGGCCCAGTTCCTGCCGCGCGGCGGCGCGCACCGCCCGATAGGGCGAGATCAGCGACACCAGCGTGACGACGCCGTTGCGGCTCAGCAGCTTCGCCAGATAGATGACCCGACGGTTGTGCAGTTCGCGGTCCTTGGGGCTGAACCCGAGCTCCGGGCTCAGCGCGGCCCGGATCTCGTCGCCGTCCAGCACCTCGACCGGCGTGCCCTCGGCGCGCAACTCGGCCTCCACCGCCTTCGCGATGGTGGTCTTGCCCGCGCCCGGCAGACCGGTCAACCACACCACGCACCCCTCTCGCATCACTCGATCTCCAGTCCCTTCCGGCCAGTGTGCTGGCCATTGAGTCCAAACAGCCGCCGGACGGTGGGCGCGATGTCGTAGATGGACGCGTCCACGCGCCGGCTCATCGCGACTTCCGGCCGGTACCAGATGTACAGGCCCTCGTGGGCGTGCACCGCGTCGTCCGGACCGGTGTCGTTCTCGTCCAGATATAGACTGGGATGGCCGATGGTGCCGGCCGATCGCCAGTAGAGGTCATCGAAGTAGACCATGAGGTCCGGCGGATCGCCGGCCCGCACCGGGTAGAGTTCCTCCGGCGTGAAGACCCGCGTGTCCATGACGCGTCCGCCCGGATCGCGGATCGCCCGCAGCCGCGCGCTCAACTCGTCGCGCACCTTCGTGTAGTCGGGCTGCGGGATCACCCCTCGCGGCTCGCGGCCGGCCACGTTCAGGAAGATACGCGCGTAGTAGCCGCCCCAACCCCAGGCGGTTGTGCGATCCCAGTCGATGTCCGCGGTCTCGATGGGGATGATCGTCTCGGGCGGGCGCCGGAGCGTCAGGTAGCCTTCCTGCATCAACCACTGGTTGATGCAGAACGCGCCGCGCATGCCCTTGGCGCCGTGGTCGGAGACGACCAGCACATCGGTGTGGGCGGGCAGGCGCTCCAGCAGGCGGCCGATGCGCGCGTCGATCAGCCGGTAGTACTCGAGCATGACGCCCTCGTACGCGTTGCCCGACTCGTACTTCGGGTGCTCGCGATCCCAAAACTTCCAGAACGCGTGGTGCAGGCGGTCCACGCCGATCTCTACGAAGTGGAAGAGGTCCCATGGCCGGCTCGTCATGAGATGCTCGATCGCGTCGAAGTGCTGCTCGGTCATGTCGAAGAGATCGGTCTTCAACACGGCGCGGTCGTCGGTGCGGAACTCGACGTCGTGCCGGTACCGCGGGGCCACGCGCAGGATCTCCTGCTTCAGCGACGCCGGATAAGTGCTCTGGCTGTCGGGCCCCGGGGTCAGGAAGCACGCGACCGACACGCCGTTGACCGGCCGGGGCGGGTAGCCCGGCGGCACGCCGACCAGGCATACCTGCCGGCCGGTGCGGCCCAGAAGGTCCGCGTAGGTCGGGGTCTTCACCGACGTCGAGTTCACGATCCAGCCGTCGGTGTACGAGGGCCCCTTGCGATGGCGGAATCCGTACATGCCCAGCTCGCCCGGCGTCTGCCCGGTCATCATCACCATCCACGCGGGAATCGTGATGGGCGGATCGCAGCTGCGCAGGACACCGTGCAGGCTGGCGCCCGTGAGCGCCGAGAGATGGGGCAGATCGCGCAGGAACTCGCCGAAGACGAGCTGCGGCGCCGCGCAGTCCAGCCCAATGACCAGCAACTTGCGCTCCGCCATGGCGCTACCGGGCCGTCGCCGGGGTCTCGTCCGCGGCGACCAGCGGATCGGGGTAGCGGGCGATGACCGCGGCAACTTCCGGCCGCACGAGTCGCGCCGACGTCGGATCACCCCCCTCGAGCGCCTTGCGCAGCCGGGTGCCCGAGAACTGCACGTGGTGCTCGGCGGCGTGCGGGCAGGTCTTCTCGTTGGCGACGCTCTCGCACCGGGTGCAATAGAAGAACGCGGTGAAGAACAGCGGCACGATGCCAAGGTCGGGATAGTGCTCGAAGATCGCGTGCGCGTCGTACGGGCCGTAGAAACTGCCGACGCCCGCGTGGTCACGGCCGACGATGAAGTGCGTGCAGCCGAAGTTCTTACGCACGATGGCGTGGAACACCGCCTCCTTCGGCCCGGCGTACCGCATCTCGGTGCGGAAGATCCCCATGACCGCCCGGTCGCGCAGGAAGTAGTGCTCGATGAGCGCGGCGTACGCGTTGAGGATGACCTCGTCTTTGAAGTCGCCGGCCTTCTTGCGGCCGATCACCGGGTTGATGAAGAGGCCGTCGGCAAATGTCATCGCGGTCTTCTGCACGTACTCGTGCCCGATGTGCGGCACGTTGCGCGTCTGGAAGCCGACGACCGTGCGCCAGTTTCTCAGGCGAAAGAGCACACGGGTCTCGGCCGGTGACAGCCGGTAGGACGCATAGGGGTCGGCGGCCTCCGCGATCAGGTCCACCTGCCCGCCAACCAGCAGGTCGTGCATCTGCGCCACCCGCTGGACGCCCGGATGCTTCTCGTCGCGTGTACCGAAGCTGCCGAGCGCGAACTCGGCGCGGTCGATCGAGAATACCTCGGAGACGTGGAGTATGGCCATCGGCCGGCCGCGGTGCGCAAGGGCCAGGTCGTCGCCCGGCGCCGCGCCGCCCAGCATCTCGCGGGAGACGTCCAGCACGATCGGCAGGGTCCATGGCACGTCATCGGGCAGGCGGCCGCGGTGAAGCACGTGCTCGACCGCACTGCGCGTCATGAATCCCTCGAGCGGGCTGAACACGCCGGTCGCCAGGTTCTCGAGATCGAAGGCGGTTTCTTCGTCGACCTCGACCGTGCGCAGGCCGGTCGCGCGGCCGATCCACTCCTCCCGCGCCGCGCCCTGTAGGACTCTGTTGACCAGCCGCCCGCCGTGTGGTGCGATCATCGCTTCAGACTCCTCTGTGGATACGATAGCCGCCGGCCCGGCATCACCAGGCCTGACGGTACAGCATGAGCAGGTCATCGGCCGTGACCGGCCGCGGGTTGAACGCCGCGGTCCACTGCGCGGCCGCCTCGGCCGCCAGTACCGGCAGCCGGTCGCCGTCTACGCCGCAGGCGGTGAGCCGCGTGGGCAGGCCGCTGCGGGTCAGCAGTTCGGTCAGGTGATCGGCCAGCGCGCTCACGGGCAGGCCGGCGAGCGCCACGTAGTGCGCCGCCACGTCCGGCACCGCGGCGTTGAAGCGGACGACGTGCGGGAGCATGACGCCGACCGCCGCGCCGTGGGGCACGCCAAAGTGCCGCGTGAGCGGGTTCGCCAGGGAATGCGCCGCGCCCAGCATCGACTGCTCGACGGCCATACCGGCGAGCGTGGCGCCGAAGAGCGCATCGCCTCGCGCCGGCAGATTCGACGGATCATCCAAGACGACCGGCAGCGCGGTCGCGAGCAGTTGCCATGCCGACGCGGCGAAGCACCGTGACAGCCGGTTCGCGCGCGCGCAGACCGCAGACTCGACCGCGTGCGCGATGGCGTCGATGCCGGTGACCGCGGTCACCTGCCGCGGCAGCGACACGGTCAGCTCGGGATCGAGCACCGCCGCGCACGGGGCGAGCTTGCGATCCCAAATCACCATCTTCTCATGGGTCGCGGCGTCCGAGATCAGCGCGGCAGACTGCACCTCGCTCCCGGTGCCCGCCGTGGTCGGCACCGCGAGCACCGGCACGGTCGCGCGCGGCACCTTGTTCGTCCCCCGGTAGTCCGCGGCACGGCCGCCGTTGGCCGAGAGCAGGGCGATGCCTTTGGCACCGTCGATGACGCTGCCGCCCCCCACGGCCACAATGACATCGGGCCGCAGACGGCGCGCGACCGCGGCGCCGTCCTCAACGCAGGCGTCCGTAGGGTTCTCCACGATCGCGTCGAACACCGCCGTCTCGAGCCCGGCCTCGCCCAAGACCCCGACCACGCGCCCCGGGTGCCCGGCGCCGACCACGCCGGGATCGGACACCACGAGCGCCCGTGTGCCCTGCGCCTCCCGGGCGAGCTCGCCGAGCCGCTGGACGGCGCCCTCGCCGAAGACAATCCGGGTGGCGAGCGCGAAGTCAATCGCGCCCGGCGCCAGGACGGTGGCGGGATGCGTCATTCAGTGCCCCGCGACCGTGGCGGCGTGCTCGACGAAGCGCGCGTCCACCAGGTTCACCACCGGCATCCGCACGCCGATGAACTCGGTCTCGTACAGCCAGTCCTGGAACCGCCGCACCCCGTTGACCGCCACGCGGCCATCGGGATACATCGGGTACCACTCCATCTTGCGGATGATCGCGGGATCGGCCTTCATGTACTCGGCAACGATCTCCACGTTGCGCGCGGTGGCGCCGCGGGCATACTGCCGCAGGCCGGCCACGTACGCGACGATGAATCGCCGGCCGAGATCGGAGTTCCGCTCCAGAAGGTTGGGGCCGAAGTAGATGAACGACACCGCCTCGTCAGGGATGAGTTCTCCGGCACCCGCAACCGCCACGGCGACGTTGGTCTCACGCGCCTGGGTGACCCAGGGCTCGGACAGCAGGCCCGCGTCGATCGAGCGGCCCTGCAACGCCGCGTAGATCGATGGGAACGGCAGTCGCGCGAGCTCGATGTCGGACGGCTTGAGCCCGGCCTTCACCAGCGCCCTGGCGACCAGGTAGTGCGCCAGCCCGCCGGTGACGTTGACCGCGATCTTGCGCCCCTTGAGATCCGCGAGCCCCTTGATCGCGCCGCCCGCGAGGTCGCGCCGGACCATCAGGGCCGGCGCCCTGGAGTAGGGCTCGATGTGGCCCTGATCCGCCACCAGCCGCACCCGCTCCCCGCGCGCGACCGCGTTGAAGAACGCGGCCGACACCCCGCCCACGCCAACGTCGAGGTGCCCCTGCAGCAGCACGGCAATCGTGTCGGCGCCGCCGGCAAAGGTGACCCACTCGATCCTGATGCCCTGCTTCGCGAAGAACCCCTCCTTCTCGGCGATCCACAGGGGCGCCCCGGTCTGCAGCGGCAGATAGGCGACCTTGACGGTGGCCGTCGCGGGCACGGCGCCGGCCCGAACGACGGCCGGGCCGAGCGCCATCGCGCAGGCGAGCACCGACAGGAGGAACATCTTGAACGGTTTCATGTCATCCACCTCCGACTAGGGGATGCGGTCTGAACGGACGTGCGGCGTGACGTGGACCGGTCAGTCGATGTACCCGAGCCTGCGCAGCCGCTCGACGATCGCGGCCTCGTCCCCGGGCGCCGACGCGACGGCGGCTTCGGCTGCCGAGAGCGCGGTCCGCACCGCGTGGACGACAAACGCCTCGGCGGATGCTTGACCGAGCCGCGGCAGCATCTCCTCGATGCGCCGGTACAGGCCGGCGGGAATGGCAATGCTCGTCATCTCATCCTGCATCGTTGTGCTCCTCAGTGGGCCATGCTGTCGCTCGGGCGACGCACCGCGGCGACCGCGCTGCGGGCGCGACGGTGTTGGCGCCAGCGGCTCACGGCGTGCCAGGCGCGCCACGGGCCCAGCGACAGGGCAAGGTGAAAATACGCCGGTGCAAAGCTCGGCCGGACGCGTAGCGCTAATCCGTAGACGTCGCGCGCGCGACGCGGATCACCGCCGCGGAGATACAGGTCGCCGAGCCCGACGTACTTCCGGGCGGCCACCAGCGGCCGGCTGCGAAGTTCGGCGGCGTAGCGTTCGAGAATCACCTCCACGAACGCCGCCCGCGCGGCCAGGTTCCCGGTGAGCCGCATCCCTTCGTGAAGGTGCACGCGCACGAGCGGCTCGTCAATGCCGATGAACTGGAAGTGCCGCGATGCGCGGAGCAGCCATTCGCGGTCTTCACCAAACGAGAGGTGCTCGTCAAACCCGCCGACGGTCTCGAAACACCGCCGCCGGGCCACGACCGCGATTGTCGGAAACCAGTGGGTCTCCAGCAACAGGTCAAACACCCACCCGTGGCCCTCGGCCAGAGGCCGGCGGATGCCGATCGTCTGTTGGGTTGTGTCATCAACGATCACCCCGCCGCAGTAGATCACGCCGACATCAGGCGGAGCGGTCGCGGCGAGTGCCATCTGCTTCTCGAGCTTGTCCGGCATCCACTCGTCGTCGCTGTCGATCAACGCGATCCACTCGCCGGCCGCCAGCCGGATGCCCTCGTTGCGAGCGACAGCCGCGCCCTGGTGCGGCCTCCGGATATAACGCACCCGCGGATCCGCGTAGGCCGCCACGACGGCAGGCGTCTCGTCCGTGGAGCCGTCGTCCACGACCCTCACCTCGAGGTCCACGTACGTCTGCGACAGCACGCTACGCAGCGCGCGCGGCAACAGGTGGGCGCGATTGTAGGTCGGCAGGATCACGCTGACTCTGGGGGCACCCGACATGGTCCATCGCCGCAACCCCGGCCGTTGCGGCATTCGTCACGGACACCGGGAGAACTCGCGCGGGGGAGGCGCCCGTGACTGTCCCTCCCCCGCGGACGTGCCTCGCTACCGGCGTAGCCGTATCACCTGCGTGTACCCGGTCTGTCCGTGCGTGTCCGTCACCGCGGCATACACATGCGCGTAGCGCCGCGCCCATCCGGCCGTCGACCAGGTGTGTCGGAACGGCCCGGAGGTCTGCGTGGCCACGGGCTGCTCGTCCACGTAGTAGGTCACGCGTTCGATCCCCGCGGCCGCCGTCGCCGTGACCTGGAACGTGACGCTCGTCCCCATCGGCGCGCCGTCGGTCAGGCCTGTCAGGGTGGCCAGAGGCAGTCCGGCCCCTGAGACCGACGCCGACGGGTCGAGCCAGGCGTCGAACGGCGCGTAGTAGTACGCCGCCGCGCTGGGCCGCGGCCGATCACGCCTGGTGAGCCGGAAGTTCAGCGCCGAGATACTCGGGGAGGCCGTCCCGTTCCAGTTCGCGACGTTGAAGAACGAGTGCGCGTTCCGGTGCCAGCCGAAGTCGAAGGCCGTGCCGCCGCTGAAGCGGTTGTCGCGAAACATCAGATACGCGGCCGAGCAGCGCCGCGACGCAGGGTCGAGCTCATCGGCGGTGCTGGCACAGCGGCTATGGTCTTGCGACACGTGCACCCGATGTCCGGCGAAGGTGTTCCGGAAGAACAACGACGGCCGGTCAGGCGAGTTGGCGATGTGATACCCGGCGACGAACGCGCCGACCGGCGTGGGGTACGCGGCCGTCCCGAAGAGCTGGCTGTCGGCGAGGAAGATCTGAATCGCCGAGGTCTGCAGGTTGTACGCCCCGTTCTCGAACAGCGAGGCCCGGTGCACCTGCATGCGGTTGCGGTAGGCACCCCACTTGATGCCGGCGAAGCCGTTGCGCCACGCGCGGAAGTCCACGACCGCCAGGGGCGGCCCGGAGTTGTTCCACGTGTGCAGCCCCGACCCGTTGTTGCTATGCGACTCGTTGCGCACCATCAGCAGGGCGTTGAACCCCTGCGTGTACTCCGGTCCCTCGGCGATGTGAAAGCCCGAATCCTCGGTCCCCCGACCCCAGGATCCGCTGGCCACGTTCCCGACCAGACTGCTGTTGAGCGACTCGATCCAGAAGCCCGCGGCCCGGTACTTGCCGTGCAGCGCGCCGTCGCGATACACGACCCGCGCCGCCAGGTTGTCGACGAACAGGCTGTCCACCGACACCATGCCGGTGGCCGGCTCGCCAATGAAGTAGCCGACGCCCGTGGCGTTGTATCCCACGCTGTTCTCGACGGTCACGCCGTTGGAGCCGTGGATGTTCATGAAGTTGTTGTCCGACCGCCAGATCGACACCCCGCGCACACGCGTCCCGCGCGACGTATCAGCCATCAGGTGGAAGTGCACGGGGTAGCGGCCGAGACACCCCAGGTTGCCGAGCTCGCGGAACTCGACGTAGCTGAGCCCGCCGCCCGCACCCTGCATGTACAGGGTGTGTCCGTTCATCCTGTCGTTGGGGTACTTGGCGGTCACGACGACATTCCGCGACAGGAGCGCGACCTCGCCGACCGTGTCGCCGGTCGCGTCGTGGGTGTAGCGAAGGGTGCCGGACAGCTGGAGTTCCGTGACGCCGGACCGGGCCGTGGCCCGCACGACCTGAAACTCCTCATACTGCGGATACGCCTGCGCCTGCTGTACGGTACGGCGGCCCAGATCGGTGGGCGTAAGCACCACCCACGACCCGGGCTCCCAGTCGGTGACGTTGTCCACGACGCGCACGAGCGAGGTGCCGGCCAGCGCCGGCGTGGCGAGCTTTGTCCACGTCGTCCGAACCGGCGCGCCATGCGCCTCCCAGCGACCGCCTGACATCACCCAGAGCCCGATGTCGCTCTCAACGAACCCCATGCCGCCTGTGCACGTGGCCAGGGGGCTGGTCACAAATCTGACCTCTGCGGTCACGCCGGCGGGGATGGGATCGTCGGGGGCGCCCATCTCGAGCGTGCCACCCCGGTCAACGATGACGTTGCCGACGTCAAGTCGCGTGGACCGGTAGCGGGCGAACGCCAGGCTGCCCTGGATCTGCAGCCGCCGGATCTCCGTGTCGCTGTAGACGTCATAGACCACGGTGTGACCCGGCGCAATGAGCACGGCGTCGCCGCGGGCGGGCGTCCGGCGTCCGGCCCATGTGGCGGGGTCGGACCAGTTCCCGCTCTGTGCGGACGCAATCGTCGCGAGGCTTTGTGCGTGCAGGGGTGCGATCATGGGTGCGACGGCGGGTGACACGAGCTGAACAGACACAACGAGCGCGCAGACAAGCAAGGAGCGAACCCTCACCCTGTCCTCCCCTTTCGGCAACCCGGCCGACCTCGGTTCGTGAGGCCCCGTGGCTTTGCGTCCCCGAATCGCTTCGGGTTTGCCGTTTATCGATGGTGAGCCGGTGCGGGAACGCCCCGCAAAGCGGCTACGGCCTGATGTCCTCCTGACTCGGTGAAGGGAGGTATGCCCAGGTCATCGGTCGGCTAGACCCGAACGGATGTTCCCCCACCTACAGCCTGACGATCTTCTGGCGGCCTTCCTCGACGTGCCTGGTGGCGTTCCGCGTGTCCATGACCTTCTTCGCGTGCCTCACCACCCACCGGTAGTCGATGTTCGAGTGGTCGGCGACGATCATCACGCAGTCGGCGGCGTGCACCGTGGCCGCGGTCAGCGGGCGGCTGACCAGAGTCACGCCGTTGACCTCTAGCGACGGCACGTACGGGTCATGGTACGAGACGGCAACCCCGTGCTGCATCAGCAACTCGATGATCTTGAGCGCGGGGGACTGCCGGTAGTCCTCGATGTCGCGCTTGAAGGTGACACCCAGGACCAACACGCGCGGCCCGTGCGCGCGGTTGCGCGCGCCGTTCAGCGAGAGCAGCGTCTTCGTCACCACGTGATACGGCATCTCTTCGTTGACACGGGCGGCCAGTTCGATGAAGTCCATGTGGAAGTCGTACTCCCGCGCCTTCCAGGCCAGGTAGTACGGATCAACCGGGATGCAGTGGCCGCCGATCCCTGGGCCCGGCTGGAAGGCCATGAACCCGTACGGTTTGGTCGCCGCAGCGTCCACGATCTCCCAGATGTCGAGCCCCATGCGGTCACAGAGCATCGCGAGCTGGTTCACCAGTGCGATGTTGACGTTGCGGAAGACGTTCTCGAGCAGTTTGGCCATTTCGGCGGCGGCGGCCGACGACATCGGTTTGACCTTGGGCCCCAGTTGCTCCATCAGGAGCGCCGCGCGTCGCGTGCTTTCAGGGTCCACGCCGCCGACGACGACCGGGGTGTTGTGCACGGTGAAATCGCGCCGGCCGGGGTCGACCCGTTCGGGGACGAACGCCAGGAAGATATCCCGGCCGACGGTATACCCGGCCGACTCCAGAATCGGCATGACCAGCTCTTCAGTCGTGCCGGGATAGCTCGTGCTGCGCAGGATGATCAGTTGGCCCGTGCGCAGGTGCTCGGCGATCCCGCGCGTCGCCGCGGCGATGCTCGACGTATCGGGCTGCTTGTTGCGCGTCGTCGGCGTGGGGACGCAGATGAAGACCGCGTCGGCCCGGCCGACGTGCTCGTAGGTGCTGTACGCCTCGAACAGCTCGGCCTTTCGCACCGCGGTCACGGTCGCCGACGGGACGTCGCCGACGTGTGAGACCCCCCGGTTGAGCGCGGCCACGCGCCCGGCATCGACGTCAATACCCTGCACGCGGAAGCCTGCCTGTGCGTACGCGATCCCCAGCGGGAGTCCGACGTACCCGAGTCCAACGATTGCGATCTCGGCTTGGCGCGACTGCAAACGTTCCTCGAACGCGGCCGTCTTGCCAGGTTTTGCGCGTTCAATCGAAGTGGTCATCGCCATGGGGACAGCTCCGCCGTCCCGGTGCATCTCGGGCCACCGGGTTGGTGTAATAGGGTGCTGAGTTCCGTGTCGTACCACGGGACGGCATCTGGCATGCCATCCCA
The DNA here is from genome assembly GCA_031458775.1 of Candidatus Fervidifonticultor quartus. Lineage (GTDB taxonomy): Bacteria > Sysuimicrobiota > Sysuimicrobiia > Sysuimicrobiales > Humicultoraceae > Fervidifonticultor_A > Fervidifonticultor_A quartus. Next base: position 41,213 of record JAVKJV010000012.1, on the reverse strand, counting down.
AACATCCTCACGCCACGCGTTCGATGTCCGCCACGTCCATTTCGACCGCGGTCGTGGTCCCAAGCAGGCGGAGCAGCACCCGCACCCGCTCGCCGCGGCTCGTTGGCCGCTCAAGGATGCCTTCGAGGCCGGCGAAGGGCCCATGCTTGACGCGGACCGTGTCGCCTTCCCGCATCCCTGATCGCCATTGAATGACTTCCCCGTTGCCGCATCGGGCGACCAGCAGATCGATCGCCTCCGGTGGCACGGGCGTGGGCGTCTCGCCGGTTCCGACGATCCGCTTCACGCCCGGTGTCCACTTGACGGCGTACCAGGGCTCGGGTTCGAGCCGCATGTTCACAAACACGTATGACGGGAACAGCGGCTCAACGACCGTGATCCGGCGCGAGTGCCGCTTGCGCCGGACCTCGATCCTGGGCAGGAAGATGGACAGGCCGGGCCGGTCCCGGAGCCGGTGGATCACCCGCTCCTCTTCGCGCGGCTTGGTTTGGACCGCGTACCAGGCCAGATCCGTCACCTGCCCGTCACTCCCGTCACGAGACGCGCGCGAGCGGGTTTCTCTCCCTGGGCGGCACGCGGTTGAGCACCGTCCCGAGAATCCGGGCCTCGACGCGGTCGAGCAGCCGGCGTGCCTCTTGCTGGTCGCGGCGCGACGCGTCCTTGGGTGAGACCACGAGCAGGACGCCGTCAACGCACTTGGCCACGTGCAAGGCATCCGGGTAGTCCAGCACCGGCGGTGTGTCGATCACCACCAGATCGAACCGGGCGCGCAGTAACCCGAATAGTTCGGTCAGCGCCGTCTGGTTGAACAGCGCCTGCGCCGGCGCCCCGGCATCGCCCGAGGGCACGAGCGACAGGTGCGGGATCTGCGTCGGCGCCGCCGCATTCTTGATCTCCGCCTTGCCGCTCAGGATCTCGGCAAGGCCGGGCTTCGCCGGCAGCCCGAACGCCTTGTGCATCTCCGGATGCCGCATGTTGGCGTCCACGAGTGCCGTCGGCCGTCCGGTGCGCGCCATCATCATGGCCAGGTTAATGGCGATCGACGACACGCCGGTGTCAGACTGGGCGGCGGTCACCGCCACAACCGACGGCGGCTTCCCGTTGCTCCCGAGGAGTACGCTCGCGAGCAGCAGTCCATAGGCCTCCACGAATGGCGTACCCTGGGGTGCCGATCCAATCGTCACGAATCCGTTGAGCTTCATCGCTGCCCCCTCCACAGATGTCCGCACGCCGCTACCGCGCGTTGACCGCGGCGGTGTCGGCACTCGAGGCCGGGTTCACCCACGCCATGACGGTGGCGGCCACCGTCCGCAGGCTATCGGCGGGGATCGCCGAGCGGCGGGTATAGGCATATCCGGCGAACGCGACCAGGCCCGCGACGACAATGCCGATCAGCGCCAGCACGGCTGGCGACGGCGCGGTGCGCACGGCGCCCTGCATCGGGATCTCGGCGAGCACTGGAGCGCCCAGAACACGCTCGGCCTCCTGCGCGTCGCGGATGCGGTCGTCGAGGGTCTCAAGGAATAGCGCGCCCGCGGCACCGAGCAGCAGCCCGAGAGCAGCGGCGGCGGCAGCGGTGATCGGGAACGTCGTGTTCGCCCGCTGCGGAGGTCGAGCAGTCTCGACCACCTGCAGGCTGGCAGGGAAGAACCCGGCCTGCTGCTCGCGCAGCACAGCCTCTTGATACCGGGTGGCCAACGAGGTGTAGTTGCTCTCCAGGATACGGTTCTCGCGCACGAGCCGCAGGTACTCGCTCTCGGCGGAGGGCAGGGTCGACACAGCAGCCTGACGGCGGCGCTGCGCCACCTGCAGGGCCTGCAACCGGGCGGCCGCCGCGGCGCGCTCCACTTCCATGGTCACGATGTCGCTGACCAGCCGGGTGTGCGTGGGGTTCGTCGCTGTGATCTCTTGCGCGATCGAGGTGCGCGCCTCAGCGGTCAGCTTCGAGCGGATCTCCGCGATTTCGCGGGTCACCTGCTCCATCCGAGGATGCTGCGGCGTGTACGACTGGGCCAGCGTCGCGCGGGTGATCTCCAGGTCGACCAACCGGTCCTGATACCGCCGGAACACCGGGTTGTCGGAGGTCGCACGCGAGGCGACCATGACCGGCGACTCGCGGTTGAGCCGGTCCCGGGCGGCGGTCAGGCGGGCCTCGGTCTCACGGAGCGCGGTCGTCGCGGCGTCGAGGTCGGTCTGGCCGGTCGCGATCGCGGACAGCATCTGTGCCCGGATCGTCTCGACCGACGCCATGCCTTTGTTCTCCTTGAAGGCCTGAATCGCCCGATCGGAGGCGTCAAGCCGCGCCCGGGCCTGGGCCAGCTGTTCTTCGATGAACCGCCGGGTCTCGGCCATGCTCGCCCGATTGGTCTCGCGGAAGTAGCTGATCAACTCCTCGGCCGCGGTGTTGGCGATCTCCGCCGCGCGCTGCGGGTCCCGAGCTGTGGCCGTGATGCGGATCATCGCCGAGCCGCGAACCGGGCTCGCCGAGAGGTTCCGCTGGATCTGCCCCGGGTTGGACAGGTTCAGCCGCTCCGCGACGCGCGTCGCGATCGCGCGGCTGCCGATGAGCTGGACGATATCGCCGGCGACCGACCCCTGGGTGACACGGAAGTCCGCACCGTCGCCCCCCACCGTCGCCGGCGGTGCGGGCGTGATGACCGGCGCCGTGACCAGGATGCTGGCGGACGCCGAGTAGGTGGCGGGCGCCCGGCCTGCGGTCGAGAGCGGGGTCGGCCACATCCAGACCGTCCCGACCGCCACCGCGACCATCAGCAGCACCAGCCAGAAGCGCTTGCCGATCGCCCTGACGTACTGCCTCAGTTCGATACGCTGCTCAGCCATGGTTTTGTCTCCCTCACGCGCACACGAGATCGATCGTCGAGCCTTTAGCCTTTTTATGGAAGCGCCAGTCCCGGCCACATTGTGCGAATCACGCTGTACCCGGTGATCCACGAGATGATCTCGCGCCAGAGCACGATGCCCGACCGCGGCACGTACACCACGTCGGCGTGCTGCAGGACGATGTTCTGCGACGCGTCGCCTCGCAAGATACGCCGCAAGTCGATCTGGTGAACGACCTGAGGCTTGTTGTCGGGCCCCAGCCGGATGATGCCAATGCGGTTGGTGGCGGCGGCCCCCATTTCGATACCGCCCGCAGCGGCCAGCGCGTCCATCAGCCGCGCACCGGCCTCCAGGTCGAAGGGCCCTTGCCGCGTGACCTGTCCAAGCACCACCACGCGGTTTTGCAGCGTCGGAATCGTGATGATGTCGTCGGGCTCGACCGGCACATTGGCCGACTTGTCACCTTTGACCAGGAGCCTGTCGAGGTCGACCTTGAACACGCTCTCCTTGCGCGTGATGGTCGCCCGTAGCGGGTCGGCGCGCGGGGTCAGGCCGCCTGCGGCGCCCAGGACGTCCAGCAGCGTCCATCCCTGCTGGATCTCGACCGCGCCGGGCCGTGCAGCCTGGCCGACGACCTGGACGAACATCCGCCGCATGGCCGTCACCGTCACGGAGACCTGCGGAGCGCGCAGGTACGTCTTCAGCGCCTCCGCGATGCGCTCCGCCAGCTGCGGCGGCGTCGAGCCGGCGGCCTGGATCTCTCCGATCAGCGGCAGGCTGATCTTGCCGTCGGGCCTGACGACGACCGACCTGGAAAGGTCGGCCTCGCCGAAGACCACGACCTCGACCGTGTCACCGGAGGCGAGCACGTACGTGGACTGATTCTGGGCGCTGGCAGGTGCCAGAGGACCTCCGGCAGGTCCGGCAAGGAACAACAAGACCAGCATGACGATGGTCAGGAGGATTGCCGGGTGCGTGCGATCGTGCCGACGTTCAAACTGCCTTCCCACGTGCATCCCTCCCTTCGCCGAGTGCGCTCTCGACGTGTCGTCCTTCGAGCACAAGGTATTCCTCCACCTCACCATTGGCCTGATCCATCCCCATGAACAGGCCCACCACGATCCACGCCTGGCCGCGGTAGGCCAGGACGTCACCAATGAAGAATGGCCGGGGCTTGGTCTGCACCTGGCAGTCACGAGCACGGACGGTGATCTGAGAGGTCGCGGCCAATGCTCTCTCTCCCGTCGGCAATGGTTTCCTCGTGCGCTACGAACGGCTCGACTTTAGTGGATCGCGTGATGGCCGACTATGGTCTGCGCGATGGGATTCGCGCGGCCGCGCGGACATTTCTGGCACGCCCCCGTAGAGGGAGCCCGGGTCGCGTGCGAACGCTATCTGGACTACCCCAACGTACGAGCCGCGTTCCCCCAACGGGATGACAGACTGAGTTCCGCCGCGGGGGTAGGATGCTGTAATCGCGGATCGGCGCCACACGAACGCTACCAAGTCGGCGTGAAATCTCCTGGAATGTTCGGGCAGGCTTGCGCGCCGACACCGATCGGAGAGCTGCACGTGGCCGTTGTCGAGGAACCGCACGCACCCCACGCCCCCGTCTCGTCCGGAGCCGTGTCGCTCCCCATGGGACGTGGCCTCTTCAGGGTTCGTGGCCTCTCCAGAGTCGGCCGGCTGGCACGGGCTGGGGGCCGAGTTGCAATAGCGCTCTACTGCTTTGTCATCGCGCTCAACCTTCTCAAGCAAGGGGCAGCCGGCGTCGCCATGTTGCTCCAGGCGGTGGCGGCACACGGGTTCGCCAATCTCCTGGGCTTTGGCTGGCTGGCGGCCTATGTCTCATTGAGCGGCTCGCCGGTCGCGACCGTCTCGCTGGGCTTGCTCGGCGGGGGCGCGCTTGCGGCGGTCGAGGCGCTGGGAATGATCAACGGGTCGCGGCTCGGCGCCTCGTTCATCGTGCTCGCGACCGGATTCGCGTACTATCTCCGCGGCGGCACCCGGGGCCGCGGGGTCATCTCGATGGGGATCCTGTCAATGTTGACCACCGCCACGATCTACATCCCGGCAATGCCGCTGGCGGTCGCGCTCCTCCAGGCCGGCTGGCTCGATCCGGTGCGGTTCGGCTCCGCCGCGTGGACGACGTCAGCGCTGGACGCGGCGGTCGGTCCGGTGCTCCGGCTGATTCCACCGGGGATCCCGACGTTGATGCGGTTTGGCGCGGGCTACGCGCTGCTGCTCGTTTCGTTCCGCCTGTTCGACCGCGCGCTGCCGCGCGTGGACACCGGGCGCCTCCGCCACGGCCACTGGGGCGCGTGGCTCGCACAGCCAGCGACGATGTTTGCCCTGGGGCTGCTGGTCACGTCGCTCACGCTGTCGGTGTCGGTGTCGCTGTCCATTCTGGTGCCGCTGGCCGCACGCGGGATCGTCGGACGGACGACGGTGATCCCATACATCATGGGCGCCAACATCACAACGTTCGCCGACACGCTGTTTGCGGCCCTCTTGATCGCCACGCCCGCGGCCTTCACCGTGGTGTTGGCGGAGATGCTGGCGGTCACGGCGGTTTCGCTCGTCGTGCTCCTGACGATGTTCGGCGCGTACCAGCGCGCGCTTCTGGCCGCCAATTCCGCCGTCGCCGCCACGAAGACCCGCTTTGCGCTGTTCGTAGGCGCGCTCGCGCTCGCCCCGCTCATCCTGCTCGTGCTCTAGTCTCAGGTCCCTGCCGACACCCTGGCGACATGCCGCGGCGACGCGGTATGCTCGAACAGGATGCCGGGAGTCGGACCCGGCGTTCTGCCGACGGCAGTCAGCCCGGCACTACAGGAGGGACGTGCATGCGCAACGTCGTGATCCTCGGTGGCGGCCCCGCGGGACTGACCGCGGCCATCTACGCCGCGCGCGCGAATCTCGCGCCGCTGGTCGTCGAGGGCGCCGAGGCGGGTGGTCAGCTCATGCTGACCACCATGGTCGAGAACTACCCGGGGTTCGAAGAGGGCGTGATGGGACCCGCGCTGATGCAGACCATGCGCAGGCAGGCCGAGCGTGTCGGCGCGGCGTTCATCAGCGAAGACGCCACTGCCGTGGACTTCGGGCGGCGACCGTTCGTGATCACGACCGCCTCGGGTGAGACGGTCGAAGCGCGCGCGGTCATCGTCGCGACCGGCGCGTCGGCCAGGCTGCTCGGGCTCCCGGGGGAGCAGCGCCTGATGGGGCGGGGCGTTTCGACGTGCGCGACCTGCGACGGATTCTTCTTCCGCAATCGCGACGTCATGGTGGTCGGCGGCGGCGATTCCGCGCTCGAGGAAGCCCTCTACCTAGCGAACCTGGCCAAGAGCGTGACGGTGGTGCACCGGCGCGACGCGCTACGCGCCAGCAAGATCATGCAGCAGCGCGCCTTCAGCCATGCGAAGATCAGCTTTGTCTGGGACACCGTCGTCGAAGACATCCTTGGCAACGGCGTGGTGTCCGGTGTGCGGCTCAAGAACCTCAAGACCAACGCGGTGGGCGAGCGCGCGATCGACGGCGTGTTCGTCGCGATCGGCCACATCCCAAACACCGCGCTGTTCGTCGGGCAACTCGATCTCGACGAGCAAGGCTACGTGAAGGTCCGCGAGCGCACGCTGACCAGCGTGGAGGGTGTGTTCGCGGCCGGTGACGTCCACGACCATACCTATCGCCAAGCGGTCACGGCCGCCGGGTACGGGTGTATGGCCGCCATCGACGCCGAGCGGTGGCTGCAGGGCCAGGAGAGCTAGCCCGCCCGGCCCTGCACGAGATCGTGCCCCCCCCGCGCTAGCTGGCCTTCGCTTGCAGCGCGCCGTCGAGACGGCGCTTGAGTTCCTGCTTGGGCATGTAGCCCACGATCCGCTCGATCATCTCGCCGTCGCGAAAGAGCCCTAGGGTGGGGATGCTCATCACGCTGTAGCGGATCGCCAGGCGCTGGTTGTCATCCACGTCAACCTTGGTCACCTTGAGCCGGCCGGCATACTCGCCGGCGAGTTCCTCAACGATCGGTGCGACCATGCGGCACGGCCCGCACCACTCCGCCCAGAAGTCCACCAGCACCGGGATCTCGGACTTGAGGACCTCGCTCTCGAAGGTCTGCTCGGTCACCGCCAACGGCTTTGCCATTCCTCTTCTGCCTCCTCCGTGGTGCCAGCGGCCGGTCGGCCCGCCGGCAACCGCGTCAACCCTTCCCCACACTAGGGTATTCCCATCGCGTGGGTCAACGGCCTCCGGTATGATGAATGCGGGAGGTCGAGATGCGCGGATCGCTGCGCGTTGGCGTCATTGGGGGCATCCCGGTCGGGGTGAACTACACGTGGTTCTTCGCGATCGCGCTCATTGCGTGGTCGCTCGCGGGCTCGTACTATCCGCAGCGCGCGCCCGGGTTCGACGAGAACACGTACTGGATCATGGGGGTGACCTCGGCGCTCCTGCTCTTTGCCGCGGTGCTGGTCCACGAGTTCGGCCACGCGCTGACCGCGCGGCAATTCGGCATCGAGACAAAGCAGATCGTGCTGTTCCTCTTCGGCGGCGTGGCGCAGATCGCCGATGAGCCGCCGACGCCCCGCGCCGAGTTCCTGGTCGCCGCGGCGGGCCCGGCGACCAGCCTGGGGCTCGCCGCGGCCTGCCGGCTCCTCGAAGCCTTGCTGGGCGGCCGACCCCTCGGCGAAATCGTGCACTACCTGGCCATCGTCAACCTGTTGCTCGCGGTGTTCAATCTGATCCCGGGCTTCCCGCTCGACGGCGGCCGCATCCTGCGCGCGGCGCTGTGGGCGCGGACGGGCAGCCTGCCGCGCGCGACGCGCGCCGCCGCGCGCACGGGCCAGTTGGTTGCCATGCTGTTCATCGGCGCGGGTCTGGTGTACGTGTTCCGGGGCACGATCGTGACCGGCATCTGGCTCGTGCTGATCGGCTGGTTTCTGGACACCGGCGCCCAGTCGTCGTACCAGCAGGTCGTCGTCAGACACGGCCTGGGCGAGACCACGGTCGGCGAGATCATGTCGCGGACGCTGCACACCGTCGAGCCGGGAGTGAGCGTGGAGCGCGCAATTGCCGAGTACTTCCTCCCACACAAACACGGTGGATTTCCCGTGGTCTTCGGCGACCATCTCATCGGTATCGTGACGTTGCAGGACGTCACGGCCGTACCGACGGAACAACGCGGATCCGTGACGGTCCGGGACGTGATGACGCCCCGCGACCACCTGCGGACCGTGTCCGTGAGAGACACCGCCTACGACGCGTTCGCGATGATGGCCCGCGACAACATCGGTCGCCTGCTCGTGCTCGACGATGACGGCAACCTGGCCGGCATCGTCACCCGGAGCGACCTGCTCCAGGTCCTGAGGTTGCGGGCCGAGGTCACGGGGTAGGGGGACCGCGGCGGCCCGACGCCCCTACCCGCGCATCCAGAGCGCGAGGGCGCCGGCCAGCACGAGAACCAGCATCGCGGCGCGGCTCAGGCACCCGGCGCGCCGCGGCGTCGCCTCGCCGGGACGTCGGATTGGCGCCTTGATCGACAGGCGTGTGGCCTTCTTGAGCGAGCTAATGGCCTCGCTCATCCGGCCCATTTGCTTGTACAACCCGCCCAGGTTCTGGTGCGCGATCCAGTAGTCCGGATCGGCGGCCACCGCACGCTCATACGCCTGGAGCGCCTCGTCAAGCCGTCCGCTCTCGCGGTAGACGTTACCGAGATTGCTCCACGCCGGCGCGTACCGGGGATCGATGGCCACCGCCTTCGCGAACGCGCGCTCGGCTTCGTCGACGCGTCGCTGATGGACCAGCGCGACACCGAGCTTGCTGTACGCCACAGCCGAGTTGGCGTTGGCCTCGATCGCGCGGCGGAACGCCGCCTCGGCCTGGGTCCACTCCCCGGCGTCCAGGAACTTCTCACCTTCGAGCAGGTTGTGATCGATCGGCTTGTCAGGCATGCTCACGCTCCGGCGGGATGTTCTGCGGCCGGGGTGGCAGGCCCTGCGCGCCGATCAGGGTGCGGCCGTCGCCCAGAGCGGGAGGTCCTTGTAGTTGTAGGTCACACGCCGCGTCGTGCCCGCGGACGCCGCGGCGGCGAACTGCGCGGCCGCAAGGTCCCCTTCAGCGGAGGCGTCCCCTGCCACGATGCGGGTCTCGGCGAACGCGTTCCGCAGCGCCCGCACCTGCAGGTACAGGCCGATCGCCTCAGTCGGCAGGGCCTCACCGCCGGTCAACTGCGCCACCACCTGGGGGTCCTCGATCGTGAGCGCCACCTGTCGCGCCCCGACACGCCGCGCTTCCCAGAGGCCCAGGAGCAGCGCGCGGTACGCGCCCTGCGCGACGCCACAGTGCGTCAAGCGGCGCACGACCGTGCGGGTCGCATCGGCGCCTTCCCACCGCAGCACCGCGGCGATTGCAGTGCGGTTCCCCGGCACCGGCCGGGCCGCGACCGCGACGCGCAGTGTCCTCGGCATCTAACGCGGCACCTCGAGTAGCGCCATCGCAAGCAGGCTGCACAGGAGGAGCGCGAGCTTCAACCGGAGCGCCTGCCGGTCATCCCAGAACCACGCCAGCAGCGACCGCGCACTCGCTTCAGCCCGCGGACCGGGTCCGGCGAAGAGTTGCCCCCCTGCGCGAACCCCATGCCGCCGGCCGGGACGCCGACGCGCCCAGCTTTGGGGAATCGTCAGTCCGCCGATCATGCCTGCACCTCCGTCGCACCGTACCGCCGCAGTAGCCCGACAACCTTCCCCAGGATCTCGAACTCTGCGTGAATCGGGGCGTAGGCCGGGTTCTCGGGCTTCAGATACGGGCGGCCGGCCTCCACGGCGAGGCGCTTGACGGTGGCCTCTTCGCCCTGCAGCGCGACGACGATCTCGCCGGGCCGGGCCGTCGCCTGGCAGCGCACGATGACCAGATCGCCGTCGTGAATGCCAGCCCCGACCATACTGTCGCCGTGCACAGTCAAGAAGAAGCTCTCGTCGCTCCAGCCCACGAAGCGCCGCGGGACGGGGATCATCTCTTCAATCTGCTGGTCGGCCAGAATCGGTACACCCGCCGACACCCGGCCCACGAGCGGCAGCGACACGATCTCCTCGTCGTCGAGCCTGACCGTGCGGTCGGTGATCTCCAGAACCCGCATGCGGTCGCCGTCGCGTCGCAAATAGCCCTTCCGCGACAGCGCCGAGAGGTGCTGATGCACCGTGGACGGCGAGCGCATGCCCAACGCATGCCCGATCTCTCTCACTGACGGCACAATGCCGGTGCGGCGGATGCACCGGGCGATATGGCTGAGGATCTCCTGCTGGCGCGCGGTCAGTGGCTTCTTCATGCCACACCCCCCGCGGTGATAGTAGCGAACTTATGTTCGTATATCAAGGGGTGGGGCTGCGAACGTCTGTGCGGTATTCTTTGCAGTTCGCCGAGAATCTCGCTCTGGCTCGCTCGGACGCTCGATTACGCACCCGCGCGGGCCGCCAGGTCTGCCAGAAGCGCGGGATCCAGGTTGCCGCCGCTGATCACGGCCGCGACAGACCGCTCGGGCACCAGGCCCGTCAGCACAGCCGCCACCGCGATGGCACCCGAGGGTTCCACAACAAGGTGCGCCTCGAGCAGCAGCCTCTTGACCGCCTCGAGCACGGCGTCATCGGGCACGGCCACGAACGCGTCCACGTGACGGGCGACGACCTCCCAGGTGACATTGCCTGGGCGCTGCGCTTTCAGGCCATCGCAGACCGTGTCCTCGAACGGGACCGTCACCGGTCGGCCGGCCGCGCGGGACATGGCAAATCGAGGGAGCGCCATGGGCTCGGCGCCGATGACCTTGAGGTTCGGCCGAACGGCTTTGATCGCCAGGGCCACGCCTGAGAGCAGACCGCCGCCGCTGGTCGGCACGACGACCGCCTCCAGGTCGGCCGGTGCCTGCTCGGCGATCTCCAGCCCGCAGGTGCCCTGTCCGGCGACCACGAGGGTGTCGTCAAACGAGGGGATCAGGTGGAGCCCGCGCTCAGCCTGCAGTCTGCGTGCGAGCGCGTACCGCTCGTCTATGGTGGTGCCGCACTTCACGAGCTCGGCGCCGAACCCCACGATCGCGCGCGCCTTGACCGGGTTCACGGTCTCGGGCACCACGACGACCGCGGGTATGCCCAGGCGCCGCGCCACATACGCCACCGCCTGCCCGTGATTGCCGGACGAGGCGGTGACCACACCCGGTACGGTCCCGGCGACGACGCGCAGGTGATTCGCCGCCCCGCGGACTTTGAACGCGCCCGTCGGCTGCAGGCTCTCAAGTTTGAGCCAGAGGCCGCCGTCCGCATCCCAGAGAACGACCGGCGTGCGCCGGGCGATGCCGGTGACACGCTCGGCCGCGGCGCGGACGTCGGCGATGGTCGGCACGCTCACCGGAACCGGCGCCGGGTCGGTCACGCGGGCGTGCCCACTTCGGTCTTCGGCCTCCACCGGAGATTGGGCCGACGGGCCGCCCCGACCTCGTCGAGACGCGTCACAACCGTGTCGTGAGGCGCCGACTTCACACGCTCGGGATCGGTCTTGCACTCCTCGGCGATGCGGATCAACGCGTCGGCGAACTCCTCGAGCGTCTGACGGCTCTCCGTCTCGGTCGGCTCGATCATGATGGCTTCGTCCACAATCAACGGGAAGTAGATCGTCGGCGCATGGAAGCCGTAGTCGAGCAGGCGCTTCGCGATATCCAGCGTGCGGACACCGGACTCCTGCCGCTGACGCCGCCCTGACAGCACGAACTCGTGCATGCACGTGCGATCGTACGGCAGGTCGAAGTACGGCCGCAACTTCGCCAGCAGGTAGTTTGCGTTGAGCACTGCGGCCTCGGACACCTGCCGGAGCAGCGGTCCGTACGCGCGTAGGTACGCGTAGGTCCGGACGAAGATCCCGAAGTTTCCGTTGAATGCGCGCACCCGGCCGATCGTCTTAGGCCGGTCGTAGTTGAGGATGAAGTGGTCGCCCTCGCGCTCCACCGACGGCGCGGGCAAGTACGGCTCGAGCATCCGCTTGACGGCCACCGGGCCAGCACCCGGCCCGCCGCCGCCGTGCGGCGTGGAGAACGTCTTGTGCACGTTCATGTGCATGACGTCGAACCCCTGGTCACCAGGCCGCGTAATGCCGAGCACCGCGTTGAAGTTCGCACCGTCGAGGTACATGAGGCCGCCGACGCCGTGGATGATGTCGGCGACCTCGGTGACGTGCTCCTCGAAGAGCCCGAGCGTGTTCGGGTTTGTCAGCATGAGCGCGGCCACCGACCGGTCGGTCACACGCCGCAGCGCCTCGCGGTCGATGTTGCCGCGGCTGTCACTGGGCACGGTCACGACCTCGAAGCCGCACATCGCCGCTGACGCCGGGTTCGTGCCGTGCGCCGAGTCCGGCACCACGACCCGCCGCCGCTCGCGGTCGCCGCGGTCCTCATGGTATGCCCGGATGAGCATCAGGCCCGTGAGTTCGCCGTGAGCGCCCGCCGACGGCTGAAACGTTACGCGATCCATCCCGCTGATCTCACAGAGCATACCCTCCAGTCGCCACAGCAGCTCGAGGGCGCCCTGCGCCATCTCCGGCGGGGTATTGGGGTGTAACCGCGCGAACCCCGGCAGCCGGGCCGCGTCCTCATTGACCTTCGGGTTGTACTTCATCGTGCACGAGCCCAAGGGGTAGAAGCCGGTGTCGATGGCGTAGTTGCGGTGCGACAACCTCGTGTAGTGCCGCACCAGGTCGAGTTCGCTCACCTCGGGCAGCGCCGCGGGCTCACGCCGCAGATGCTGGGCGCCGACGATCTCGTCAATCGGCACCTCGGGCACCTCCGGGTCGGGCAGCGAGGTCGCGATGCGACCGGGCGCGCTGTGCTCGAAGATCAGGGGGAAGTCCTTGGGCGTGCTCACGACATGACCTCCGCGACGGCCGCCACCAGGTGGTCGATCTGCGCGCGGCTCCGCGCCTCAGTCACGCAGACCAGCCAGCCATCTTCCAGTTCGGGGTACCAGCGGTGCAGGGCCAGCCCGCCCAGGATGCCGTGCGGTCGCAGCCGCGCGTTCAGCTCCTCTGGCGCGATACGCGTCCTGAGCACGAACTCATTGAACGTCGGCGCGCCAAACGCGGCACGGATCCCGGGGATGGCGATCAGGCGCTGCCGCGCGTAGTGCGCGCGCCGTGCATTGACCTCGGCCACGCGCCGCAGGCCCGTCTTGCCCAGCGCCGCCATGTAGACCGCCGCCGCCAGCGCGTTCAGGGCCTCGTTGGTGCAGATGTTGCTGGTCGCCTTCTCGCGGCGGATGTGCTGCTCACGGGTCTGCAGGGTGAGGACGAACCCGCGCCGGCCCTGATGATCGGTCGTCACACCGATGAGGCGGCCCGGCATGCGGCGCACATATGTCTCGCGCGTGGCGAGCATTCCGAGATACGGCCCGCCGAAGTTGAGATGGTTCCCGAGAGCCTGACCCTCGCCGGCCACGATGTCCGCGCCGTAGGCACCGGGGGGCTGCAACAGACCCATGCTGATCGGTTCGGCGACCGCCACGACCAGCAGCGCGCCGACATCGTGCGCGGCCGCGGCCAGCGCCGCGCCGTCCTCGATGCTACCGAAGACGTTGGGCGACTGCACGATGACCGCTGCGGTACTGTCGCTCACGAATTCGCGCACGCGGGCGGGCGGCGTCACGCCTTCGTGATACGGGACCTCGCGCACGGCGATGCCCAGGTGCTGGACGAACGTCCGCAACGTCTCGCGGTAGTGCGGGTGCACGGCGGTGGAAACCACGACCTCGTCGCGACGCGCGAGATCGCGGGCCATCACCGCGGCCTCGCCCAGGGCGCTGGCGCCATCGTACATCGAGGCGTTGGCCACGTCCATGCCGGTCAGCTCGCACAGCATGGACTGGTACTCATAGCCAGCCTGCAGCTCACCCTGCATCACCTCGGGCTGGTAGGGCGTGTACGCGGTGTAGAACTCCGCTCGGCCGGCGAGGTGCCACACAACGCTCGGGATGACGTGGTCGTAGGCGCCGCCGCCCAGGAAGCAGGTCAGCCGGTCGGCGTGGCCGTCGCGCTCCGACATCTCGCGCAGATGGGCGAGCAGGTCGCTGTCAGGCAGCGCCGGGGGCAGCGCCAGCGGTCGCCGCAACCGCACCTCGGTCGGGATGTCGGCAAACAACTCCTCGATGCTGTCGCGGCCGATGGCCCGGAGCATCGCAGCCCGATCCGCGACGGTCATCGGGAGGTACTTGTGCGGATGCCAGTCGGTCACGCGCGCCATCAGTGCTCCTTCCCCACCAGGTCTTCGTAGGCCGCCGCGTCGAGCAGTTGCTCCCAGCCCCCGTCGCCTGTCGGCTCGAGCACGATCATCCAGGCGGCGCCGTGCGGATCCTGGTTGATGAGCTCCGGGCTGTCGATGAGCTGCTGGTTCACCTCGGTGACGCGACCGCTCACCGGCGCGTAGAGATCGCTGGCCGCCTTCACCGATTCGATCACGCCGAAGGGATCCATCACCTTGAGCTCGGTGCCCACCTTCGGCAATTCGATGAAGACCACGTCGCTCAGCCGATCGGCCGCGAACTTGGTGATGCCGACACGGATCCGTCCGTCTTCTCGCCTGGCCCACTCGTGCTCGCGTGTGTACCGCCGGTCGTTCGGATACATGCATCACCTCGTCGTGATCACGTCTTCGGGCGACGGTAGAACGGCAGCCGCACGACGGTCGCCGGAGCCGGCCGGCCCCGCACGTCGAGCTGCACCGCGGTTCCCGGCGCCGCCAGCGCGACCGGGACGTACCCCATGCCGATCGGCCGCCGCAGCGTGGGCGAGAACGTCCCGCTCGTCACCACGCCGACCCGCTGACCGTCCACCGCAATACCATAGTGCGGTCGCGGGATCGCGCGCTCGGCGGCCTCAAGTCCGACGAGCCGACGCGTGACGCCTTCGGCCTTCTGCCGCATCAACGCCTCCCGGCCGATGAACGCCGCCTTGTTCAACTTCACCGTCCAACCCAGCGGCGCCTCCAGCGGCGTGGTCGTCTCGTCGATGTCGTTGCCGTACAACATCATGCCAGCTTCCAGGCGCAGGGTATCCCGTGCGCCGAGCCCCGCAGGTACCAGCCCGTGGGCCTTGCCGGCCTCCATCAGCGCAGCCCAGACCGCAGGCGCCCGATCCCACGCACAGGCGATCTCGAATCCGTCTTCGCCGGTGTAGCCCGTCCGCGAAACGGTGCACCGCACGCCGCCGACGCTGACACCGTCGGCGAGGTGGAAGAATGGCAGCGTCGTCGCCACACCGCCGCCAGCGCCGTCAAGAATTGCCCCAGCACGCGGCCCTTGCAGCGCGAGCAGCGCCGTCTCGTCTGAGAGGTCGCGCACGATCGCCGTGCCCGCCTGCTCGCGAATCCAGGCGACATCTTTGGCGCGCGTCGCGGCGTTGACGACCAAGAGATAGGCGTGTTCTGCCACCCGGAAGACGGTCACGTCGTCGATGATGCCGCCTGACGGCAGGCACATCGGCGAGTACAGTCCCTGCCCCACCGCCAGTCGCGCCGCATCATTCGTGAGCAAGCGTTGTACCGCCTCGAGCGCCTCCGGACCCTCGACGCGCACCTCCCCCATGTGCGACACGTCGAAGAGGCCCGCGCGCGTACGCACCGCCTGGTGCTCCTCGCTGATGCCGGTGTATTGGACCGGTAGTTCCCACCCGGCGAACGGCACGACCCGGCCGCCGGCGGCCACATGGGCGTCGTAGAGCGAGGTGCGGCGAAGCGGCTGATCGGTCATCATGTCTCCCCCGGCCCGGCGCCATGGCGCGCGGCGAGCAGCGCGATCACTTCATCGTCTTCCACCTGCCGGAAGTCGTCGTAGAACTGCCCCACCGCGTAGAACGTCGTGGGTGCCGACAGGCAGACCACTTCGTCCGCCTCTCGCGCGAGTCGGGCGAGGCCCTCGGGCGGCGCCACGGGGACGGCGGCGACGAGCCGCGCCGGTCCGAGCCCACGCGCGGCGCGGAGCGCCGCCACCAGCGTCGCCCCGGTCGCGATGCCGTCGTCCACCACGATCGCGGTGCGGCCGCTCAGGTCGGGGAGCGCCCGGTCCCCGCGGTACGCCGTCACGCGTCGGGCGATCTCCTGGCGCTGCAGCGCGACCTCGGCGTCCAGGTAGGCCTCGGTGACCGCGTACGCGGTGGCGTCATCGATGAACACCGCACCCCCTTCGGCAACGGCACCGATGGCGAGTTCCGGGTTGAACGGCGCACGGAGCTTGCGGGGCACGATGACATCAAGGGGCGCGCCGAGCGCGTCCGCGACCTCGCGACCGACGACGACACCGCCGCGGGGGATCGCCAGGACGAAGGGGCGCCCGTCGCGCAGGTGCACGAGCGCCGCAGCCAGACGCTGCCCCGCGTCACGCCGATCCACGAAGATCATGGTCGCGCCGCTTATGCCTGCGAGATGGCGCGCTGCTCTTCCTCCGACAAGGTGAACGTCGACCCACCGTTGGCGATGGGCTTGGCATAGCCCCTGGCGCCATCCCGCCCGTTCAACACACTGACGACGATGCCGTCCTGCCTCGCGTCGAGGAGCGCGAGGCTGAAGCTCAAGTGACCCCCCAGGTCCTGGAGGGCGTCGTACCGCACCAAGCCCACACGCTGCAGGCAGCGGGCCGTCTGTTCCTGGAGACGATCGAGCCGGCCGGCCAGGTGTTCGAGCCGGCTGGTCGTCGTGGCGAGCCCGCGCTCCGCTGCCGACAGGCGGTCGAGGATGCGTGGGTCGCCGCCGCCCGCGGCGACCATCCGCGCCAGCGTGCGCACACGCGCCGCCAGGATCGCGACGACAACAGCCAGCGCCGCCACCAGCACGACCAGGACCAGCATCACGACATCACGGCCTGCGAACATGCCCGACCCTCGCCATCAACCCTGGAAGTGTTCTCTTCCATCATCCACCCGGCATCTCCTGTGCTCGCGCACCTGCGCTCACGTGCGCCAGCCGGCACACGGGCGCGCGGCTCATAGGCCGAGGCCGCGCGCGAGTACCTGCAGGCGCGGAACCGCCGCCGTCACCAGTACTACGATCACGAGCGCCGGGAGCAGGCTCCCGACGCGAACGCGCCGGATCTGAAGGATCCCCAGGCCGAGGCCCACGATCAGCACGCCGCCTGTCGCGGTCAACTCGCGCGTCATCTCCGGCGACAGCAGCGCCTGCACGGCGCTGGCCGCCAGCGTGAGCCCGCCCTGATACACGACAATGGTCCCCGCGGCGAGCAGGACGCCGGCGCCGAGCCCGGCGCCGATCGCAACCGCGGAGATACCGTCGAGCAGGGACTTCGTGTAGAGCAGCACCGGCGGCTGGCCGAGTCCGTCTTGAATCGAACCGAGGATCGTCATCGGTCCGACACAGAACAGCAGGCTGCTGGTCACAAACGCCGCAGCCGTGTTGCCCGCGCCGCCCCAGGCGCCCACCTGGCGTTCTGCCCATCGGCCAAGAGCCTCGATGCCGTCTTCGACGCCCAGCGCCTCGCCGATGACCGCGCCGGCCGCCAGGCTCACGATCACACTCAGCACATTCCGTGTCTGCAGCGCCATCTGAAACCCGATCAGCAGTGTCGCCAGGCCAACGCCGTTCATGACGGTCTCGCGCATGCGCTCAGGAAACCGGCGCCGCAGCAGCAGCCCCATGACGCCGCCGGCCACGACAGCGATCGCGTTGACGATGGTCCCTTCCACGGGTCTCCTCGTGCGGGAGGTGGCCGGCGCCTCAGGCCCGGCCGGCCAGACCCAGCTCGGGCGCAATGCCGCGCATCGCCTCGAGCACGAGGCCGACATGCTCGTCGAACGGCACGCCGAGCGCCTCCGCGGCACGCAGCATCTCGTCGCGGTCCACCGGCCGCGCAAAGGCCTTGTCCCTCATCTTCCGGCGCACCGCCGCCACGTCAACATCGTGCAGGCTCTTTGTGGGGCGGACCAGCGCGACGGCGACGATGAAGCCGGTGAGTTCATCGCAGGCATGCAGCGCGCGCTCCAGCAGGGACTCGCGCGCGACGCCCGAGTAGTCGGCGTGAGAGAGCACGGCCCGGCAGACGACCTCCGGGTATCCGACGGCGCGCAGGTACTCGACCCCGCGAAACGGATGTCCGGCCTCCTGCGAGGGATAGCGCTCGTAATCCAGGTCGTGCAGGAGCCCGACTAGACCCCATAGTTCGGGGTCGTCGCCAAACCGCACCGCATACCGTCGCATCGCGGCTTCTACGGCCAACATGTGGCCTCGCAGGTTCTGGCTGGTGGTCCATTCGCACACCAGTCGCCAGGCGTGGTCCCGCGAGGGCAGTCCGGTAGTCATCGGGCGCGCGCCGCGCGTAGCAGTTCCACCAGCCGCTCCAGATCTTCTGCGCTGAAGAACGCGATTTCAATGTGACCCGACCCGTCGCCGCCGAGCCGGAGGCGGACCGGCGCCCCAAGAGATTCTGATAACACTAGTTGTATATTATTAATATCTCTTGCCTGACCCTTGGGTCTGGGTCGGCGCATTTCACGTGAAATACTCGCCTTCCTGGCCAGGGCCTCGGTCTCTCGCACTGACAGGCCGCGGGCCTCAACCTGTCGCCAGACGTCACGCAGCTTTCCCGGGTCGGCGACAGCGAGCAGTGCCCGAGCGTGCCCCTCGGTGAGCCTCCCTGCCTCCACGGACGTCTGGACCTCGGCGGGCAACGCCAGAAGCCGCAGGGTGTTCGCCACGGTGGACTGGCTGCGCCCCACACGGCCGGCCACCGACTCCTGAGTCAGGCCAAAGTCGTGAATGAGTCGGCGGTACGCTCTGGCGCGCTCAATTGGATTGAGGTCCTCCCGCTGGAGGTTCTCAACCAGCGCGGCCTCGAGGGCTCCCCGATCATCCATGTGCCGAACGATCGCCGGCACGGTCTTCAGCCCGGCCGCTGACGCCGCACGCCACCTACGCTCACCGGCGACAATCTCGAATCTCCCGGGCTTCCCGGACGCCGGCCTGACCAGCACCGGCTGCAGCACACCGTGCTCACGGATCGAGGCCTCAAGCTCGGCCAGCGGCTCGGCATCGAATCCTGTGCGGGGCTGCAGCGCATTGGGAGAGATCTGCTCGACTGGGATCTCGACGATCCCGGTCTCGGGCGTGACGTCAGCCCCTGGAATCAGGGCGCCAAGACCTCGGCCGAGGGCTCTCCGCCCGCCTTGCACGCCGGACGAAGGCCGCAACGGGAGTGGGGAATCAGCCGGTGGGGGTGGGGTGTCTGCCACGTGCGATGACCTCCTGCGCCAGCGCCCTGTAGGCCAGCGCGCCGCGTGAACCCGGGTCGTACGCGGTGATCGGCTTGCCGTAGCTCGGCGCCTCAGCCAACCGCACGCTCCTGGGGATGATCGTCTCGAACACTTGCTCCCCGAAGAACCGCCTGACCTCTGCCGCCACTTGATCCGATAGATTCGTGCGGGAGTCGAACATGGTAAGCAACACCCCGCCGATTTCAAGAGCCGGGTTCAGGTGGCGGCGAACCAGTTCGACCGAGTGGAGCAACTGCTTGAGTCCCTCAAGCGCATAGTACTCGCACTGGAGCGGGATCAGCACCTCGGTGGCGGCGGTGAGCGCGTTGACCGTCAGCAGCCCGAGCGATGGCGGGCAGTCAAGAAGGACGATCTCATAGTTGATGCCGGCCAGCGCCCGGCTCAACCGATGTTCTGCTCCCTCGGCGCCGGCCAGCTCCACTTCAGCGCCGGCCAAGTGAATCGTGCTGGGCGCAACGTCCAGGCCTGGCGCAGCAGCCGGCACGATGATCGACTCCACGCCGGCACCGTTGAGGAGCACGTCATAGATCGTGGACGACTGACGGTCTCGGGCAATCCCGAGACCGCTCGTGGCGTTGGCCTGCGGGTCCAGATCCACAAGGAGTGTCCGCAGGCCGGCGGCACCCAGGCACGCGCCGAGGTTCACTGCGGTCGTGGACTTTCCGACGCCGCCCTTCTGGTTGACGATCGCAATCGTGCGGCTCACGGCAGCGCAGAGACCATTCGGCGGGATCGCCCCGCGTTCCCCCGTCTGCGCCGGCGCCGACGGAGTCAGCGGATCGGCACGCGTCCGAGACGCGCCGGTGCTCGAGGAAACCCGTCAGGGGTCGTTGTGGACTTTTCGAGCACCACGACAACCGTAGCGCGGCCTTCGACCATCGAGAGGGAAGACGCCGCCATCACCCGAGCGCCCAGCGCGGCGATCAGCGGCTCGGCCCTGCGGAGTTCGCCCACGGCGTGCAGCCCTTTGAGCAACACGGCCGCACCGCCCGGCGTCACGAATGGCACGCACAGCTCCGCCGCGGCCGCCAGCGGTGCGGCCGCGCGCTCCACGGCGGCCGTGAAGCGCTCCCTGAGCAACGCATGGCGCGCGAGATGCTCCGCGCGACCCCACACCACGTCAATGTCCGGCATCTCCAGCACGTCGCGCGCATGCTCCAAGAACGCGACCCGCCGTCGAGAGGCCTCCACGAGCGTCATCGCTAGATCCGGCCGGGCAATCTTCAGCGGAATCCCGGGAAATCCGGCACCCGAGCCGACGTCCACCACCCGGGCACCGTGGGGAAATGGCCAGGCGAGCAATGCCAGCAATGAGTCCGCGAAGTGCACGCCGACGATCTCATCGGCAGACTCGGCCGCCGTGAGATTGAGGCGGGTCCGCCAGCGGAGCAGCGCAGCGAGATAGCGGTCAAACCGCTCGATGGCTTCGTCGGACAGGTGAAGGTCGTGCGCGGATGCGCCGGACCGCAGGCGCAGCAGCGCGGGACTCACGTCACTGACGCGCGCTCACGTCCGCCCGCATCGTCCTTGCGCGGCACGACGACCACGTGACGGTGATGCCCCTCGCCTTCGCTGGCGGTCTCCACCCGTGGATCGTCGCGCAACGCCAAGTGCACCGTGCGCCGGTCCCGTGCCTCCATCGGATCGAGCGCCACGGGGATCCCCCCGGCCACCGCTCGGGCCGCCGCGTCTGCGGCCTGCTCCTGGAGTGCCTTCTCTCGCCTGGCCCGGTACCCGGCGGCGTCGACGACCACAGGTACGCGCTCTCCGGCCTGCCGGTAGAGGTGTAGGGCCAACAGCACCTCAAGCGCGTCCAGCACAGGGCCGTGGCGGCGCACCAGATTGCTTACATCTCGGCCCTCGAACGTGACCGTCCAGCCCTCATCGGCTGCCGCGGTATGCGTTGCCACCTCGTAGCCCATAAGGCCGAGCGCGGTGGTGACGAACTCCTCGGCAATCTGGGGAATCGTTGGCCGTCGAGAGACCCTGACGATGGCTTCGCGGCCCCCAAACCCGAGCAACGCCGGCTTGGGTTCCTGGACAACCTCAACGCGCACGGCATCGCGCGCGGCACCAAGTTGCTGCAGGGCGCGCTCAATGGCCTCGTCGATAGCTCGACCGGACGCCTCGACCGTGGTCACTTGGCGTCCCTCGCGCGAGCGCCCTGCTTGGCACGAGCGGCACGTGACTCCTTGGGTGGTGCAACGCCGATGCGCTTGGGCGCTCCGACCACAATGTAGTATTCCAGGATGTACGCAGCGGTCGAGACAATCCAGTAGACAGACAGGCCGAGGGGGAACCACCCGGCAATGGACGTATATGCCACAAAAATAGGCATAAAAACAAACATTCGCGCTTGCTGCGGGTCCGTGATGGACATGCTCTGCTGAACGTAGGTGGTCGCGCCGACAAGCAGGGGAATCAGCACGAGCAGAGGGTGCTCCGGGATCATCCTCCAGGACGCAAACGCCTCCAGCGGAACCCCAAAGAGCATCTCGCCGCCGAACACGTTCGGCTGCCGCAGCAGGGCGAACAACGCGTAGAGGATCGGGAGTTGCAGCAGGAGCGGCAGGCACCCGCCGAACGGGTTGACCTTGTTCGCTCTGTACAGGTTCATGATCTCGACGTTCATCTGGCGCGGGTCGCCCTGGTACTTACGCCGCAACACTTCCATCTGCGGCGCCAGGGCTTGCATCGCCTTCATCGAGAGCAACTGCTTGCGGGTCAGCGGGTGCAGGACCGCCTTGATGCCAACGGTCAGCAGCACGAGCGCCGCGACGTAACTGCCGGTGGCGCCATGGATCGCCCTGAGGGCGGCGCCCAGCACGGCGACGATGGCTTGGAAGGCTTCACTCACGTGGTGTCCCCCTTACGGGACTGGATCGTATCCGCCGGGGTGCAGCGGGTGACAGCGAAGGATGCGGCGGGCCGCCAGTGCAACCCCACGTACGGCGCCGTGGCGTTGAATCGCCTCCGCCGCATACGCCGAGCACGACGGGTAGAAACGGCACGAGCGCGGGAGCAGCGGCGAGACGACGCGCTGGTAGCCGGTGATCGCGAGCAGGAGCAGCCTTGCGATCACGCTCGGTCTCCGGCGGACGAGGCCAGCAGGCCCGCTGCAGTCAGCGCCTCCTCGACGGCACGGCGCATCTGACCGAACGGCGCGCGCGCGGCCTCGGCCTTGGGCGTCAGGACAATGTCATGCCCGGTGTGCAGCCGCGCGCGCAGCGCGCGGACGGCTTCGCGCAGGCGGCGCCGCACCCGGTTCCGCGCCACGGCACGTCCGAGCCGGCGGCCGACAGCCAGGCCGAGACGCAGCTCGCCCACGGTGTTCGGCAACGCGTGAATCACCACCAGCGCAGTGGAGCGGCGGACGCCGTTACGATAGACACGGCGGAAGTCGTCTTCCCGTGCCAGCCGCCCGAGGCGCGGGCTCGCCGCCATCGGGCCTAGCCGGAGACGGTCAGCCGATGCCTCCCCTTGGCGCGCCGGCGCTGCAATGTGCGGCGGCCGCCGGGTGTGCGCATACGCGCGCGAAAACCGTGCACGCGCCGGCGCGGCCGCCTCTTGGGTTGGTAGGTCCGCTTCACCAGAATCCCTCCGAGCCGCGCCTACTATAACACAGGGCCGGCACACCAGCAACGCGCCGGCATGTGGGTACGCTGTGGACAACCCCGCCCCTTATGCACATCTTTCCGCGCCCGCCGGGTGTGCAGCCACCACGCCCGCGGCGGCCATCGCAGGTTGTGCACCTGGTTGTCCCCAGCCGGCGCCGGATTATCCACATGGTTCTCCACACCTGTGGATAACCGCCGTCCTGGGCGCCCCGCGCGCGTTCCGAGCCGCGGAGGGCCGAGAGGACTCCGGGCAGCCGTTCACGAAAGACTGATAGCACGCCCCGAGTTATCCACAACCCTGCTACCCGGGTGACCGTCCAGGGGTCGCCGTGAAAAGGACCCCCAGCCGCGTCCTCCCGGTAGGAATCTCCCTTGGGGCGGCCAACGATTCGGCTGCACACAGTTAGGGACGCAATGTCGATACGGGAACTGATCGCGCGCCTGGTCGAGGAGCGGCGGTCTTCGGCGCCGTCGTCGCAGAGCGCAGAGGAGCCGGAGGTGCGCCTTGCGGTGTACGACTCGCCGCTGGCCGCGCCGCAGGTCATGTCGCTGCGCGGCGATGACTTCCATGCGCTGGTCAGTGAGCTTGCCACGCGCACCTATCAGGTGTGTCGTGAGCGGGGCGGTCGTGTGCCGTTCGTGGTGATCCGGGAGATCATGGAGAACCTCATCCACGCCTACTTCCGCAATGCCACTATCACCGTCCTCGACGAGGGCAACACCATCCGCATAGCGGATCAGGGCCCGGGCATCACCGACAAGGAGCGGGCGTTGCAGCCGGGGTTCTCCACAGCTACAGCCGAGATGCGCCGCTACATCCGCGGCGTCGGCAGCGGCCTGCCGGTCGCGAAGGAGCAACTGCAGTTCCTCGGCGGCACGCTCACGCTCGAGGATAACCTCGACCGCGGCACCGTTGTCACGCTGAGCGTGCGGGGGGCCGCGCCGCCGGAGGCCGTGGCGCCTGCGCCCGAGGTGCCTCCGCGGCGCCACCTCGCGGTGACACCGCGGCAGAAGAAGGTGCTCTTGCTGATCGCGGAACTGGGCGCGGTGGGTCCGACGACCATCGCCAAGGAACTGAACATGAGCCACAGCACGGCCTACCGCGAACTGCTGGCGTTGCAGACCCTGGGCCTGATTACCGGCAAGGGGCGCGGGAAACGGACGCTGACCGAAGAGGGTATTGCGTATCTCGACGAGGTCTTCAAGCCCTAGCCCGCGTGCGGGCGCCTTGTGGACGCCGAGAGAGGAGTTGAGCGTGTCGATCGAGGTTTCCCCCTCCGAGTTGTGGACAGACGCCCTCCGCCGCATCGAAGGACAACTCAACAAGCCCACGATGGAGTCGTTCTTGAAGGTCATGCGGCCGGTCGGCCTGCAGGGCGACACGTTCACGTTCTCGGTGCCGAACCGGTTTGCGAAGGATTGGGTGGAGCAGCGGCTGCTCGGCGTGATCCGCGGCGCGCTGCGCGCGACGGTCGGCCGGGCCATTGACGTGCGCGTGACCGTGTCCGAGACACCGCCAGCGGCGGTGGCGGTCGCGCGTCCGGCGGGCCAGGCGGTCCTGCGGACCCCCGAGGGCCTCCAGTTGTCGCCCAAGTACACGTTCGAGACGTTCGTTGTGGGTGCGGGCAACCGGTTCGCGCACGCGGCGGCGCTCGCGGTGGCCGAGGCGCCGGCGCGCGCGTACAACCCACTGTTCATCTACGGCGGCGTGGGCCTGGGCAAGACGCACCTGCTCCAGGCGATCGGCCACCGGGTGCTCTCGGCTGGGTTCGCGCGCGTCGCCTACGTGAGCAGCGAGAAGTTCACCAATGAACTGATCAACTCGATCCGCGACGACAAGACCCTCGAGTTCCGCCAGCGGTACCGGAATGTGGACGTGCTGCTGATCGACGACATCCAGTTCCTGGCCGGCAAGGAACGTACCCAGGAAGAGTTCTTCCACACGTTCAACACGCTGCACGAGGCCAGCCATCAGATCATCATCACGTCGGACCGGCCGCCCAAGGAGATTCCTACCTTGGAGGACCGCCTCCGGAGCCGCTTCGAGTGGGGCCTGATCGCCGACATCCAGCCGCCCGACCTTGAGACCCGCATCGCCATCCTGCGCAAGAAGGCGGAGAGCGAGGGCATCGCGGTCCCGGACGAGGTGGCCGAGTTCATCGCCCAGCGAATCCCCACCAACATCCGCGAGCTCGAAGGCGCGCTCGTGCGCGTGGTGGCCTACGCGTCGCTCACGCGATCCCCGGTCAGCGTGGACCTGGCCTCGGACGTCCTGCGGGATCTGCTGCCACCCGCCCGCGCCCGCGTGGTGACCATTGCCGTCATCCAGCAATCGGTCGCCGAATTCTTCGGCATCCGGGTCGAGGAGATGCGCGCCAAACGCCGCACCAAGGGGGTGGCCTTCCCGCGTCAGGTCGCGATGTTCGTGGCCCGTGAGTTGACCGACGCCTCACTCCCCAGGATCGGCGAGGAGTTCGGCGGCCGCGATCACACGACCGTCATGCACGCCTGCCAGCGCGTGCGTGACACGCTCCGGCGCGACGCGCACCTGGCGGCCAGTCTCAAGCGCCTGATGGACGACCTGCAACGTCAGGGCGGATAACCTGTGGGTATGGACCCGGGTTGCCCACACCCCCGCCGGGCGTCCGCGCGAGTTGCGAAGGTATCCCCAGCGCGTCCCCACGCCGTGCACACGCGCACGACGGCGGAATCCCGCGCCGGCCACGTGGTTGCGAGTTTGTCCACACGCTGCACAGCGCTTACTACTACGGCGGTTTCTTGTATTACAATATAAAGCCGTAGACGAAGGAGTCGAACGATGCAGTTCACGTGCGCGCATGAGCACCTCAACAAGGCTGTCGGCCTGGTTGGCCGCGCGGTCTCGACGCGGGCGACGATGCCGATCCTGAGCAACATTCTGCTCGAGACGCGCAAGGACGCGGTGAAGCTCGCGGCGACGGATCTCGATCACGGCATCCAGACCGAGATTCCTGCCAGGGTCAAGAAGGGCGGCGCGATGACGCTGCCGGCGCGGCTCTTCGCCGAGATCGTCGCGAACCTTCCACCTGCGGACGTGCAACTCAGGGCGACGGACGGCGCCAACGAGGTTGAGGTGCAGTGCGAAAGCGTGACGTACGACCTCATGGGGCTGCCCGCGGCGGATTTTCCGCTGATGCCCGAGCCCGAGGCCGCGCCGATCGCGAGCGTGGACGCGGGGTTGCTGCGGACGATGGTCCGGCAGACCGCCTTCGCGGTCTCGACGGACGAGACGCGGGTGTTCCTGACTGGGCTCTACCTGGTGTTCGAGGGCAAGGAAATGCGCCTTGTGGCCACGGATGGCGGCCGATTGGCACTACGGACCGCGTCGTTGGCAAAGCCGGCCACGCAGAAGGCCGGGGTGATCGTGCCGGCCAAGACCATGCACGAGCTGACCCGCGCGCTGAGTGGGGTGGAAGGCGAGGTCGAGGTGGCGCTCGCGGAGAATCAAATTCTCTTCACGATGCCGGGCGCGCGGCTCGTGAGCCGCCTGATTCCGGGGCCGTTCCCGAACTACCAGCAGGTCATCCCGCAGGGATACAAGCAACGGCTCGTCGTCGGCACCGAGCGATTGCTGGCCGCGGTGCGGCGTGTGGCGATCACGGCGCGCGACTCTGCCAACGTCGTCCGGCTCCAGGCCGCTGGCGACACACTGACGCTGGCGTCAAACACGCCCGAGTACGGGCGGTCTGAAGAGAAGATCCAGGTGAGCGTCGAGGGCGAGACGATCGCGACCGCCTTCAACGCGCGCTACCTGCTCGACTGCCTGAGCGTGCTCGACTCCGACGAACTGGCGCTCGAGCTGACCGGGCCGCTGAGTCCCGGCGCGCTGCGGCCGGTCGCGCAAGCCGAGTACACGTACGTGCTCGCGCCGGTGCGCGTTGCCACATAGGCGCGCCGTCGAGATCCATACCGCGCAGATCACCCTCGGCGCGCTCCTGAAGTGGGCCCGGGTCGCCTCCACCGGGGGCGAGGCAAAGGCCCTCGTCGCCGGCCGGCGCGTCATCGTCAACGGGCAGGTCGAGACGCGCCGCGGCCGCCGGCTCGTGCCGGGCGATCTGGTGGCGGTGCAGGGCGGTCCCACAGTGGTGGTGACACGGGCAAACGATGTCCCGTCTGCGAAGACTCTCGCTCCGGGCATTCCGTAACTACGCGCGCGCCGACGTGGAGTTCGGCGACGGCATTACCCTGCTGGTCGGCCGCAACGGCCAGGGCAAGTCCAACGTGCTGGAAGCCGTCTACCTCGTCGCGACCGGCCGGTCGTATCGCACAGCCCATGAGGGTGAGGTGATCCGCTACGGCGAGACGCTTGCGCGCGTGAGGGCCCGCGTCCTGCGGCGCGACCGCGATGAGGAGCTCGAGATCGCGGTGGTGCGAGAGGGCGAGAGGGTCGTCTCCCGGATGCGTGTCAACGGCGTCGAGACCCCGCGTGGGAGCGTACTTGGTCGGCTGCCCGTGGTCCTCGCGGCGCCATGGGACCTCGAGGTAATCCGCGGCGGCGGCGCCGGCCGCCGGCGCGTGCTCGACGCGGCGCTCGCGCAGATCTCGCCCGCCTACTTCTATTCGCTGCAGCGCTACCACCGTGTCGTGACACAACGGAACGCCGAGTTGCGGCGCAAGGCCCGTGCGCA
Organism: Candidatus Fervidifonticultor quartus; assembly: GCA_031458775.1. Classification (GTDB taxonomy): domain Bacteria; phylum Sysuimicrobiota; class Sysuimicrobiia; order Sysuimicrobiales; family Humicultoraceae; genus Fervidifonticultor_A; species Fervidifonticultor_A quartus. The sequence goes on along the minus strand of JAVKJV010000012.1, from coordinate 13,792 downwards.
TCTCGAGCCGTGGGACGCTCAGCTCGTCGCCCTGGGCGTGCGTCTGACCGCCCACCGGGCCGAGTACGTGGCGCGGCTGCGCGGCGAGACCGAGGCGTGGTTCGCGCGCCTCGGAGGCGAGGGAGCGCTCGGGGTGGCCTACCGACCGTCATGGACGGGCGCGGGCGACGCGCAACTCTCGCAAGCCGCAGCGCTGCACATGGCGCGGGTCCGTGCCGATGAATACCGACGAGGAGTCACGCTGTCCGGGCCGCACCGCGACGACCTGGACCTCACGCTTGGCGGCGTACCGTTGCGCGCCGGAGGATCCCAGGGGCAGTGGCGCACCGCGATGCTGGCACTGCGCATGGCCGAGCGCGCGGTTATGGCCGAGGAACTCGGGACCGCGCCCGTACTCCTGCTCGACGATGCGTTGGCCGAACTCGACCCCGAGCGGCAATGCCGGGTGCTGGGGCTGGGTGACGAAGCGCAGGTGCTCGTGACGGCCACCGCACGGCCCGAGATTGACCGGCCGGTCCGGTGCCTGCGCATCGAAGCGGGCACGGTGACAGAAGACGCATGGTCACGCCGATCCGAGACATCCTGAGGCGCGCCGCACCGGGGTGGGGGTTGCAGCCGGCGATGCGGCTGGCCACGGCCCGGACGCAGTGGGAAAAGTGCGTCGGTCCGGCGCTCGCCGCGATGAGCCTGCCACTTGCCGTGCGCGAGGGCCGGCTCGAGGTTGCGGTGACGCATCCGGCCGCTGCGCAGGAGATCAAGCTGCGGGCCGCGGCCATAGCCGAGGCGATGAATCGTGCTCTGAGCGAGCACGTGGTGACCGCCGTGGTGCCGGTGATGCGCAAGCGCCTTCCCGAGATAGCCGCGCCGCGCGCGGCGCCGGCGCGTGATCGGGCGCGTCCGACGCGGGTGAGCGGCCGGGCGCCACGGAGGGCGTAAGGCGTGTTCGTGCACGTGGGCGGCGAGGTCGTGGTGGACGCCCGCGAGGTTGTGGCCATTCTCGACGCCCGACGGCTCCAGCGGACAGCCGAGGCGCGCGCGCTGCTGGCCCGGGCCCTGCTGGCCCGGGCCGCACAGTCCGGCCGGGAGCCGCCACGGGCGATCGTCGTGACGACACGAGGCGTCCACGCGACCGCGATGGGGGTGGCAACAGTGGCGCGCCGGATCGCAGCGCTCCACCGTTCGCCGACGGCGCGCAACGGCTGAATCATAGACAGGACGCGCGTTTCAGACATTGACACTACCCTGGCGCGATGCTACGATACGCGTTGGGCATGCGCGGCGCGGCGCTTGCCCATTTTGTTCATCCTCGTGCGGCGGAGTGTGTTCTGATGGCTGAAGCCCCCGGGTACACGGCCCAACAGATCCAGGTGCTCGAGGGTCTCGAAGGTGTCCGGCGGCGCCCCGCCATGTACATCGGCAGCACCGGTCCGGACGGGCTGCACCATCTGCTCTACGAAGTCGTGGACAACTCGGTTGACGAAGCGCTGGCTGGCGCCTGCACCCGGATCGAGGTCACGCTTCACGCGGACGGGAGCGCGACGGTCCTCGACAACGGCCGTGGGATCCCGGTCGACAACGTGCCCAAAGTGGGCAAGCCCGCGGTCGAGGTCGTGCTGACGACCCTGCACGCCGGCGGCAAGTTCGGCGGCGGCGGCTACAAGATCTCGGGCGGCCTGCACGGCGTGGGTGTCTCGGTCGTCAACGCCCTGTCTGAGTGGCTTGAGGTCGAGGTCTACCGGGAGGGCAAGACCTATCGCCAGCGTTTCGTGCGCGGCAAGCCGCAGGGCGCGCTGCACAGCGAGCGCGGCACCCCGCAGCCGAGCGGCACCAAGGTAACGTTCAAGCCGGATCCGGAGATCATGACGGCGACGGAGTTCGCGTTCGACGTCGTCGCCAAGCGCCTCGAGGACATCGCGTATCTCAACGCCGGGCTGGAGATCCGCCTGGTGGACGAGGTCAGCGGCCGGAAGGCCACGATTAAGCACGACGGCGGCATCAAAGAGCTGGTCGCCGCGCTCAACCGCACGAAGACCAAGCTCTCGGACATCATCTACAAGAAGGGCGAGCGGGACGGTGTCGACGTCGAGGTCGCCGTGCAGTACAGCGATGGGTACGTCGAGCATATGCTCACCTACGTCAACACCATTCCGACGACCGAGGGCGGCACCCACCTGGTCGGGTTTCGCTCGGCGCTCACGCGGTCGATCAACGACTATGCCAAGCGCGCCGGACTGGTGAAAGACAACGACCCCGCGCTCACCGGTGAGGACATGCGCGAGGGGCTGACCGCCGTGCTCTCGGTCAAGCTCGCGGAACCGCAGTTTGAAGGGCAGACGAAGACCAAGCTCGGCAACACCGAGGTCAAAGGCATCGTCGAGGCGATCGTCGCCGACGCCCTCGCGGAGTTCCTGATCACGCACCCGCCGGACGGCAAGCGGATCGTGGCGAAGGTGCTCACCGCGGCGAGGGCCCGCGAGGCGGCGCGCCAGGCGCGCGAACTCGTCCGCCGGAAGAGCGCGCTTGAGGTGGGGACGCTCCCAGGCAAACTGGCCGACTGCGTGGAGCGCGACCCGGAGCTGTGCGAGCTGTTCATCGTCGAGGGCGAATCGGCCGGCGGCAGCGCGAAGCAGGGGCGTGATCGGCACTTCCAGGCGATCCTGCCGATCCAGGGCAAGATCCTCAACGTCGAGAAAGCGCGCGAGGACAAGATGATCGCGCACGAGGAGATCCGGGCCATCATCACCGCGCTCGGCACCGGCGTGGGCGGCGAGTTCGCGCTCGACAAGCGCCGGTACGACCGGATCATCATCATGTGCGACGCCGACGTCGACGGCAACCACATCCGCACCCTGCTGCTCACGTTCTTCTACCGGTACATGCCCGACCTGATCAGGCACGGCAAGGTGTACATCGCGCGGCCGCCACTCTATCTCATCAAGAATGGCAAGGAGCGGCGCTATGCGGTCACCGACGAGGAGCGCCAGGTCATCCTCAAGGAGCTGGGCCGCAAGAGCGCAAGCGTGGAAGTGCAGCGGTTCAAGGGGCTCTCCGAGATGAACCCCGAGCAGTTGTGGGAGACCACGATGAACCCGGCGGCGCGGACGCTCCTGCGCGTTGACCTCGAAGACGCCAAGGCGGCCGACGAGGTCTTCCGCACGCTCATGGGCGAAGAGGTCGAACCACGGCGGCAGTTCATCGTGCAATATGCGCGCGATGTGCGGAACCTGGACGTGTAAGCCGGCACGACCCGCCCCCCCACGACGGACGCCGAAGGCGCACAACGGTCATGGCCACTGAAGAGCAGCGAATCGTCCCGCGCCCCATCGAGGAGGAGATGAAGACCTCCTACCTCGACTACGCGATGTCCGTCATCGTGAGCCGGGCCCTGCCCGATGTGCGCGACGGGCTCAAGCCGGTACAGCGCCGCATCCTCTATGGGATGCAGGAACTCGGCGTGCGGCCGGACGGGCCCTACCGCAAGAGCGCGCGCATCGTCGGCGAGGTGATGGGCAAGCTGCACCCGCACGGCGACGTGCCCATTTACGACGCGCTCGTGCGGATGGCGCAGGAGTGGTCGTTCCGGTATCCACTGGTGGACGGGCAGGGGAACTTCGGGAGCATCGACGGCGACCCCGCAGGGGCGATGCGGTACACCGAGGCACGGCTCGCGCCGGTCGCGGCCGAGCTGCTGGCCGACCTCGACAAAGACACCGTCAACTTCACACCCAACTTCGACGAGAGCCTGAAGGAACCGGTCGTGCTCCCGGCGAGACTGCCAAACCTGTTGATGAACGGCGGCTCGGGCATCGCGGTCGGCATGGCCACCAACATCCCGCCGCACAACCTGCGCGAGGTCACGGACGCGCTGGTCGCGCTGATCGACGATCCGAAGATGCCGGTCGAGCAGCTGCTGCAGATCGTCAAGGGGCCCGACTTCCCGACCGGGGGCATCATCCTCGGGCGCGACGGCATCAAGTCCGCGTACACGACCGGCCGCGGCAGCATCACCGTACAGGCCAAGACCGCGTTCGAAGAACTGCGCGGCGGTCGCGTGGCCATCGTGGTGAGCGAGATCCCGTTCATGGTGAGCAAGGCCGCCCTGGTACAACGCATCGCCGAACTGGTGCGCACCAAGAAACTGGTCGGCGTCTCCGACCTGCGCGACGAGTCTGACCGCCGCGGCATGCGCGTGGTGATCGAGCTGCGGCGCGACGCCAACCCGCAGATCGTGCGCAACCAGCTCTTCAAGCACACGCAGATGCAGACGACGTTCGGCGCGATTCTGCTGGCGCTGGTGGACGGCGCGCCCCGGCAGCTCACGCTCAGAGAGATGCTGGACCACTACCTGGCGCACCGCCGCGACGTGGTCATCCGCCGGACGCGCTACGAGTTGGCGCGCGCCGAGGAGCGGGCCCACATCCTCGAGGGGCTCAAGGTCGCGCTGTCGCACCTCGACGAGGTGATCGCGCTCATCCGCAAAGCGAAGGACGTACCGACCGCCCGCGCCGGCCTGATGAAGCAGTTCACGCTGAGCGAGGCGCAGGCCGACGCGATCCTTGAGATGCGGCTGCAGCGCTTGACGCAGCTCGAGCGCGAGAAGATCGAGGCCGAGTACAAGGAGCTGCTCAAGCAGATCGCGCGTTTCAAGGAGATGCTGGCCGATGCGACCTCGCCGCGCCCGAGGCTGATCATGGCGAGCATTCGCGAGGACCTGCTCGCCCTGAAGGCCAAGTATGGCGACGACCGCCGCACCCGCATCACCAGCAAGGAGGCCGAGGAGTTCGAGGCCGAGGACCTGATTCCCGACACCGACGTCGTCATCACGCTGACGCGCAACACCTATATCAAGCGCCAGCCGCTCGAGACCTACCGGTTGCAGCGGCGGGGTACGCGCGGCGTCGCCGGCATGACGACGAAGGAAGAAGACGTCGTCGAGCACATCGCGGCGACGACGAACCACGCCTTCCTGCTGTTCTTCACGAACCGCGGCAAGGTTTACCGGATCAAGGCGCACGAGGTGCCCGAGGCGAGCCGGACCGCCCGCGGCCTGCCGGTGGTCAACCTGATCAACGTGGCTCAGGGCGAGCGCGTCACGGCGATCATCCAGTTGCGCTCGTTCGAGGAGGCGGGCTGGCTGTTCATGGCCACGCGCCGCGGTATGGTGAAGAAGACCGGGCTCATGGAGTTCGTCAACGCGAAACGCGCCGGCATCTTCGCCATCACGCTGGAGGGCGACGACGAACTGATCGGCGTCCGGCACATCCAGAAGGACACCGAGATCGCGCTCGCCACGCGCGAGGGGCGGGCGATCCGGTTCAAAGCCGGGCAGGTGCGCGAGATGGGCCGCACCGCGAAGGGCGTGATCGGCATCCGGCTGCGCGGCGGCGACCGCGTGGTCGGCGTGGCCGACTCGAGCGAGGGCGCCTATCTGCTCACGATCACCGAGCACGGCTACGGCAAGCGCACGCCGTTCGCGCAGTACCCGGTGAAGCACCGCGGGGGTATGGGCGTGATCAATATCAAGATCACGAAGCGCAACGGTCCGGTGGCCGCGGTGCGCGCCGTGGACGACGACGACGAGGTCATGCTGATCTCGGCCACGGGGATCGTCAACCGGTTCACGGTCAAGGAGATCTCGGTGCACGGCCGGGGCGCGCAGGGCGTGGCGGTGAAGCGCCTCGAAGAAGGCGACCGCGTCACGGCGGTCGCGCGGATCCCGGCCAAGGACGAGAAGGAGTAGCCGCGCGGCGCTCAGGCGGGCGCCCCGCCGCGGCGACAGGAGGACGTCGGATGAGCGCCAGGGGATGGGCGCAGGCGATCGGCGTGCTCGCGGGCACGGTCGTGATTCACGAGATCGCCCACGCGGTCGCCGCGCGCCGCATGGGCGGCGCGGTCCGCGAGGTGGGCGTGGGGTTCGGTCCGGTGCTCGCGCGGCGGCGCGTGCGCGATGTGGATGTGACGTTCCGGCCGATTCCGCTCGGCGGCTTCGCGGCTATTGACGTCGAGAAACTGCCGCCGTCGCGGCGGCTGCCCGTCCTGCTGGCGGGTCCACTCGCCAACATCGCGGTCGGTGCGTTCCTGCGGGCCGTGGCGCGGCCGCGGCATCCGGTGTCGCTGCCCGGGCAGACCCGGGCCGTCGAAGTCGGCGGGGCGGTGGCCGCGATCGCGATGCTGCGGCAGGCCGCAGCAGCCGGTCCGAAGACGCTGCTGCGCGCCGCGGGCGACATCAACTTCTCGGTAGGCCTGACCAACCTGCTGCCGGTGATGCCACTGGACGGCGGGCACATCGCCGTCGCGAAGCTCGAGGCCGCGGGCGCGGACGCGTCCCTGGTCGGCGCGTTCCGGCGGGTGACGGTCGGGCTGTTCCTCTCGCTCGCGCTCCGCGTGCTGTTCACGGACATCGCCAGGCTGAAGACGACGGGCGGCAGGGCTGCGCGGTGACCCGCGCCTCACCGTTGGCGTCGTGAACACCGTCGTCGTGCCGACCGAGCCCGGGGCGCCGCACGATCCTGCCGCGCTTCCGCCGGAATGGTCGGCGTGGGCCGAGGAGCCCGGCAAGACTGTCCGTATCGAAGACGGCGGCGCGGTGCTCGGCGTGCTGCATGCGGTCATGGTGGGCCGCACCGAGGCGTGGTTCGAAGGGCTCTGGGTGCAGCCAGGAGCGCGCGGCCGCGGTGTCGGCCGCCGGCTGATCGCCGAGGCCGAGGCCCTGGTGCGGGGGCACGGTGCGATGGTCGTGCGCACCGCCGTGCCGGCCCGCGAGTACGCCGCGCTGGCTGTGGCTGAGCGCACGGGCTTTGCGCGGCACAGCCAGGCGGTCGTGCTGACCGCCGAGATCCCGGGCGGGCCGCCCGAGGTACCCTACGAGGCCCGCGTCCTGCCAGCCACCAGTCGCGAGACCGCTGCGATCACTGACGCGCTGGCCGCATCCGCGCCCCTCGAGGCGTGGCGCGGACTCGTTCCTCTGGGATGGCGGTTCAGGCGTCTCGTGCCCGAGATGGTACGGGGATTGATCAAGGACGATCGCGTGCTGCGGGCTGGCGACCGGGAGGACCGCGGCCCAGTGCTCGGGGCCGCGATCTTCGGCGTCTGGGACGCCGATCTGGTGATCTCGGTACTGGCCGGCCCGCCCCCGCATGAGCAGGCGCTGTTCGGCGAGGCGCTCGGCCGCGGGCAGGAGGCCGGCGCGCGCCGGGTGGTCGTGTTCGCGCCCGACGCCTCCGTCGCCGACCGGCTGCGTGTGGCATTGACGCCGCATGCGTGGTGTCCGGACGGTCTCGTGATCGTCGAGAAGGCCCTGGTGTCCTGAGCGGCGCGTCCGCGCGCCCATCTGCGCGGTCGCCGGCCGCGCCGCATGAGGTGAGAGAGGCATGGATCCCCTGGTCGCTCCGTACCTGCGCGTGATTGGAGACCTGCGGCGGCAACTGCTCGAGACCGTGACGCCGCTGAGCGACGAACAGGTCAACCGCACGGTCCCCGGGCTGCGCAACTCGGTCGGCATCCTCCTCAAGCATCTGATCGGGTCGGAGCGGTACTGGATCGGCGAGGTTGCCGGCGGGCGCCCCGCGCACCGCAACCGCGACGCCGAGTTCGCGGCCGCGCCGGTCCGCAAACCCGATCTGCTGGCCGAGATCGAGCGCGTAGCCGCGCAGACGCGCGAGGTGCTCGACCGGCTGACCCCGGCCGACCTGGTGCAGGAGGTTGAAGTCAGGCGGACGACCGGGACGGTCACGGAGACGAAGGCCGGGGCGCTGCTGCACGCCGCGCAGCACCTGGCGTACCACCTTGGGCAGATCCGCTATCTGGCGAAGCTGCTGCAGCAGTAGTCCCGCCCAGGGGCCTCAGCGGCACGCAGGGCTCTGACCAACCCTGATTCACCCGCCTTTCTGAGTAGAGTTACTCAGCGAGAGGAGTACTCTCCGCAGTTTCTCCTGATCGGAGGCCGGGGTCGAGGAGAGAATGCAGAAGCGCGTGGACCGGAACCCCAGCCCACGCGCCCCTGTCCTGCGAGTTGTGCCCCGGACCTACCGCCCGGTCATCCAGGTTCTCCGCAGCGTCAGATACGACTGGTTGATCTGGTGCTCGAACCCGTGCACGTTCTTTCGCAGTGCCTCGAACGTCGTCGAGTGGAAGAGCATGACCATCGGTACGAGCTCCAGCGCACGGAGCTGCGCCTGGTCGTAGATGCGCTTGCGCTGAGCCTCATTGGCCACCGTCTGGCCTTCTTCGACCAGCCGGTCGAACGTCGCGTCCGAGAAGTTCACGAAGTTGCGCCGGTCGCCGGTCCTGAAGTTGTTGTAGAGATAGTCGTCGGGGTCCACCTGGCCCGAGGTGCCGAGAATCGTGAGCGTGTACTGCTTCGCGGCCACGGTCGGCAGGTAGACGCTCCAATCCACGGCCTGGATCCGCAGCCGGATGCCGATCCGCGAGAGCTGCGCCTGGATGACCTCGGCCGGCGTGCGCAGGAAGTCGTAGGTGCTGGTGACGTAGAACGGCGCCTCGAAGCCCTGCGCGAACCCGGCCTCGGAGAGCAGGCGCCGGGCGCGGTCGAGATCTACCTTGTCGTAGACGTTCTTGCTGGCCGCGTAGTAGTTGCCCGGCGGGATGACGAAGCCGGTGGCGTCGATGCCGCCCACGCCGAAGAGCGCGGTGTCGATGATCTCCTTGCGGTTGATCGCCCACGCCATCGCCTGTCGCACCTTCACGTTGTTGAACGGCGGGTTGGCGTTGTTGATGTAGATCGACCGGAAATTGGCGGACGGCCCGCCCACCACCTCGACGTTGGGATCACTCCGCAATGTGCGCACCTCGGACGAGGGCACATACTCGATGAAATCCACGGTGCCCGTGCGGATGGCCGTGGCGCGCGCGACCGCGTCGGGGAAGAACACGAACTCGATGCGGTCGAGGTACGGCAGCCGCCGGCCGGTGGCGTCGGTCTCCCAGTAGTCACCGCTGCGCACCAGCGTCAGGCGCTGCTGCGGCGTGTAGCCCACGAAGCGGAACGGCCCGGTGCCGACCGGGTTCGTCTGCATCTCGTCCTTCTCGACGACCTCCCGGGCAACGATCGCGGACGAGAGGATCGAGCCGCCGAGCTTGGCCAGCAGCGGCGCGAAGGGTTTCTTCAGCCGGAAGACGACCGTGTAGGGGTCCGGCGCCGTGATCGTATCGACGTCGGCGAAGTTGCCGGCCCACGGCGAGCGCGTCCGCGGGTCGCGGACACGGTTGATCGAATAGACGACGTCTTCGGCGGTCATGGCGCGGCCGTTGTGGAACTTGACGTTCCGGCGCAGGGTGAAGGTCCAGGTCAGGCCGTCCTGCGACGTGCGCCACGACTCGGCCAACCCTGGAATCAGGCGGCCGTCCGGGCTGACGAAGGCCAGCGTCTCGTAGACGTGCTCCAGCATGTTGCGCGTGGCCGTGGCCGTGGACAAGTGCGGGTCGAGGCCGACCGGATCGGTCTGCATGCCGACGCGCAGTGTACCGCCGTAGCGTGGCCCGGTCTGCGCCTCGGCTGGCGCGAGGCCCCCGGGCAGTGCACCGGTTCCCGGACCGCCGGTGGCGATCAGGATGCCGGCAACGAGCAGGAGCCACACATGACGCATACTCCACCCCCCTGACAGTGGTTTCCCTATCTTACATGAGTGTGCGGGTCCAGTGCATCGCGAATCCCATCGCCGAACAGGTTGAACCCGAGCACCGTGAGCGTGATCGCCAGGCCTGGGCCGATTGCCGGCCACGAGCTGAAGGTCATGACGCTGCGGCCCTCGGCGATCATCTGCCCCCACGTCGGCGCGGGCGGCTGCGTGCCGAGCCCCAGGAACGACAGCGCGGCCTCGGCCAGGATCGCCAGCGCCAGCCGCAGCGTGCTCTCGACCACCACTGGTGCCACGGCGTTGGGCAGCACGTGCTTGCGCAGCACGCGGCCGTCGCCCGATCCCAGCGCGGTCGCGGCGTCCACGTACTCCTCGTGGCGCACCGACAGCACCGCGGCACGCGCCACCCGTGCCATGGGCGCGGTGTAGATGATCCCAATCGCCAGCACCACGTTCCAGAACCCACCGCCCAGGAATGCCAGCAGGCCGATCGCGAGCAGGATCGCCGGGAACGCCAGGAGCACGTCCGAGATGCGCATGACGATCGCGTCGAACCACCCGCCCCAGAACCCGGCCAGCGCGCCCATCGTACCGCCCAGCGCGAGCGACAACCCGACCGACAACGCACCGACGGCCAGCGAGATGCGCCCGCCGTAGAGCACCCGCGTGAAGGTATCGCGGCCGTAGAGGTCGTTGCCGAGCGGATGCGCCCGGCTGGGCGGCTGCAGCCGCTGCTCGGGCGCGATCCTGATCGGGTCGTAGGGTGTGAGCAGGGGCGCGAAGACCGCGCCGGCGATCACCAGCATGAGCAGGACGCCGCCGATACGCGCGCTCGGGTGGCGCACCAGCCGGCCGCCCACGCCGATGCGCCGGCGGGGCGGCGCGCTAACTGTAACGGATACGAGGGTCGAGGAAGCCATAGCAGAGGTCGACCGCCAGGTTGACGAGCGTGAACGCGAGCGCGATCGCCAGTACCGCGCCCTGCACGACCGGGTAGTCGCGCAGGTTGATGCCCTCGAGCGCGTAGCGGCCGATGCCGGGCAGGCTGAAGATTTGCTCGATGATGACCGTGCCGCCGAGCAGCGTGCCGAACTGCAGCCCGATGACGGTCACGACCGGGATGAGCGCGTTGCGCAGGGCATGCCGCAGCACGACCGCGCGCTCCCAGAGGCCCTTGGCCCGCGCGGTGCGGATGTAGTGTCGGCCGAGCACCTCGAGCAGGCTGCTGCGCACGATGCGCGCGCTCGCCGCGGCCAGGATCAGCCCGAGCGACAGCGCCGGCAGGATCATGTGCCGCAGGTTGGCGGCCAGACTTTCGCCCGGCGCGATGTATCCCGTCGGCGGCAACCAGCCGAGTCGCAGCGCGAAGAGCAGGATGAGCAGCACCGCCAGCCAGAACGAGGGAACCGAGAGACCCAGCAGCACGAAGATCGTGGCCGCGTAGTCGGCGACCTTGCCCCGGGCCAGCGCCGCCAGGATGCCGACGGGGATGCCGATCGCCACCGCGATCAGCAGGCCCATGACCGCGAGCTGGATCGTGACCGGGAACCGCCGCCCCAGTTCGGGTGCGACGGGCCGGCCGGTGCGCAGCGACCGGCCCAGATCCCCGCGTGCAACCCGGCCCACGTAGTCGCCGAACTGGACCGCCAGCGGCCGGTCGAGCCCGAACAATCGCCGCAGCTCTTCGACGCGCCTGGGCGAGATCTGCGCCTCGAGCCCGATGAGCTGCGTGACGACGTCGCCGGGCACCAGGCGGATCAGGAGGAAGACCGCCACCAGCACACCCAGCACTGTGGGAACCGTCAGGATGAGGCGGCGGACCAGGTACGCGCCCAGAGAATCTCCCTCCGCGGTCGGACACGACGATGTGGTGCCCGGCTGATAACGATACGCCGGAGGCCGGTCGGACCCTCTTGGGCGTCGCGCCTTTCGCTTCGGCCGCTGTCTACTGGATCGGCTGGATGACCACGATAGCCCGCGCCATCGCGGCAGGCACCGGCGGCGCGACGGCGCCCAGGGCGAGGATGCACGCGGTCACGACGGACACGGCGATGGCACCACTGCGCATCATGGTTTCCGGCTCATACGGTCGGAGTCAGGCGCGAGCACTTCGGACGTTCGGGATCTGGCGGGACGATTCGAACGCGTGGGAGGGTTAGACAAAGTCTTGAGAACGTGCCGTCGGTAGCCTATTGTGCTCCGGGGTATGGGAGGCGTGTCGCGGCACCGTGAGCCCGAGTGCGTCGATGCCCCTATGGGGTTGCTGTGGCTGCGCATCCTGTTGACCCTCACCGCGTGAGCGGGCGTCCGGTCCTGGTGACGGGCGCCACCGGCTATGTCGGCGGGCGCCTGGTGCCGGAACTGCTGCGCCGCGGGTATCGCGTGCGGGCCGCCGCTCGCGCGATCGACCGCCTGCGCGGCCGGCCGTGGGCCTCGCACCCGTCAGTCGAGCTCGTCGAAGCGGACGTGCTCGATCCCGCTACGTTGCGGCGCGCCGCCGACGGGACGTGGGCGGCGTACTACCTCGTGCACTCCATGTCCCGCCCGACGTGGAATTTCGCTGATGCCGATCGCGCGGCGGCGCGCAACATGGCGGAGGCAGCCGCAGGGGCCGGCCTTGAGCGCATGATCTATCTGGGAGGGCTTGGGGATACTGCCAGCGATCTCAGCGAGCACCTGCGCTCCCGGGCCGAGGTGGCCGACGTGCTGCGATCGGGACCGGTGCCGGTGACCGTGCTCAGGGCGGCTATGATCATCGGGTCAGGGAGCGCATCCTTTGAGATTCTCCGCCACCTGGTGGAGCGGCTGCCGGTCATGATCACGCCGCGGTGGGTGGCGACACCCTCGCAGCCGATCGCGATCAGCAATGTGCTCGCCTACCTTGTCGGCTGCCTCGAGCGGCCCGAGACCGCCGGCGAGACGTATGATATCGGCGGCCCCGACCGTGTCACCTACCGTGAGCTGATGGAGATCTACGCCGGCGAAGCCGGGCTGCCCCGCCCGCGCATCCTGCCGGTCCCGGTCCTCACCCCCGGCCTGAGTTCCTACTGGGTTCATTTGGTGACGCCGGTGCCGGCCGCGCTTGCGCGTCCGCTCGCCGAAGGCCTGCGCAATCCCATGCTCGTCGAGGACGGGCGTATCCGCCACGTGATCCCCCAGCATCTGCTCACGCCCCGCGAGGCGATCCGCCGCGCGCTGACAGAGCTCGACGGTCCGGCGATCGAGAGCCACTGGAGCGACGCGATGCGCGTGGCGCCCGCGGAGTGGACGGCTCCCGGCGACCCGGCGTGGACGGCCAGAAGGGCCTATACCGATCGCCGCCGCCGTGAGGTCGACGCGCCGCCGGAGGCCGTGTGGGGCGTGCTGAGCCGGATCGGCGGTGAGACGGGCTGGTATGGCGCTGACTGGCTGTGGCGCCTTCGCGGAGTCGTGGATCGCGTGCTGGGTGGCGTGGGTCTCCGCCGGCGCGCGCCGCGCAGGCGCGATACGCTGATGACCGGCGACATGGTAGACTTCTGGCGCGTCGAGGCGCTCGTGCCCAACGCGCGGTTGCTGCTGCGCGCGGAGATGCGGCTGCCGGGACGGGCCTGGTTGGAGTTCGCCTTGAAGCCGATCAATCACGAACGCACCGAGCTCATCCAGACCGCGCGGTTCATCCCCAGTGGCATTGCCGGGACCATCTACTGGTATGCGATCAGCCCGTTGCACGCGATCGTCTTCGGCCGCATGCTCCGCGGCATTGCCCGGGCGTCGGCAGGAAGACCGCTGGCGCTCGGCCCGACGCCGACTTCATGAGACTGCAGTCTCTCCGAACCGTCCAGCGCCTGCCGGTGTCGATCGCCGAGGCCTGGGCGTTCTTCTCCGACCCCCGCAACCTCGGTCGGATCACGCCGCCGTGGATGCGCTTCGAGGTCCTCTCGCCCCTGCCCGAGCGCGCCTATGCCGGGCTCCTCATCACGTACCGCGTGCGTCCGGTGGCGGGTATTCCAGTCACCTGGGTGACGGAGATCACGCACATGCGCGAGCCGCATCTGTTCGTGGATGAGCAGCGGTTCGGGCCCTACCGCTTCTGGCATCACCAGCACCTCTTTCGCGAGGTCCCGGGCGGCGTCGAGATGGAGGACATCGTCCACTACGCGCTGCCCCTGGGATGGCTGGGTCGCATCGTCAACCGCCTGGTGGTGGCCCCGCGACTC
>JAVKJV010000119.1:0-4143 GCA_031458775.1 Candidatus Fervidifonticultor quartus | reverse complement strand
GCACGCGCCCGGTCCAGTTCTTCCCGCACCCGTCCGAACGCCTCGGTCGCCACGAGCAACCGGACGAGCATCTCGAGCGCCTGCTCGTCGGCGGGCACCTCGGCGACGAGCCGTTCCGCGTACTGGATCGCGCGCTCGAGATCGCCCCGCTCCTCCAGCAGCTCGACCAGCCGGCCGAGCGCCGCGACGTCGTGCGCGTCGTCGCGGAGCGCGAGCTGGTACTCGCTGAGGGCCAGCCCGAACTCGCCGGCGGCTTCGCACACTCGCGCCCACTCGAGGTGGCCCCCGACGGCGTCGCGCCGGCCCTCGACGGCGACACGAAGCCTCTCGCGGGCGCCGGCATCGCCGACGGCCACGGCCTGGCGGATCGCCTCGAGGGTGTCCGGCATCGGTTCGCTGTCCCGTTCCACCTCCCGGTGGGCCGACGGCGTCAGAGCGGCTGTGTCGGGTCCCCCCTGGACACGTGCCTGTCCAGCGGAACGAGTTCCGCAGCAACGTAAGGCGATCGGCGCTGTTCTTCGGGGACCCTTCGGTCAATCAAGGCCACGCGCTCGACGTCGAGCCCGAGGCGCTCCCCGCGGCGCCCCACCGCTTCCACCAGGTACTGGAGTCCTGTTGTGCCGCCTGTCACGTTGATGACGATCCGACGCGTCTCCAGCAGCATGAACCGAGCCCATTGCTCGACCCCCTCGCGCTCGGCGAAGCAGTCGTGCGCGTCCTGCACAACATACGAGTGGAGCTGCTTCTCATCGAACCCCGCGCGATGTGCCGCCTCGCTCAACAGACCTTGCCCCTCCCGAGAGGTCACCACAAGCGCAACCGGCGGCTGTAGCTTGACAAGGCCCGAGTAGAGGACACCCGGCGAGAGACCCAGTGGGGTAACGAAAACCCACGCCACTTCAACTGGCGGATGCGCGAGCCACCACGAATCGTCCGACGTGTGCCTCTCGCATTCGTCAACAAGCGGGGCGACCTGGTCGCGGGAGGGCCACACCTCGTCGGGGCACATCCCCGGATGGGCCACCCTGTTGCGCAGGTCGCGCACCCGCGCCCACAACTGCGCCAACCAGGAACTCGAGTCCGACGCCGGGCGCGGCGGGGCCCCGGCACCGGCACGTAACGCCGTTGCCCGCTCGACAAGGCCGTTGAGTGCTCGCTCCACCGCCACGCGAGTGCCGCGATCGAGCCACGCCTGGGCACGCAGGCTCAGGAGACAGCGATTGACGATCCACTCCCGCACCAGGAGGAGCACCCGATCGTAAGCCCCCACGTCGAGATAAAAGCGGATGATGCGAAGTTCACGCGCCATCTCCTCGAGCGTCAGGGGAAGACTCGCCTTGTCGCCGGAAACCCCCACGGCGAAGGCCTCCACCGGCCCCCTGAGGCGGGCAATCAAAGCGTCGCCGATGGCGGGCGCCCGCCCCTCACTCGAGGAAGACCATGCTTCGAGCGCTTCAGCCGTGGCGCGAGCCCGAAGGCCAGCCTCGATCGGCAGCCCCGCACCCAACGCCAACGAGAGGCGCGTGAGGTGATTCACCACTCGCGAGAAGGAGGGGTCGCCGGTCTGCGTGACCCACAGTTGCCTGTTGACGTCCGCAAGGAGTCGTCCGAGCCGCCTCGCATCTCCCGTGTCGGCGAATTGTCGCACCGCATGATGCGCGTCAATCAGGGTCAGGAGCGGGGTCAGGTCCAGGAGCGGCACCACTCTGCCGACGCGAGCCTCGTACGCCCCATATCGAATGCGCGTGATCGCTACGGCATCCGCCGCCGCCAGGTACGCCAGGGATCCAAACAGGACGACCGGCAAATGACGAAAAGCATGCGTGATATCCAGGATGATCTCGCTCCGCTCAGGACCGTGCAGTTCCTCGAGCACCTTCGTGAAGATCGTCCAGACCTCCGCTTCCGAACGTCCTTCGGGAATGATCGAGCAAGACACAGCGAGACCCAGTTCGGCCAGCTCGGCCTCCAAGGCCGACCCGTTCGCGCGAAGGGCGGCTTCCGTCAGAAGTAGGACGGCTTGCGTGCACCCTCCCTCGATGGCCGCCGTTGCCACTGGCGCGAACCTCGTCTCGTGCGACCGTCCCCCATCCGCAGCGTAGATAACCTCCTCGTATCGTGCGGTGCCCAGGCTGGCCACCAGCACCCGTCCGCGGACCGGGGAGCGGGAGCAGTCGGGCATGTGGCTTCTCACCCTCTCTCATGACCTGCAAGCGTCAAGATGTGCCCCCACTGGTCCGGGCGCTTGCCGTCCTTGATGCGCTTGCGAATCTCGCGGGGCGTCATCTTCTCGACGATGGCCCGCGCGAGCGCCTTCCGGTCCTCTTCCTGTTCGAGTTTCAAGCAGTCGTCGACGAACTTGTTGATCTCCCCCGCCACGCGAGTCGCAGGCAGCGCGTTCACCTGATCGATGAGCGTATCGACGAGGCGCGGCACCCTCCCGGCGGCCGGGCTCGTCGGCGTTGCACTCGGGGGCGTGCCTTCGGAGACGTTCAGGCCACCATGTGCGTCGACCGAAGCCTCGTCCAGCCTCAGCGCGCCATATCCAACTGCTGTCTTCGCTCCGAACCCGTGCCACGTGCAGGCGTGTCGGAGCGCCCGCTCGACGAGGTCACGCCACGACTCTCGCAGACGCTGCGGAAGCGCCCGCACGGGGGTCATCTCGACAATGAACGTCAGGCACGCGCCTGACGGCACGGCCAGGAAAAAGATCGGGTTCGGACTACGGAAGTCTCCAGGAGCCTCGCCGTCCTGATAGTACTTGTGATGGTGCGGGTTCATGATGTCGACCCGGAGCCGACCCTGTGTCGCCGCCGGAGGCCGCACCAGTACGTCCCAGAACCGCAGCGAGCCGGATAGATGCAAGGCTCTCGCGTGCAACACGGCCGCTCGGGACTCACCCGCCAGCGATCGCAGGAATGCGAGGGGATCCTTGCGCCAGCGCTCGCCAACCGAGGGGTCGGCCGCCGCCTCGAGCCAGTCGCGGACGTCGTCTCGCGACAGGCCGTCGCACGCCTGGCGGAACGTCAATTGCCACGCGGCTCGCGTGGCGACGAGCCCCTGAGGGATCCGATCCTGGCTGGTCACGAACGCGCTCGTCGCGTCGAACCCGAACAGCCACCAGAGAGCGAGCAGATCCCATCCAGAGCCCGCTTCGAACAGCGCGAGCTCCTCCGCCGCTCGCCGCAGAACGCCTTTGACCGAGCTGCCGGGGAGATAGGGTACGCCGTAGGGATCCAGGAACGCGAACCCGTTTTCGAGCGGGTGCTCGGAGCCCACGCCCGTCACGAACGGGGCGGTCGTCGTGGCGTCCCGCACGAGGATCCGGTCTGGAGCTGCCTGGGCCAGTGACTGCTGCCTTCGTTGCAACTCCTCGACGACCTTCGCGTAATCGCCAGGTTCGGTGGCAGCTCTCACCATGTCCTTTTTCTGGGTTTTGACGAGCTCCCACCGATTGTTCCACCCGCGAAAGTAGAGCCGGAACCGGTGTCCGGGTGGGGCCGAGAGGAACTCGGAGCCAACGTACGCCGGAACTGCAGCACGCGGGTTCGCTGGGTTGTTTCCCGCTGGCGGCCTCGGGCCTCCCCGCACGCGCCGTGATGGATGTGGGTCAGGCATTCGTTCCCTCCCGAGCCTGTTTCGCGGCGCCGATCTGCTTGATCCACTTGAGCAGCTCGAGCGTCTCGGTCGTGGCGTGCATGTACTTCAGGGCGTCGCTCTCGTGCAGACTCCGCATGACGCTCTCGAAGTCGTCGCCCGACGTCAGCCCCCGCTGCTTCAGCCACTGCCCGATGTGCTTCACGAGTTGCCTTCCGTCGTTACTCTTGTCCTGGTAGTAGGCAAGGGCCTGCATCAGGCCGTTCCCCATCACGAGGGCAGGCGCACCCTTGACAAGGTTGACGTACTCGCCAGTGCAACTGACCAGCTTGGCCCACGCGTACGCCGCCCGCTCCTGATCGAGAGTCCGTACTCCTGGCATCTCACTTCTCCTTGGCCTCCGGGCGCACGATCCGTACGACGACGTGACCTCGTCCAGTCGTCGCATCTCCGCCGAGCTGCAGCCACCCTGTCTCCGTATGCCTCCCGACGTACTTCAACACCTCGTCTGCCGTCATCGGTGGGGGCTCATCGGGTTGCGTCCCG
>JAVKJV010000118.1:0-4208 GCA_031458775.1 Candidatus Fervidifonticultor quartus | reverse complement strand
CTGCGCACGAATAGCCTGGGCCTTCGGGAAGATCTCGAGACAGGATCGGGGAAACCACCGGGCGTTTATCGCATCTTGGCGGTGGGTGACTCCCAGACGGACGGCCTCGTCTTCAACCACGAATCGTGGCCGAACCTGGCAGAGCGATGGATGAGTCCGGCAAGTGTCGGCAGTCATGTCGGACGTATCGAGGTCCTCAACGCTGGCGTTGCCGGGTACACTCCCCTGCAGAGCTATCTCTGGTGGAGAGTGTACGGTCGGGCGCTCGATCCTGACCTCGTGCTACTCGGCTTCTACCTGGGTAACGACCTCGAGGAGCCAACCCTGGGGCGGCTGGTTCGAGGCCCGGACGGCACGTGGAGCCTCGACGAAACTCCCCACCCCATCGCCCCGGAGCCACTGGGCCGGTGGCTACTCCGGAACTGCCGCCTGTGCCTGCTCCTCAGTCATCCCTTGCGGGGAGGAGCGCTCGAGGATGTGGCAGCCGCAGTTGGGCTTGCCGCGCCGGCGACAGACGAGCGCAAACGCTATCTCCGGGCTCAGCGGGCCTGCCATGGCTGTGTGCTCCAAAGCCTGCGCCAAGTGCAACTTCTCGAAGGACGACCGAACGAGTATCGGGCGGCGCTCGCTGCCACCGAGGAGGTTCTGCGACGCTTCCGGGACGACGTCGAGGCCGCCGGCGCTGCCTTCCTCGTGCTCCTGATCCCCAGCAGGCGGCAGGTCGAGGGACGCGCTCCCGATCTGATGGTGAGGGCCGCCGATATCATGGGGCTCGCGCTGAAGGACCCAACCCTCGAAGACCGGATCGAGGCAGACGTCGTCGACATCTGCGCACGGCGCGGGATTCCGGTCCTCAACGTCCGCCCGGTGCTGCGGCGCGCCTACCTCGCCTCGAAGGGACGCTTCTATTTCGACGTAGACTGGCACCTATCTCCGGCGGGTAACGCGGTGGTGGCGCAGTTTGTGGCTGCGTCCCTCGCCACTGAGCCACAGTGTGCGTCGCGAACTTCTCCCCTGAGTGGTTCGGCGCCGCGCTGTAGTGCTTCCGATCGGTCGGGGCACCTCTACGGCCAGCGCCGGCAGCCACCTTGCCGAGGGTCAGTCATACCTGAACTGCACACCGTAGTAACGCCGCAGGAAGGTGTCGAGTTCCCTGAATACCTTGTCCCGATGGCGTTTCGTCACTCCTGTTCGGAGGTCGAACACCATGACCCCCGGCGGGGGGCTTTGTAGCGAGGAGGAAGCGGTCACCAGCGCGATGACGCTCGTTCCGCGGAGTTCTGTCGGCGCTGGCAGGGGGCTTCCGGAGCCCACGCACGCCACGAGGTACCTCCGGCGACGCAGGCTGAAGGCGAGCGATCGTACGTGCACGTCGACGTTCGCACGCCAACGGCGCTTGACCACGACCTCGCCGAAATGCTCGATCATGCGCCACGCGGCAGTCTCGAGGCGCTCTGGCGTCATCGCGCGCTTGAGCCGATCGGTCGTCGTGACGACGCGGGCAGGGTAGCCCTCGACGACTTCTCCCTCTCCCACGTCGTTCGTCACGACCGACCGAGAGTTGACAAAAGCCCGATCCCCGACGGTCACGCCAGGCCTGATGAAGACCCCGGCTGCGCACCACACGTGGTCACCGATGGTTACAGGGCCGAAGCTCACCCAGTATCCCTCGGTGTAGGGCAGGAAGGATCCGTGTGTGTACACCACAGCACGAGCTCCGATAGCGGAGTGACGACCAATCCGGACGTCCTCGTCGGCGTTGATGAGCGACTGGGGGCCGACGTAGGACTGCTCGCCCACGTAAAAACTGCCCGCTCCATAGACCAGTGTCATGCTGCTGACGACGGCATAGGCGCCGATACGCACGTCTCCGTCGACACGAATCAGGGTCAGCGTCCGGATGGCGCTGAAGTCACCGAGGTCGATGCTCGAGCCGAAGACACCGGCGAGCCAGCCGACGCGCACGTGGCGGCCGACGCGGGCGCCGGCCAGTCGGAGGAGCCACGGCTTGAGACAAGGCGGGCTCAGGACCGAGAGGGCGAGGATCAGGGTGCGGAACATCGTTTACCGACGTCGCTGCGGTCGGGTAGCGTGGCGCCGCCGGCCACACTTCGCCCCTACGGGGCGGCCCGGATCGGCTCCTGCGTAGCGCTGGCCGCGCTGCGATAGCGGCGGCGCTGGGTGTGTTTTCGCGTATATCATTGCGGTACGGCAGCTCCGGCAGGCGGTCGGGAGGCGAACCCGCAGGTGGCGAAGATTGTAACCGTATTGGGGACGAGGCCCGAGATCATCAAGCTCTCGCCGCTGCTCCCCTTGTTGTACGAACGGTACGAACACATCCTGGTCCATACGGGACAGCACTACTCCCACGAGATGGACGGCGCTTTCTTCGCCGAGCTCGGGCTTCGCCAGGCTGACTACGCACTCGGCGTCGGCTCGGGTGCGCACGGCGAACAGACGGGGCGGATGCTGGCACGGCTGGAGCCTGTGCTTCTGGCAGAGCGTCCGGACGCCGTGCTCGTGCAGGGCGACACGAATACGACGCTGGCCGGAGCACTGTGCGCGGCGAAGCTGAACATCTTCGTCATTCACCTGGAAGCGGGCGGTCGATCCTTCAACCGATTTGCGCCGGAGGAACTCAATCGGATCATCGTCGATCACATCGCCAACCTGCTGCTCGCTCCGGACCAGGTGGCCTACGACAACCTGATCGGCGAGGGACTCCCGCCTGAGCGGATCCGAATGGTTGGTTCCAGTGCCATCGACGCCGTGCAGCGGAACCAGACTCTGGCAGCCGGCTCCGCGGTGCTGGACCGCCTGGGGCTCCAGCCGGGGAACTACGTGGCACTCACCCTGCACCGTGCCGAGAACACCACACGGGACACGCTTCCGGGCATTCTCCGGGCGATCCAACGGCTCGCGCAGGAGGTTCGCATCGTCTTCCCTGTTCATCCGAGAACCGCGCATGCGATCGAGGCGATGGATCTCCGTATGCCGCCGGAGGTTCTCGCGATCGATCCGCTCGGCTACCTCGACATGATCAAGCTCGTGGCGTGTGCGAGGGCTCTCCTGACCGATTCGGGAGGCCTCCAGGAGGAAGCTGCTGTCCTCGGTACGCCTGTGCTGGTGCTGCGCAACGAGACCGAGTGGCGGTACCTCGTCGACGCGGGCTGTCAGACGCTCATCGGCAACACGTGCGAGGCGATCATCGACGGCGCACGTCACTGGCTAGAGCCCGAGGCGCTTGCGAAACTGAGATCCAGTAGGCCCCCGATTCGACCCGGGGCCAGCCTGCGGGCACTCGACGCCATCAGTGAGTACGTGCCGCCCCGCTGACCGGCTTCGGTGCGCGAACATGGGTGCGGGCCCATCTCAGTCGAGCCCGGTGCTCGCTGCGCAGATCCGAGCATGGCGGGCGATCCAGTGATCGGCCACGGCGCCTGGCGTCGCCAACCAGAAGTCTCCGCGGGATACCAGGTGTGCCATGAGCTCGAGATACGTCTGAGCCCAACCCGGATACAGCACATCGTCGAACACGTACTCGTGCACGTCGCTCAGGAAGAGGCCCGATTCGGAGCTGACCCGGTTCACGAGGTCTCCGAGCGCGCGCTGTGCTGAGCGGCGGTCGATCGTCCGGTTCGCCAGAAGCTGGCTGTCCATCCAGGCCAGCGGGAGCTGGAGCGTGCGAATCTCACGACGAAGGCGTCGGTGGAACGGATAGAACGGCCAGCAGAGCCCGCGCCGCCAACCGGCGTACCGATCGTGAGTGAGCGACGTATCGTAGGCGAACCCGGCCCGCTCGTGCATGAGGAGGGTGTCGTCGGGGTTGCCTGGGTTCATGTGGAAGTAGTGGTGGCGATGGCCCCGGATGACGACTCCGGATGCTTCCTCGAGCCTCTGTTTCTCCTCGACGAACCGCTCGACGGACTCGAACGCGCGGTAGCTGGCCTGGAGCGCAATCTCCCAGCCGCCGGCGGCCAGTGCGTGAAGGACCGCACGAAACCTGGGGTCCCGCACGTCGTAGAAGCCGTCTGGCGTGCCGGACGCGTACTGGAGCAATGACCCCTTGCGGGCCAGGAAGAAGAAGGCCGAGCGGATGCCCAGAGTCTGTTCGACTCTCTGCCAGGCGTCGAAGGACCAGTGCGTCCGTCGTCCGACGAGTATGTCCGCGGCTGCCCGGAGTCCCTTCGGTCCCTGACGCGTGAGTA
>JAVKJV010000117.1:0-4387 GCA_031458775.1 Candidatus Fervidifonticultor quartus | reverse complement strand
TGGCCGCCGGCGGCCTGGTAGCGTTTCCCACCGAAACGGTGTACGGTCTTGGCGCCGATGCGCTGAACGCCGGGGCGGTCGCGCGCATCTTCGCGGCGAAAGGCCGACCCGCCGACAATCCCATCATCGTGCACGTCGCCGATGAGGCCACGCTGACCGGCCTGGTCGCGGCCATCCCGCAGACCGCCCGGCAACTCATCGCCCGCTGCTGGCCCGGGCCCCTCACGCTGGTGTTGCCCGCGCGGCCTGTGGTGCCCGCGGTCACGCGGGGCGGGCTGCCCACCGTGGCGGTGCGCATGCCCGCGCACCCGGTCGCGCTCGCGCTGATTCGCGCCGCGGCGACGCCCGTCGCTGCGCCGAGCGCCAACCGTTCCGGGCGTCCCAGCCCGACGGCGGCACATCACGTGGTGGCCGACCTCGGCGATGCGGTGGATCTCGTGCTGGACGCCGGGCCGACCCCTGTCGGCGTGGAGTCCACCGTGCTCGACGTCACGGGCGCGCCGCCCGTGCTCCTGCGCCCGGGTGGCGTCACGCTCGAGGCGCTGAGGGCCATCCTTGGCGACGTCACCGTCGCCTCCCCGGACGCGGCCGCGCGAACCGGGCGGTCGCCGGGCACGCGCTACCGGCACTACGCGCCGCGGGCGCGTGTGGTGCTCGTCGAGGCCTCAGAGGATCGGGTCGGCCCCGCGATCGCCGCCGCGGTCAGGCAGTCATGGGATCAGGGCGCGCGGGTCGGCGTCATGGTGACCGCCGAGACGGCATCGTTCGCGCCGCCGGGCGCCGTGGTGCGGGTGATGGGCCGACGCGACGATCCCGAGGGCATTGCCGCGCGTCTGTTTGCGCTGCTGCGCGAACTCGACGACGCCGGTCTGGATGTGATCGTGGTCGAAGGCGTTCCGGAGCACGGGGTCGGCCGCGCGGTCATGGACCGCCTGCGCCGGGCCGCCGGGATGGTCGACTAGCACTCGGTTTCCGGCGGATCATGCCCGCAGCGTGCGATCGTGCGGTACCGGACGCTTCATCACATTGAGCCGTGCACGATTGTGCCGATCGCGGCCCCACCCAGCACCAGCCATGCCGCGTTCACCCGCATGCGCACGAGCACCACGAACGCCGCGACCGCTAGGACTGCGGTCAGCGGATCGACGATTGCCGCGCGGCCCAGGCGCCACGTGACGCCGGCCATGAGCGCCAGTGAGGCCACGTTGACCCCGTCGAGCAGCGCGCCCGCCCACGGCGAGCGCCGCATGCGGGGAATCCACGGATGGCTGGCGGCCACGAACACAAACGCCGGCAGGAAGATCCCCACCGTGGCGAGCATCGCCGCCGGGACCCCGCCGAGCAGGTACCCGATGAACGTCGCGGTGGTAAACACCGGCCCCGGCGTGAACTGGCCGATCGCGACCGCGTCGAGCAACTGCTGGTCCGTCAGCCACCCCAGCCGATCGACGAAGTCGGCGCGCAGGAACGCGAGCAGCACGTAGCCGCTGCCGTACAGCACCGCGCCGATCTTCAGGAAGATGAGGAACAGCCGGTCCAGCGCAAACGGGACCGCGGCGAGCGCCGCCGGCACCGCCGGCGCGATCTGCGCGGTTCTGACGGTCTGCGCGGTGTCCGCGCGGGTCACGAGAGACGCCAACCACCCGATCACCGCGCCCAGCCCGACACCCCCGCCCAACCGCCGCGCGTTCTTCACGCCGGCCACGCCCAGGCCCGCGGCCGCGAGCAGCCCGATCTCATTGGCGCCCGTGAAGTACAGGACCAGCGCGGCCAGCCCGACCGCGGCGGTCACCGCGTCCTTCGCGGCGGCACGCCCGAGCGCCCACAGCGCCTGAACCACGACCGCGATGATTACAGGCTTGATCCCGTAGAACAGCCGGCCAGCCTCGGGTGTTGTACCAAACCTGACGTATGCCCAGGCCAGGACCGTGACGATGAGCATCGCGGGGGTGATGAACGACACGCCGGCAGCGACCAGCCCCCGCCAGCCGGCCTGCCGGTAGCCGATGTGGATCGCCATCTCGGTCGAGTTCGGACCGGGAATGAGATTCACCGCGCCGACCAGATCGAGGAACTCCTGGTCGCTGAGCCATCGGTGCCGTGTCACGACCTCGTCGCGCATCATGGCGATGTGCGCGGCCGGCCCGCCGAAGGCCGTGACGCCCAGCTTGAGAAAGAGCCGGACAAGATCAGGCAACGCGCCCGGCGTCGAGCGGCCGTGCTCTACCAACCGGCGCGCTCCCAGCGATAGCCGCCGTCTGTCTTGACGATGCGACCCCAGGCCGGAAACCGTTCGTGCGAGAACACCACGAGCGCATGGGAATCCGTCGCCTCGCGACTGAGTCGTTCGCGCGACGCCCGCATGATCGCCGCGTCGCGCCCGGGCGACACCCAGTCGGGATGCGCGACCTCGCACGGGTGATGGAACAGGTCGCCCACGTAGTAGAAGGCCTGCCCGCCTGAGCGGACGCGCACCGCGCTATGCCCCGGCGTCTCGCCGGGCGCAGGGACCATCGTGACGCCGGGCGCGATCTCGTGCTCGCCGTGGACTGTGTGAAGCAGACCATGCGCCTCCAGTACACCCAGACGCCTCGCGATCTCCGCCGCGGGATCTCCCCGCCGCGGATGGTTCAGCCAGTCGGCGTCCGCGACATAGTACCGCGCGCGCGGAAAGCGCGGGACCAGTTGCCCGTTGCGTTCAGCTACCACGCCGGCGAAGTGGTCCTCATGGGTGTGGGTGATCAGCACGTGCGTGATGTCGTCGGCGTGCACGCCGAGGCCAGTCAGCGCCGCGTGTAGGCCGGGGGTGCGCTTGAACCCTGACCACCGCGCCCCAAACGCGCGGCCCCAGGTCGAGTCGGGATCGTCGAAGCCGGGGTCCACCACAACAGACGCGGCACCCAGGCTGATGTGGACCAGGTTGCAGTCGATGGGGATCTGGCCCGTGGCGTCGGCGTCCGGCATCGCTTCGCGCCACGCGGCCTCGGGCACCGCGAAGCGCGGCGCCCACCAGAACGACCCCTCGGAGATCACCGAGATGACGGCGTCGCCGACACGCCGAGACTGGACGAAGTCCTGATCGTGATGGTCGCCGCGTCGTACGTCCACAGGATCACCGATAGCGGGCCAGGTCGGCCTCGGGGACTGCGCGCTCGTCCATCGAGATGCCGAGCGCCAGCGCTCTGTCGCGGATCTGCTGGTAGACCATGTCCGGCACCTCGATTCCCTCGGCCAGCCGCTGCAGACGGCTGCGGTACTCGGGATCGCCCGGGACAAGCACCTCATCCACGCCCTCGGCCGGCGGTAGGGCCTTGATCGCGTTCAGCGTCGCACGGACACCGCGCTGAAACGCCTCCAGCGGCGTGAACGCGGCCACGTCGAGCACGAGCATGAACTTGCCGTCCATGGTCCCGCGCCCGATGTCGAAGTTCCCGGTCAGGCCGCCCAGCAGCGTGACGAGCACGCTCAGCGCGTAGCCTTTGTGGCGGCCGAACGGCAGCAGGAAGCCGCCGTCGTAGAAGTCGGCGGTCCGCACGGTCGGGCGGCCATGCTTGTCGAGGATGTAGCCCTCGGGGAGATCGACCCCTTTGCTGACGGCGACCTTGATCTTGCCCTCTGCGATAACGCTGGTGGCGTAGTCGAGGACGAACGGCGCGTCGTCTCCCGTCGGCACGCCGGCGGCGATGGGATTGGTGCCCAGCGTTCCCTTGATGCCGCCGAAGGGCACCACATACTCCTCGCCGGGCATGCTGTCGCCGCTCGTGATGATCCCAATGCACCCCGCGTACGCCGCCTGCTCGGCGTACTCGCCGACCCGGCCGATGTGTCCGGTCCGCGTGAGGCTCACACAGCAGACTTGTGCCTGACGCGCCTTCGCGATGGCGCGGCGCATGGCCCAGCGGGCGGTGTAGAGCCCGAACCCGTCCCGACCGTCGACGCGCAGGATGTTGGGCGTCTCCTTGAGGATCACCGGTTCCGCCGCGGGGGTGATCCGGCCCTCCTCGATTCGCCGCAGATACTGGGGTGCGCGCAACACGCCGTGCGAGTCGTGTCCGGCGAGATTGCTCTTCACGAGGATCTCAGCGACGTCGTCGGCGATGTACTGCGGCGCGCCCGCGGCCTCAAAGAGGCGGCGCGCGATGAAGTGGAGGTGGCCCGCGGAGAGGCGGTGGACCGTACTCATCGAGTCGCGCCCCCTTGTGTTCTCGGCATGCCGGGCAGTCGCCTTCCGCGGAGCGCCGCCGCAGGCGGTACGCGGGGGGGGGGGCGCCGGTCGTCTCACGGGCGGTTGCGAGAAACTCGGTCCGGCCGAGTTGACGTTCCCGGGACGCAGCGTCGATGTAGTATAATCAAGTTGCAACCAGTCAAATCGGTAACCGGATCGTGT
>JAVKJV010000116.1:0-4396 GCA_031458775.1 Candidatus Fervidifonticultor quartus | reverse complement strand
GAACCCGGCCTTCGTGGCCTCGCTGCCGAATCGCTTCGTGGCGATCGTACCCGAGGCCTGCGTCCAGGAGCTGGCCGATGGCATCGAGCGGGCGGTTCGCGGGTGGGTGCTGACGCAAGGCAGGAAGATAGCGACAAAGCTCGTGGAGCGGGCCGGCGCTGCCAAGCCAGACGCGGCCACCCAGCACATCATCGACCAGATCGAGCGCCAGCTCCGGGGGTTTCCCGAGATCCACTGGGCAGCGGTGCCGTGGCGGCTGGGTGGGTCCGACGAGACGCCCAAGACGGACGGCCTGTCGCAGGCCACCCGGGTTCTCGTCGGAGGGACCCCTGAGGGGGCCCTCCTCGGCACACCTGCGTGGCAGGTGCTCGCCCGAGAGATCGCGATCGAGGGTACGACTTTCTACAGACCGAATCCGGGCGTTTTCTACCCGGACCTGTACCAACTGCTCGACCGTCTGGTCGCCGCGACCAAGGCGACGCGGACCTTCGACGCTACATGTGAGCGCGGCTACCGGTGCAGCGTGTGTGGGGAGCGGGAGTGGTTGACGGACGACGATGCACTCCTCATGAAACCCAGGGGACAGCGCAAGGACACGCTCTGGACGCGAATCGGGGAACGAAACCCCAGTTGGGCACGAAAGGGAGAGCACCTCTGTGCACTGTGCGCGCTGAAGCGGCTCTGGGCCGCGTTGTTCGCCGAAGAGCTCGCCCCGCTGCTGAAGCAGACCGACGATTCGTCTCGGGCGACCGCCCCGGAGATTCAGCGGTTCGTCGTCTCGACGCACACGATGGCGCTAGCCCCGACACTGGATCGCATGCTGGGAGTGCTCTACGGGAGCCCGAGCGGCGAGCAGGTCCAGGCCCTCGGGGACCTCGATCGATGGATGACGGAGCGGAAGGTCGACGACTTCGTGGCCCTGCCGAAGCGAATCGCCGACGTTCTGACCCGACGAAAGTCTGCGAGTCCGACGGTGGACCGGCTGATTCGGCGTCTGCCCGCTCTCCTCGATCGCCTCGCGGACGACGAGGACGAGGAAGGACGAACTCAGGCGGCTGTGCGCTCTGCGGTGGCGCGCATCGCTGGCGTGCCGCCCGAACGTTACTACGCACTGATCCTGCTGGACGGCGATCGCATGGGTGCGTGGTTGTCTGGCACGGAAGCGCACACGCGTACCACCTTCCTGAAGTCGTGGCATCCGAACGTTGCGAGCGAGGTGAAGAGGCTTTCGAACCGCGCGCTCGCGGACTACGTGCACGCGCTGCGGCCGCCATCCCCTGCCCGGCACGCGTTCATTTCCCGGGCGCTCAACGGTTTCGCCATCCGACTCGCCCGTCTCATTGTCGAAGAACGGTACAACGGCAAGCTGCTCTATGCCGGGGGCGACGATCTGCTCGCGATGGTGGCCATCGACGACCTGCTGGACGTGCTCTTCGCCCTGCGGTGTGCGTATTCCGGCATCGCGCCGGGCGATGACGTCGAGTTGAAGGATCTCCTCGATCGCGCTCAGCCGGGTCCGGAAGTGCGACTCGGCGGCGGCCATGCCCTGCTCGCGCGCGGCCGCCGCCGCGAGCTGCTCCGCACCATGGGCCCGAACGCCACGCTGTCGGCGGGCGCCGTGATCGCGCACTACGCCGCGCCCCTGGGCAGGGTGCTGCGCGAGCTACGAGCCGCGGAGCGGCGCGCGAAAGCTCGCGATCAGGGCAACCGGAACGCGTTCTCGGTGACTCTCATGAAGCGTGCGGGTGGTGTCTCCACCTTCACGAGCAAGTGGTTTCCGGGTGGGCGAGACGACGCGGATGCGGAACGGCCACCAGCCGTGATGCACGAGGGCGAAGCTGCGGACTTCCTGGCATCGCGAACGGGCATCGGGTTGCTGATCGAGCTGCGCGACGCGTTCGCGAGACATCTGAGCCGCAGGGCTGCCTATTACCTGATCGAATGGTTGAACGGTGTCGGTCCGGGTGTAGCTGGCGATCAGCTGGTCGCCCTGCTGGGCTACCAGTTCGCCCGTCAAGCGAAGCAGGAGAGCCTCGAGCGAGGGCTCTTCGAGCCAAACGAGCTTGCCGAGCACGTCGTCGAGGTCGCGGCGCCAGCGACCACCCGGACAGTCCGCTTCATCCAGGATGCGCTGACCCTGGCGGAGTTCCTCGCTCGAGAGGGTCGGGTCGGGTCAGGCGCGGGAGTGTGACGCTTATGGATTACCGCTTCGTGCGGCCGCTCGACGTTCTCTATCTGCGCGGCAATCGCCTGTTCGGAGAAGCGGGGGAACACGCGGAGGCGGTGATGCCGCCGTGGCCCTCGCTGATCGCCGGCGCGCTCCGGAGCCGGATTTTGGTCGATCGGGGTGTCGATCTCGCCCGGTTTGCACAGGGTGCCAGAATCGACGACCCGACTGCGGCGCGGGTGTTGGGCACACCGGACGAACCGGGCAGTTTCCGGGTGGGTGTCGTGGCGGTGGCCAGGCGCCATGGCGAGGTCGTTGAGGTATTGGCTCCGCCGCCGGCCGACCTGTTCATCCCGGAGGATGCCGAGACGCCCGTTCCGCAGTACTTGGAACCCGTCGAAACAGCGGATCTGGACACCCTGGTCTGGCCCAGGCGGCTGAGGCGTGTGCCGGTCCTGCGCACACCGAAGCCGGCGAAGCCGACGGGGCGCTGGTGGCTTACGAGCTCGGGGTTGCGCGACTACCTACGTGGAAAGCCACTTGCGTCGACGGCTCTGGTCGAGCGTCGCACTCTGTGGGAGACGGACGCGAGGCTGGGAATCGCCCTTCGCCCAGGAACACGCACCGTCGAAACGGGGCGCCTCTACACGTCGGATGCCGTGGCGTTTCACCCGGACACGGGGTTCCTGGTCGGCGTCGCCGGCGCGGCCGGCCTGTTGCCCTACGGCGGTCTGTTGCGACTCGGCGGTGACGGTCGTGGTGCCGCGATCGAGCCGGTTGTCGTGCGTGAACCATGGACGCGCCTGCCCACGGGCGATCGATTTCGCGTCGTCTTGTCGACGCCAGGCCTCTTCCCATCGGGCTGGTGCCCGCTACCTCTTGATGCGGATACGGATCCGCTGTTGCGGCTCCCGCGGTTCGAAGCGCGGCTGGTCGCCGCTGCAGTGCCGCGCGCGCAGGTGGTGAGCGGCTGGGACCTGGCCCGCGACCGCCCGAAACCTGCGCAGCGCGTCGTTCCGGCCGGCGCCGTGTACTGGTTCGAGCGGTTGAGCGGCGATGTCGAAGCGTTGAGCACGCTGCTACAAGACGGGTTGTGGCCGGTTCTCGAGGCCTCGGGGCAGCTCGATGCGCTCGATGCGGAAATGCGCCGGCTGTACGAGCAGCGGCGGGCCGAGGGATTCAACAACGTGTGGCTGGGAGACTGGGCGTCGAACACGTGATGGAGGAGCGGCTATGTACGAGCGGTCGGCGTTGATGTTTCTGTACTGCGTGAGTCCCCTGCACATGGGCGCTGGAACCGCCCTCGGCGCCATCGACAACCCGATCCAGCGCGAGCGGCACACGCGTCACCCCATGATCGTCGGGTCGGGAATCAAGGGCGCGCTCAGGCACGCCTGCGCGGCTCGGCCGGTCGATAACGGCGACGGGAGGAGGCTCAGCCTGGTCTTCGGCCCCGAGACGGAGCGCTCCAGCGAGCACGCCGGCGCCCTGAGCGTGGGCGACGCGCAAATCGTGTGCTTCCCGGTTCGAAGCCTGAAGCAGACGTTCGTGTACGCCACCTGCCCGACGGCGCTCGCACGCCTGCAGCGGCTGGCAGCCGTGGCCTTCAATGGAATGCCCTCGGACTTTCCGAAGCGTGCCATCCCTCAGGTCGCTCCGGACGCCGCCGTGGTGCTTCACAACGAACTACTCAGCCAGGATGGCCTGGTGCTGGAAGCGTTTCGCTTCGCCAGAGCGTCGAGCGGAGAGCCCGAGCTCCGGGAGTTCGCCGAGTGGATTGCGGCGAAGGCCGTCCCTTCGCAGCCCGCCTACTTTTCGGACAAACTGAGGAAGCACCTGGTCCTGCTTCACGACGACTGGTTCAATCACTTCGTTCAGCACGCGACCGTGGTCGAGCCGCACGTCCGGATCAACGACGCTTCCGGGACCGCCGATGAGGGGGGCTTGTTCTACACGGAGAACCTCCCGCCCGAGAGCCTTCTGGTGTCGCTGCTGATGGCTTCGAGATCAAGGAGAGAGTCCAAGCAGGGACAGTCCGGGACGCAACCTGATGAGCCCCCACCGATGACGGCAGACGAGGTGTTGAAGTACGTCGGGAGGCATACGGAGACAGGGTGGCTCCAGCTCGGCGGGGATGCGACCACGGGTCGGGGCCAAGTCGTCGTACGAATCGTGCGCCCGGAAGCCAAGGAGAAGTGAGATGCCAGGAGTGCGGACTCTCGATCAGGA
>JAVKJV010000115.1:0-4398 GCA_031458775.1 Candidatus Fervidifonticultor quartus | reverse complement strand
ACATCTGGCTGCGCGCGCTGAAGCCGGGGCGGTAGGGGAAAAGCGGGGACGACCTGACGGCGTGATTCGGCCGGTCGGCCGGTGCCGGGGCAGCGGCCCGGAGCTATGGTTCGCGCAGAACGCTTCCTTAGGTGTGGCGATCGATGCGATGTCCAGCGTGCGGGGCGGAACAGCCCGACGACGCCCGGTTCTGTGACCAGTGCGGGCAGGCCCTGGAGGCCGGCCGCGCAGTCCACTCTGCGCCGGCAGCCGCGCCGCCGTCCTCCCCCTGGGCATCGCGGCGGCTGGCGGCCGGCGTCGGGCTGGTGGCGGTCGCCGCCGTTGCGGTCGCGGCGGGCGCCCTTCTCGTCCTCTCCGGTGACGATGACGGTGTGTCCCCCCCGGCGGGCGGGGATGGCCGAACGGCCACTGCTGAACCGCCGACGCGCCGGCCCTCGGCGACAGCTTCGCCCGGGACCGGGGGTTCGACTGCCACGGCGACGCGCCCGCCCGGCACGGCTGCCCCGACCGCCAGCCCGGGTGCCGGCGGGACCGCGGTGGAGCCCACGGCAACCCTCCCGGGGGGCGCTCCTCCAACCGCTGCCCCGACCTCGGCTCCGCCGCCGACGGCGACTGCCGCGCCGCGAACGCCAACGAACACCCCGGTGCGGCCGACAGCGACCTTCACGCCCACCCGGCCGGCGCCCACGGCAACGCCAACGCCCACCCGCCCGGCACCGACGGCGACGCCCACGCCGACGCCGGCCTCCGCGCGGCTCTCGGGGCGGGTCTATGTGCGGTTCGCGGAGACGGGCCAGACGGTCCCCTGTCCGTACGGCTGCGTCATCGAGCTCCGGGGAGCCGCGGGCACGTTCTACGCGACCGCAGCGCCCGATGGCCGGTACTCGCTGGAGCTGCCGCCCGGGACGTATTCGACGGCTGACGTGACGTTCGACTTCTGCGCCGTGCCGCCGGTCGTCACGCCGGCCGCCGTCACTGTGACCGGCAGCATGAACCAGGACTTCGTGACCTCAGGGTGCATCGTGTACTGACCCGCGCCAAGCGAGCGGTGCGCTGCCCCTAGGGGCGACCAGCGGAGGACGTCTTCTTGGCGGTGTACGTGAAGGTATCGGGCGGGATGCTCGTAAAGAAACTGGAGAAGGGCGCGTTCAGGGAGCCCGACACGGTCGAGCGCGTAGCGTCGAGCTTGCCGAATTCAGGCGCGGCCCAGATTTCCTCGAGGAGACTGTCCGGCGATTCTCCTTCTGCCTGAAAATACGCGAGCTGTTGGGGTGTAAGCGGGTCCCAAGCCAGCCGACCGTCGACGACGGGGCCCTCGAGGAGCCAGCGACCAAGTCCCGCCGGCAGGCTATCGAGGGCAAGCCGGAGTTGTTCGAGCGTTATTGTCCCGCCAGAACGGGACTCACGTGCTCCGTCTGGGCGTGTCAGGGTTGCCGGGGTAATCGTGAACGTAAGACTGGTCAGCTTCCACCGGTTGGTCTTGAAATCAATTTCGATTTCGATGGGATGTCCCTGCGATGTCGTACCCACGAACCTCGCGGGTCCTTCGATGGCCGCCGTTTCGGTCTCGTGGACGCGCGGCGCAGCTGCGACGTCCGCGCTGGTCCGGGGCGCGGTCGCCGCAGGGAGGGCAATCTCAAGCGGAAGCCAGTCTTCCTCAGGCTCGCCCGAAGCGTAGAGGAACGCGCTGTAGCGAGTTCGAAGCGGCGAGAAGGCAGCATGCTCCACCTCTACCGGCTGGCTCCGGGAGCCGCGGTATGGGGGGGCGAGGTCTTCGGCCGAAGCCTCGTCCCGGGTGGTCCAGGCGGCGAGGAGGTAGATGTTCTCGCGGTCGCGGGAGGAGGCCTCCTCGTCGACGCCGACGACGCGGACGCGCTGGAATTCGCCGCCCGGGAGTTCGAGGCGGAGCCAGAGGTCGTAATCGGCGATGGGTGCGCCGACCTTTGCGCCCGAGACTTCGCGGTAGCGGGCGAGCTGCGATTTCGGCAGCGCGATGCGGACTGCCTGGAGGTCGGCGCTGGTGTCGATGGTCGCATCCACCCAGGACTGCGTCGCGTAGGGTTCCCAGTAGAGGTTGGCGAGGAACTTCGCGCCGACCAGGTTGCCACCAGCGACGCTGACCTGCGCAAGGGCTTCGGGGCGGCCGCTGCGGAAGAGCCCGTGCAGGTCCAGCGCGCCGGCGGCGGCGGTTGCCGGGTTGTACTGGAGGTTCCAGGCTGCGACGCGGATGCGCGTCGCGGGGTAGAAGTCGGCCGGCCGCTGGGGCGCGCCACGCGCCGTGGCGATGAGCTGCACCGGCGGGATGCCGTCGGCGTACCACCAGTTGCAGGCTCCGTTCGGGCAGTAGCCGCGGGTTCCCGCCGTGATCGCCCGGATGTCTTTGAGCAGATACCAGTCGGACGAGGTCACCGCCCACGACACGGCAGCGGAGTAGATGAAGGAGAGGGCATTCGCGCGGTGGGCGGCGAGGTTGAATTCGCCTCCGAAGGAGGCCCGGATGAAGTCGCTCGTGGCTTCGAAGTAGAGCGGAGCCGCCGCGACGGCGGTGGTCGCCCACTGGATTTGCCCGTAAACGAGCGGGTCGCTGGCCGTTTCGAACTGGGCCTGCCAGGTGTTCAGGACCTGGTCGGCGAGGGTGACGGCGAGCAGGCCCGGCCCGCCGGCGCCCAGCCCGAGCGCCCAGAGGGCAACTGGAAGGTAGCGAATGAACGCCTCGGTGCGCCAGTCCTTCAGGTAATCGAGCAGCGACCAGTTCTCGATGGCCGCGCGGGAAAAGAGGCGGAGCCTCAGGGTGACATCGGGGTCGGCGGCCCAGCCGCGCCCGGGGAACTCCCGCTGAATCGCCGGCACGGACGACGGCGGAACGAGGACGTCGGTGAAGAGAGCTTCGCCGTAGATGACGGAGAGGTCCAGCCCGGCGATGGTCTGGTGGCGGACGAGGGCGGCCGTAAGCTCGATGCCCCATGGGGCATAGGCCGCGAGGGCCGTCTCGAACGAGTCCTCGAACGGGACGCCATCGTCGAGCACAACGGACGACCAGTCGCCCGGGCTGCCGAAGAATTCGGCGATGGCCGCGCGCTTCGCGAACCAGCGGTCGCGGATTTCGAGCAGTGCGAGGATTCCCACGCGGTACTCGGAGAACGCCGCGGCGTTCGTCGCGGCGCCAGGAACCAGCCTCGTGCCCCCGGCGGTCAGGTATGCGCTGGCGGCGTTCAACCGGATGAGGGCGCGGTAGTAGTCCTGCTTCAGCTTCATCCAGTCGTCGACGGGCAGGGCGGCCGACCGACCCAGGGCAGCGTAGACCCCCGGCGATGGGAGCGCCGCGCCGTCAGGCTCCGGGGCAGGGTTCGCTTCGAGCCAGGCTTGCGCCCGTTCTGCCCATGCCGTCGGGTCGACGGCCGCGAGGCGTTCGAGCTCCGCCAGCTCGACCGCCTCGGCGGACGGCGGCGCGGCGGGCGATTTCGGGACAGCGACAGCGACCACCCACGGCGCGGGAACCCCGCTGACGGCAGCGACGAGACGGTCGTCCTCCTGCACCGTTGGGAGGGCCCGCCAGGAGCCAGAGGGCGCGAGCATGGCGACGACGGCGCCTGCGCCTGCGTCTGCGGCCGGTAGGCGGACTTCGACAGCACCGTCGTGCGGCACTCCGGTGACGGAAACGAACTTCCATGCCGCTCCGGCAAACTTCCAGGCCGCCGTGTCCCTGGGGCGGTCGATGGTGCGGAGGTCGACGTAGTCGCTGAACAGCACTTCCCCCGCGGGCACGGTGACGACGGCGCCGGCGGGATGGGTGAGGCGAAGCGGGGGATGCTGCGGGAGGCCGGAAGGGCCGGGCCCGGGTGCCGGACCGAGCTGTTCGACGCGCGCTTCGCGCGTTGGGCCGGCCGGCGTCGTGCCGTCGCCGCCGATTCGAAGCGCGACCCACGCGACCCCGCCAATGAGCCCGACCGCAGCGAGGGCGGCCGCGAGCGCAGGCACACCGAAACGGCGCCGCGGCCGGGTGCGAGCGCTGGACGGACGAAATGCCGGCCTCGGCGGGGTGGCTGGCCAGAGCGCAGCACCGCACTGGCGGCAGTACCGGGCCGTGGGAGCATTGGCCTGCCCGCAGGAGGAGCAGGCTGGCGAAGCT
The DNA here is from genome assembly GCA_031458775.1 of Candidatus Fervidifonticultor quartus. Lineage (GTDB taxonomy): Bacteria > Sysuimicrobiota > Sysuimicrobiia > Sysuimicrobiales > Humicultoraceae > Fervidifonticultor_A > Fervidifonticultor_A quartus. The sequence goes on along the minus strand of JAVKJV010000115.1, from coordinate 269 downwards.
ATGTCGAGAGAGGCGCCGCACGAGCGGCAGAAGCGCGCCCCGGGGGCATTCTCCATGCCGCATGCCCTGCAAACCGGGCCGGCGGGCGTCTGCGGCGACGTTTCGTTCATTGCCTGTCCCCGATATGGTTCAACGCCGGGTCAAGGTAGCGGAGCCGGCTGGCCGACGATATGCCCGTTTGGGCCGAACTCGGCGGGCCGGACTGCCCTGCTGGACAGCGGGCTGACACACGCGGGAGGGAGCATGCAAAACGGAGGCGCGGCTGGTTC
>JAVKJV010000114.1:0-4457 GCA_031458775.1 Candidatus Fervidifonticultor quartus | reverse complement strand
GACCGCACCAGGCCCTGGGCTATCTCACCCCGAATGAGTTTCTCGCCCGCTACCAGACCGATCAACGCTGAAAGGAGGCGAAGTGTCTCGGAACTACTGAGGCAGTACAGGCGTTTGACGGGCTCAACAGCGCTATGGTACGATCGGTCGGGTCTGGCGGAGGTGTGCGACAGTGTACGCGGTCATTGAAACCGGGGGTAAGCAATTGACGGTGCGCGAGGGCGATCTGGTGCGCGTCGAGAAGCTCGACGCCGCGCCCGGCGAGGTCGTGACGCTCGGCCGTGTGCTGTTGATCGGCGACGGGACGCCGGCGATCGGGACCCCGGTCGTCGACGGCGCCAGGGTCGAGGCCCGGATCGTGCGACAGGCGCGGGCGCCGAAGGTCGTCGTCATGAAGTTCAAGGCCAAGGCACACTCGCGCCGCAAGACCGGGCACCGGCAGGCGTTCACCGAAGTCCGCATCGAGCGGATCACGGCGCCGGCCAGTTGAGGGAGGATCGGCAATGGCATCGAAGAAAGGTGTCGGTTCCAGCCGGAACGGACGCGACTCCACCAGCAAGCGGTTGGGCGTCAAGCGGTTCGACGGGCAGTTCGTGCACGCGGGCGCGGTGCTGATTCGCCAGTGCGGCACCAAGGTCACGGCCGGCCGGAACGTGGGCCAGGGCCGCGACTTCACGCTGTTCGCGCTGACCGACGGCGTCGTCGCCTTCGAACGACGCGGCCGCGACGGCCGACAGGTGAGCGTGCACCCGGTCCAGGCCTGACCGGCTGCGTGGTAGCATCGTGGGCCCGGGTCGGTCGACCCGGGCCGTTTGCTTGGTGTGCCACTCGCGCGGGTTGTGGGCGCGCCGTCGAGGTCGAGGGATGATCGACCAGGCCAGGGTCTACGTCAAGGCCGGCGACGGGGGAAACGGCTGCGTGAGTTTCCGCCGGGAGAGGTTCGTCCCCAAAGGCGGACCTGACGGCGGTGACGGCGGGCATGGCGGCAGCGTGATCTTCGTCGCTGACCCCGGGCTCTCCACGTTGGTGGACTTTCGCTTTCGCCAGCACCTGCGCGCCGAGCGCGGGGCCCACGGCGAAGGTGCGCGTCGTGCCGGGCGGAGCGCGCCCGATCTGGTGGTGCGCGTGCCGGTTGGCACACTCGTGCGCGATGCCGCGTCCGGCGTGGTGATCGCCGATCTGGCTGAGGCCGGGCAGCGCGCGGTGATCGCGAAGGGCGGCCGGGGCGGTCGAGGGAACGCGCGCTTCGCGACCGCCACGCACCGGGCGCCCCGCCGCGCGGATCCTGGGACGCCCGGTGAAGAGCGATGGGTCGAGCTGGAGTTGCGGCTGCTCGCCGATGTCGGTCTCGTCGGGCTCCCGAATGCCGGGAAGTCCACGCTGCTGGCCAGGGTGTCCGCCGCCAGGCCCAGAGTCGGCCCATATCCGTTCACGACCACCGAGCCGGTGCTCGGTGTCGCGGTCCTGCCCGACGGCCGCAGCTTCGTGCTTGCCGACCTGCCCGGGCTCATCGAAGGCGCGCACCGCGGCGCGGGGTTGGGCCACGCGTTCCTGCGTCACATCGCGCGCACGCGCGTCCTGATCCACGTCATTGATCTCGCCTCCCCCGACGACCCGCTCGCGCAGTACGCGACCCTGCGGCGGGAACTCGCGCTCTACGACGCCCGGCTCGTCGCCCGGCCGGTCATCGTCGCGCTCAACAAGATCGACCTGCCCGAGGGCCGCGCCCGGCTCGGGCCGGCGACGGCCGAGCTGGCCGGGCAGAGCGTCCGGAGCTTCGGCATCTCCGGCGCCACGGGTGAGGGGGTCGAGGCGCTGCTGCTGGCGGCGGCCGACGCGCTCGCCGCGGTGCGGGCAGGGGAGGAGACCCCTGCGAGCGTCAAGAAGTGAGGCCACCGTGACCAGGCTGGGCATCATGGGCGGGACATTCGACCCCATCCATCACGGCCATCTGGTCACTGCGGAAGAGGCCCGGAGCCAGTTTGCGCTCGATCAGGTGCTGTTCGTTCCGAACCGTCACCCGCCGCACAAGGATCCCGCGGACGTCACCGAGCCCGAGCACCGCTACCTGATGACGTTCCTTGCTACGGTGTCGAACCCGCACTTCAGCGTGTCGCGGATCGAGATCCAGCGTCCGGGCGCCTCATTCACGATCGCGACGATTCGCGAGTTGGCCGCCCTGTACCCCGACGCGGTGCTGTACTACATCACCGGAGCCGACGCCATCCTGCAGATCTTGCGGGGCGAGTGGGAGCAGTCCGCGGAGTTGTTGCGGCTGTGCGAGTTCATCGCGGCCACCCGGCCGGGATTCGCCCTCGACCTCGACACCCTGCGCCGCAGCAACGCCACCGGCCGGCCGCTGAAGAACGTGCACGTAATGGCGATCCCGGCCATGGCGATCTCGTCCACCGACATCCGGGCACGCGTGGGCTCCGGGCGGCCGATCAAGTACCTGGTGCCCGAGGCCGTCGAGTCGTACATCGAGAAGCACGGGCTGTATCGTCAGGTGTCCGCGCCCGAGGCCGCGCGTGGCTAGACGCGCAACGCGCGAGTCGGGCGCCGCGGCAGCCGCGTCGCTCGCCAAGGCGCTGCGCGCGGCAGCGATCGCCGAGGGCCGGCGCGCCGAGGACGTCGTGGTGCTCGATCTGCGCGGGCAGACCCTGGTGACCGACTACTTCGTCATTGCGACCGGCATGAGCCGTGTGCAGATCCGCGCGATCATCGACGCGATTGCCGACGGACTGGCCGACGTGCGGCCGCGGGGCGTCCGCGAGGGCGACGAAGCCGCGGGCTGGGTACTCCTCGATTACGGCGACATCGTGGTGCACGTCTTTGCGCCTGAGGCCCGGGCGTTCTACCGGCTCGAGCGGCTCTGGGCCGACGCCCCCGCCGTGACGCGGTAGCGACGCATGCAGCTCGTCGTGCGTCCGGCGACGGCCGATGATGGCGCCACGTTGGTCCGCGTGCTGGAGGCCGCGTACGGCGGCGGGTATTCGCCGACATTCGATCGCGATGGCGCCCTACAGCCGAACGATCTCTGGTGGGTGCAGTCGGAAAAGGACGTCGGCGTCGTCGAGGTCAACAAGCGACCGGCCGGCGTCTTGGTGGTGGGCCGGCGCGGCGGCCAGTGGCTGGTCGAAGAACTGCTGCTGCCGGCATTCGGCGAGTTTCCGGCTCGCGCACAGGACGCGTTGGTTGAGCGCATGACCGCACTCGTAGCCGGCTTGTTTCAGCGCGGCCGGCAGACGGCGCTGCTGGTGCGGGCGGCCGAGACGAACGCGTTCGGGCTGACCCTCGCGCACCGTCTGGGGGCCGCGCTCGCGAACGCGCTTGTCGTCTACCGGTATCGTGGCAACAAGCGGCCGGCGGCTCATCCGCCGGAGGGCTATCAGATGCGCCGTACCACGTCGGCGGACGCGCGCGCCGTCGGCCGGCTGGCTCGCGAGACGTTGGCCGAGCGGGCGCGTGCCGACGAGATCGAGCGCGTGCTCGCGGGCAGGGACGGTCGCGGCTACGTCGCGCTGAAGGACGAGGTGGTCGTGGGGTTCTCGATCGTCGAGACGCGCGCCGGCCGTGGGGACTGGACGCTCGGGGTGCGCGACAGCCACCGTCGCAAGGGCGTGGGCCGCGCCCTGGCCGCGGCCGCGCTCGCGTCGCTGCACGCGCGCGAGTATCCGCCCTATGCCACGGTGTGGGCGCTCGACGCGGTTGGCGGCCCGTTTCTCCGGTCACTGGGATTCCAGGTCGAGCGGACGTTCCTGTATCTGGAGCGGCCGCTGTAGACGACGCCATGCGAGACGCGTCCTCGTGCTTCGTCTGCGGCCGGACCAACCCGATCGGGCTGCACGTGACGTTCACCGCGCGGGGCGATCGTGTCGTCGGTGAGTTCACGCCGACCGATCTGCACGTCGGGTTCAGCGGCATCGTGCACGGGGGCATCCTGGCCGCGGTGCTCGACGACGCGCTGGCGGCGATCGGCTACTATCAGGGTGAGCCGACCGTGACGGCGCGTCTGGCCGTGCGATACCGGCGGCCGGCGAGACCGGGCGAGGTCCTGCGCGTCGAGGCCGTGGAGACCGGCCGCCGCGGCACGATGCGGCAGGGGACCGCCGTGCTCACCACGGCCGACGGGACCGTGATCGCCGAGGCCGAGGGCACGCTCGCGGCTATGCCGCCTGACGCCTGACGAGGCCGGCCGCGGGGCGCGGACGCCGGGTGAGGAGTCGCCGTGGCTGAGGGCGAGAAGCTGATCGCGTCGAACCGACGGGCGCGACACGAGTATCACATCGAGGAGTCGTTCGAGGCCGGCCTGGTGCTGACCGGTACCGAGGTGAAGTCCCTACGCACCGGCCGGGCGTCGCTCGCCGAGGCCTACGCGCGCGTCGAGCAGGACGAGGTCTGGCTGCACCATCTGCACATCCCGCCGTACGACGCGGGGAACATCTTCAACCACGATC
>JAVKJV010000113.1:0-4472 GCA_031458775.1 Candidatus Fervidifonticultor quartus | reverse complement strand
GAAGCCACCGCGCGAGACCCCGCGGGATCGGGACCAATACAACTTCACCGATCCTGACTCGCACATCATGAAGATGGCCGACGGCGCGTTCGCGCAGGCCTACAACGTGCAAGTCGCCGTGGACCGCACGCGCCAGATTATTGTCGCCACCACGGTCACCGCCCAAAGCGCGGATGCGCCGCATCTGCCGACCATGGTCGCGGCCATCCAGGAGCATGAGGACGCGGTCCCCCGCCGCCTGACGGCGGATGCCGGGTACTTCAGCGAGACCAACGTCCAGGTGCTGCACGCCGCGCACATCCAGGCCTGGATCCCACCCGACAAGCGGAAGCACAGTCAGCCGATCCCATCCGCGCCGCGCGGCCGCATCCCCAAGCATCTCTCCACGAAAGATCGCATGCGGCGGACGTTGCAGACGAAAGTAGGCCGGAGCGTGTACCGCATGCACAAGGCGATCGCTGAGCCGGTGCTCGGGCAAATCAAGGCGGCGCGGGGCTTCCGGCAGTTTCTCCTGCGTGGGCTGCGGAAGGTAGGGGGCGAATGGACGCTGGTGGCGACGGTGCACAACATCTGTAAGCTCTTTCACGTGAAGGCTCGAGTGCGAAGAGTGCTGGCGATGGGGTGAGTCGATGGAAGCGTACCGATCAACCCTCAGGCTCACGCCGACCCACAGGCGCCCACCGTGCGCGCTGAGGTCAGCGTCACTGCCCATGATGAGGGCGAAATCAAGATTTGCCACCAATCCTCGGACACGCTCCTAGCCCGCGTCACGGTCCCCCGCGTCCGCCGGCCCAGGAGCCGTCGGGCCGCACCCCGAACTGCCGCACAAATGTCGCGGGGTGGAGGGATCGTCACCATGGACGTGCAGACGGCGGCGGATCGCGTACGCGGCGGGTCGTTCCTCGTGGCCCCGGCATGGCCAGAGGACATCTTCACGCCCGAAGAGCTGTCGGACGACCAGCGTCTGGTACAGCAGACCGTGCAGCAGTTCGTGGACGATGAGGTGTTGCCCCGCACGCAGGAGCTGGAGCGGCACGACTGGGCGCTTACCCGGGCCCTGCTGCGCCGCTGCGCCGACCTCGGCATCCTGGGCGCCGACATCCCCGAGGAATACGGCGGTGCCGGGCTCGACAGGCTCACCAGCCTGACGATCAAGGAAGCGCTCGGGGCGGCGACGTCGTTCGGCGTGTCGATCGGCACCCACACGGGCATCGGCACCCTGCCGATCGTGTTCTTCGGCACCGAGGCCCAGAAGCGCACGTACCTGCCGCGGCTGGCCGCGGCCGAGTGGGTCGGCGCCTACGCGCTGACCGAGCCGACGGCCGGATCGGACGCCATGGCCATCCGGACCCGCGCGACCCGCACGGCCGATGGCACGCACTACATCTTGAACGGGCAGAAGCAGTTCATCAGCAATGCGTCGTTCGCCGACCTCTTCATCACGTTCGCCAAGCTCGACGGCGAGCATCACACCTGCTTCATCGTCGAGCGCACCACGCCCGGGGTCTCGGTCGGCCCCGAAGAGCACAAGATGGGCATCAAGGGCTCGTCAACCGCCGGCGTGCTGCTCGACAACGTCCGCGTGCCGGCCGAGAACCTGCTCGGCGAGATCGGCCAGGGGCACAAGATCGCATTCAACATCCTGAACGTGGGCCGGTTCGCGCTCGGCGCCGGGGCGCTGGGCGAGGCGAAGTACGCGCTCCGAGACGCCGCCGCCTACGCGGCGGAGCGCCGGCAGTTCGGCCGCCCGATCGCCGAGTTCGGGCTGATCCAGCAGAAGCTCGCGCGGATGGCCACCCTGATCTTCGTGACCGAGAGCATGGTCTATCGCACCGGCGGGCTGGTGAGCCGGGCGTTGGGCGCCGAGCGCCATGACGGCGCGCAGGTCATGACCGCGCTCGAGGAGTACGCCGTCGAGTGCTCAATTAACAAGGTCTTCGCCACCGAGGCGCTCGCCGCGGTGGTCGACGACATGGTCCAGATCTTCGGCGGCTACGGTTTCGTCGAGGAGTATCCGGCGGCGCGCCGGTACCGCGATGCGCGGATCAGCCGAATCTATGAAGGCACCAACGAGATCAACCGGCTCGTCATCCCCTCGATGCTGCTGCGCCGCGCGCAGAGGGGCCGGCTCGATTTGCTCGGGGCGGCCAGGCGGGTGGCGGCCGACGTCCTCAGTACCACCGCCGGAGGCGACTCCACCACCGCCGGCGCATCCGACCCCCTCGCCGACGAGCGCCGGCTGGTCGACGCGGCGCGCCGCGCCACCCTTTTCGCGGCCGGCGCCGCGGTCGAGAAGTACGCGACCGACCTCGACAAGCAGCAGGAAATCCTGGGGTGGATCGCCGACCTGGCGATCGATGTCTTTGCGATGGAGAGCGCGGTGCTGCGCGCGGCCAAGACCGGGGGCGATCTTCACGCGGCGATGGCCCGCCTCTTCCTGGACGAGGCCCTACCGCGGATCGAGACGACGGCTAGGCGGATCCTCGCGGCGACCGACGAAGGCGATGCGCTGCGCACGCTGCTGGCAGGCCTGCGCCGTTTCCTGAAAGTCCCTGCGGTGAACACCGCCGCGCTGTCGCGCCGGATCGCCGCGGCCGCGCCGAGCGGGCGGCGCTAGAGACCGCCCGCCGATCCTTACATGTACGGCCGGAGCATCGGCATGGGATCGACGTCCTGGAACTCCTCGTCCCAGATCGGCAGCCGCTTGTGCTCGACCTTGTTGCGCGGCGCCCGGTAGATGACCCCCTGCGGCAGTTTGCCGCGGCGCTCGAAGTCGTCGAGCAGCGCCCAGGCCGCGGCCTTGTCGGTCGGATCGTGGCCGGCGGGAATGTCCTCCACGCTCGACTTGTACCAGTCATAGGTGTTGAACTTGTTGTACGTCACGCAGGGCGAGAAGTCGTTGATCACGGCGAAGCCGTGGTGCTTGATCCCCTCGGCGTAGATCTCGGCGCAGTGCTTCGGATCGCCCGAGAACGACTGCGCGGCGAACGAGGCGCCTGAGACGAGCGCCAGGCGGATCGGATCAACGAACGGCGGGTGCTCCTCGGTGTGCTTCTCCATCACCTGGCCGAGCCCGGCGGTCGGCGAGTTCTGTCCCTTCGTCAGGCCGTAGACCCCGTTGTTCATGATGATCAAGGTGATGTTGGGGTCGCGGCGGCAGCAGTGGATGAAGTTCTCCATGCCGATCGCGAGCGTGTCGCCGTCACCGGCCAGGGTCAGCACCGTCAGCTCGGGGTTGGCCATCTTCGCGCCGAGCGCGTAGGCCAGGGGCGCGCCGTGCGCGCCGTGGAAGCCGTTGCCGTTGAGGTAGTTGCGGATCTGCCCCGAGCAGCCGATTCCGGCCACCATCAACACCTCATGGGGCATCAGCTCGAGCCGCGTGAACGCCATCTTGAGCGCGGCCAGGACGCCGAAGTCCCCACAGCCCGGGCACCACTGGATGCGGTGTTTGGGTGTCGCGTTCTGGTCCCAGAGTTTTGCCGCTGCCACAGGCGCCGCCACGGTTAGTCTCCCTCCGATACGGTTTCGAGCATGACCTCAGGCGCCTTGTCGCCGACCCGGACGACGCGCGTGCCGTTTGCCAGCAACTGGCGCACCCCGCCGACGATGTCCGCCGTATAGAACGGCCGGCCGTTGTACTTGAGGACACGCCGAGTCTCGATCAGGCACTCCTGCTGGATCAGGTCGGCGAGCTGGCCGCCGTAGTTCCCCTCGACCACGATGACCGCGGAGCCACGCTGGAGCAGCGGCCGGACCAGGTGCGTGGGGAACGGCCAGATGTGCGTGAAGTAGACGACGGCCGTTTCCATACCCTCGCTACGCAACCTCGCCTGCGCGTCAAGCAGCGGCAGCTTGGTCGAGCCCCAGCCCACGAGCACCGGTACGCCGTCCGGCGCCCCGTAGACCTGGGGTGGCTTGACATCTTCCTTCAGATAGGTCTGCATCTTGCGCATGCGCTTCTCGTACATCGCCTTGCGCTTCGGCGGATCGGTCGTCACCATACCCGCCTCGTCGTGCTCCGACCCGCTCATCTTGAAGATGCCGCCCGGCACACCGGGTACGTTGCGCGGGGAGATGCCCGACTCGGTGACTTGGTACCGGTGGTAGCCGTCCTTCATCTCAGACTCGCGCAGCAGGCCGTGGCGAACGACGGGCTTGCGGTTCGACGTGAAGAAGTCTACCGGCAGGCTCTTGCGACCGTCCGTGAGGGTCAGGTCGGACATCAGGAAGACCGGGCACTGGTACTTGTCGGCCAGGTCGAACGCCTCGAACGCCATCGTATAGCACTCTTCGACCGTGCCGGCCGAGAGCACGATCCGCGGGATCTCGCCGTGCCCGGCGTAGACCGCCATGGCCAGGTCACCCTGCTCGGGCTTGGTCGGCATGCCGGTCGACGGTCCGGCGCGTTGTGTATCGATCACGACCACCGGCACCTCGGTCATCCCGGCCACGCCGAACTCCTCGACCTTGAG
>JAVKJV010000112.1:0-4531 GCA_031458775.1 Candidatus Fervidifonticultor quartus | reverse complement strand
CTCCAGGCGGAAGTGGCGGAACTGGCAGACGCACCAGCTTGAGGGGCTGGCGGTCGCAAGACCGTGGGGGTTCAAATCCCCCCTTCCGCACCAGAGCGGGACGAAACCCGGTCCGCGTGACGAGCGCGGGATCCAGGTTCACGTCGACCAGTAATTCCGGGAAGAAGCGATCCAGGTCCTCGTGGCGACCGAGGCGGCGTGCGAAGGCCTCACCCTCCAGTCTGCGACATCCCCTTCAACTACGACATCGCGTAGAACCCGAACCGCCTCGAGCAGCGCATCGGGCGCATCCACCGCTACGGCCAGCGCAAGAGCTGTCCGGTCTTCGGCTTCATCGCCGCGAACACCATCGAGGGCCGCGTGCTCAAGCGGCTGCTGGAAAAGCTCCAGGAGATCCCCGATGCTCTCGACGATGACGCCGTCTTCACGGCGTGGAGTGGGATTTCAATGACCCGGGCGCTCACAGGTTCTGAGGCAGCTGCAACGCGGGAGGTAACTGGTTAGCGGGGTCAGTCTATTGCAGCGTGGAGCGCGCTGGGGAAACGGTCGGCTGAGGCGATCGAAGGAGGTCCACGAGCACGTCGCGGGGTTCGAGCTCCCGTAGGCGCGCGGTCCGGATGATGCTGCTGAGAATCTCTTGCGTCTCCGCACCCCGCTCGGACCGATTCCCACCGGACACCTTGCGATTGACGACCGCCGGACGCAGCGCCGGCTCGGCTCGCCAATTCGTGGCGTCGAGCGTGAAATCGAAGAGAAAGCCGAAGACGGCTGGGAGCTCCGTCGTGAGATGCGCCGCGAGGCGTTGGCAGTCCGGCACGGTGCCGGGCGCGGCGAGGCGGTCCAGGAGCCGCGACATCAGATGCCCACGTGCCACCGCGGCGCCGTGCGCGGAGATCTCACTGGCCGCGACACGATCTCGAACGGCGAGCGCATCCTGCAGCACCGCCTGGACGTGGCGCGGCCAGGCCGTCCGCGGATGGGCCTCGGCGATCTCGCGGCATCGGCGGATCAGATGCGCCAGACAGGTCTGATGCGCCGCCCGCTCGAACTGGCGAGACGGCGCCCAGCCGTCGCGGACGAGGACGCCGTCGAACTCGGCGCCGAGCACCGCCGCCGCTTCGTCAAACCCGCGCCCGTCTTGAATCGCGTAGACGCCGGTACGCGCGGGCGCAAAGACCCACAACCACCAGAGCCGCCCACCCACTTTCCAACTGGTTTCATCCGGACTGACGACCGGACTGCCGCGGATCTGTTCGCGCAACGCCGCATAGGTGGGGGCCGCACGACGCGCGGCGCGATGCAGCGCAGGCGTTACGCCGCTCGGCCGCACGCGCAACCCGAACCAGTCGCGCAACAGCGCCGCGATCTTGCCGTGCGACAGGCCCAACTGTTTGTTCAACAGCACGATCAACGCAACCGCATGCGGCCCCAGATGCGTGCCGGCGGCGCCGAGGGCGTCGGAGGTCTGCAGGGGATGACGCCCCTGCACGCGCCGGCCGCAGTCGGCACAGCGGCCGACGTGGACGTCGAAGCGGCGCACGTGCGGCCGCACGACCGGCAGATCCTCTTGAATCTGCGTGGCGATGCGCGTCTCGGTCACCCCGCCACCACAGTGCGGGCACGCCGCCGGCAGCGGCACATCAATCGTCTCGTCGATCGTCGTGGGCGGTCGTCGATGAGCGGGGCCGCCGTGCCGCCGCCCCCGGCGCCGACCGGGCCGACGCGGCTGCGCGGCCGGAGCGCCTTTCGACAACGGCGCCGCCTGACGCTTGCCCGCGCGGCGCGCTGCCTCAAGCGCCTGTGTCAGCCGCTCAATCTCGCGCCGCAGGCGATCGCGCTCTCGTTCGAGCCGCGCGTTCTCGGCGCGCAGGCGATCACATTCATCTCGCGAGTGGCCAATCTCGCGGCGCAGCCGCTCCAGCTCTCGCTGGGCGTCGTCGATCGTCTTCGGTGCGTCGCGTCGCGCCACACGACAGTTCTGGCAGACTCACGAAAAAAGTACAAGTCAAAAATTTGGATCGGGCCGCTCAACCCGCTAACCAATTACTCTTGGGCAAGACCTTGGGCGTCGCGATGGCGGCCATGAGAGGCTGAGAGAGCGGCAGTCGCCTGTCGGCGGCCTGGACGACCTGCACACGCTGCGCGTCGAAATGGAGAGGATGAACTGTTTCGCAATGGTGTTGATCAACACCTTTACGGAACTGGACAACCTCGTGGAACGCTGGTTTGCCGAGATCTCGCGGAAGCGGATTCGCCGCGGGACCTTTCGCAGCGTGCCCGACCTCATCCGCGCCATTGGAGACTCCGTGACGCATCACAACCGACATGCGGAGCCGTTCATCTGGACGGCCACCGCCGGACGGCCACCGCCGGGCGCATCCTGAAGAAGGTGCGTCATTGTAAAGAAGCGGCTGCTGCGGTGGTTCGTCCTTACCCGCGAGCCGCTCAGCGAGTGTCCGCTGGGCCTGCTCGCGCAGATGGGCCGTCGGTGCATGCAGCCGATGCGCGTCTACCTGAAGGCGACGGACGGCCATCACTGGCGAGAAGCACGCCCCCAAAGCCTCGACGTCTTCGACGGACACCTTGACGCGCTCGGCCACGACCCGCTCGTCGTAGCCGGACTGACGGACCGCCCACGTCAGAACCTCAGGTGTGATCGGGACCTCTCCCTTGGGCATAGCCGTAGTTTCCTTCTGCGCGCGGCCAGGTACCCAGTTCTGCGACGTCCACCGCGAAGTGCGCCGGCGGCCCAGGTGGACAGGCTGCCTTGTTTGGGGCAGTGACAGCGACTGGCGACCGCGGGCACCGTGGGGCTGGTCCGCTATACTTCAGCCGGATGGTCGAGCGCCACGCGTCGGGAGGCGGTGCGGGCGAGCGGGCACGCCGGGGCCCACGCTCGCCTTGGCCGATGCTCCCACCGCCGCTCAAGTGGGCGGGCGGCAAGCGCTGGCAGATCCCGCATCTGCTGCCGCTCTGGCTGCCGCACGCCCATCGCCGGTTCGTCGAGCCGTTCTGCGGCGGCCTCGCGGTCGCGCTCGGGTTGAGGCCGCGCCACGCGCTGCTCAACGACGCCAACCCGCACCTCATCAACTTCTATCGCTGGCTGCAGCGCGGCCTGACGATCGAGATCCCGCTCGCCAATCGGGCGTCCGTCTTCTACGCGCACCGCGCGCGGTTCAACGCGCTCGTCGCGCAGGGCCGCGCGGCCAGCCGGGAAGCCGCGAGCCTGTTCTATTACCTGAATCGCACCGGCTACAACGGCCTGTGCCGCTTCAACCGGCACGGCCTCTTCAACGTGCCGTTCGGCCGCTACCGGCGCATCCGCTACGTTCGCGACTTCACGCCGTACCGGCAGGTGCTCGCGGGCTGGCGATTCACGTCGGGAGATTTCGAGTCCCTCGCGCTCGACCCGGACGACTTCGTCTACGCCGACCCGCCGTACGACGTCGAGTTCCGGCAGTACGCGCGCGGCGGCTTCTCGTGGGACGACCAGGTGCGCCTCGCCGAGTGGCTCGCGCGCCACCGCGGACCGGTCGTGCTCGTCAATCAGGCCACCGACCGGGTCGGCCGCCTGTACCGCAAGCTCGGCTTCGACCTCACGTTCCTCGACGGCCCTCGTCGCATCTCCTGCACCGGCGATCGGCGGCCGGCGCGCGAGGTCCTCGCACGGCGCAACCTCTGATCCGATGATCTGACGGGTGATCCGACGCAGGACCCAGCCCCCTCGACATGCTGCCGACCGGGCAGGCAGAGCGAGGCGCGTGTCCGGTACCGAGGGATTGACGACGTCGTGCTAGCTCGTCTGGGGGAACCCGAGGCTGACGCCGCGCTGCCGCGGGTCCGGCCAGCGGGCGGTCACGACCTTCAGGCGCGTGTAGAACCGGACGCCCTCGCGGCCGTGCACGTGAGCGTCGCCGAAGAGCGACAGCTTCCAGCCGCCGAACGAGTACGCAGCCGTGGGAACGGGAATCGGCACGTTGATCCCGACCATGCCCACCTGCACCTCGTGCTGAAAGCGCCGTGCGGCGCCGCCGTCGTTCGTAAAGACGGCGACGCCGTTGCCCCACGGGTTCTGGTTCACCAGCGCGACGGCGTCCTCGAATCCCGGAACGCGGACGACGCACAGCACCGGCCCGAAGATCTCGTCCCGGTAGATCGTCATCTCGGGCGTCACATGGTCGAAGAGGCACGGACCGAGGAAGAAGCCCTGCTCGTGTCCCGGCACGCGGATCGCGCGGCCGTCCTCGACGAGCGCGGCCCCTTCGGCCACACCCTGCTCGACGTACCGCGCGACCCGCGCCAGATGCGCGCCGGTCACGAGCGGGCCCATCTCGGCGCTCGGATCGAGGCCGGGACCGACGCGAAGCCGGCGGATGCGCTCGGAGAGTCGCGGCACCAGCCGGTCGCCGACGCCGCCGACCGCCACGACCACCGACACGGCCATGCAGCGCTGCCCGGTGGACCCGTAGGCGGCGCTGACCGCCGCATCGGCGGCCAGGTCGAGGTCGGCGTCGGGCAGGACGACCAGGTG
>JAVKJV010000111.1:0-4557 GCA_031458775.1 Candidatus Fervidifonticultor quartus | reverse complement strand
GCCGGCCTTCTTCACGGTTGTACCCTTCGCCGGAATCGGCGTGTCCTTCAGCGCCAGTCCCGTGCCGTTGCTCACGAAGGCGTGCACCTGGAAGGGATCCCACTGCCCTCTCATCATCTGGTCGCGGCGCTGCGCCACCAGGCGCACGATCGAATCCGGGAGTTGCCGCCGGGCCTTCGGGCTGATGGCGTCTACGCCGACCTTCTTGTTGTTCATGATATCCACGGCGGAGACCACGGTGCCGTCGGCCAGGGTCATGGTGTCCCGCATGCCCAGGTACAGGAGCGTGCGCGGCGACCGGTTGCCGGCCATCCAGTCGCGCACCATCCGATCGTACAGGACTTCCCACCGGGTGTCGAACGAGACGGCCACGGTATCGGTGTTGGACCATCCATAAAACCCGACGATGTCCATGTCCTTGCCCACGAACCAGATGCCCCGTTCCTGCGCCACATCGAGGGGCGAGCCGGAGTCTGTCTGTTGGGTGAGCACGTCCACCTTGTACTGGCTGACGAGCGTGCGAGCCACCTCACGCTCTTCCGTGGGCTTGTACCAGTCGCCCACGTACTTGACGTACACGTTGACACGCTTGTTGAGGGCCTTGGCAGCATCCTGCACGCCCAGGTAGAAGCCCGCCGTGCGGCGCAGGACCTGCACGTTCGGGAACGCTGAGACGATGCCGACGTTGCCGGTCTTCGTCAGGGCGCCAGCGATGAGGCCCTCCAGGTAGAGGGCCTGGTACTGGCGCGGGAAGAACCGGATGAAGTTCGACTTCCGGGTGACGTCGCTCGCAACCACGGAGCCGAAGTACACGTTCGGGTACTTGTCCGCGATATCTTTGAGGGGCAACCCCATGAACTCCGCGTTGCCCACAACGATGGTGGCGCCCTGCCGGATGAGTTCCTCGGCGAAGGGCACGGTCGAGTCCGGCCCGACCTCCTCGCGGTAGACGTACTTCACGTTTGGGTACTTCTGGGCGATCCGCTGCCCCGCGCGATTGTGCGCGCCGGACCACGTGGTGCCCTTGATCACGCTGAAGTGCAGGATTGCCAGGGTCCCGGCCTGGCTCGGCGCCGCTGACGCGGACGAGAGCGCCCAGACCGCCGGACCTGCGAGTAGCGCGGCGACAAGCAGTGCGATGACCAGGGCGCGGAACGGCACGACTTCTCTGTCCCGATGAGCGTCCTCGTGCATGTGCGTCCCCCTCCGCCGTGATTTCACGGTTGATTCCGCACGGACGGGCCGGCCCCTGCCGGACTCAGAAGAAGCTGGACGTGCGCCTGGCGCCGGTGTAGTCCAGATAGACGACCTTCAACTCGCTGTAGAAGTCAATCGCCACGCTGCCCTGCTCGCGGGGCCCGACGCCGGTGGCCTTCGACCCGCCGAACGGGAGGTGCGCCTCGCCGCCGACGGTCGGGTTGTTGACGTGGACGATGCCCACGTCGCTGCGGTCCACGAACTTCATCGCGCGTGAGACGTCCCGCGTGTAGACCGCCGACGCCAAACCGTAGGGCACTGCGTTCGCGGCCTCGACGGCCGCGTCGAAGTCCGGGACGCGGCATACCGCGAGCACCGGGCCGAAGATCTCCTCCTGGAAGATGCGCATCGACGGGGTGACGTGGTCGAAGACCGTCGGCGCGACGAAATACCCGCGCGCGTGGGCGCCGTCGATCAGCCGGTGCCCGCCGGTGACGAGCCGGGCGCCCTCGCGCTGTCCTATGGCGATGTAGTCCAGCACCGTCTTCATCTGCGACTCGTCCACCGAGGGCCCCACCTGCGTCGCAGGGTCGAGGCCGTCGCCGACCACGAGTTGCGCGGCCCGCGCCGCGAGTTCCTCAACGAACCGGTCGGCGATCCCCTCGGTGACGATCACGCGGCTGGTCGCCGTGCAGCGCTGCCCGGTCGAGCCGTACGCGCCCTGGATCGTACCAACCAGCGCCAGCTCCAGATCCGCGTCGTCGAGCACCACGACCGGGTTCTTGCCTCCCATCTCGGCCTGCACCCGCATGCCGCGCGAGGCGGCGCGCTGGTAGAGCTTCGTGCCGACGTCGTTGGAGCCCGTGAACGAGACCGCGCGCACCGCGGGATGCGCCAGCAACTCGTCGCCGACGGTCGCGCCCGGGCCGATGACCATGTTCAGCACGCCTGCCGGCAGTCCCGCTTCCTGAAAGATGTCCATGAGGATCGACGCGGTCCAGGGCGTCAGCGTCGCCGGCTTGAAGACCACGGTGTTGCCGCACACGAGCGCCGGCGCGATCTTCCAGATCGGGATCGCGACCGGAAAGTTCCAGGGGCTGATCAACGCCACCACACCCAGCGGCTCCCGTTTCGTGTAGGTGAAGGTGTTGGGAAGCTCGCTCGGCAGGGTCTCGCCGCGCAGGCGCCGGCCTTCGCCGGCGATGAACTCGAGGATGTTGCGGCTGCGGATGAGTTCGCCCTTGGACTCGCCGAGCGTCTTACCCTCCTCGCGGGTCAGGACTTCGGCCAGCCTCGGCAGCTCGCGATCGAGGATCTCCATCGCCTTGAACAGGATGCGGCCGCGGACCGGTCCGGGCGTGTCGCGCCAGCCGGGGAATGCCGCGGCGGCGGCCTCCACGGCCGCGCGGGCCTCCTCGCGGCCGGACAACGGAACCTGGCCGAGCGCCTCGCCGGTCGCCGGGTTGCGGTTGGTCACCCACCGCGTGGTGGACGACTCCTGCCAGCGTCCGGCGATGAAGTTCTTGTAGGTCCGCTCACCTGCCACGATGGCCATCGCGTACGTACCCTCCTGTTCGGTCGGTCCACGATCCGTGATCGCGGAAACAGGTTCTGCGCGACCGCCCGGCGGTCCTCGGTCAGCGTACGGCGGCGTAGGCGATGAGCGCTGCGAAGGCGACGACGCTGGCGCCGGCGATGCTGATGACCCAACTGACCGGGATCATGTAGAGCACGCGGCGATTGACCGCCACCATCCCCTTCGTGAGCCCCACCCCGACAACGGCACCCACGATCGCCTGCGAGGTCGAGACCGGGATGCCGAGTTGCGTGAAGACGTGCGTGGTGATCGCAGTGCCCAGCGCGGCCACCAGCGCGGAGATCGGATCGAGCGCGGTGATCTGCTTGCCCACGGTCATGATGACCGGCAGGCTGTACGTCAGGACGCCGGCGGCGATCGCCCCGCCGCCGAGCAGAGCCCCCGTCGCCGGACTGATCAGCCCGACCGCCACGAACGGCGCCATGGCGTTGCCGACGTTGTTGGAGCCGAGCGCGTACGCCGCGTAGCAGCCGACCACAACGGCCGCAGTGCGCACCGCGCGCTGGAAGAACAGCACACTTCCGAGACGGCTACCCGCCGCCGCGGACAGCGCGCGGTACAGCAGGTAGGCGATCACCGCGGCGCCCACCGGCGCCGTGATCATGGACGCCGCGATGCGAAGCGCCGTGGGCACGCTGATGGCCGTGCCCTTCGCGAGCCCGACCGCGACGAGCGCGCCGAAGATGGCGTGCGACGTCGAGACCGGCATGCCGAGTGCGGTCATGACATGGACCGAGACGCCCGCGGCGAGCGCGGCAATCACGCTCATCTCGACGTTGAGCTGCGTGAGCCGGCCCAGGGTCGGAAAGACCTTCTCGCCCTCGATGACCGCCCCGAGGAACGCGAACGCCGCGGCGAGCACGATGGCCCGGCGATAGGAGATGATGTTCGCACCGACCTGCGGGCCGAAGGTGTTCGCGGTGTCGTTCGCGCCAATCCCCCACCCGAGGTAGAGGCCCGGCAGCAGCGCGAACATCGCTAGAGGCTGCTGCCGATGTGGAGGAGCTCGAGCCGGTCGCCGGTGTCTTCGATTTGGTCCGAGATTTCCGTGAGGCTGGTCAGGAACTGCTTGACGTGGACCTTGCCGACCAGCGGCAACTCAGCCGTGAAGATCTGCCGCGTCAGCTTCCACTCGACGTCGTCGATGGTCGACTCGGTGACGCCGACGATTTTGAGTCGGTCGCGAATCACCCGCTCGTCGCCGGTCGAGAAGAACGTGGTGACCGCATCGTGCAGCGCTACGAACGCCTCCTGCGTGTGCTGGGGGATCAGGCGCAGCATCTCGTGGAACTCGACCGGGACTTCGGGGCGCTGCCCGAGGAGGAAGTCGGTCGCTTCCTCGGCCCGGTCCGCGATACGGTCCATCTGCTCGACGAACTCGTGGATGTCGGCGCGGAAGATCGGCAGGAACGCGCCGCGGTAGAGCAAGTCGCTGACGCGGCGGCGCAGCCCGTCAGCGTCGGTCTCGAGTTGATCGACGTTGATGGCGCCGGCCTTGGCGGCGTCCAGGCGGCCGGCCAGGTAGTCCTCCAGCACCTCGCGCGCGCGGGCGACGACCTCGCCGACCTTGTCGAGGTGCTGGATGATGAGCGAGCGGACCTCCTTCTCGCGCCCCTGACCGAACAGGAACTGCACGGCCCGCGCCATGGCACACCTCCTTGTCCCTCCCAATCGTGTTCGCCGGCCGCGGAGGCCGGCCCTACTGGCCGAGGGCGGGATCGGTCCGCGCAGCCCGCGAGACGGTACCGCCTCATGGGCACACG
>JAVKJV010000110.1:0-4666 GCA_031458775.1 Candidatus Fervidifonticultor quartus | reverse complement strand
GTGAGGCGCGATTCAGGAAGGTCGAGCAGGCAGTCGTGCGCCGGGCCGTTGCGGGTTCCGGTCGCGTGATCGCCACCGGCGGCGGTGCCGTGCTGTCAGCCGCGGCTCGTCGCGCCCTGAGGCAGGCCGGCCCGGTGTTCTACCTGAAGGCTCCGCTGGAGGTGCTCGTCCAGCGGGCAGGGAGTGCTTCAGGTCGGCCGCTGCTGGGCACCGACCCGCGCGCGGCGCTGGAGCGCCTGCTGCGGGAGCGCGAGGCCTTCTATGTCGAGACCGGTACGGCGGTCGACGCGGCCCGGCCCGTTGAGGCTGTTGCGGACGACATTCTGGCACGGCTTTCCGCCACCCGGCGTCGGGTGCGCGTGGACCTGGGACCAAGATCCTACGACGTGCTCATCGGCGCCGGTGCATTGCCGCTGGTGGGCGAAGACCTCAAGAGGATTGGCGCGAACGGACAGGTGGCGGTCATCACGCAGCGGCCCATCGCGTCGAGGTTCGGCGCGCGGGTGACGGCGGCGCTGGACGGGTGCGGGTTCTCGGCCCACGTGCTCACCGCACCCGGCGGTGAACGCGCCAAGAGCCTGCGGCAGGCAGCGGCGCTTGTCGACGCCCTCGGAGCACTGGGCATCACGCGGTCGGACACGATCGTGGCGATGGGCGGCGGCGTTGTGGGTGATCTGGCGGGCTTTGTTGCCGGTATCTACATGCGCGGCGTCCGGTTGGTCCAGGTGCCCACGACTCTGCTTGCCCAGATCGACAGTGCCATCGGTGGGAAGACGGCGGTCAACCATCCGCGCGCCAAGAATCTCGTGGGCGTCTATCACCAGCCGGCGCTGGTGATCGCCGACGTGGAGACGCTGGCATCGCTGCCCACCACCGAGCGGAGGGCCGGACTCGCCGAGGCCGTGAAGTACGGGATGGTGCTCGACGCCGACCTGTTCGAGCGGCTGGAGCGGGGTGATGCGGGGGCCGCGCTCGCTGGCGCTCCGCACGCGCTCGAGGAAATCGTCTTCCGCTGTGCCAGCCTGAAGGCTCAGATCGTGGCCGGCGACGAGCGCGAACACGGCCCGCGCGAGGTCCTCAACTACGGTCACACCGTCGGACACGCGGTCGAGATCGTCTGGGCCGGGCACCTCATCCACGGGGAAGCCATCAGCATCGGGATGCGGGTCGAAGCCGCACTCGCGGTCCGGCTGGGGCTCCTTGAGGCCGACGCCGCGGGCCGGCAAGACGCGTTGCTGGCCGGCCTGGGTCTGCCGGTGCGTGTGCCCGCTGGCCCGATCGGTGCCGTGATGGACGCCATACAACTGGACAAGAAGCGCCGGAACGGCAGGATTCGTTGCAGCCTCCCAGAAGGCATCGGCCGGGCGCGGCTGGGAGTCGACGTTCCCGAGTCACTGATGGAGGAGGTCATCACGGCGTGCCAAAGGTCCTCGTGATCTACGGTCCCAACCTGAACCTGCTGGGCAGCCGCGAGCCGCAGATCTACGGCCGGCAACCGCTGGAGGATATCAACGCCCGAGTGTGGGCGGTGGCCCAGAGCTTCGGCATCGACGTCGAGTTCTTCCAGTCCAACCACGAGGGCGTGCTGATCGACAAGCTGCACGAGGCGCGCACGACCTGCCAGGCCGTCGTGATCAATCCGGGTGGGCTGGCCCACACCAGCGTCGCGCTCCGCGACGCCATCGCGGCCATCGATATCCCGGTCGTGGAGTGCCACATCTCCAACATCGCGCGGCGCGAGGAGTTCCGGCAGCGGTCGCTCATCAGCGGGGTCTGCGTCGGTGTGATCTTCGGGTTCGGGCCGGAGAGCATGGTGCTCGGCCTGCGCGCCGCCGAGGCGATCATCCAGCGGGGCGGACGGTAGCCGGATGTACATCCGCGGCATCAGAGGCGCGACGACCGCCGAGGGCAACACCCGCGAGGCGATCTTCTCCGCCACGAAGGAGTTGCTGCACGAAATCGTGCATGCCAACGGCGTGGACTCGCGCGAGATCGCCGCGGTCTTCTTCGCGGCGACGCCCGACCTGAACGCCGCGTATCCGGCCGAGGCCGCGCGGCAGCTCGGCTGGAACGCGGTGCCACTGCTGTCGTTCGCCGACCTCGATGTGCCCGGTTCGGTCTCCCGGTGCCTCCGTGTGCTCGTGCTCTGGAACACGATGCGCCAGCAGGACGAGATCACCCACGTCTACCTGCGCGGCGCCGTCGGCCTACGGCCCGACCTGAGCGTCCGTCCGGCGCAGTAGCCTTGCAGCATGACGCGGTCTGATGTCCGGGTCATCGAGCCCCTGGCGGCGCCGCCCGATACGGTCGTCTCGGTCCCGGGCTCCAAGAGCCTGACGAACCGGGCCCTGGTGATCGCCGCACTGGGCGACGGCACGTCGCACCTGCGCAATACCCTGTACAGTGACGATACCGTCGTCATGGCCGAGTCGCTCCGCCGGCTCGGGTTCGAGGTCGACGCGGATGCGACGTCGTCGGTCATGCGCGTGGCAGGTCGCGGCGGCGCGATCCCGGCCGCCGAGGCCGATCTCTTTGTCGGCAACGCCGGCACCGCGGCGCGATTCCTCACCGCGATGGTGTGTCTGGGCCGCGGCCGCTACCGGCTCGACGGCGTCGCGCGCATGCGCGAGCGGCCGATCGGCGACCTGGCGGACGCGCTACGGCAGCTCGGCGCCGTGGTCACCGCGACCAACGGCTCGCTGCCGCTGGTGGTCGAGGCCCGTGGCCTGCGGGGCGGCCTTGCGGTCGTCAGCGGCGAGGTCAGCAGTCAGTTCGTCTCCGCGCTGCTCATGGCCGCACCCTACGCGTCCGGCGACGTCGAGATCGAGGTCGCCGGCCGGCTGGTGGCCGCGCCCTACGTGGAGATGACGCTCGCCGTCATGGAGGCCTTTGGTGTGACGGTCGCGCGCACCGGACGATGGCGGTTTCGGATTCGCGCCGGGCAGCGCTACCGCGCGCGCGCCTACGACGTCGAGCCCGACGCCAGCGGCGCCGCGTACTTCTTTGCCGCGGCGGCCATCACTGGCGGTCGGGTGACCGTGAGGGGAGTGCCGCCGGCATCGCTCCAGGGGGACGCGCAGTTCGTCGGCATCCTGGAGCACATGGGGTGCCGGGTCGAACGTGGCGAGGCCGGGCTCACGGTGACCGGCACCGGATCGCTGGCCGGGGTCGACGTCGACCTGGGATCGATGAGCGACCAGACGATGACCCTGGCCGCTATTGCGCCATTCGCGCACGGCCCGACGCGCATCCGCGGTGTCGCGCACATCCGGCATCAGGAGTCCGACCGCCTGGCGGCCACGGCCGCCGAGTTGCGACGCATCGGGCAGGACGTTGAGGAATTGGACGACGGGCTGCTGATCAGACCGCGACCCGTGCGGCCCGCCGTCATCCAGACTTACGGCGACCACCGCATCGCCATGGCGTTTGCGGTCACGGGACTGCGCGCACCCGGCCTCGCGATCGCCGACCCCGGGTGCGTGGCCAAGACGTTTCCGGACTTCTTCGATCGCCTCGAGCGGCTGCGCCTCGGCTAGCTCGCCTTGGCTTCACCCGGCTTGTAGGTGAAGCGGCTGCCGCACTCCTTGCAACGCCACTTCTGGTTGCCCTGCTCGTCGACGCCCTGGTACTCGATGTGCGTGCTCTTGCAGCCGGGACACCGCGCGGCCCCTTTCATGCCCATGGTCGTCCTCCTCTCGGCCTCCCCTTCCGGCTCGATCGTCCCTCAGAACCAGCCGCGGGGCATCAGGTAGAGACCGGATAGGCCATCGGGGTGCGCTCCCGCGTCAGCGCAGGGCCGCTACGGCGGTATGCCGGGACGCGTGCGGTGCGGGTCGTGCTTCCAGGCGACGTAGGAGTACACGATCAGCAAGGCGCTAACGCCCAGGAGCATGCCGAGGACCGCGCCGTAGACCCACGGCACGCGCATGACGGCCAGCAGACCGGTCGCTCCGCCCATTGCCATGAAGAGGCGGCGTCCGAGCCGGTGCGTCTTGACCCACGACGCCTCGCTGGACAGGGTCCAGGGCGTGCGGATGCCGACAAACCATGTTGGCTGTAGACGGTCCAGCAGGCCGCCGATCGCGGCGAAGAGCCCGGCGCACACGAGCGGCACCGCGACCGAGACCGGAACCCGGCGTCCCAAGGCGCCGGCCACGACGATGGCGTGCAGGGCGGCCAGAAACGCGATCACCAGCGCGCGCAGGCCGGCGTACGCGCCTTCGAAGCGCGCGTAGTTCTGTCGCAGCGGATCGAAGCGCGGGACCACGGTCATGAGCACGTACAGCGCGACGGCCGCGGCCGGGACAGTGGCGAGTCCTTCCAGCCGCCCGCCAAAGCGGTCGGGCTCGCCGCTTGGGCCCCAGTGCACGGCGATGCGGTCGGGCGCGGCAGGCCAGGCCAGCGCCGACAGAACGATCATTGCCGCGAGCAGACCGAGGCTCGGCCACTCCGTGCGCCAGGATCGTCTCATGGTCGTGGACGGATGGACTACCGCAGTAGACTCCAGAGCATGAGCAGGTTATAGGTCCAGATGCCCACGTCGAACGTGGCCACGACGATGATCAGCACTTTGCCGTTTATCGTCCGATCACCTCACCAGGAACTCCTGGGAGGCTCCCGCGAGGCGCCCCGGGCGTTCCGTTGCCCGACAGTATACCATGCGGAT
>JAVKJV010000011.1:0-80284 GCA_031458775.1 Candidatus Fervidifonticultor quartus | reverse complement strand
AGCAGCGGCCGCGCTTCGGCCAGGGCCTGAGCAAAGAAGCGCTGCGCGATCTCGCCCCGCAGCAGCCGCTCCCGGTTTTTGCTGAAGGTCGTGGGATCCCAGACCCGGTCGTCCATGTTCAGCCCCACGAACCACCGGAACAGCAAGTTGTAGTCCAACTGCTCCATCAACAGCCGCTCGCTGCGGATGGTGTAGAGGACCTGCAGCAGCAAGGCGCGCAGCAGTTTCTCGGGTGGAACCGAGGGCCGGCCCACCTTAGCGTACAGGCGGTCAAAGTCCGGCGACAGCTCTACCAGAACCCGATCCACCAGCCGGCGGATGGTCCGCAGGGGGTGGTCCTGCGGCACGCGCTCCTCGGGCGAGATGTAGCTGAACATCCCGGTGTCTTGCTCGTCGTCTCCGCGCATCGTCGTCTACTCCATCGAAAGGTGGAATGGGTACACGGTGTTGATCCGACTGTAGCGGGCCTCACGCACTTTGTGAAGCCACAAGATGTAGAGCGTTTTTCAGCAGCCTGCTAGAGGGCGCAGGCTGGAGGACCGGTCGAGACGGCGTGCGTCAGAAGGGCGCCCAGCGTCTGCGGCTGCAAATGATCGGCTTCGACAGCGGCGTCAACCGACAGCTCGGCGAGGTCGTGCAGGCCATGCTCACAGAGATCGGGTTCGACGTGACCTTCGACGTGACGGGGTACGACGCGTTCGCAAAGCGCGTGACCGACGGCTCCTACAATCTCGCCGAGATCAACTTCACAGGACTCGATCCCAACGTGCCGGCGTTCCTGATGTACCACAGCAGCCAGATCACCGGCGGCGGGCAGTTCAACCGTACGCGGGTCGCCGACCCCAGGCTCGACGCGATGATCGATACCGGGCTTCGGAGCGTTAGCACCCGTGAGCGCGCGAAGGCGTATATGGACTTTCAGGTTTATGCCATGGAGAACGCACTGGTGCTGCCTCTCTACGACAACTCCTGGCTCACCATCGTGCGCAAAGAGGTGCAGGGGATGTCGTTCGACCAGGAAGGCCGCTGGCTCTTCTACAACGTTTGGATCCAGCGCTAGGGGTGGCTGACTCTGCAGCGATACCTCGTCCGACGCGTTGTTCAGATGATTCCCGTCCTGCTGGGGGTCTCGCTCGCAGTGTTTCTGATGCTGCACGCTCTGCCGGTGGACCCGGTGCGCATGCTTGCCATGGAGGCAACGACCGGTACCGCGCCCACCACGCACGTGAGCGACGAGCTGTACCAATCTATCAGGCGGCAGCTCGGCCTGGACCGACCGCTGCCTGAGCAGTTCGTGCGCTTTGTCTGGAGGGCGCTGCACGGCGACTTCGGCAAGTCGTTTCGGAACAACCGGCAGGTGGGGGAGATGCTGTTCGAGCAGCTCCCCTACACGATCCGGCTCGCCCTGGCCGGACTGGCGGTGATGCTCACCGTCGGCTTTGCGCTCGGCGTCGCCGCTGGCCAACGTCCCAACTCGTGGATCGACAACGGCACGATGGCGATCGCTATCTTCGGCGTGTCCATGCCGATCTTCTGGCTGGGCCTGATGCTCCTGTACATCTTCTCGTTGTGGCTCAACCTGCTGCCGTCTGTGGGAACCGGCCCGGCCTCGCTCGTCCTACCTGCCGTGACGCTGGGCTTTCCGGGATCGGCGATCATTGCCCGGCTCACGCGGTCGAGCCTGGTCGAGGTCATGCAGAGCGAGTACGTCCGGACGGCGCGCGCTAAGGGCCTGCGCGAACGCCGCGTAGTGATCCGGCACGCGCTGCGCAATGCTCTCATTCCAGTCGTGACCGTGGTTGGCCTGCAGGCCGGTGCATTGCTCAGCGGCGCCGTGGTCACTGAGACGGTCTTCGCGCTCCCCGGGGTTGGCCGGTTGGCCCTGCAGGGTGTCATCGAACGCGACTTTCCGCTGGTGCAAGGATTCGTGCTGTTGTCCGGCGTGGCGTACGCGTTCTCCAACCTGGCCGTCGACGTGATCTACTCCGCGATCGATCCCCGCATCCGATACGCGTGATGGACGTCAGGCATGACCGAATCGGCGGGTGAGCGTCTGGGACGGTCGGTTCAGATGCCGCAGGACCTTGGTCGTGCTGTGCGCCTGCGCGGTCGGACCGACATCATATTCAGACGGTTTGCCGCAAATCGACTGGCGTTGGCTGGCCTCGTCGCGCTCGGCCTGCTGCTGCTCGCGACCGTGGCCGCCCCACTGCTCACGCCGCACAGCTACGCGCGGATCAACCCACTTAAGGCGTTGCAACCGCCTTCCAGCGAGCACCCCTTCGGTAACGACCGCTTTGGCCGGGACGTGCTGGCGCGTGTGCTTTACGGTGGTCGTACCTCGCTACTCGTCGGTCTCCTGGCCACGGCCGTTGGTGCGGGAATCGGCGTGCCGGCGGGGCTTGTCTCCGGCGGTATCGGCGGTCTGGTCGACACCGTGTTGATGCGTGTCGTGGACGTCATGCTTGCCTTTCCGGGTCTGCTGCTCGCGATCGGCATCGTGGCGGTGCTGGGTACCAGCTTGACCAACCTGATGATCGCGGTGGGGATCGGATCGGTGCCAGGATTCGCGCGGGTCGTGCGGGGCTCGGTGCTCGCCGCGCGCGAGTATGAGTACGTGCTGGCCGCTCGGGCGATCGGGTGCGGAGAGTCCAAGACGATGTTCCGGCACATTCTCCCGAACGTGATGGCCCCGATCATCGTGCTGGCAACGTTGAACATCGCCAACGCCATCCTGGCGGGGTCGACGCTCAACTTCCTCGGGATGGGCGCCAAGCCGCCGTCTCCGGAGTGGGGGCTCATGCTGGCGGATGGTCGGGATACCCTGACCCGGGCGTGGTGGGTGAGCGTGTTTCCCGGTCTCGCGATCATGGTAGCGACGATGTCGATCAATTTCGTGGGAGACGGCCTGCGGCAGGCCCTCGATCCCCGCATGAAGATCCCCTGACACGGAGGAGAGCGATGGAGCCTACCGTTCGGAACCCGTTCGACGGGGTGATACACGCGGCGTCGCCGCTACGCCTCGCTGGTGATCGGGTCGCCCTGCTGGTCGTGGACATGCAGTACTTTGATGCGCATCCGGACTGGGGCGAGGGCCTTACCGCGAGGCGCCTCGGTGTGCTCGACGCTTTCGACGAGTACTTCGAGATACTGCGCGAGGCGACGCCTAAGATACAGCAACTCCTGTCACTGTGCCGCGGCAAGGGAATCGAGGTCGTACACGTGCGCGTGGCCGAGCTGACTGACGATTCCCGGGACGCGGGGTGGAAACAGGTCGTGCGGGGGCTGGCGGTGCCCAAAACGAGCAAGGAGGCTGAACTGCTAGAAGAGGTAGCGCCGATCGGTGACGAGATCGTGATCAGCAAGTCATCGTCAGGTGCATTTGCGACCACGAACATTGATCGGATACTTCGCAACATGGGGATCACCACGCTGCTTTTCACGGGCACGGCGACCGGCGGCTGTGTGGAGAGCACCGCGCGGGACGCCGTGGACCTGGGGTACGATGTCGTCGTGGTTGCCGACGCGTGCGCCGACTCTACACGTCGAGCGCATGACGTCGCGCTGCAGCGCATGGCCGGTGCCGGGATTCACGTGCGACTGACCGCGGATCTGCTGCGACAGCTCGCTGCGCTGCCCTCGGTCGACCGCGCGGCACGCAGTGGTGTGCTTCGCGCCGCGCGGTGCGTTCCGACCACGTGTCCGGTAGGATCGTCCAGGCGGACTCCCTACAGCCTCATCTTTCCGCCTGCCATCGAAGTCGCGGTCGAGCCGAGCACGTCGGCGCTGCTCCTCGTGGATGTGCAGCACTGGACATGTACGCCCGATGCCGGGCTCGGCCGCTTGGTGCGGGAGCGCGGTGTGGGCGCGGAGTCGGGCGCGTTCTACGAACGGGTGCGGAGCGCGGTGCCGTGTATGCAGCGGCTGTTGAGCGCGTGCCGGGCTGCGGGTGTGGCGGTCGTTCACGTGCGCACCGTTGCCCATATGATGGACGGCCGGGACCTCAGCCCCAAGCTCCGCGTGCGGACCGGGCTTCCCACGCCAGGGAGCCGAGAGGCTGAACTTCTTGAGGAAGTGGCGCCGCGGCCGGGTGAGATCGTGCTGAGCAAACCCGCGTCAGGCGTGTGCACCGGGACTGGCCTTGACGAGATTCTGCGCAACGTGGGCGTCAAGACCGTGATTCTGGCCGGCGTCTCCGTGGACGGATCGATCGAAGGGTCGAGTCGAAGTCTGACCGATCGCGGGTACGCTCTCGTGCTCGTGCCCGACGCGTGCGCGACCTACGACGAGCATCTGCAGCAGGCGCTGTGGAACATGCAGACCGGGATAATCAATGTTGTATCGACCGAGACACTGACCGCGAGGTTGTTGGCCCTCGCTGTCGCGGACGCGGCGTCGCCAGCGACCTGAGTCACGGGAGGAGAGACCCATTCGTCCGCGCGTGCCCCTCAAGAACCTCACCGAGCCGGTACCACGCTTCTCCTGCACGGACGGCCACACCGCGGTCTTGGTGCTGGACGTACACCGGTTCACGGCATCGCCGGAGCACGGCTGGGCCCGCATGGCCCGCGACCGAGGCATCATCCGCGAGCTCGCCGAGTACTACGAGCAACTCGAGCAGGTCCTGCCTAACATCGTCCGTCTTGTGGACGGATGCCGGCAGGCCGGCCTCCCGGCGATCTTCACGCGGCTGGTCGCGGCAACCCCGGACGACGTCTCCGCTCAGGCTCGAATCACCGGCTTCTGGACGACCGCGGGCTCGCCGGAGGCCGAGTTTCTCGCGGCGCCCGCGCCGGCACCGGGCGAGACTGTTGTGGACAAGACCACGACCAGCGCGTTCGCCGCGACACGTCTGCCAGACATGCTGCGGGCACGGGCGGTTCACCACCTGATCGTCTGCGGCGTCCTCGCACACGGCGCGGTCGAGCACACCGCCCGGGACGCCGCGGACCGTGGATTCGGCGTCACCATCGTCGCGGACGCGTGCGCGGCCGATACCTGGACGAGCTACGGGTTCCTGATGACCACGCTGGTCGGCGGGTTGATCCGGACGCGCACGACGTCCGCGGTGCTCGAGATGGTGCGGGGCGCGCGCGCGTAGCGGCCGACGAGGAGCGAGATGGCGCACATCCACACGGTGACGGGTCCGGTCGCGCCGGCGGCGATGGGGATCACGTACATGCACGAGCACATCCTGTGCGACCAGCGGCGGTGCCGCAACGAGGGCCTGCGACCCCGGGGCAGCGACGACGGCCTGATGATCCTGGACGACGCGGATGTCGCGGTCCGCGAGCTGTCCGAGCTGCGCAGCCTCGGTGCCGACGCCATGGTCGAGGTCACCATGCAGGCCTGGGGTCGTGACGTGGTGGCGCTGCGCGCGATCTCCGAGGCCAGCGGGCTGCGAATCATCGCGACGTCTGGCTTCTACATCGAAGCGTGTCACCCCGACTTCGTGGCGACCCAGTCGGTGGACGAACTGGCCGACGGACTCGTGCGCGAGTTGACCGAGGGTGTCGACGGCACCGGCATCCGGACGGGTCTGCTCAAGGCCGCGGTCGGCCGCACCGTGGTCGAGGGGCCGGAGGAGAAGTGTGCGCGGGCCGTGGCACGGGCGCAGCGGGCGACGGGCGCGGCGATCACCACACACACGTCGGGGTCGGCGCGATTTGAGATCCCGGGGGGAAACATCGGCATGTTCCTCCTCGACCTGTTCGAGGCGGAGGGCGTGGACCCGGCGCGCGTCATCGTTGGTCACGTGGACGAGAAAGCCGACGTGCGGCACCTGGAGGCCCTCTGCCGGCGCGGCGCGTACGTGCAGTTCGACGTGATCGGGAAGTCACACTGGATGCTTGACGAGACCCGGGCCGACCTGGTGACCGCTCTGGTGGAGCGGGGCTTCATCACACACCTGCTGCTCTCGACCGACCGCAACCGGAAGTTCGAGCTGCGGGCCTACGGCGGCATCGGCTACGCGCACCTGCTCACCGCGTTCGTGCCGATGCTGCGACGCCGCGGGCTCTCCGAAGACCACCTCACGCAGATCCTGGTCGAGAACCCCCGCCGCGCGTTGGCGATCGGGGCCTAGACTGGGGCCTGCCCAAGACCGGAGGAATCCTCGAGTGCCAATTCCCTATCGCGCCATGATCGTGACCGACGAGATGCGGGCGAAGGCGCTGGCGGTGCTGGAGACCGGCGTGTCGTACGGCGGGGAAGACACTCAGCGCTTCGAGGTGGAGCTGGCCGCGCGCTGCGGCAGGCGGTACGGCGTGACCACTAATTCGGGCACGTCGGTCTTGCTGCTGATCCTGGACGCGTTGGAGATCGGTCCGGGCGACGAGGTCATCATGGCGGCGAACTCCTACGTCGGCGTGCTGGCCGCGGCCGTCAAGATGGGCGCCACGCCGGTGTTCGTCGAGGCCGAGGCCGATACCGGCAACATCCTGCCCGAGGCCGTCGCCCCGGCGATCACCGCGCGCACGCGCGCGGTGATCCCGACGCATATGTACGGCTTCCCGGCGGACATGGACGCCGTCAGCGCCGCGGCAGGGTCCGATGGCGTCCACGTCGTCGAAGACGCGGCGCACGCGCTGGGCGCGGGCTACAAGGGCCGGCCGGTTGGCGGGTTGGGCCGGGTCGCCATCCTCAGTTTTTCCGGCAAGATGATTACGGTGTTTGGGCCGGGCGGCGCGGCCGTGACCGACGACCGTCGCCTGGCCGAGGACCTGTCGAGCCTGCGCGACCAGGGTCGCCTGCGCGGCGAGCAGATCAGCTTCATCCGGCGCCGTGACGCGGCGTGGTACGATCAAAGGCGGATCGGCTACAACATGCACCTGACCGAGATGTGCGCGGCCCTGGGCCGCATCCAACTGCGCATGCTCGACGAGTTCCTGGCGAGGCGACGCGCGGCCGCGGCCTACTTCACGCGGCGGTTCACCGGCGCGGGCCTGCCGCTGCGGCTGCCGCCGGTGCGGCCCTGGGCTGAACCCTCGTACCTGCACTACGTGGTGCACACGCCTGAGCGCGACGCGCTCACGGCGTACCTGCGGGAGCGCGGCATCGAGACGAGCATCCACTATCCGGCGCCGCTCCACCTGCTGGCGCCGGTGGCCGAACGCTACGGGACGAGGCCCGGGCAGTTCCCTGTGGCCGAGCGGCTGTGCCGAGAGAATCTCTCGCTGCCGGTGGGCCCGCACATGAGCGAGGCAATGCTCGAGCAGGTCGCAGACGCCGTCGAGGGCTTCTTCGCGCAGAGACCTATCGCGTCGAGCGCAGGAAGCCCGTAACCACGGCCGTCCATCCCTCGGGGTACTCGGTCATCACGTGGTGCCCGGCGCCGGTCCACACATGCAGCTCGCCGTCGCGCAACCGTCCGAGGAAGACCGTCGCGTCAGCGGGGCTCGCGCCAGGGTTCTCCCGGCTCCAGGTCATGAGCACCGGCACGGGCAGCCGGCCGGCGTGCTCGGAGATGTGCACGCCGCGATAGAGCAGGTGGCGGTTCCACTCGGCCGGGGTCGAGCCTAACACCGCGCGCCGGGCGCGCGCGACCGCGAAGTTGCGTGACGACACTTCATGCGTCCGCCGCACCCGCTCGTCGGTGACGACGGCCGTGTTGGCATAGAACGCCCGCAGGTTCTCCCGCACGCGCGCCGGCGTCGGTTCGAGGTCGGTGTCCCGCGGCAGCGGGTAGTCGTCCGGGATGGGCGAGGTGCCGTTGAGGCTGTTGATGATGACCAGGCGCCGTACCATCTCCGGCGCCTCGTGCGCAATGTACTGCACCAGCCAGCCGCCGTGCGAGTTGCCAGCGAGGTGCACGGGCGCCCCCAGGGCTCGGACGAAGCGCACCAGGAAGTCGCCCTGACCCCGGGCCGTGTAGTGCTCGGGCGCGCGGGCCGGAGTCTCGCCGAATCCGGGCACGTCCACCGCGATCACCCTGAAGTGCCCCGCGAGTGGATCGATGACCGCGCCGTAGGTCAGCTCGCCGCAGCACCAGACCAGGCCGCCGTGTACGAGCACGATGGGTTCGCCCGTGCCCGCCTCGAGGTAGTGCGTTCGCACGCCGTCGACTGCGATGTAGCGATCCTGCCACGGGCCGGCCATCAGCGCCTCACCGCCGGTCGTAGAACCCGGCCATCTGGTCCATGACGTACTCCACGCCTTCACCCATGTCAGGGTGAGAGGGCAGGGTGAGAATCTCGTTCGTCAGCCGGTCGGTGACCGGTCGAGGGCCGGGGTCGTCGCCGGCGCGGGCGACGTAGGCCGGTAGCCGGTAGACGGGCTGCTTGTAGTGGACGGCGCACTCGACGCTGCGTGTGCGCAGGAACGCCAGCAACTCGTCGCGCCGCGGCACGCGGACCACGTAGTGCAGCCAGGCGTGCTTCGCCCAGGGTGCCACGTCAAACGACCGCGCCGGGACGCCGCGGCGCAGGAGCCCCTCGGTGTAACGCGCCGCGTTCGCGGCGCGCGCGGCGTTGTGCTGGTCGAGGCGCGACAGCGACACGCGGCCCACGGCCGCCTGTCCCTCGTTCAGCGTGAAGTTGAACCCGACCAGGCTCACCCCGCTGCGATAGATGTCGTCGCGGTCCCACCCGTGCCGGCGCAGTTGCACCATCCGTCGCGCCCACGCCGCGTTGTTGGTCAGAGCCATCCCGCCCTGGCCGGCGACGGTCACACACTTGCGGGCGAAGCTGACCACGCCGATGTCGGAGAGCCCGCCGAGCCTGCGCCCCTTGTACTCCCCACCGAGGGCGTGGGCGATGTCCTCGATCACGAACAGGCCGCGACGCCGGGCCAGATCGAGGATGGGGTCGAGGTCCGCGGCGTGGCCGTACGTGTGGATGACCACGATCGCGCGCGTGCGCGGCGTCACCCGTGGCTCGATCGTGCTGACGTCCATGTTCGCCGAGGACTCGAGCACATCGGAGTACACCGGCTTCGCCCCCACGTTGAGCGTGCACTCCGCCGCGCTCACGTACCCGTTGGCCGGCACGATCACCTCGTCGCCGGGCCCCAGGCCCAGCGCGAGCATCGCGACGAACAGCGCCGCGGTGCCCGACGAGACCGCCACACCGTGCGCGACGCCCACGTACGCGGCCATCTCGCGCTCGAACGCCTCGCCTTCCGGGCCGTCGTAGTACACCGGTCCGGGTGTGGGCCGCAACAGCGCCTCCCGCATGGCGCCATCGAACGGCGTCCAGGTCGTGCGGTAGCGGATCGGCGTCAACCCCCGGACCCTCATCGCCCGTAGAATGCGAGCACGGCGTCGGCGACGATGTCGACCTCGTCGTCGGTCATCCACGGGTGCGACGGCAGGGTGAGCATGTCGGCGGCCATCGCCTCGGTGATTGGGAAGGCCGAGGGCTTGGGCGCCAGCGACGCGAACGCAGGCTGGCGATACAGCGGCACCGGGTAATGGATGCCGGTCTCGACGCCCTGCTCGAGCAGGAACGCCCGCAACGCGTCACGCCGCGGCGCGCGGATGACGTAGTGCAGCCATCCGGGCTCCTGGTCCGGCCGAGTCGCGGGCAGTATGACCGGTGCGTCGCCCGCGCGCAGTCGCGCGGTGTAACGGGCCGCGTTGCGGGTGCGCGCTGCGGTCCACTCCTCGAGCCTGCGCAGGTGCACCCGGCCGATCGCGGACAGGAGCTCGCTCGTGCGCAGGTTGAGCCCCAACCGTTCCGCGACGTGCCAGACGTTGCCGACCTTCTGGTTCCAGCCGTGCACCCGCAGGCTCGCCATGGTGCTGGCCAGTTCGGCATCGTCCGTCACCGCCATGCCCGCCTGGCCGCAGACCGTGATCGACTTCCCGGCGAAGCTGAAGAAGCCGACGTGGCCGAGCGAGCCGGCGCGCCGGCCTCGGTACCGCGCGCCCAGCGCGTGTGCGGCGTCCTCGATGACGTACAGCCCGCGGTCGCGCGCCAGGGCCATGATCGGGTCCATGTCCACCGGATGCCCGAACATGTGTACCGGGACGACGGCGCGGGTGCGCGGAGTGAGATGGCGCTCCACGATCCCGGCGCTGATGTTGCCGTCGGGTTCCACATCGGTGAAGACCGGCGTGGCACCCACGAACAGCACGCACTCCGGCACGGACACGAACGTGTTGGCCGGCACGATGACCTCGTCGCCGGGGCCGACGCCGCGGGCCAGCAGGGCGAGCAACAGGCAGGACGTGCCCGAGTTCGCCGCGACGCCGCGGCCGACGCCGCAGTAGCCGGCGAGTTCGGCCTCGAAGGCTGCGGTCTCGGGGCCCGCGTAGTAGGGGGTACGCTCCAGCACCTCCAGGACGGTCTTGCGAACCTCGTCGTCAATGACGACGAGGCGTGACGCGATGCGCCGGCCCAGGGTTGCCACGGTATTCCTCCTCGGTCTACCCGGTGTAGAACGACCGGATCACGCCGGCCACGTAGGCGATGTCGTCCTCGCCCAGGGTCTGGTAGCACGGGAAGCTCAAGATCGTCTGCGCCAGACGCTCGGTGACGGGAAACGTGTCCTCCGGTGCGCCACAGTACGGTTGGTAGGCATGGTCCAGGTGAATCGGCGTGCCATACTCGACCATCACGTGGACACCGTGCCGCTCGAGGTGCGCCTTCAGTGCGTCCCGTCGCGGCGTCTGCGCGACAAACCGGAGCATGGCGTGCTCGGCGTACGGCCGGGTCACCGGCAACGTCAGGTCGTGCGAGAACTCGCCCAGCAGCCGGTGGTAGAGCGCGGCGTGTGTGCGCCTGCGGGTGTTCCACTCGTCGAGGTGCCGGAGTTGCAGGCGGCCGATGGCGGACAGCACCTCGTTCTGCCGGTAGTTGAAGCCGACCACCTCGATCTGCTGAGCCAGATACACGCGGGAGGCACGGCGGCCCTCGAACCAGCGGCGGCCCCGGCCGTGATTGGCCATCATCATGCAGAGTTCCCAGATTCGCTCATCGTCGGTGGCAACCAGACCGCCCTCGCCGCCCATGGAGATGCACTTGTTCTGCACGAACGAGAAGCAGCCGGCATCGCCGATGGTGCCCAGGAAGCGACCCTTGTATTTGCCGCCGGCGGCGTGGCAGACGTCCTCGACGACCTTGAGGCCGTGTCGCCGGGCGACCTCCATCAGCGGGTCCATGTCCACGGCATGGCCGTTCATGTGCACCGGCATGACGGCCTTGGTGCGCGGGGTCACCGCAGCTTCGACGAGCCGGACGTCCATGTTGTACGTGTCGGGTTCCACGTCGACGAACACGGGCTTCGCACCGCAGAGGATGATGGCATCGGCGACCGACGAGAACGTGTTCGGCACCGTGATGACCTCGTCGCCGGGGCCCACCCCAACGGCCAGCAGCGCCAGGTGCATCGCCGCCGTCCCGCTCGAGACGTTGGCCGCATGCCGGCAGCCGAGGTACGCGCAGAACTCGTCCTCGAACCGCTTGCCCTCCGAGTCGTCCAGCGGGTAACTCCGGATGTACTTGCCGCTGCGCAGCACCCGGATCGCAGCCTCGATCATCTCGTCGGTCATCACCGGTGTGTAGCTGACGCGCCGGCTGGGCGCCTCACTGAGCATTCCTCATGCCTCCTTCCCGCGGAAACGCGGGTCGTATGCCTGGCGGAGCGCGTCGCCCAGCAGGTTGATGCCGAGGACGACCACGGCCAGCGCCACACCGGGATACGTGATGAGATGCGGCGCGACGCGCATGTACACGCGGGCCTGCGCCAGCATGTAGCCCCACTCGGGCGTCGGCGGGCGCACGCCCAGCCCGAGGAAACTCAAGCCGCCGGCCGTCAAGATGGCCGCGGCCATCGAGAAGGTGACCTGCACGGTCAGCGGGCCGACGAGGTTCGGGAAGATGTGGCGGAACATGATGCGCGAATCCGGCGAGCCCAGCGCCCGCGCCGCGGTCACGTACTCCATCTGGGCGACCTGCAGCGTCGAACCGCGCACCAGCCGCGCGAAGACCGGGATGTCGGGCACGCCGATCGCCATCACCAGCGTCCAGAACCCGATCCCCCAGGTCGCCACGATCACGATGCCGATGAGCAGCCGTGGCAGCGCGATCACGATGTCCGCGGCGCGCATGGTCACGCTGTCGAGAGCGCGGCCCTGATAGCCCGCCATCAGCCCCAGCGGCACGCCCAGTACCAGGCCGAAGCCCACGGACGCCAGGCCGATGGCAAGAGAGATTCTGGATCCGTAGATGATGCGCGACAGCGTGTCGCGGCCCAGCTCGTCGCTGCCCAGCAGGTAGCCGTCCTGTCCGGGCGGCCGCAACGCCGCGCGCAGGTTCTGCGCCGTCGGGTCGGTGGGGGCCACCACCGGTGCCAGGGCCGCGGTTGCCAGGAAGAGCACCACGATGACAGCACCCAGGACGCCGGAGTGTGAGCGGATCAGGGCCTTCCAGCGCACGGGGACACCTAGGTATAGCGAACGCGAGGATCGAGGACCAGGTACGATAGGTCAACCAGGAAGTTGACCGCAATCACCACGAGCGCAATCAGTAGCACACCGCCCTGCACCACTGGGAAATCCCGCAGGTTCACCGCCTGTACCATCAGGCGGCCGATCCCGGGGATCGCGAACACGGTCTCGGTGATCACGGCGCCGCCGACCAGGAGTCCGAGGCGCAGCCCGATCACCGTGGCCAGAGGCGGCAGCGCGTTGCGCAGCGCGTGCCGGTAGAACACGCCGCGGTTGGCCAGGCCCTTGGCGCGCGCGGTGCGGACGAAGTCCTCGAGGAGCAACTCCACCATGAGCGATCGTGTCATGCGGGCCAGCAGCGCCAGGCTCGCGAGACTGACCGAGAACACCGGCAGGATCGCGTGCGCGAACGTCCCCCAGCCCGACGAAGGCAGCCATCCCAGGCGCACAGAGAACAGCAAGATCGTGAGTAGCGCCACCCAGAACACCGGCATGGACATCCCGGCCACCGCGCTACCCATCACCGTCAGATCGAGCGGTCCGTCGCGGCGGGCCGCGGCGATGACGCCCACAGGGATGCCGATCACCACCGCCACCACCAGGCCGCCGAGTGCCAGGCTGAGACTGATCGGGAAGGCGTGCATCAGGTCAGGACCGATCGGGCGCTCACCGAAGTGCGAGGTCCCGAAGTCGCCGCGCGCCACGCGGGCCAGCCAGTTCGCGTACTGCACCGGCAGCGGATCGTTGAGCCCGAAGCGCTCGCGGACGATCGCGAGTTCGGCCTCGGTCGCCTGATTGCCGGCGATGAGCGCGGCCGGATCGCCTGGCGCCAGATGCAGCGACAGGAACACGACCAGCGTCAGGCCGATGATCGTCAAGAGCGCTTCCCCCAGACGCCGCATCAGAAAGGCGAGCATGCACCGATCCTCACAGCTTCGGTCTGCCGTGCGACAGCCCCGAGGAGCCCTCGGGGCTGTCGCCGGGTCATGACCGCCGCGCCGCCGTCAGCGCGCCACGCTGGCTTCCCGAAAGTGAATCAGTTCCGTGGGTAACAGCCGGACGGCGGTCAGCGCCTTGTTGCCCACCGCCGAATGGTTGACCGTGAAGATCCACACCCACACCTGGTCCCGCCAGAGAATCTCTTGGGCCCTTTCATACGCCGCGCGGCGCTCCTGCGGGTTGGTGCTGCTCAGGCCTCGGTCGATGAGCCCGTCGAGCTCCGTGTTCGAGTAGAAGTTTCGGTTGCAACAGGCCGGCGCGAAGTTGTCGGTGTGGAAGACGAGCCGCAGCGCGTAGTCGGCGTCGCCAGTCTGCGTGCCCCAGCCGTAGTACGTCATGTCGAGCGTCGATTCCCTGGGACCCTTCGACCGCAGCAGCACGAGCCACTGGCCGCTCTCCATCACCTCGAGCTTCAGGGTGATGCCCACCTTCTTGAGCATCTCGGCGACCGCTTCCGAGATCTGCTGCGCGGCGGCGTACGTGCCGACCGGCACCCACATCGTGGCCGAGAACCCATTGGGGTACCCGGCTTCCGCGAGCAGGCGCTTTGCGCGCTCCGGATCGTAGTCGAAGCGGACTGTCTGGGGCTTGTACGGGAAGACCCCGGGCGGCAGGGGCGAGTCCGCCACCCGCGCGAAGCCGGCCAGGAACGTGTCAACGATCGCCTTCTTGTCGATCGCGTGCGCCATCGCCTGGCGCACGCGGACGTCGCTCCAGGGCTTCTTGGTCACGTTCGGGTACAGTCCCTGGATACGGGAGCGCGGCAGGTTGTAGACGACGAGATTGGGATTGCTGCCGAGGCGCCGCGCCTCCTGGGGCGCAATCGTGGTGACGAAGTCCAATTCCCCGGTCTCCAGTCCGATCGCCCGGGTGGCGTCGTCTGGAATCGGCCGGAACTCGATCTCGGTCACGTTCGTCTGCTCGGCCAGCCAGTGCGCCCGGTGCTTCTGCAGCACGATGCGCGTGCCGCGGACCCACTCCCTGAAGAAGAACGGTCCGGAGCCGACCGGGTAGCGACCGAACGTGTTGACGTCCTGCTTTGCCGCCGCGGTCGGGCTGACGATGGATGCCGATGGATTCGCGAGCTGATTCAGCATCGCCCCGAAGGGCTTGTCGGTTGTGAAGGCGATGGTCGTGTCGTCGATCGCGTCGATCCGTTTGATCATCTCGAACAGCGTGCGCCGCGAGAACGGGTTGCGCGGATCGAACAGGCGGTCGAAGTTGGCCTTGACCGCGGCGGCGTTGACGGGCGTGCCGTCGTGAAACTTGTGGCCCTGGCGCAGCTTGAACGTCCAGGTCAGTCCGTTGCTGGAGACCGACCACTGGGTGGCGAGTTCCGGGACGATGCGTCCCTGCATGTCGAATCCGACCAGCCGGTCGTACAGGTGCGCGAAGAGCAGGTCGCTGGACAGCGCGGTGTTGGAGTGGCCGTCCAGTGACGGCGGATCGGTGTCGATCCCCACGACGATCTTCGTGCCCCGGGCCGGCGCCGCGCCGGTGGACGGCCCCCATCCGAGAATCAGCAGCCCGATCACCATGAGCCACAGGAGTGCGGGTCGTGCTCTTGGTCTCATGCCAGGATCCCCCCCAGGCCTGATGTGACGATCACGGGACACGCGCTCTTCTTGCCTGCGAATGGCAGGTATGGTTCGCCGGAAAATGTCGGACCCCTCCCAAACGGCGACCCGGTGCGGCGAAAATGCAAGGGGATTTCGAATCTGCAGGTGGGATTGCCGCGAATCGTGCGGGATTGACCGGATTCCATGATGGGCATAGCATGAGGCCAGCCGCGTGGGTGTGACGCGGCCTATCCGTCCCGGGCAGGAAGAGGGAGGTCAACGTGGGAGGCCAGACCGGCGCGACCGACATCGCGTTTCTCTCCGTCTGGGAGTTGTCCGCGGCAATCGGGCGGCGGCAACTCTCCCCTGTGGAGGTCGTCACCACGCTGCTCGAGCGCATCGACCGGCACGACGGCGTCTTGCACACCTACATCACGGTCTGCGCGGACCAGGCTCTGGCCGCCGCCCGGCGCGCGGAGCGCGACATCATGCGGGGCCGGCGGCGCGGACCGCTCCATGGCATCCCCGTCTCGCACAAGGACATCAGCTGGACGGCCGGCGTCCGCACGACCGCACACTCGCGGACACTGCAGGACTTCGTGCCGGCCGAGGACGCAACGCACGTGCGCCGCCTCGCGGACGCCGGGATGATCCTGCTGGGCAAGACGAGCACGACCGAATTCGCCAACGGTGAGATGGATCTCTTCGGCTACACGCCGAACCCCTGGAATCTCGCGTACTACACGGGCGGGTCGAGCGCAGGCTCGGCGAGCGCGCTGGCTGCCGGGCTGGCTGTGGCGACCACCGGATCCGATACCGGTGGGTCTATCCGCGTGCCGGCGAGCTTCTGCGGTATCGTTGGCCTGAAGCCCACGTACGGCCGCGTCAGCCGGTACGGCGTGATCCCGCTGAGCTGGACGCTCGACAACGCCGGCCCGATGACGCGCACGGTGCGGGACTGCGCCGTGATGCTCGGCGCGATGGCGGGCCACGACCCCCGCGACCCCTCCAGCGCGGACCTCCCAGTTCCGGATTTCACCAGTGGTCTCACCCGCGGCCTGCGCGGCCTGGTGCTTGGCGTGCCGCGGCAGCACTACTTTGAGGGGCTCGAGCCTGACGTCGACCGGGCCGTACGGACGGCGCTCCGCCAGTTTGAGGCGCTCGGCGCGCGCCTCGAAGACGTCGACCTGCCGCACGCCGGCCGGCTCGAGCCGGCCTATTCGGTCATCATCGCCGCGGAAGCCTACGCGGTGCACGCCGCCCGGCTGCGGCGGCAGTGGGCGCTGTACGGCGAGCGGTCACGGCGGCGCATCGCCGCGGGCGCGTGCTACACCGCGGCCGAGTACCAGCACGCACTCCAGATCCGCCGCGTGTGGGCGCACGAACTGGACGGGGTGCTGCAGCGCGTTGACGCGCTCGTCGCACCAACGCTGCCATACGCGGCGTTCACGCTCGAGACGCAGCGTGCCGGGCCGCCGGACTCGAGCTGGGGCACGCGGCAGTTCAACCTGTCCGGGCATCCGGCGCTGTCAATTCCCTGTGGCTTCACCACCGAGGGGCTGCCCGTGGGCTTGCAGCTCGCCGGGCGTGCGTTCGACGAGGCGATGTTGTTCCGGATCGCGCACGCCTACGAGCAGGCGACGGCATGGCACACGCGGCGGCCGCCGATGGCCGTCGAGCCGGTCGCGGCAGAGGAGGGGGTGCGCCGTGGAGCGTGAGCGGGTGCGCAGCGAGGCCGCGCGTCAGGGTTTGGCTGTCACGGACGATGACCTGACGTTCATCGTCGATCAGGTGACGCGGGTGCGGGCCGATCTCGCGGGCCAACGGTGGCCGGAGTTGGACGGGCTCGAGCCACCGTATCGGTTTGAGCCTCCGGTAACGCCTCGGTCGCCGCGCCGGCGAACCGCGCAACCACCCACAGCCCGACGCTCAGCACGCCGGCTGACAGGAAGAACGCGCTCCCCAACCCGGCCATCGCCACGAGCCCGCCAAAGACGATCGGGCTGATCAGTTCGGCCAGCCGGTTGCTCGTCATCCTGAGGCTCAGCGCGAGCCCGCGGTCGCCCGGCGCCACGCTGCCGGCGACGAGGCTCATGGTCAGTGGTTGTGTGAACCCCCAGGCCATCCCGGTGGCCGTCGCCGCGACCGCGAGCGGCCAGAAGTGGATTAGGAAGGGTGTGACGCCGATGGCCACCGTCGCCGCCGCAACTGAGGCCATGAGCACGCGCTGGGTGCCCCATCGCGCGGCCACCACACCCACCATCGGTCGCACGACCATTGACCCGGCGCCCAGGATCGAGAAGATCATTCCGATCAGTGAGGTTGGAATGCCCACCATCTGCAGGTAGAGCGGGTAGAAACTCGACTTGATGCTCCACGCGAAGATGATCACAAATGCGACGAGCATGATGAACTGCAGGTCCGGGCGCCGCGCCAGCCGCCACGCCGAGCGATAGGCGTCGTCGGCGCGCAGCCCGCGTCCGAGCTCGTCGGTCCCCGTGGGCCGCGGCGCCGATACCGGCAGCCACAGCGCGGCCAGGCCCGGCAGCAGGCCAATGGCCGCGCACGCGAAGATCGCCGTCTGGATCGAGCGCGCGTCCGCCAGCCACCCGCCGAGCGGCGGGCCGATCAACTGCCCGGTCGAGATCCAGAACGCGAAGAGCCCGAAGTTACGATCGCGGTTGTCAGGCCGGCTGGCGTGGGCGACCGAGGTCTGCGTCGCCAGGATGAGCGCGTTTGTGGCCAGGCCGGCGACCGCGGTACCGACCATCAGCAGCGGCATCGTCGGGGCTGCGGCGATCCAGGCCGTCGCCCCGGCGAGCACCAGCGATGACACGATGGACAGGCGTCGCGGGCCGATGACGTCCGCGGCCACTCCCGTCCAGATGGCGAAGAGCAGCGGGAGCGCGGCGGCCGACGCGGCGATCAGTCCGACCATGGCCGGCGTCGCGCCCCGCGAGACGGCAAACAGCGGGATCAGCGGCATCATCGCCGCTGACGCGGTTACTTGCGTGCCGCCGACCACGAAGGTCGGCCAGAGGCGGCGGGAGGACGGGCCCGGCCCGTGTCCTATGCCGGCACCCTCGAGCGCTGCGCCTCGTGGTAGACGCGTGCCGCGTGCTGTGGCGAGATGCGGTCTTCGCGCAGGTCCCGCTCGACCAGCCGCGGGTCACGTTGCTCCACCGGCCCGTACCCCGCGCCGCCGCCGGAGCGCACGGTCAGCAGGTCGCCGGCGCGGAGCGTCGCGCTCACCTTCGACCCCAGGGTGATGACTTCGTCCGCCCGCTCCACGAAGCACGCACCCGGCAATCCGGCCTGCCCGCCGAAGAGCCCGGGCGCGGCGTGCCGGTGGCGGTCGGAGTGGAGCCCGAAGTTCACGCCGTCGGCCAGGATGCGGTAGCGGCGCTCCATGCCGAGTCCGCCCCTGCACTGGCCGGGACCGCCCGAGTCCGCGACCAGGCCGTACCGCAGGATCTCCAGGAATGGGAACTCGATCTCCACGGACTCGACCGGGGTGTTCATGCCGTTGGTCAGGTGCATGATCATCCCGTCGGCGCCGTCCTGATTGTGCAGGGCGCCGACGCCGGCGCCCAGGACCTCCGAGAGCACACGGTAGCGGCCTTCGTGCCGCAGGGCCATTGAGATACCGGTCTGGCAGTCGAAGCCCGGTGCGATGACCTTGTCCGGCAACACGGGCGCAAGCGCGTAGTTCACGGCGTCGAAGATCTTGTAGCAGGTGCTGGTGCGCGCGCGCGTCGCCGCGGGCCGCGCCGGGTTGACCAGCGTGCCCGGCGGCGCGACCACCTGGATCGGCCGGAAGGCGCCGGCGTTCACCAGCAGGTGGCCGGCCTGCAGGATCGACATGATGGTGGTGCGGCACGTCGCGTACGTCGACGCGAGCGGGATGTTGATGAAGCCGCGCGCCTGCGCATCGGTGCCCGTGAAGTCCAGGATCATGTCCGATCCGCGAATGCGCACCGTGACGCGGATCGTAAACGGTCCGTCGGCGCCGGTGCCGTCGTCTTCCATGTGCGCCTCGCCCCGGTAGTCGCCGTCCGGGATCGTCTCGATCGCCGAGCGGATGATGCGCTCGGAGTAGCGCTGGATCTCCTGCTGGAACGCCACGATGGTGTCCTTGCCGT
The DNA here is from genome assembly GCA_031458775.1 of Candidatus Fervidifonticultor quartus. Taxonomy (GTDB): domain Bacteria; phylum Sysuimicrobiota; class Sysuimicrobiia; order Sysuimicrobiales; family Humicultoraceae; genus Fervidifonticultor_A; species Fervidifonticultor_A quartus. The sequence continues at coordinate 61,196 of JAVKJV010000011.1, read as the reverse complement.
ACTTGCGGCACAGTGCCGCGACCCGCGCCTCCCCGGTGCGGCATGCGGCGATCTGCGCGTTGAAGTCCGGAATGGTCTTCTCCGGCACGCGGATGTTCGCGCGTAGGAACTTGCCGAAGGGGCTGTCCTCCCAGTCCGCGCCGAGCGTGATCTTCATGGGCGGGAACACGATGCCTTCCTGGTAGACCTCGGTGGCCTGCGCGTTGTTGGCCGGCGCGCCGCCGCCCAGGTCGAGGTGATGCACGTTGGCGCACGACAGCCCGATCACCTCGCCGTCCACGAATACGGGGGTGAAGAGCAGGATATCGTTGACGTGCTGGCCGCCGTCGAAGGGATCGTTGGTCAGCATCGCCTCATCCGGCCGCAACTGCCTGAAGTCATAGTGGCGCCGCAGGGCCTGGGCCGCCGGTTCCATGGCGTTGAGCAGCATCGGGATCCAGTTGGCCATGGCCACGGTGTTGCCGTCGGCGTCGAACAGGGCGGTGGCCATGTCGCGGACCTCGCGCACGATGGTCGAGTGCGCCGAGCGGTATAGATTCACGCCCATTTCCTCGGCGGTGGCGACATAGGCATGGCCGATGATCGACAGCAGGACCGGGTCCACTTACGTCCTCCTCATGAACAGGTTGCCGTGCCGGTCGATGGTGCCGGTCCAGCCCTCGGGGACGAAGGTCGTGGCGGTGCCCTCCTCGACCACGGCCGGTCCCGCGACGGCGGTCGCCGGAGGCAGGCTCTCGCGGCGGTAGAACAGACAGGCGCGTTCCCGGCCGTTGAGGCGAACTGGCGCCTCCTCGACCACGATCCGGTCGGCGGCCACGCTGGGCGCCGCGCTGACCCGGCGGACGGTGGACCGGTGCACGGCGGTCAGCCTGAAGTTCGCGATCTCCACGCCCTCGCGGCTCGACGCGTGACCGTAGCGGGCCCGGTGGAACTCATGGAAGCGGGGGACGAGCTGGTCGGCCGTGGCCGGCCCGCTAATGAAATCGTCCACGGGCATCGTGAGCTCGTACGCCTGTCCGACATACCGCATGTCGAGCGCGTACCCGCGTTCAACGGTCGGCCACGGGACGCCGTAGGAGTCGAACTCCGCGCGCGCCCGCGCCTCCAGGTCGGCGAAGGTCTCGAGCAGGGTCTGCCGCGTGGCGTCACCCGCCGGCATGATGCGGGTCACCAGGAAGTCTTGCTGGGTGTCGGCGATCAACAGACCGAACGCCGAGATGATGCCGGGGTTGTGCGGCACCAGGACCTGTGCGCAGCCGAGCTCGTCGGCGAGTTGCGCCGCGTGCAGCGGGCCGCCGCCGCCGTACGCGACGACGGCGTAGTCGCGGGGGTCGTGCCCGCGTTCGATCGAGACGAGCCGCATCGCCTGCGCCATCGTGAAGTTCACGAGCCGGCGCACGCCTTCCGCGGCCTCCAGCGGCGGCATGCCCACCTGCGCGGCCAGGCGGTCGAGCGCGGCGCGCGCGGCGTCCATGTCCAGGCGCAGCCGGCCGCCGTAGAACGTGTGGGGGCGGATGAAGCCGAGGATGACGTTCGCGTCGGTCACGGTGAAGTGGTGGCCGCCGCGGCCGTAGCAGGCGGGGCCGGGATCCGCGCCGGCCGAGGCCGGGCCGACCTGCATGATCCCACCCTGGTCGATGCTGGCGATAGAGCCGCCGCCCGCGCCGACGGTGACGATGTCGATCATGGGCAGCGCGAGCGGCAGTCCGGCGATTTTGTAGTCCGAGGTGACTTTGGGCTCGCCGCCGTCCACCAGACAGACGTCGGTGCTGGTGCCGCCCATGTCGAACGTGATGATGTCCTTGAGCCCCGCGTCAGCGGCGATTGCCGTGGCACCGACGACGCCGGCTGCCGGACCCGAGAGGATCATCTTGACGGCGTGACGCCGGATGGCCAGCGCCGGCACGCTGCCGCCGTTGGCCTGGATGATGCTCAACCGGCCGCGGAACCCGGCTTCGGCCAGCCGCTGCTCCAGGCTGCCCAGGTAGCGATCCACGACCGGCCTGGTGTACGCGGACATGACCACGGTGGACGCGCGCTCATACTCCCGGAATCGCGGGAGCACGTCCGACGACAGTGAGACATGCAGGCCCGGAAAGCGCGCCGCGATGGCGCGCTCCACGGCCACCTCGTGCTCCGGGTTCGCGTAGGCGTGCAGCAGGCAGACCGCGACCGACTCGATGCCGTCTTCCTGGATCAGGCGATCCAGGCGGTCGAGCAGCCCGTCCAGGGAGAGCGGCTGCCTGACGCTGCCGTCGGGCCCGATCTTCTCCGACACCTCCAGGACGCGGTGACGAGGCACGAGCGGCTCGGGGTGTTTGTAGAACAGGTCGAACAACCGCTGTTTGGCCTGGCGCTGGATCGCAATCACGTCGCGGAACCCTGCGGTCGTCAGCAGCGCCGTCACCGCGCCCTTGCGTTCGACGACAACGTTCGTGGCGATCGTCGAGCCGTGCACGAGCGTCGTCAGGTGCTCGACGCCGATTCCGGCCTCGGCCAACGCGTTCATCACGCCCACCTCGGGGTGCGCCGGCGTCGAGAAGACCTTGCCGATCCTGACTACGCGGTCGCCCTCGGTGACGACCCAGTCGGTGAACGTGCCGCCGATTTCAATGCCGATGCGTGCCTCGCCGTTCGTGACGGTCACCCGTGTCGCCTCCGCTCAGGATTCGGACTGTCGGGTCACGCGCAGCGCCTCGCGGTTGACCAGGAACTCCGGTACCGTGCCCTGGAGCGCCTGGACGACCTGGTTCGCCGCGTCCCGCTGCATCTGCTGGATGGACTCCTCGGAGTAGAACGCGATGTGCCCGGAGACAGTCACGTTCGGCAGCGCGAGCAACGGGTGGTCGGTGGCCGGGGGTTCGTGCGCGAAGACGTCGAGGCCTGCGCCGGCGAGATGACCGGCGCGCAGCGCCTCGACGAGCGCCGCCTCATCGATGACGCCGCCGCGCGACGTGTTGATCAGCAGGGCTCCCGGTTTCATCTGGGCGAACGCCGCATGGCCGAGCATGCCGGTCGTCTCATTCGTGAGGGGCAGGTGTACCGAGAGAAAGTCGGCACGAGCCAGACAATCGTCGAGATTCACCCGCTCGACCCGTTCCGCCACAAAGACCGCCGGGTCGACGTACGGGTCGTAGGCGATGACCCGCAGGCCGAGGGCCTGGCCTTTGCGGCCTGTCGCCCGCGCGATGTTGCCGAAGCCGAGCAGGCCCAGCGTGCCGCCGGCGATGCGGTGCAACGGGACGATCGGTTTGATGTGCCACTGTCCGGCCCGCACCGCGCGATCGGCGGCGACGATCTTACGCGCGACCGCCAGCAGCAGCGCGATGGCATGCGAGGAGACCTCGTCCACGGCGTAGCGCGGCCCGTTGGTCACCCAGATTCCACGGCGAGTGGCCGCGTCAACATCCAGCCGGTCCACGCCGGTGCCGTAGTGCGCGATGATCCGGCAGCGCCCGAGCAGGGCGATGCGGTCGGCGTCCAGACGGCCGCGCATGTGGAGCACCGCGTCGGCTTCCGGCGCCAGACGGGCGAACGCCTCGGGGTCATCCATGTCCACCCGCTCGAGTGCGATGCCGTGCGGTTCGAAGACCGCGCGCTCAACCCGGATATCGTAGCTCGGCAGATCGCGCACCTCGGTGCGCACACACGTCCAGCGTGGGCCCGCCACCCTCGCGGCACCTCCCGTGGGTCGTCACATACCGGCGAATTCGAAAGTCCGTGTTCCGCCGGTTCCAGACGGGCGTGCAAAACGAAATGGAGTTCTGGTTCCGGGAGGAATTCAGGAGGGACAGGGAGGAATCCTTCAGACCACGATCGCGTCAGGCACGGGATGTGCTGAACGCAGGCCTCGCCGGTCGCACCACGAGGGGGTGCTCGCTAATGGAACGGACACGGTGGGTGTGGTGCGTGCTCGCATGCGCACTGGTGGTGACCGTCACGGCGGGTCCGACGGCCGGCCAGATTCGACCCGGGCCGCGGGCGATCGTGTCGGCCTACCCGCGCGATTTCCGCAACGTGGACCCGGCGCACATCCCGGGCTCTCCCGACTACCAGATTGCGATGAACGTGTTCAGCGGGCTCGTCCGCTACAAGGCCGACTCTCTGGACGTCGAGGCCGATCTGGCGGAGCGGTGGCGCGTCTCGCCGAACGGCAAGGTGTACACGTTCTTCCTTCGCAAGGGCGTGCAGTTCCACGGCGGGTACGGCGAGCTGACCGCGCAGGACGTCAAGTACAGCCTCGAACGCATCCTGAACCCGGCTACGCGGTCGCGGTACCGGGCGTCCTTGACGATCATCGAGACCATCGAGGTTGTGGATCCCTACACCGTGCGCATTACCCTGAAGGCGCCGTCGGCGAGCTTCCTGGCCGGTGCGCTCGCCTTCCGGCCGGGCTACATCACGAGCCAGAAGGCCGTCGAGCAACTGGGCGAACGATTTCAGTTCAACCCGATCGGCACCGGGCCGTTCCGCTTCGTGAGCTACACCCCGCGCCAGGAGATGGTCTTGGAAGCCTTCCCGCGGTACTTCCGCGGCGCGCCGCAGGCGCAACGGATCGTCTGGAAGGTGGTGCCAGAAGAGAGCGTGGCCGCGCTCGCGCTCCAGAAGGGCGAGATCAACCACATGATCGTCCGTGACCCGCAGGTCTTCAAGCAGCTCCAGCGCGATCCCAACATCGTGATGACCGCGACGCCCACCACGGGCTGGTGGGAGTTCACGATGAACACCCGGCGCAAGCCGCTCGACGACGTCCGCGTGCGGCGGGCGCTGGCACACGCCGTGGACCGCGACACGTTCACCCGGACGCTGCTGGAGGGGATGGGCTCGCCGGCGTACAGCGTCATCCCGCCCGGGATGATCGGACACACGAACGATGTGGAGAAGTACCCGCGGAATGTCCAGCGGGCCAGACAGTTGCTCGCCGAGGCCGGCCACCCCAACGGGTTTCGGATCAACGTCGTGTACGAGCCGGCGGAGTTCGCGGATCTCATCGCCACCGCGCTGCAGCAGTGGTTCAAGGAGATCGGCGTCGACCTGCAGCTTGTCAAACTCGAGGCCGGCGCCTGGACCGCGCGGCGGCAGGCCGGCGACTACGACATCACGATCAGCGGCACCACCCGGTTCGATCCGGACCAGTTCCTCACCGAGCAGTTCCACTCGGAGAGCTTCCCGCCCGGGGGCAACCACTCGTTCTACAGCGCGATCGATCAGTTGATCGAGGCCCAGCGGATCGCCATCAACGCGCGCGAGCGCGCGCGCATCCTGGTCGAGATCCAGAAGAAGGTGGCGCAGGACGTCCCGTTCGTTCCTCTCTTCAATCCCGTGTACGTCACGGCCTACGGCAAGAACCAGAAGGGGCATCCGGCGAACACGGCGCACTGGATGACGCGGTTCGAGTTTGTGAAGTTCGAGTAGCGCCGGGCTGCCTGTGACGCGCGAGGGCAAGGGGGCCGCCCCCGTGTCCTTCGGGCGCGCCGAGAGCATGTCGTACCTGGTGCAACGAGTCCTGGTGACGGTACCCACGGTGGTGGGCGTGATCACGCTGGCGTTCCTGCTGGTGCACATCGCGCCCGGCGACCCGGCAGAGCTCATGCTCGGCGACTACATCGGCGTGTCGCCGCAGGTGCTGAGCGAGGTCCGTGAGCGGCTGGGCCTCGACCGCCCGATAGGCACGCAGTACGTGACCTATGTGGCGCAGGTCGCCCGCGGGGATCTGGGCCGCTCGTTTCGCACCAACCAGCCCGTGGCGGCGGAGATCGCGGTGCAGGCGCCGTTCACGGTCGTGCTCGCGGTCGCCGGCGTGGTACTGGCGGTGCTGCTCGGGGTGCCGGCCGGCATCGTGACCGCGATGCAGCGCAACACCCCGACCGACTACGTGACCATGACCGTCGCGATGATCTGGCTGTCGAGCCCGAGCTTCTGGTTTGGGATTCTGCTGATCTACGTCTTCGCGTACCGGCTGGGCTGGTTTCCGGTCTTCGGGGCCGGCGCCTGGGGCGACTGGCGAAGCCTCGCCGTCCATCTGGTTCTGCCGGCCGCGGCGATCGGCGTGCGGTCCGCGGCCCTGATCGCGCGCATGACACGCTCCTCGATGCTCGAGGTCCTGAACCAGGACTACATCCGGACGGCCCGCGCCAAGGGTCTGGCCTCGGCCGCGGTCGTGCTGCGGCACGCCCTCCGGAACGCGGCCATCCCTGTGATCACCGTGATTGGTCTCGATATCGCTTACCTGCTCGGCGGCGCGGTCGTGACCGAGACGGTATTCTCGCGGCCGGGCCTGGGCAAGCTCGTCGTCGACGCCATCTACGCCCGGGACTACCCGATGGTACAGGGCGCCATCATGGTGTTCGCGATCGGTATCCTGCTGGTCAACCTGCTTGTGGATCTGAGCTACGCGCTTGTGGACCCTCGTGTCCGCTACGCGTGACGCGCCGATCCTCCGGGCCTGGCCGCGGCCGGCGCGCCGCGGGTGGCGGCTCGCGGCCCGCGCGTTCTGGCTCCGGCGGAGCGCGGCGGCGGGGGCGTGCGTTGTGGGTGTCGTTGTCGCCGCCGCGCTGCTGGCCCCGTGGATCGCGCCGCATGACCCGACGCAGCACCGCTTGCTCGAGCGATTGCAGCCGCCGGGTCTTGGCGCGCATCTGCTCGGCACCGACAACTTCGGCCGAGACCAACTCGCGCGTCTGGTCTACGGCGCGCGTGTGTCGCTGCTGGTCGGGGTCGTGTCGGTGGTGATCGCGGCCGGACTGGGCGCAGGGTGCGGATTGCTCGGCGGGTACTACGGCGGCCGTCTGGACACGCTGCTGATGCGCGTGGTGGACGTCCTCATGGCGTTTCCCCTGATCCTGCTGGCGATCGCCATCGTGGCCGTGTTGGGCGGCGGCCTGTTCAACCTGATGCTGGCGGTTGGGGTGTCCAGCATCCCGCCGTTCGCGCGTTTGGTGCGCGGCGAGGTGCTCGCGCAGCGGAGCCGCGACTACGTCGAAGCGGCGCGCGCGCTGGGCGCCGCGGGCGGCCGCGTGATGGGGCGGCACATCTTGCCCAACACACTGTCGCCGATCATCGTGCTCTCGACGCTGCGCGTCTCGACGGTAATCCTGACGGAGTCCAGCCTGAGCTTCCTCGGATTGGGCGTGGCCCCGCCCACGCCGACTTGGGGGAACATGGTGGCCGACGGGACGAAGTTCTTGCAGACGGCGCCGTGGATCTCGATCGTGCCCGGCGTGGCGATCATGCTGACGGTGCTCGCGTTCAACCTGTTCGGCGACGGCCTGCGGGACGCGCTCGATCCCCGGCTCAAGGGCGAGATCGGGCTGCCGGCAGCCGCAGACCGCGTCCCGGGCCGGTAGGCCGCGCATCGAGAGGAGAGCAGAGATGGCCAAACGGATTCCGGTCTTCACCCCGTTCGTGACCCAGGAGATGAAGGATGCGGCGTGCCGCGTCCTCGACTCCGGCCACTACATCCGCACCACGCCCGCCGAGGAGTCCGAGGGCCTGGCGCTCGAGCAGGAGTTCGGCGCGTTCCTGGCAGGGCCCGGCGGCCGGCAGCCGCACGTGGCCAACGTCGCGAACGGCACCGCGGCGATGCACCTGGCCTGGGCCGCGTACGGCGTCGGGCCCGGCGATGAGGTGATCGTCCCGGCGAATACGTTCTCGAGCGTGGCCCACTGCGTGTCGCTGGTGGGCGCGACGCCGGTGTTCGTGGATGTCGAACCCGACATCTACAACATGGATCCTGCCGCGGCCGCGGCCGCGGTGACTCCTCGCACACGGGCGATCATGCCGGTGCACACCGCCGGGCATCCGGCCGACATGGCTCCGATCCTGGCCCTGGCGCGCAAGCACGGCCTGCTCGTCATCGAAGACGCCTGCCAGGCGATCGGCGCGCGGTACGCGGGCGAGGCGGTCGGCACCCTGGGCGACGCGGGTTGCTACAGCTTCGTTCAGAACAAAGCCATGACGTGCGGCGGCGAGGGCGGCGCCGTGGGGTCGTACGATGAGGCGATTGTGCGGCGGGTCTTCACGCTCGCCAACCACGCCCGCGGCGCGCGGTTCCATGCCGGCAACGCGATGCCCTCGCCGTACCGGCAGGTGGTCCACGACGGCGTCGGCTTCAACTACCGACAGTCCGAGGTGCTCTCGGCGATCGCGCGCGTGCAGCTCCGGCTGCTGCCCGAGTGGTTGCGCCGGCGCCGGCACCTGGTCGGGCTCTACCGGCGGCTGCTCACCGAGTCCGGCATCCCGGTGCAGCAACCGGCGGAGCGGCCATGGGCGGAACACTCGTATGTCCGGTTCGAGGTGCGCGTGCAGCGCCGTGACGAGATCCGACAGTACCTGAAGCAGCAGGGTATCGGCACGGCGGTCCACTATCCGACCCCACTGCATCTCGACGATCCTTACCGCGAACAGTTCGGATTCCGCGAGGGGATGCTGCCGGTGTCGGAGCGGCTGGCCCGGGAAATCCTGGGCCTGCCGCTGTACCCGCAGATGGGCGACGACGACGTGGCGTACGTCGTCGAGCACCTCGCGGCGTTCTTCCGGAAACCGGTGACGGCGGCGGAGCCCGCGCGATGACGACGCTGGTCACCGGCGGCGCGGGCGTCGTCGGATCGTACGTGGTGCGTGACCTGGTGGCCCGCGGCGAGCGGCCGCTGGTGGTGGACACCGCCATTCCCGACGCGTGGGACCAGGAGTTCGGAGGCCGTGTGGACGTCGAGCGCACCGACATCCGCGACCTCGATCGCCTCGTCGCCCTCTTCGGACGGTACCGGGTTCGCACCGTGCTGCACCTGGCCGCCCTGACCGGCGCGGCGTCCGACGATGAGCCGCTCGTGATGTTCGGCGTCAACATGACCGGGACGATGCACGTGCTCGAGGCCGCCCGCCGCACCGGGGCGCGGCGCGTGGTGATGGCCAGCACACGCACCGTGTACCCGGATTTCGACGGGACGCCGTACGGGCATCCGACCTACCGTCGCGTGCCCGAGGACCACTGGCTTGACCCCGACCGGCCGTACGAAATCTGGAAGCACGCGGCCGAGCGCATGGGCCGCTTCTACACGCGCAAGTTCGGTCTCGAGTGTTCGGCGTTCCGCTTCGCGATCTACTATGCTGCAGAGCGCACGCTCAACCCGGGGAGCCGGGCGATGGGGGTGCTGCACGCGATGATGGCTCACGCGGTGCGCGGCGCGCCCCTGGTGCTCGCCGGCGGCGCCGAGCGCGTCATGGACTGCATCTACGTCCGCGACCTCGCGCGCGCGTTCATCCTGGCGGCGGATGCGGCGGCGCTGCCGAGCGCTGCCTACAACATCGGCGCCGGGGAGCCCGTGACGCCGGCGCGCTTCGCGGCCGCGGTGACGGCTGCGGTTCCCGATGCGCGCATCGAGGTCGGCCCGGGCATCGACTTCGCGCCCGGCCACTACTGCGTGCTCGACATCAGCCGCGCGCGGCGCGAACTGGGCTTCGCGCCGCAGTGGACCCTGGAAGCGGGCGTCGCCGACTGCGTGGCCCGCGCCCGGGCGCTCGGGCTCCGCGCCGGGACGCCCGCAGCCGGAGGATCATCATGGCCGCCATCCTGGTGACCGGCGCCGCCGGCGTCGTGGGATCGCACGTCGTTCGCCAGTTGCTGGCCGGCGGGCATACGGTTGTCGGCGCAGACGCCCTGCCCGACCCCGGGCCGATGCTGCGCGGCGTCGAGGGACTCGTGTATCGTCGGCTCGATGTGCGCGATCTGGCCCTGGTCCTCGACGTACTGCGCGAGACCCCGCCCGATCGCGTGATCCATCTCGCCGCGCTCGTGGGCGAGTGGTACAACCGGCATCCGCTGGGTAACCATGAGACGAACGTCGGCGGCACGCTGAACGTGCTCGAGGCCTGCCGTCTCTCGGGCGTGGGCCGCCTCGTCTTGGCGTCGACGTGGTCGCTGTACCCCGACTTTCACGGCACGCCGCATGGCCACCCGGACTATCTGCCGGTGCCCGAGACGACGCCGGCCGATCCGGTGCGGCCCTATGAACTCGCCAAGTATGCGTGTGAGCGCTACGCGCTCTGGTACCGGCAGATGTACGGACTTGAGATCGCGGCGCTACGGTTCGGCGGCTACTACGCGGCCGAGCGGCGCTTTCAGCGCGAGGCGCGAGGCGCGGGACCGGTCAACGACATGCTGGCCGCGGTCGCGGCCGGCCGGGCGTATCGACTGGATGCGGGTGGCGACCAGGGGATGGATCTGGTGCATGTCAAGGACTGCGCCGCGGGATGCGTAGCCGCCGCGCTCGCACCGTCTGTGCCGTCGGGTATCTACAACATCGGAACGGGCGAGGTGAGCACCTTGTTCCAGGCCGCCGCCATCCTGCGCGAACTCGAGCCGGACGCCGACCTCACGATCGGCCCGGGCTTCCTGCCCGCCAAGCATCTCTGTCGGCTCGACCTCTCCCGGGCGCGCACCGAACTGGGATACGCGCCGCGCTTCTCACTGCGCGACGGCCTGGCCGACTGCCTGGAGGCGCTGCGGGCCTACGAGCGTCAGTCCCACTCCGCGTGAAACAGGTCGCGGATCCGCTCGCGGTCCATCCCCGCACTCAGGAGGATCGTGAGCTTGACGCGGGCCTTCAACGCGGGCGTACCGGCGAAGATCACGCCGAGTTCTAGCAGGTGCGACTCGCCGCCGCGATGGCGGTAGGTGTTGCGGTGGAGGCGGCCCCATCCGTGAGGATTGCACATCACGACGGTCGTGCCCTGCGCCAGGGCACGGGTGACGAGGTCGAGCTGTCTCGGCGTCAGGCGGCCCTGTTCGAGCACGATCCCGTCCACGCCCGCGTCCACGGCGGTCTTCAGGAACAGGTCTGACCCCCCGGCCCCGAAGGGTATGCGCTCCACCCTGGCCGTGATCGCCGGCGGCATCACCGCCGGCAGCCGCCGGTACGGCCGCCGCGCGTAATGCACGTGGTCTTCGTCGATCGCGCCGAGGGGCCCGAACTCCGGTGACTGGAACGCGTCGGCCCGCGAGGAGTGCACCTTGGCAACGTCGCGGGCCGCGTGGATCACGCCGTTCATGACGACCAGCACGCCCAGGCCGCGCGACTTCGCACTTGCCGCCACGTGGATGGCGTTGAGCAGGTTGAGCGGACCGTCGTCGGCCGGCAGGGTGGGGTTGCGCATCGCGCCAGTGACGACAACCGGCCGGTCGAGACCCAGCGTCACGTCGAGGAAGTACGCCGTCTGCTCGAGCGCGCCGGTGCCGTGCGTGACCACGACCCCGTCATGCGAGGGCCCGGTCAGCACTGTGTGGATGCGCCGCGCCAGCGTCAGCATCTGGTCGAACCCGATGAACGCGCTGGCGACGTTGAACGCGCGCTCGGTCGTCAGGTGCGCGACCGCCGAGGCCCCGGGCACGCGCGCCAGCAGGTCGTCGGCTTCGAGGCCGGGCACGACCTCACCCGCCGGCGTGGCCTTGCCGGCGATGGTGCCGCCCGTGGTGATGACGTGCACGCGCGGCAGGGACACCGGACTACGCGATATACCCCAGGCGGCCCGAGATCTCATACGACACGTCCTGCAGGCGGGCCGCGAGCTTGTCCTCGGCATCCGGCCTGACCTGGAACGCCGACCCGGAAACGCTGATCGCGCCTTCGATCCTGCCGTGCTGCCCGCGGATGGGGACCGCGACGCAACAGATGCCTTGGATGAACTCTTCGTGATCCACCGCGTACCCGCGGGTCCGCGTGCGCGCGAGTTCCTGACGCAGGATGTCAGGATCGGTGATCGTGCGCGGGGTGCATGACGCCAGCGGTCGGCCGTCGATGATGCGCGCGACCTCGTCGTCGGGAAGGAAGGCCAGCATCGCCTTGCCGAGCGCCGTGGCATGGGCCGGCGCGAGCCGGCCGAGGACCGTGTACATGCGCGCGCTGCGCGGGCCGTCGAAGCGACCCACGTAGAGCACCGAGCCGCGGTACAGGACCGCCAGGTTCGCGTTGCACCCGGTCTCCGTGGCCAGGCGCTCGAGCGCGCTCAGCCCCTGCTTGCGCACCTCGATCTGGTTCAGAGCGGCGCCGGCCGGAATGATCGCCTGGAGGCCGAGGGCGTACTTGTCGGTGACCGGGTCCTGGGTGACGTAGCCTTCCTCGACCAGCGTGGACAAGATCCGGAAGATCGTGCTCTGGCTCGCCTTGAATTGCTTGCTGAGGTCGATCACGCCGACCGGCCCACCGGCAGTGGCCAGGACGTTCAGGATCTCCAGTGCGCGCTTGACGGTTTTCGCCGCTCCGGACTTAGCCACAAGCGGATCCTCCAGGTGACGAGAAATGAAAACATCTTTCGTTTCTCTGGTGTCATGAATCGCTTCTCTGGTATCATGAAATCCCCTTCTGATAAACTCTCTGGATTCCGGCATTTTCGCATAGTCACGGGCATTCTCCACCCCGCACCGAAGGTTTCCCGACGGCCGGTGACGAACATCACGGCACCCGACAGAATTTTCCGCGCGAGGAGCCCGCCGTGGGTCTTCCAACATTGAACCTGTTTGCGCTCGAGGGTCGTGTCGCGATCGTGACGGGCGGCAATAGAAACATCGGCTTCGGGTTGAGCCGAGGCCTGGCGGGCGCGGGCGCGCGTGTGTTGATCGCCAACCAGGACGCGGCCGGCGGTCAGGCCGCGGCCTCTCGCCTGGTCGCCGAAGGCTGGGACGTTGCCGCGGTGCAGACCGACGTGGCCGACGCGGGATCCTGCCGCGCCATGGCCCAGGCCGCGCTCGACCGCTGGGGCCGCATTGACATCCTCGTCAACAACGCCGCCGTCCGGGTCGACAAGACCGCGGTGGACCACACCGCCCAGGACTTCGACTGGATCATGGGTGTCAACGTCCGAGGCATCCTGCTGGCCTCGCAGGCGGTCTACCCCGCGATGCGCCAACGACGATGGGGCCGGATCATCAACATCGGCTCCATCTCCGCACGCAAGGGTGTGTGGAAGCGGACCTCCTACAGCGCCTCGAAGGCCGCGGTGGCCGGCCTGACCCGGGGCTTGGCGGTCGAGTGGGCCGATGACGGCATCACCGTGAACGCGCTCTCGCCGGGCGCGGTCGCCACGCCCGAGCGGCCGCCCGACGAGACGTCGCCCCGGTACCGCGCCAACGTGGACCTGATCCCGCTCCGGCGCTTCAGTTGGCCCGACGATCTGGTGGGGCTGTGCGTCTTCCTGGCCTCCGACGCGTCGGCCTACCTCACCGGTCAGGATATCCTGATCGACGGCGGGTGGTCGCTGACCATGCGACCGCTGTCGGTGCCCTGAGCCATGTACCCTGATCTGGACGCGCTTCTCCGCACGCACCTGTCCGGCGAACGGGCGCACCGCGACACCGAGACGATCACCCAATACTATCGCTCGCCCGGCTCCTCGGGCTACCACGAGGCCACGCGGTTCGTGGCCGACGCAGTCCGAGACGCCGGCGCGGACGAGGTTGTTGAAGAACGGTACCCGCTCGACGGCGAGACGCGCTTTGCGGGCCGGACGATGCCACCGGCGTGGGAGCCGCTGGCCGCGACCCTCGACGTCGTCGAGCCGGGGTTTGAGCGGCTGATCTCGTACGCCGACGTGCCGTCCACGCTGCCCTGGTGGTGCGGCAGCACACCTGAAGCAGGCAGCGTGGTCCACGTCGTCGATGTGGGCACCGGGTTGTCGCCCGGGGACTACGCCGGGAAGCCGGTCGCCGGCAACGCGGTGCTGATCCGCGACAGCGAGACACGGCCCGCCTGGCACCACGCCGCGGAGCTCGCGCGGCAGCACGGTGCCGCGGGCATCATCACCGACTTCCTACACTCGCAGGCGCCGCCATGGCGCACGCGGCAGTCGGTGCCCGAAGCCGTGCAACTGCTGCGGCTGCCGGCGCGCTGGGACAACCCGTGGGCGTTCTCCGTGGGGTATCGGGTCGCCGAGCGCCTGGCCGCGCTGTTGCGGCGCGGGCCGGTGCGGGTGCGCGCGGTGGTGCGCGCGCGCACGTTCAAGGGCGAAGGCGTCAATCTGCTCGCGACGCTGCGCGGCACCGATCGAGCAGGGGAGTCGGTCATGTTCATCGCCCACACCTCGGCGGGCACGAAGCCGTGCGCCAACTGCGCAGCCGGGCCGGCGCTGATGGTCGAGCTGTGTCGAGCGTTCGCCCACGCGATCGGTACCGGTGCGCTGCCGAGACCACGTCGCTCGATTTGCTTCATGTTCGTGGCCGAAGGGTTGGGCAGTTCGTTCTTCCTTGACACGCATCGCGATGTGCTCGACCGAATCCAGGCCGTACTCTGTCTGGACTCGGTCGGACACCGGCAGGCCAGTCTCAAGTCGTCGCTGGTCATGTACCGGTCGCCGGACTCGATCCCGAGCTATGTCAGCGACCTGGGCGCGGCGCTCATCGAGGACCTGCCGAAAGAAGCCGAGTGGCCGTTTCGCAACGGTCCCGTGATCCCGCTGGTGAACTTCACGCATCTGCCCTACACGCCGTGGAGCGACAACCACTACTGGGTGACCTTCGGCGTCCCCGCGCCCCTGTTCATGTCGTGGCCGGACCTCTACTTCCACACGCAGTTGCTGACCGCCGCGCACACCGATCCGATGGTGTTCGAGCGCGCGGGCCGCGTGCTCGGCAGCCTGGCGCTCGGCATCGCGCGGGCCGGCGCGCCGGAGGTGGCCGCGATCATGCAGGAAGTCGCCTCGAAGGCGGCGTTTCGTCTGGGTCGGCTGACCCGGGACGTCCTGAGTGCGGCAGGCGCCGTCGGGGCGTTCGCGGCCGCGGCGGCTCGCGCGCGTGAGGAGGCGCGATACCTGGTCGATCGCGACACCCGCGCGATTCGCTCCGCGCTGCGCCTCGCCCAGGGCGACCCCGGCTACGACCGCGTCCGCGCACTGGCCGACCGCTTGGCCGCCGACCTCGAGGCGCGGCTCGTGGTGGAACTGGACCGGCTCGACGCCGTGGCCGGGCCGTCGCGGCCGGCAGGGTCGTCTGCGGCACCGGCCGCCGCCACGCCGGTTGATCCTTCGACCGATCCGTTCCGTCTCGTGCCGAAGCGTTCATCCGATGGTGTGCCGCCGGGCGCGGTCGGGCTCTCCTATGACGAGATGTCGGCGCTGGTAGGCGCCATGCGCGCCGACGACGCGCGGGTCAACTGGGAGACGCTGCGGATCTTCGCCGATGAGCTGTGGAACTTCGCCGACGGGCGCCGGACCCTCGCGGAGATCGCACAGGCCGTCAACTTCGAGTTCGGGTTCGGCGTCGCCGCGACGCACTTCACCGTGCTGGCGCGGGGACTGGAGAAGGCGGGGCAGTTCAAGCTCGAGACACGGCTGTAGGGCCGCGGGGAGTACGGCGACGCATGCAGACTGTGCGCGAGACCGAGGTCGTCGTCGTCGGCGCCGGCGCCGTGGGCGTGTCGGTCGCCTATCACCTCGCCAAGCGTGGCAGACGCGTGGTGCTGATCGACCGCGCGGGGGTCGGCTCGGGCACCAGCGCCGCCACCTTCGCGCTGATCTGGGTACACTCGAAAGAACCCGTCCACTACATGGAACTCAGCCTGCGCAGCGCGCGCATGTTCCCGGCGCTGGTGGCCGAGTTGGGCGAGGACGTGCATCTCGACCAGCCGGGCGGGCTCACACTGTGCATGAACGATGCCGATATCGCCAAAGGCCAGGCGCTCGTCGAACGCCAGAGCGCGAGCCCGCTGTTCGAGGGCCGCTTGCTCGACGCCGCCGAGGTGCACCGCCTGCAGCCCGGGCTTTCACGGGAGGTGCGGGGCGCCGTCTACAGCCCACACGACGGCCACCTCGACTCGATCCGCTATGTGACCGCGTTGGCACGCGCGGCGCGGCGTCTCGGCGTTGAGTGTGTCCTCCACACCGAAGTGCTCGGCATCGAGCGCCGCGACGGCCGTGTCGCGGGCGTGCTGACGACCAACGGTCGCATCGCCGCGCCGCACGTCGTCAACACCGCCGGGCCGTATGCCGCGGTCATCAGCCGGATGGTCGGCATGGATTTGGCGGTCCGGCCAGTCCGCGGGCAGGTGCTGGTGACGCTGCCGATGCCGAAGACGCTTCGGATGCCGATGTCCGGCGTCCGCCAGGGGCCCGACGGACACTTCTTCATGGGCTTCACGCGCGAAGAGGTGGGATACAACGTCGACGTGACGCCCGACGCGATCCGCACGATTGCGCGCAACGCCGTCCGCCGGGTACCGATGCTACGCGATGCGCGGCTCCTGCGCGCGTTCGCCGGCATCCGATCCATGCCCGCCGACGGCCTGCCCTGCCTGGGTCCGGTGCCGTCGGTGCCCGGATTCTACGTGGCCGTGAGCCACAGCGGCATCACGTTGTCGCCGCTGCACGGTGCGGTCATCGCCGACCTGATCTGCGACGGTCGGACAGAGATTCCGATCGCGCCGTACGACCCGACGAGAGTCCAGCAACTTGTCATGGAGGCCTGAGCGTGCCGGTTGACGTGGACTGCCTGGTTATCGGCGGCGGCGCCGCGGGCGTCGCCGCGGCCCTCGAGGCGTCGCGACACGGGCTCGAGGTCATGCTCGTAGACGAGCGCAAGGAGTTGCGCGCGGCGTCCGGTCTTGGCGGCCACGTCACCGTGCTCAGGTCCAGCATTGCGTGGGGCATGTTTCCCGATCGCCTCGTGTCGGTTGTGACGCCGGGCGATTCTCTCGACCTGGCGCCCAAGGCGACGATCATCGCCGCCGGCGCGCACGACCGCCTGTTGCCCTTCGCCGGATGGGAGCACTCGTCGGTGCTGACCGCCGACGAGGCGCTCGACGCCGCGCGCATGTTGTCGGCGCGCCTGCGGTGGATCGTGGCCGGCATCGGCGAGCAGGGTCTCGTGCTGGCCCGGACCCTGGCCGAAGGGGGACACGACGTGACCTATGCCGACGCGTCCGGCGGCGTGCCGGGGTCGTCGGACGGTGTGGAGCGATTGGCCGGGTATCTCATCGCCGACGTGCGTGGGCGCGATCGCATCGAGTCCGTGGCACTGACGGACGCCGGCGGCAGGACCGAGGAGCGGTACGCGGACGCGGTGTGCGTGGCGTACGCGCGTGCTCCGCGCAGCGAGCTGGCCTGGCTGGCGCGGTGTGAGATGGAGCACCGGCCTGATTTGGGCGGCGCCGTGCCACGGCGTCGCGACGGCGTCCGCACGTCGGTGGACGGCGTGTTCGTGGCCGGCGATGCCGCGGGGTTGGGCCGGCCCGAGACCGCGGCACTCGAGGGGCAACTCGCCGGTGCGATGGCCGCCGAGCAGGTGGCGGGGGTGGCCTCGGCGCGGACCCGGAGCCGCGCGCTGCGCGAACAGGTCGAAGCGGCGCGATCGGCCGACGCGGCGGCCCTGCGCGACTGGATCGGCCTGATGTGGGGCCTCGAGGAGCGCTACGTCCGCGCGGCGATGGAGCGGCGCGACGTCTTGCTATGCCGGTGCGAGCTCGTGCCCGGACCGGCCGTGCGCAATGCCTTCGACGACCTGGCCTCTGCGCCGGGCGATGTCAAACGGGCCACGCGCGCGGGCATGGGCGAGTGCCAGGGACAGCACTGCCGGTCGCTGATCGCGCGGGCCGCGGCGGTGCGGACCGGCCGCCCGGTGGCCTTCGATCAACCGTTGAGCTACCGCCCACCGGTGCGGCCGATCACGCTGGCGCAGTTGATCGGCGACGGACGGTGAGGTGACGCGGGGGCTCATGGAGCATCACAGGACAGGGGTGAGCGCTCAGGTGCGAACGACCGAACTGGCCGCGCTCAGTTGGAAAGAGGCCGAGCAGGCCTTCAAAGAAACCGATACCGCGATCCTGCCGCTGGGGGCCGTCGAGAGCCACGGACCGCACAACCCGCTGGGCACCGATTGGATGGCGGCCTGGGAGGTCAGCCGCAGGGTGGGAGAGGCGGCGCGCGTGCTCGTCTGCCCGGTCATGCCCTACGGATGGGCGCACGGCATGATGGACTTCCCGGGCACGCTCTCGATCGGTCACGACACGTTGCTCCACGTGATCGAGGACGTGGTCCGCTGCCTGCACAAGTGGGGCATCCGTCGTGTGATCATCCTTTCGGGTCACGGCACCAACCTGCCGATCATGACGCGCGTGGCGGTGCGGCTCAGAGAAGAACTCGGCATGCTCTTCGCCTTCCCGCTCTGGTACCGCCTGGCCATCGCGCTGTGGCCCGAGTGGAACCTGGGCCCGGATCACGGCGGGTTCACCGAGACGTGTCTGGCGATGGTCTACGACGAGGCCAACGTCAACCTGAGAGAGGCGGAAGGCGGCTCCGTGATCGCCGACATCGGTCACGGGTTCGATAGCCAGGGAAAGTACGAGATCCAGTTCAAGGGCGCGGCCGTCGAGATCCCGCTGCCGTCGCGGACGCGCTGGCCGCTCGGCTACTGGGATCGTTCCAAGCCCGCGAGTGAGGCGACCAGAGAGCAAGGCGAGCTGATCCTGCAGCGGGTCGTGCCCTATCTCGTGGACTTCGTCGAGCACTTCCAGACGCTGCCGCTGCCCGCGCCGCGGTCAACCGTCGGACTCTGAGGGATGAGCGGGATCAATCAGGCCGGCCGAACCGGCGGCGGCCGTTGACAGCGGTGGAGCACCGTCGTAGCATGAAGAGTGCGACGCGGGGTGGAGCAGTCCGGTAGCTCGTCGGGCTCATAACCCGAAGGTCGGAGGTTCAAATCCTCCCCCCGCTACCAGGTGTGGACGTCCGAGACGCGAGTTCGTGTCTCGGACGTTGGCTTTTGGAGCACATTCCTTAGCGTCCTGTCTTGGACGCAGCCACCTCCCATCAAACGAGCGCGATGCTCGCGAACGTCACCAGCCCCCCGGCGGGATCCGGCGCCTGCCCGTACCGGAGCAGACGCCCGGCGCAGGGTTCGAGAATCCGCAAGGCCACGTACGTCGCGAACGCCGCGTCGATGCGCGTCGGATTGCCGCTGCCCATCACGGTCGCCCACCAGGCTTCGGCATCCCCCCGCGCGATCGTCTCGAGGGCGGCGCGGTCGCCGAGCGATGTTCGGGTGGCCATCGCCTGGTCGACCGGTTCAGCATCGCCGAACCGCGGCCCCACATGGCTGAAGTCGACGCTCACGACGATGGCAATGCGGTGCCCGGCGGCCATCGCGTCGCGCACCGCGCCGACAAATGCCTCGACCGCGGGCAGGGCGCGCGGGGACCGGCCGGGCGCTTCGCGATCGGGTCCCGAGCACAGTACCGGCACGATCGCCACCGGGCGTTGCTGAAACACGTGCTGCAGATAGACCACCTGGACCTCGATGGAGTGCTCGGCCCGGTGCACGGTCTCGTGGTCGAGCAGGCCATCGACGCGGCGTTGCAGGAAGGCGGCCAACTCCGCATCCACCGGGGCCGCGCCAAACGGCGTCGCGTACGGCTTCGTCGTCAGGATGAACGGCGCATCCGGGCCGTGGTGCGCGACGCCGAGAATCAGCACGGTGGTCGGTGCGGCGGCGGCCAGTGCCGCGTGGGCCCAGGCATAGCACCAGCCGCCCCGCGCGAAGTCGATGTGGGGCGCGATGACGCCCCGCGGGCGAAGCCCGTCCAGCTCATCGGTCTGCACCGCGGCCAGGTGGCGCGCCAGGTCCTGCGTCAGCGCCGCCGGGTCCGCCGGATACGCCCGGCCCGCGTGGTAGGCGGGACGCACGGGCGAGGCACGAAACGCGTCTTCAAGCCCACGGCGCAGGGCCTCGAAGCGGTCTGTGCGCAGGAACCCGTGCCGGTCCAGGTCATCGACGACCTGCTGGATCTCCTGGGAGAAGAGCAGATCGCCCCCGGTGCGGCGCGCGTAGGCCGCCTGCAGGTCGATCACCTCGCTGGTCCCGTCGAGCATGCTGGCAACGGCAAACGCTTTGGGCGAGACGACCAGCGGCTCGTCAACGACTCCTTCGGGATCGCGAAGACAGATCAGCCGCCGACCGTCAACGAGGACGGGATAGGCTTCCAGCGGCCGGACCTGGGGCAGCGGCATGCGCGAGCGCCGGCTCAGGCGCCCGACACGTCCATGAAGAACCGGTCAAGCGCCTTGGTCAGGGCCTTGAGGTGTTTGGCAAGATCCTCACTCGACGGGTACTTGGAGAGCCCCTCGAGTTCCCTGGCGATGCGCGCGACCTCCCGGCGCGCCTCCGCGGCGGCGTCACGAACCTGCGTGCGGACTGGCATTCCGTCACCTCCGTTCGCGTGTGACTTCCTTCCAATACTTTCTTTGCCACAGAGCCGACGTGAGGGCAAGATCGACCGGGCCAATGGCTCCAGGGTCTTGATAAGGCCGGGCCT
This sequence comes from Candidatus Fervidifonticultor quartus, assembly GCA_031458775.1. Classification (GTDB taxonomy): domain Bacteria; phylum Sysuimicrobiota; class Sysuimicrobiia; order Sysuimicrobiales; family Humicultoraceae; genus Fervidifonticultor_A; species Fervidifonticultor_A quartus. The sequence continues at coordinate 40,905 of JAVKJV010000011.1, read as the reverse complement.
CGGTCAGAGCGGATCGCCGGCCACGTGCGGGTCTCGCCACCCGCTGCCGCGTGGTCGCGTCGCTTCGTGCCGTGCGCGAGGACCCCGGGGAAGTACGACCGGATTGTGTCTTCCCAACTTGTGGAAGTGGAGGCGCTTCGAACAGTCGACCTCGAGCGGCTGCTCCGTCACCTCGATGATTCAGAGACGGCGACAGACGCAAGGAGTTGGTCGACCTGCTTGCCATGATGGATCTCGCGGCGATCGACGACCTCGTCATCGCCACAGCGAAGCGCTCGTTCGCGGCCATCGCGGCGCTCTCACGCGGTCTCACCGTGCGTGGCATGGAGGCATCGTTCCTGACCCAGAGGGAACGCGGGACGGCATGCTAGAATCAGGCAATGTTCCGTCGTCGCTGAAGCCTCGCTGACAGCGGCATCTCCGAGAAAGGGGGGAACCTTGCCGACTGCCCCGGGGAACCTTCGCATCACCCGAGGCAGCGCACAAGGGAATCATGATGCGCTTGACCACACTGCTTGCCACCGGCGCCGCGGTCATTGTGATCACCGCGTCCGGGTTTGCCCAGCCGGCCCCGAGCCCCGCGCCCCAGCGCGGCGGGCAGGTCGTGATCGGCTCGATCCAGGAGCCCAACGTCCTGAACCCGCTGCTGACGAACCTCACGGTGTCGCAGGAAGCCTTCAATCTCGTCCTCGACGCGCTCACCAAGATCGATGACAAAGGCAACGTCGTCCCGTTTCTGGCCCGGGAGCTTCCCAGTGTCTCGTCGGACGGGAAGACCTACACCTACCGGCTCCGGCGAGACGTGAAGTGGCACGACGGGCGGCCGTTCACCTCCGCCGACGTCGTCTTCACGCACAATGCCATGATGGATCCGAGGAATCGCGTCATCGGCCGACCGGCGGGGTTCCTCAACGTCGCCTCGGTCTCGGCACCGGATCCCTACACCGTGGTGTTCGCGCTGAAGGAGCCGCAGGCGCCGTGGATCTACACCTGGACGAGCCTCGGGATTCTGCCGCGGCACGTGCTGGAGGGGCGCGATCTCAATACCGCGGCCTGGAACACGGCGCCCACGGTGGGGCTCGGGCCCTTCACGTTCGTCGAGTGGGTCTCGGGCAGCCATATCCTCGTACGCCGGAATTCCGACTACTATCTCGGTGCGCCGAACGTCGCGGTGATCATCTACCGCATCATCCCGGACTCGAACGCGCTCCTCGCGGCCATGGAGCGGGGCGACATCGACATGCGCTTCGCCATCACGGCCGAGCAGGTGCCGATCATCGAGCGGAATCCCGCCTGGAAAATCTGGCGCACCCCCGCGTACTCGATCTTCCACTTCACGATCAACAACGCGCATCCCATCATGTCGGACCGGCGCGTGCGGCAGGCGCTGACGCACGCGCTCGACAAGAAGGGCATCACCCAAACCATCCTGCGGGGGCTCGTGGAGCCGGCGTGGACGCCGATCACGTCGCCGTCGTGGGCGCACGATCCCGGGGTCGTGAAGTACGAGTACGATCCCGGCCGGGCCCGGCAGCTCCTGGACGAAGCGGGGTGGCGGCTCAATCCTGCCAGCGGCGTCCGTGAGAAGGACGGGCAGCGCCTGGCGTTTTCCATCGTGAGCATCGCGGGAGACGTGGAGCGCCAGCAGATCGTCCAGGTCGCCCAGCGCCAGTGGCGGGAGGTGGGCACGGCCGTTGACGTGTCGCTCGTGGACGTCGGGACGTTTGTGACGATCATGCAGAGCGGGAACTTCGCGATCGGCTACGGTTTCTGGGGGGCCGGCCCTGACCCAGACTCGATGCTCTTCACCTGGTGGCACAGTAAGGGCAACAACTGGCTCCGCCTGCGCCTTCCGCAGCTCGACGCGCTCATCGACGAGGCCCGGGTCATCCAGGATCGCCGCCGCCGCCGCGACCTCTACTTCAGGGCGCAGAAACTGATCGCGCAAGAGGCGACGAACATCTTCCTCTACGAGCGAGTGTTCTTTGATGGAACGCGGACGCGCGTCAACGGCTTTCGTCCCGTGGCCGGCGGCGGTGTCAATACCTGGAACGCCGCCGAGTGGTGGGTGGGGCGCTGATGCGGGGATTCGTGGCACGTCGGCTGTTGGGCCTCGTGCCGCTCCTGTTCGGCATCTCGGTGGTGATCTTCGCGTTGATCCACACCGCGCCCGGCGGGCCGACCGCGGTGTACGCCCTCGGTCCGGATTTCACGCGGGAGCAGCAGGCCGCGATCGAGCGAAGCCTCGGGCTGGACCGTCCGCTGGCCGTCCGCTACCTGGCGTGGGTCGGCGGCATGCTCAGGGGATCGTGGGGGCACTCGTACAAGGACGGCCGCGACGTCCGCGACGTGGTGCTCGAGCGGGTGCCCGCGACCCTGACGCTCATGGGGACGGCGTACGCGGTGTCGCTCGCGGTCGCCATCCCCGTCGGCGTGTTCACGGCGACGCGGCCCCGGAGCCCGGCCCGGTACGTCGTCAATGTGCTGACGCTTCTCGGGATCTCGGTCCCGACGTTCTGGACCGGGCTCCTGGCGATCATGTGCTTCTCCGTCTGGCTCGGCCTCATGCCATCCGGCGGCATGTACACGATCGGCGCGCCGTTTTCCCTGCTCGACCGGCTCCGTCATCTGGCGCTGCCCGCGCTCGTGCTCGCGGCCGTGAACCTCGCGATGTGGGCGCGGTACGTCCACTCGAGTCTCATCGAAGTCCTGCAGGAGGACTACATTCGCACCGCGCGCGCGAAGGGCCTCGGCGAGCGGGTTGTGGTCTTCCGGCACGCGCTGCGCAACACGCTGCTGGTGGTCGTCACGCTGCTGGGTCTGTCCCTGCCGGGATTGTTCTCCGGTGCACTGGTCACCGAGGCCATCTTCTCGTGGTCGGGCAACGGCCGCCTCATCATCGAGTCGCTGCTCGGCAGGAACTACCCGGTGCTCATCGCCGACTTCATGATCCTCGCCGCCCTCGCGGTCCTGGGCAATCTCGCCGCCGACATCGCCTATGCCTTCGTCGATCCCCGCATCCGCTTCGAGGCGCGAGGCTAGACCAGCCGGCCCCGAGGCGCCGGGACCGATCGCCGGGGCGTACTCGAGAAGCTGGCGCGACTTTCGCCGCAACCCGCTGGCCAAGTTCGGCGCGGCGACGATCGTCGTATTGCTCTGCGTGGCTGTGTTCGCGCCGTGGCTCGCCCCGCGCGACCCGGAAGCCATCGACTACTTTCGGGGCCTCGCCCCGCCCGGCCGAACCGCGTGGCTGGGGACCGACCCGCTCGGCCGCGACACCCTGAGCCGCCTGATCTTCGCAACCCGGGTGTCCCTCGTCGTCGGGCTCGGAGTCGCCTCGCTGTCGGTGCTGATCGGGGCGGCACTGGGCGCCGTCGCCGGATGGAGCGGCGGCTGGGTGGACAGCGTGATCTCGCGTCTGATGGACGTGCTCTGGTCGATTCCGATGCTCCCGCTCGTCATGGTGATCGGCGCGTTCATCAAGATCACGCCGCCCCTCCTCGTCCTGCTGCTCGGCGGGATCAGCTGGGTGGGCGTCGCGCGGCTCGTTCGGGCGCAGGCGCTCTCCCTGCGCGAGCAGGAGTTCATCGCGGCCGCCCGCAGCATCGGTCTGCCGGGCTCGCGCATCGTCATCCGCCATATCCTTCCGAATACCACCGCCCCCATGGTGGTGGCCGGCACATTGAGCGTCGCAAGCGCGATTCTCGTCGAATCGGCGCTGAGCTTTCTCGGCTTCGGCGTCGATCCGTCCACGCCGACCTGGGGTAACATGCTGCAGAACGCGCAGAACTACCTGGTCCGGGCGCCGTGGCTGTCCATCTTTCCCGGCGCCATGATCGCCCTGACGGTGGCGAGTTTCAACTTCGTGGGCGACGGCCTGCGCGAGGCGTTCGACCCCCGTCTCAAGGGACGCTAGAGAGGAGCATCATGCAACTCATTGGCATGATTGGAGGCCTGAGCTGGGAGTCGTCCGCCGAGTACTACCGCATCATCAACCGGCTGGCGCAGCAGCGACTCGGCGGCGTGCACTCCGCCCGGACTCTCATGTACTCGTTTGACTTCGGCGAGATCGAGTCGCTGCAGCACAGCGGCGACTGGCAGGGCGCCACGCGTCTGATGGTTGACGCCGCGCAGCGCCTCGAGCGTGGCGGCGCCGACTTCGTGCTCATCTGCTCGAACACGATGCATCGGATGGCCGACGACGTGGCCGCGTCGGTCTCGATTCCGCTCCTGCACATCGCCGATGCCACCGCCACGCGCATCAAGGCCGCGGGCCTGGTCCGGGTGGGGTTGCTGGGAACGGCCTTCACGATGGAGCAGGACTTCTACCGGGGGCGCCTGACGCGGCGGTTCGGTCTCGAGGTCATGGTCCCTGGCGCGGACGACCGTCGGATCGTGCACGACATTATCTACGAAGAGCTCGTTCGAGGGGAGGTCCGGCCCGCGTCGCGCGAGCGCTTCAGGACCGTGATCAAGCGCCTCGTGGCCGATGGCGCCGAGGCAGTCATCCTGGGCTGTACCGAGATCATGCTGCTCGTGGGGCCGGCGGACAGCCCGGTCCCGGTGTTCGACACCACGACGATTCACGCCGAGACGGCCGTCCTCAAAGCCTTCGAGTCGCAAGAGATCCCCAGGGCGTCGTGATCGCCATGGACCTGAAGAGAGCCACTCAGCGTATGGCGGACCTCGGGGTGGACGCCCTGCTCGTGTCGGCGCCGAAGAACGTCACGCATGTGACGGGCTTCAGCAGCCTGTTGGGTGAGATGTGGTACGAGGCCGGCCTGCCGACGACATGGGCCGTGGTGCCGGCGACCGGCGAGAACCTGGCGATGGTCGTGGCCGAGAACGAGGTGGCCGGCGCGCGCGTCTCGTCGGGCATTGAGGATGTCCGCGGATACCCGGTGTGGGTCAACCTCGATGCCGTGTCGGATGCCGACCTGGCCACGCTCGATGTCGCCGTGGCCCTGCGCCGGTCGCGATCGGGCCGGGCGGTGCCGGCGCGAAAGCCCGGTTTCTTCGACCCCGTCGTGATCCTGGACATGCTGAAGCAGACGCTGGATGCGCGAGGCCTGCTCAACGCGCGGGTCGGGCTCGACCTCGACTTCATCTCACAGGGCGCGTTCTCCCGGCTCCAGCGGGCCGTGCCAGATGTGACATTCGTGGACGCGAGCCCGCTGCTGCGGGAATTGCGGTCGATCAAGACGCTGCAGGAGATTGCCCATGTGCGGACGGCTGTCTGGGTGGCCGAGCAGGCGATCCTCGCCGCTGTCGCGGGCGTGAGCGAGACCACGCGCCACGGGGACATCCGTCTCCGGTTCCAGATGGGCGCGCTTCAGGCTGTTGCGCGTCGCGGGGTGTCCGGGTTCCGCGCGGCCGGCGCCAGCGTCCGCATCGGACCACGACCCTGGGTCGCCACGCCGGAGGCGCTCGTGCGTCCGGGCGACCAGATCATGTTTGACTGCGGCGCCAACGTCCAGGGCCTGCAGTCGGATATCGCGCGTACGTTCGTCTACGCCCGGGCGAGCGACGCGCAGCACCGGATCCAGGCGGCCCTCGTTCGCGCGCACGACGCCGCCCTGGCCGCTGTACGACCCGGCAACCGGTTCTGTGATGTCTTTCGCGCGGGGTTGGAGGCCATGCACGCCGCGGGTTTCGACACCTACTGCCGCGGCCATCTCGGCCACAGCATCGGCCTGGACCCTCTCGAGGAGACGCCGGTGATCAGCGAGACGGAGACACGCGTGCTGGAGCCCGGCATGGTGCTCGCTGTCGAACTCCCGTGGTACATCGATGGCATCGGAGGGTTTCAGTGCGAGAACGTCATCTGTGTGACCGAGACGGGTTTTGAGGATCTCAACACGCTGACCCGCGATCTCGTGGTGATCTGACCGCCGGGCGGCGCGATGATCCCGCATCCGACCGGTACCGTCACGTTCCTCTTCACGGACATAGAAGGCAGTACGAGGTTGTGGGAGCAGCACCCCGACGCGATGCAGGCCGTGCTGGCCCGGCACGATGCGATCCTGCGCCGGACCATTGCAGGCCGCCAGGGGTACGTGTTCAAGACCGTGGGGGACGCATTCCATGCGGCGTTTGCCCGTGCGCGGGACGCCGTCGCCGCCGCGCTCGCCCTACAGCGGGCGCTTGCCGCGGAAGCGTGGCCGAGCGAGGTCGGCACGATTCGCGTTCGGGCAGCCCTTCACACGGGCACCGCTGAACTCCGGAACGGCGACTACTTCGGCCCCGCGCTGAACCGCGTCGCACGGCTCCTGGCCGCCGGACACGGCGGCCAGACGCTTCTGACGCTGGCCACGCAGGAACTCGTGCGCGATGCCCTGCCGGAGCACGCCAGTCTAGTCGACTTGGGACGGCACCGTTTGAAAGACCTATCCCGGCCGGAACACATCTACCAACTCGCCGCGTTTGGTCTGCCGGCGCAGTTTCCGCCGCTCCGCACCCTCGACGCTCGGCTCACCAACCTCCCACCTCAATCTACGCTGCTTGTCGGACGCGAGCGCGAGGTGGCGGCGGTGCTCGAGTTGTTGCGCAGACCCGGCGTGCGTTTGGTCACTTTGACCGGGCCCGGCGGGACCGGCAAGACCCGGTTGAGTCTGCAGGTCGCCGCGGACTTGCTCGACGAGTACGACGACGGCGTGTGGTTCGTCGAACTGGCGTCCGTCGGGGATCCCGATATGGTGGTGCCGGCCATCGCTGGCGCGCTCAACCTGAAGGACTCATCCGATCAGCGTCTCGTTGACACGCTGAAAGCGCACCTGCGCGATCTTCGGACGCTGCTGGTACTGGACAACTTCGAGCAGGTGGTTGGGGTCGCTCCTGTTCTTGTCGATTTGCTACGAGCCGCGCCCAGGATCACGATCCTGGTTACCAGCCGCGAGGTGCTGCGGGTTGCCGGCGAGCACGACTATCCCGTTCCGCCGCTGGAGCTCCCCGACGCGCGCCGGCGGCAGACGGCCGCCGAGTTGAGCGGGTACGGGGCCGTGGCGTTGTTCGTTCAGCGCGCCAAGGCGGCCCGGCCCGACTTCGAGATGACCGACCGCAACGGCGCCACGATCGCGGAGATCTGCGCCAGGCTCGACGGGCTGCCGCTCGCGATTGAGCTGGCTGCCGCCCGGAGCCGCGTGCTCACTCCGCAGGCAATGCTGGAACGTCTGGCCAGCCGCCTTGACGCGCTAACGGGGCGTGCGCGCGACTTGCCGGGTCGCCAGCAGACCATGCGGGGCGCGATTGCCTGGAGCTACGACCTGCTGGATGAGGAGGAACAGCGCCTGTTCTGGCGACTCGGGGCGTTCGTTGGCGGCTGGACGCTGGACGCCGCCGAGGAAGTGTGTGCGGAGGGCCTGCCGCTGGACACGTTGAACGGCCTGGAATTGCTGCTGGACAAGAGCCTGATTCGCCACGCTGATGCCGGCACGCCGCGCTTCTCCATGCTGGGCGTGATCCGTGAGTTCGCAGCCGAGAAACTCGCGCAAAGCGGTGAAGCGGAGGCCATACGGGACCGGCACCTTGGATACGTCATGACCTTGACCCGCCGCGCCGGGTCCGAAGTAGATGGGGCGCGCGAGGCCGAGTGGCGCGCGAGGGTGCGCGAGGAACGCGACAACGTCCGCGCGGCGGTCGGCTGGGCGCTGGCCAGCGACAAGATGGAGACGGTGGTGCAGATCGCGTCGGACGTCTGGCCCTACTGGGAGATGTTTGGATGGCAGGACGAGGTGCACGCCTGGATGGTGCGCGCCACTTCGGCCGAGCTCCCGCCCGCGTCGCGGGCAGCCGCGCTGCGGCTGCAGGGGTTGGCCACGAGTGATCCAGCGGAGAGGAAGATGTGCTGGGAAGCGGCGCTCGTGCTCTACAGGGAGATGAACGACCTCGAGGGCATCAGGCGGTGCCTCAACAACCTCGGCCTGCTGGCGCGCAATGCCGGTGATTACGCCACTGCGGATGCCTTGCTCCAGGAAACTCTGCACATGGCGCAGGCCGCCGGGGGCGTGCTTCTCGTTTTGCCCCTTGCCAATCTGGCGCTGAACGCGCTCTTCCGGAGCGACTTCGCCGCGGCCGAGGCGTATCTCGATCAGCACCAGACCGTCGCCCAGGCGGCGGGCAGTGCCCCACATCTGGCTGAGAACAAGCGACTGCGGGGCTATGTTGCCCTGCGCCAGGGGCAGAACCCGCTGGCGCGCAGGCTGCTGCAGGACGCCCTCGGCATGGCCAGGGCCGAGGACGACGCGCCTCTTGTGGCCCGCTGCCGCGTGCATCTCGGGTATCTGGCGCTGCGCGAGGGCAGTCTCGCAGAGGCGCATGCGCGTCTTGCCGATGGGCTGCGCGGGTTTCACGAGGTCGGTGCCGGCGAAGGAGTCCAGTTGGCGCTGCGCGGCCTAGCCGCGCTCGCCGCGACGCGGCGGCTGGCAGAACGGGCGGCCCGGTTGTTTGCTGCCGCGGAGGCGCTACGGGAACGACTTGGGATCGTGCTGCCACCGGTGGAACGATCTGAGTACGAGGAGTATGTGGCCGCGGTGCGAGCGGGAACGAGTGATCGCGGCTTCGCGACCGCCTGGGCCGAGGGGCGCGCGATGTCCTTGGACCAGGCCGTCACCCTAGCGCTCGAATGAGCCTGCGCGTTGACAAGGCACTGCGTGCGCACGCAAGATTGTGCTGCGTGTGACTCACGTGCATCTGGAGCCGTCCTATGGAGACGAACGTTACGTTGAAACTCGACGCGGTTCTCCTGCGCGTGGCCCGCGTGCGACGGTCTGGTAGTGAGCCGTTGGGCTTCTCGTGAAGTCGCCCGCCTTCGCAATCGCCGCAGACCCCGCGCTGTTCATCGCCAGGCACGCGTTGACGTGGTCCGTCGAGGAGCACCTGCAGGGCCGGTCCCCGGAGTGCGTGGCAGTTGATCCTTTCAATCCGACACGGCTCTACTGCGGCACCTGGGGGAACGGCCTGTGGCGCAGCGATGACGCCGGCCGCACATGGGACCGCGTCGGCCCCGGCGTGGCCTACGCCGAGATCACGGCGGTCGCGGTCAGTCCGACGGAGCGGGACGTCGTGTATGCCGGGACCGAGCCAAGCGCCGTCTTTCGCTCGGACGACGGCGGGAACACGTGGCGCGAGTTGCCCGGGCTACGGGAATTGCCGTCGGCCAGCTCGTGGAGTTTTCCTCCGCGGCCGGACACGCACCACGTGCGATGGATTGAGACCGACCTGGCTGCGGCCGGACGAGTCTTCGTGGCGATCGAGGCCGGCGCACTGGTGCGCACGCTCGACGCCGGCCGGACGTGGCTCGACCGGGTGCGCAGCGGGCCCATTGACACGCATACCGCGGCGACCCACCGGCTGGCGCCGGGGCGCGTGTATGCGTCGGCGGGCGACGGGTACTTCGAGAGCGCCGATGCGGGCGCGACGTGGGCGCGCAAGATCGAGGGGTTGCGACAGCGCTATCTCGTCGGTGTCGCGGTGGATCCGGCGGACCCGGAGACGGTGGTCGTCTCCGCTGCGTCAGGCCCGTACGTCGCGTACAGCCCGCGCCGGGCAGAGGCGCACATCTACCGCCGGACGGCCGGGCGCGGCTTCGACGTCGTCGCCGAGGGGCTGCCGGCCGCGGACGGCACTGTTGCGAGCCGCCTGGCCACGACCCCTGCGGAACCCGGCGTCATCTGCGCGGCGAACAACCACGGGCTTTTCCGCACAGCCGACGCGGGACGGACCTGGAAGGGGCTGGACATCCCGTGGCCGGCGCACGCCTTCACGCGCGGCGTGGACGCGCTGGTGTGTCTCCCGGACTGATCATGCCTCACCGTGATACGAGCACGAAGGATGCCCGCGTCCTAAACCAGGACGGGTTGCCGCAAGTCCACCTGTCGCAGGTTCGCCGTCACGAGTTCCGTGTACTTCATACCCGCCCCGGTCAGCAACAGCAGGACGCGATCTTCAGCGTGTAGTGCTCCTGCGTCCAGCAACTTCGGGAGCGCCGCGACCGTGGCCGCCGCCTCCGGCGCGGTGAAGACACCTTCCAGCCGCGCCAGTTCGGTCATGCCCGCCTGGAGTTCGGCGTCGGTGACAGCGAGCGCGCGCCCGCCGCTCTCCCGAATCGCGCGCAAGATGAGGTAGTCGCCGATCGCCACCGGTACCCGCAGCCCCGAGGCGACCGTGCGGGCGTTCTCGAACGGCTGGGCGTGCTGCTCGCCCGCGAGGAAGGCGCGCACGATCGGCGAGCACCCTTCCGCCTGGACCGCAAACATGCGGGGCCGCCGTGCGCCGATCCAGCCGAGTGTTTCCATTTCCTCGAACGCCTTCCAGATGCCCACGATCCCGGTGCCGCCGCCCGTCGGATAGATGATCGCGTCAGGGAGGTCCCAGTGACCCTGCTCGGCGATCTCATATCCCATGGTCTTCTTGCCCTCGACGCGGTACGGCTCGCGCAGGGTGGACAGATCGAACCAGCCGCGATCCTCGCCGATCTGTCTGAGGACGCGCCCGGCGTCGTTGATGAGGCCCTTGACGCTGTACGTGTGGGCGCCGCACACCACGCACTCGGCCTTATTGATGGCCGGCGTGTCCTCGGGCATGACGATGTACGCGTCCAGTCCACCGCGCGCGGCGTAGGCGGCCAGCGCCGACCCCGCGTTGCCGGCCGTCGGCATCGAGACGGTCTTCACACCCAGCTCCCTGGCGCGAGAAGTCGCGGCGCTGAGCCCTCGGGCCTTGAAGGTCCCGGTGGGATTCTTGCCCTCGTCTTTCATCAGGATCTGCCTGAGTCCGCATCGGGACGCCAGCCGCCGGGCCTCGAGGATCGGGGTCATACCCTCGCCGAGCGTCAGGACATTGTCGGGGTCGCGGACCGGCATGACCTCGTGATAGCGCCACATGTCCAGCCGACGGCCGACTAAGGCGTCCTTCGTGAGCGTCGAGCGTGCCCCGTCGAGGTCGTATCGCGGAAACAGCACCTTGCCGCACTGCGCGCACGTGCCGTGCAGCGTGTCCGCGTCGAAGGTCTTGCCGCAGTACGTACACTCGAGATGGGAGAGGAAACTGAAGCGCATGGTTGCACCACGCCTGTGAGTGTTGGCAGGGCAGGGGCCCGATCTCTCGGGTGCTCTTCGTGATTCGTGGGACGCCCCAGCGCACCCTGCGCGGCACGCCCGGGGGTCCCCGGCGCGGCGCTGCTGTTCGCGTAGACGCGCCCGGCGCCTCGGGGTATTGTGAGGCCATGCCCAAGCTTGACGCCCGCAGGCGCGCCAGGCTCCCGGCCAGCGCCTTCGCCTATGTTGACTCCCAGGGCAAGCGGCGCCTCCCGATTCACGACAGGGCGCACGTGAAGAACGCGCTGGCCCGCTTCAACCAGGTGGCCTTCGAGAACGAGGCCGCCCGCGAGCGGGCGCGCACACGCCTGCTGAACGCGGCCAAGAAGTACGGGATCGTACCCGTTGGGTTCATCACCGGTCAGTTGCGCCACGAGCAGAAGCACGCGGCGACCGGTCGCCTCGTCATCGAACTGGGGCGAAGCGGCGCGCCGGGCGAGCTCGAGCAGCGGCTGCGCCGCGTCCTCCGCGCCCCGACCCTGCGTGTCCTGTACTGGTCGGACGCGCTCCAGGCGTACGTGGACGGCGGCGGCGCACCGGTGGCGCTTCCGGGCGAGGACGACCCCCGCGTCGTCACGTACCTCGAGCACCACGGCCGGCCGCTGACGGCGATCGTGCACGATCCGGCGGTGCTCGATGACCCCGATCTGACGGAGACCGTGTTGGCCGCGGTACGCTTCGTGGTCGAACGCGAGCGCGCGTACGGTCAGGTCCCGGCCACCGCGACCGCGGCCGCGGCGCTCCCGGCCGGGTTCGTCACGCTGCTGATGACCGATATCGAGGGGTCCACCGCGCTCCTCCACCGCTTGGGCGACCGCTACGGCGATCTGCTGAACCAGGTGCGGCGCATCATCCGGGCGGCGGTGTCGCGGGCCGGCGGCCGAGAGATCGACGCCCGTGCCGATGAGTTCTTCGCGGTCTTCGAGCGCGCCGCCGACGCCGTAGCCGCGGCCGCGGCCGTCCAGCGTGCGCTGGCGAAGCGCCGCTGGCCCGACCAGGCGGCGGTGCGCGTGCGCGTCGGCGTCCACAGCGGCCGCCCGACACTGACCGACGCGGGGTACATCGGGCTGGCGGTTCACACCACGGCTCGCGTGTGCGCCGCGGCCCGCGGCGGTCAGATCGTCATCTCCGGTGACACGAGGGCGTCGGTGGGGGAAGTGTTGCCGCCCGGTGTCCGGCTTCGGAGCCTCGGGCCGCACCGCCTGCGCGGCCTGCCTCGCGCCGAGACGCTCTTTCGGGTCGAGCCGTCGCTCAAACTTCTTCCGGTGACCAGGGCTCCTCGATGACTTGCAGGCGGCCGCTGTGCACGGTGACGCGGTGGTGCGTGCGATCGCCGTCACGAACGACTTCCAGGTCGAAGCGGGCCTGGCCGAGCGTCATCCCGAGCAGCGTCAGCCGGGGCATCCATTCAGGCAACGTCGGGTGGATCAACAGGCGGTTGCGCGGCGCGTCGGCGCGCAGGCCGAGGATCATCCGCAGGAGCGCAAACACCGATCCCGCCGCCCACCCTTGCGGGATGTTCGCCTCCAGATACTGAACCGGGAACGAGCGCGATCGTCTCGCGAGACCGGCAAAGAGTTCGGGAAGCTGGTGGGCCTGGAAGCACGCTGCGGCCTCGAAGATGCCCTGTGCGATGCGCAGCGCATCCTCCACGCGGCCGTACCGCTTGAGCCCCAGCGCGATGAGGCTGTTGTCGTGCGGCCACACGGCGCCAACCTGATACCCGAACGGGTTGAACGCCGGATGCTCGCTCGACAGTGTGCGGATACCCCAGCCGCTGAACATGTCGGGCGCCATCAGCCGGGCCGCGACCCCGGCGGCGTGCTCGGGGAGGGCGATCCCCGACCACAGCGGGTGGCCGGCGTTGCTCACCACGCTGCGGACCGGTCGTTTGGCACCGTCCAGGGCGTAGTAGTACGTACGCTCCTCCGGCCACCAGAACGCCTCGGCGAAGCGGGTGCGCAGCGTCCGCGCCGCCTCGCGAAGTGCGGACGCCTTCGCGGGCGCGCCGAAGTCGTCGTACAACTCCGCCATCCGGCGACGCGCGTCGTAGACGTAGCCCTGCAGCTCGACCAGCGCGACAGGCGACACGACGTCGCTTCCGTCCTCGTGGACGACCGCATCGCCGGAGTCCTTCCATCCCTGGTGACGGATGCCGTGGGGCGATCGCCGGGCATAGTCCTGAAACCCGTCGCCGTCGGCGTCTCCATACCGCTCGATCCACTCCAGCGCGCGCTCGGCCGAGGGCAGGAGCGCCTCGACCAGCGCCCGGTCACCGGTCCACCGATACGTTTCGTGCAGCGCGATCAGGAACAGACTGGTCGCATCGGCGGTGCCGTAGTACGGCGTGTGGGGGATGTCGTTGAAGTGGGCGAGTTCGCCGTAGCGGATCTCGTGCGGGATCTTGCCGGGCTGTGCGTCCCGCCAGTCGTCGGTTTCCGTTGCCTGCAGCGCACTGAGCGCGCGCAGCACCGCCGGGGCAAACTGCTTGGTGACCGGGAGGGTCTGCAGGCTGACGATCAGGCTGTCGCGCCCGAACAGCGTGGCGAACCACGGGATGCCGGCGGCCACCACACAGTCATCCACCGGGGCGTCGGCACCGCAGAGCCTCAGTACCGTGATGTCCTCGACCGCCTGCCGGTAGGCATGGGCCACGTCGTCGTTGGCCGCCGCGCACTCGGCCACTGACTGGTACCAGATCCGGCGGCCGCGTTCGATGTCTTCGATCTCCACCAGGTCGCAGGCACTGGGCGCCTCGATGCAGCGAGCGCCGATCAGCGGCAGCAGGAGCAAGCAGGCGTGCCAGGTCTGCTGTGGGCGCAGCGTGATCACGAAGCGCACGCCGTCGCGGGAGAGCACGGGAGGGCTGTCGGCGCGGGCCACGCGCAGGATCAGTCCGCGGCGGAAGTCCTCGCGTTCGTAGAGCCAGCGGATGCTCGGTGCCGGTCCGCCGGGGTCGACGACGGTGCGAACCGTGCGCTTGCGCGCGAGCTCCAGACCGCGCACCTCGAACAGGTCGCGGGCGTCGCAGTCGGCCTCGACCGAGAGCGTGAAGGCCACAACCTGCGAGCCGTAGTTGGTGACGTCGAGATCCTGATGAATCCCGCCACGCAGCGTCGAGGCGACCCGCAGCGCGAGCGTGTTCCGGCGGATACGCTCGCCGGCAATCTCGAGCCTCGGGTTCACGAAGTGCAGCCGTGCGGCGTAGTGTGTCACCGGCGCAGAAGAGACCAGCAGCCACCTCGTCCCGCCGATCCGGATTCGGTACGCTGACAGCAGCCGCGTATCGAGGACGAAGAACCCCTGCTCCTCGCCGGCACTGATCTCCCCCGCCGGCGAGGTCACGAACAGGCTCGAGCCTTCCGCCAGCGTGAGCCGTGGCGGTCCGAGCTGGATTCGGGACAGCATCTCAGGCCATCGCCGTGGCCGCCACGGGCTCGCGCCGCACGCGGGTGCGGCCGCCCACCAGGCGCTCGTACACGGCTTCGTAGTCCGCCGCCATGCGTGCCGCGCTGAAGCGCGCCTCAACGTGCCGCCGGCAGGCCTCGCGCGAGATCTCAGGAACGCGGTGCACCGCCCTGACCATCTCATCGAGGGATCGGCAGACGAATCCGGTCACACCGGACTCGACGATCTCCGGCACCGATCCGCACGCCGTGGCGATCACCGGCGTGCCGGTGGCCATCGCTTCGATCATCGTGAGGCCGAACGGCTCCGGCCAGTCGATCGGAAACACGTAGGCGTAGGCGTTGCCGAGGAACTCGTCCTTGCCCTGCTCATCGATCTCCCCGATGTACTCGACCAGCGGATGGTTCAGCAGCGGTTTGATCGCGTGTTCGTAGTACTCCCGATCCGCGGGATCGATCTTTGCCGCGACCTTCAGTGGCATGTCGGCCGCCCGGGCGACTTCGATGGCGCGGTCCAGCCGCTTCTCGATCGAGATGCGGCCGAGGAACGCCAGGTAGTTACCCGGACGGGTCCGCAGCGTGTAGTGCTCGAGAGGGATGCCGTGGTACACCGTGCCGACCCAGTTGGAGCCCGGCAGATCGCGGCGCTGCGCACGGCTGACCGACACGAGCGGCAGGTCCCGGAAATGCTGCGCGAGCCGCCGGATGTCGGGCAGGTCGAGCCGGCCGTGCAGCGTGGTGAGCGTGGGTGTGCGCACCAGCCGCGCCAAGGGAAAGGGATGGTAGTCGATGTGATTGTGAATGAGATCAAACTCCTCCGCGCGGCCGTACACCATGTCGAGCTGGATCGTCGTGGCGGCATGGGCCTCGCCGATGCGTCCGGTGAGCCGCAGGGCCCGATCATGGCAGGGGACGAGCTTCGCGGTCGTCCGGCTGTCGCCGCTCGCGAACAGTGTGACGTCGTGGCCACGGCGCACCAGCTCCTCGGTCAGCGTCCACACCACACGCTCCGTCCCTCCGTAGAGGTGGGGCGGTACGCTTTCGTAGAGCGGGGCGACCTGCGCGATCTTCATTGTGGAACCGAGCCTCCTCTCCCGCGGACCGAATCCTGATCTCCTTGGCCGCCATCTGGTACTGGCTGATCCGACGCCCAATCGCCAGGATCTCCATCCCGGGCCGGACCTCGCCCAGCGACACCGGGGTGCCCTGCGCGCTGACCAGGTGTGTTGCCAGGGGATCAACGACGAGCGCGAGCACATCGCCGCCGGCGAAGACGTAGACGGTCCGCAGCGGCACATGCACGCTGACGACGCGCCCCGTCACGACGGTTCGGTCGTGTGCCTCGCAGCCGCTCGTGCCGAAGGCCAGCATCGTCAGGAGCACCAGGAGGACGATGCGTACCATGCCCTGGCGCATGGGCGTGACCTTCCGCGCAACTTCCTGCTATTTTCCTTCTTACGAACGGGCGGCGGTCATGTCAAGGTCCCCGCCCCGACGGACGCCGCAACTGTCAAGCCTACCCCCTTGACAGAAACCCGAATCCTGGTGCATTTCTCCTGGTGAAGGGCGCCGGTTTCCGTGCGGCGTGTCCGCCCGGGCGCCGGCGGATCAATGCGAGCCTGAGGGAGGTGACCGATCATGCTGGCACGACCGTGGAGGCCGATCCAGGAACTGTCGTGGAGGCCGTTCCAGGAGCTGTTCGACCTTCGGCGCGACCTGCTGAATCTCTTCGGTCGCGCCTTCGGTGAGCCTGTTGCGGGGACGGGCTTCCTCGCGAACGCCGAGGCCTACTTCAGGGACGGGCATCTCGTAGTTCGCGCGGAACTCGCGGGCGTTGACCCGAAGAGCGTGGACGTCTCCATTGCCGGCCGCACGCTCACCATCAAGGGCGAGCGCAAGGCGCCGCAGGTCCCCCAGGACGACCGGCTCTTCGGGGAGATCGCCTATGGGGCGTTCGAGCGGGCCCTGACGATCCCCGAGGACGTGGACGCCGATCGGATCAAGGCGACCTGGCACAACGGGATGCTGGAAGTCGAGATCCCGTTGAGCCGGGCCCTGGCGTTCAAGAAGGTTCCGGTTGAGATCGTCCGGGCGTAGGTGGGGCGCAGGGGAGGGTGGGGTCGTGCCGGCCCTGCCCTTCCCGCCGTCGGGTTGACGACATCTGCGTGGGGAAGGAGGTGAGCGAGCATGTTTGCAGACCTGGGTCTGTTCATCGTGCGCGTGGTGGTCGGCCTGCTCTTCATGGGCCACGGACTGCAGAAGCTGGCCGGCTGGTTCGGCGGGCACGGCATCGCCGGCACCGGGCAGTGGATGGAGTCGATCGGCCTGCGGCCTGGTCGCGCGTGGGCGGTGGTGGCCGGTCTCCTCGAGACCGTGGGCGGCCTCTTCTTCGGCCTCGGGGTGTTCACCCCGCTCGGAACGGTGTTCATCTGCGCAGTCATGCTCATGGCCATCGCCCGGGTCCACTGGCCCAAGGGCCTGTGGGTGACCAACGGCGGGTCTGAGTATCCGCTGACCAGCATCGCGGTGACCATCGGCGTCGCCCTGGCCGGCCCCGGCCGCTTCGCGCTCGAGCCGTACACCGGCGTGTCGCTGCCGCTGGCGCCGGTGCTCATTGGCGGTCTGGTGATGGCGCTGCTCGTCGTGGCGGTCGCGCCGCGGCCGCAGGCGAAGCCGACGGTGCAGCCGGAGATGCGGCAGGCGGCGTAGTTCCGGCGCGCGCGTCGGGCCGACTGCCAACCGTGGGAACCGCGCCCCGTCGGGCGCGGTTCCCACGGTCGTGCGGCTCCTTCTGCGCGCTGGCTGGCTACTCGGGCGCCGCGCGCGGCTCCGCGAAAGACGCCTGTTTGGTCGGCCGCCCGATGACCGCGAGACTCACGGCCAGTGCGGCGGCCGCCGTCACGAAGGCGCCGCCGATCCCGGTCCAGGTCACCAGCACGCCAAAGACGATCGGGCTGACCACCTCGCCTAGCCGGTTGCTGCTGATCCGCAGACTGAGCGCCAGTCCCCGCTCCCGTAACTCGACCGCGCCGGCCATTAGGCTCATGGTGAGCGGTTGCGTGATGCCCCAGGCGATCCCGCCGGCCAGGGCGACCGCCGCCAGCGGCCCGAAGTGCTCAAGCAGCGGGATGCAGCCAATCGCGGTTGCGCCCAGCGCCACCGCGCCGAGCAGCACCGTGCGTCGGCCGAAGCGCGCCGCCAGCCAACCGAGCAGCGGTCGGATGACCATCGAGCCCGCGCCCATGAATGAGAAGATCAGGCCAATCTGGGACTTCGGTAGGCCGACCGCCTGCAGGTAGAGTGGAAGAAAGCTCGTCTTGATGCTCCAGCCGAAGACGATCAGGAACGAGATCCACAAGATGAAGCGGAGGTGGGCGCGTCTCGCCAGACCCCAGGCCGCCCGGTAGACCTCGTGGGCTCGGAGCAGGTTCTGCGCGTTGCCGCTCGATGTGTGCGACGACGGCCGCGCTAGCCACGACGCGAACACGAGCGGTGACAACGCCGCGGCCGCGCACGCCAGGAACGCGACGCGCAGCGAGTAGGCGTCCGCGAGGAACCCCGCGCCGAGAGGGCCGAACAGTTGCCCGAGCGACATCCAGAACGCGAACACCCCATAGTTCCGGTCGCGGGCCGCCGCGGGGCTCAGGTGTCCGACCGACGTCTGGCAGGCGATGACCATCATGTTGTTGGCGAGCCCTGCGAGGGCGGCGCCGGCAACGATGAGCGGCAGTCCGGGCGCCATGCCGATGATGGCGGCGCCGGCCGCATGGATCAACGCGCCGATCTGGGCCATCCGGCGTGGCCCGAGCGTGTCGGTGCCGGCGCCCGCCCAGACGCCCAGCAGCAGTGGCAGCGCCGCCGACGACGCCACGACGAGGCCGACCTGCGCCGCCGACGCTCCGACTGCGGAGGCGTAGAGGGGGATCAGCGGCGTCATCGCCGTCGCGGCAACCATGTGGCTGGTCCCGACGCTGAATGTCGGCCACAGCCTGCCCTGGCCGGCAGCCGCAGCGCCGCTGGGTTCGATCACGTCGTGATGGGTTGGCTGGACCTCAACGCTGTTTGGAGCGGTCAACGCACAGGCTCCGTCCTGGGAGAGCGCGACGCGAGTGACTCAAGGGACACTTCGAGGAGAGCGCGCCGCCTGTCCTGCCACATCGAGCCAGGGTATCGGCGGCCGCATGCGAAATCCCTGATGGCAGCGGGCATCGTGAGGAGGTGCGCATGCGATTCCTGGAGTTCACGCGGGCCGCCGACGTGATCGTCAACTTCACACTCGGTACCAGGCCCGGCGAAGATGTGCTCATCATCCGCGACACCCGGAGCGGCGAGTACCCCGGTGTGGACGCCTTGTCCGAGGCGATCGTCGCGGCCATCCACGCGGCCGGCGCCGAACCGCAGATTGTCACGTACGTGTCGCGGGCCGTCGCGGGGATGGAGCCGCCTCGGGTCGTGGCCGAGGCGATGAAGTCTGCGCGCGCGGTCGTGATCCTGACGACATTGTCCATTCTGCAAACGGTCGCGACGACCGACGCGCTGCGGGTCGGTACACGCGTCGTGATGCTCCCGCCGGCCCGGTATCTGCAGAACTCGCCGGACCTGCTGCACCGGATGTTGCCCGCGAGCGCCGCGGACGAGGAGGAACGCCTGCGTCTCGCCGGGCGCGTGGCCGAGGTGTTCCGCGCCGGCCGGCAGGTGCGCCTGACGTCGCCCAAGGGCACCGACATCACCATGGGGATCGGCCGGCTTCAGGTGCTGCACAACCCGACAACGGCGCGCGAACCCGGCCAGTCGACGATCGTGCCGGGTGGTCAGATTCTGGCCGGCGTGACCCGGGGGGAGGCCGACGGCCGGGTCGTGGTGGATGGGAGCGCGTCACCGCAGTACCGGCCGCTCGCCGCGCCGATCGAGTTCACCGTCCGGGCCGGCCGCGTCGTCGAGGTCCGCGGCGCCGAGGACGCGCGCGAGTACCGGGCCTTGCTCGAGGGCTTCAACGATCCCGGCGTGTTTGAGATCGCCGAGGTCGGCGTCGGGATTCACCCGCACGCCAGGCTGAGCGGGGTGCCGCTGGAAGACGAGCGGATTCTCGGCGCGGCCTGGATTGCGCTGGGCACCAGTGTGCATCTCGGCGGTGCCGTGCGCGCCGCGCTGCACAGCGACTGCGTGCTCCTGCCGCCCGTGGATCTGGCCGTGGACGGCCGGGTCGTGATGAGCGATCGGACGTTCCGTGTGTGATCACGTGGCGCCCGCCGCGGATGTCGCGGGGGCCATCGTCAGTCTGCTGTCGAATCAATCGGTCACCGGACAGGTGCGTTGTGGATCGTGCCGCGCACTCGCCGGTGAATCGCGAGAAGGAGTGATGAGGCATGGATCTGGGCATCCGGGGGAGGGTGGCGCTGGTCGCGGCATCGGGCCGGGGGTTGGGCCTGGCGACGGCGCACCGGTTCGCGATGGAGGGCTGTCACGTCGCCATCTGCGATAAGGAAGAGAGCGTGCTGCCGGCCGCAGTGACGCAGGTGCAGGCGGCGGACCCATCGGTGCGCGTGGCCGCGTATCCGGTGGATCTCACCCAGGCCGAGGCGATCAATGCTCTTGTCGCGCGGGTGAAAGCCGAGCTCGGCCCCGTGGACATCCTGGTCACCAACTCCGGCGGGCCGCCGCCCGGCGGCTTTGACGAGGCCGACGACGCCAAGTGGGAGTTCGCCTACAAGCTGACGTTCCTCAGTGCCGTGCGGTTGATCCGGGCCGTGCTGCCGGACATGAAGGCGCGGCGCTGGGGACGGATCATCAACTTCACCTCGCGCGCCCTCAAGGAACCGATTCCGAACCTGATGATCTCGAACGCAGTACGCCTCGCGGTCGGCGGGATGGCCAAGACGCTCGCGGCCGAAGTCGCGCCCTATGGCATCACGGTGAACAACCTGTTACCCGGGCCCACCTCGACGGACCGTCAGCTCGAGCTCATCGCCAACCGTGCGAAGAGGCAGAACGTTCCCCAGGAACAGGCGCTGGCCGAGATCGTGCGCGAAATTCCAATCGGCCGGCTGGCCCGACCCGAGGAGCAGGCCGCAGCCGCGGCGTTTCTGGCGTCCGAGCCCGCGGGTTACATTACCGGGGTATCGCTGCTGGTGGACGGCGGCGCGGTGAAGGCGCTCTAGGCCGGGTCTCGCCGCCCTCCCAGGGTGATGCGCGCCCCCAGGCCGCGCGCGTGCGCCTGGGTGTAGATGTGGTGAGCCGAGGCCACGTCTTCGACCGCCAGCCCGAGCGATTTGAAGAGCGTGATCTCGTCGGGATCCCGGCGGCCGGCGATCCTGCCGAGGATCACGTCGCCGATCTCGCCCTGGATGTGCTCGTCGCCGACGGCACCTTCCTGCTTGGGCAAGAGGAAGTCCCCGGCTTCGTTCACCGCTGATTCCCGGCGGTCGACGAACATCCGGGACCGCGCGACCGCGGCGGTGTCCAGCTCGCGGGCAAACGGTACGCTCGAGCCCACGGCGTTGATGTGCGCGCCCGGCGCGAGCCACGCACCCCGCAACACCGGTTCGGCCGATGACGTCGCCGTGCAGATGAGGTCGGCGCCGAGCACGGCGTCTTGGGCCGATGCCACCGCCTCGACCGCGAGGCCGTAGCGTGCGCCCTCGACCTCGGCGAACCGAGCGGCGCGCGCCGGTGTCCGGCTCCAGACGCGCACCCGTCGCAAGGGGCGCGCCAGGTGCATGGCGTCCAGGTGTGCGCGCGCCTGCGTGCCCGACCCCAAGATCGCCAGGTCACCGGCGTCGGCCCGCGCCAGGTACCGTGTTGCCACACCGCTGACCGCGGCGGTCCGGATGGCTGTGATCGCGGTGGCGTCGATGACGGCCAGCAGACGGCCGTGCGTGGCCTCGAAGAGTAGCACCGCGCCCTGGTGGGCGTCGAACTCGGTCCCGTGGTTGCCCGGGAAGACGCTGATCGCCTTCAGGCCGAACACACCCGGCCCGGCGTCCTCGGACAGGTACGCGGGCATCATGCCCAGCAGTCCGGTTCTGTCCGGGAGCCACATGACCGTCCGCAGCGGCGCGATCGCCGTACCCGCGGAGAGCGCCGCCAGGGTGCGCTCCATCAGCCGCAGGCACTCCCTCATGGGCAGGAGGGTCGGAACCTCGGATTGACTGACGACGACGACCTGCACGATAGCCCCGCCTTCGGCCCGCGCCACGCCTCTCCCTGCCCGTAGGAAGCGGGCGGCCGCGGCCAGAACCTGGGTGGCAGGAACCGGGAGGCGTGTGCGCATGAGCGGACTGCTGGCTGTGTCTGAAGTCGAACGGGCGCTGGATGATCTCCAGGCGTTGCTGAACCAGATCATTGATGAGGCGGTCGCCATCTGTGAGGTGTCGGCGCCGACCTTTCACGAACACCGGCGTGCGGAGCACGTCCTGCGCCGGATGCGCGAACTCGGCCTCGGCGATCCGCACGTCGACGCCGACGGCAATGTCGTCACCGAACTGCCTGGCGCGCCGGACAAGCCCATGGTCGTGATCACCGCGCACCTGGACACCGTGTTCGGGCCCGACGTGGCGACGGCGGTACGACGAGACGGCGCGCGACTGTTCGCGCCGGGCATCGGGGACAACAGCATGGGCGTTGCCGCGATGCTGTGGCTGGGCCGCATCCTCAAGACACTGCCCGCGCGTGGGACCCTGGTGCTGGGCGCCAATGTCGGCGAGGAGGGACTGGGCAATCTTCGGGGTGCCAGGGCCCTGTGGGGGCACTACGGCGCGCGCGCGGCCGCGTGGATTGTGCTCGAGGGCGCGACGTTCAACCGTGGCGTGCACACCGGGGTGTGCTCCCGGCGGCTCGAGATCACCTATCGCGCGAAGGGTGGACACAGCTGGCTGGACTTCGGCCAGCCGAGTGCCGTGCACGCGCTGGGCCGGCTGATCGACCAGATCGCGCAGACGACGGTGCCGTCCGATCCCAAGACGACCTACAACGTGGGCGTGATCCGCGGCGGAACCACGGTCAACACGATCGCGTCCGAGGCGGGCCTCGTGCTCGACATGCGGTCCGAGGACCCGAAAGCGCTGGCCAATCTGGCGCAGGTTGTGGAAGGGCTGGTGTCGTCGATTGCCGCCGCCGCGGCGGTCGAGCCCGAGGTGCGGGTGCTCGGTGACCGGCCCGGCGGTCGGCTGGCCGCCGGACATCCGCTGATCGCGCTGGTGGAGCAGGCCGCGTCGGTCGTCGGCACGCCGGTGCGCTGGGAGTCGGCCAGCACCGACGCGAACGTGCCGCTGAGCCACGGTGCCGCAGCGGTGTGTCTGGGCATTGCAAGAGGCGAAGGTGCCCACACGCTCGAGGAGACGTTGGACACGAGCGTGCTCGCAGCCGGGCTTCGGCAGGCGTGCCTGGTGATCGCCACACTGCTGCAGCACCCGCTGGCTCTGCCGGAATAGCCGAGGGCCCTGCGGCGTTGGCACGGGCCCATGGAGCACGTCCGTGTGTTCGTGGTTGCTGGGACCTCCGAGGAGCGCACCAGGCTCGGTGCGCTGATCGAGGCGGACAACGGTCTCGAACTCGTCGGGCAGGGTTCGCTGGAGCTGGATGCCGAGATTCTTCGCCATGCCGGCCCGGACGCTGTGGTCGCGGTGCGGGACCGATCGGCGATCAGGAGTGCGGTGGCCGGGTCATGGTCCACCGCCGGCGATGCGGCGCTGATCGCACTGGTTTCCTCGCCGGACGACGCGGCGGAGGCGATGGCGGCGGGCGCCCGTGGCGTGCTGACACCTGACGTCGATGCGCCGGCGCTGGCCGCGGCGGTCCGCGCGGCCGCGTGCGGCCTGTTGGTGCTCGCTCCGGAGTTCGGCGCCGCGGCCGCGGGGGCACGCGACCGCGAGGCGGGCGTTCTCGTTGAAGATTTGACTCCCAGGGAACTCGAGGTGCTCCAGGTGCTCGCCGAGGGCCGGTCCAACAGGGAGATCGCCCAACGGCTCGGAATCAGCGAGCACACCGTGAAGTTTCACGTCGACGCAATCCTCGGCAAACTCGGCGCCCACACCCGCACCGAAGCCGTGGCGCGCGCAGCTCGCCACGGGCTGATCATCCTGTAGTCCGCGTAGTCCGCGGCCGATAGATCGCCCGGCGCGGCTCGCGACCCAACCGCCCCCCTGAACGGGTGATGCGCCCACGTTGCCTCCGTCGCACACTGGGTTCGGAGGTGACGATATGTCGTCGTTTGCCAGTCTTTCCCGTGAGCTCGCCGCCGTCGCGGAGACCCTGGGTCCGTCGATCGTGCGCGTCGAGGCGCGCCGCGTCCCCGCGAGCGGCATGGTGTGGGCGGCCGAGGGGTTGGTGCTCGCCGCCGATCACGCGGTCGAGCGCGACGAGCAGATCCGTGTGGGCCTCGCCGACGGCCGGACCGTCCCGGCGGCGCTGGTGGGTCGGGATCCTACGACCGACGTCGCGCTCCTGCGTGTTGACGCCGGTGGTCTCGTGCCGGCACCGTGGGCCGAGCCGCAGGATGCGCGTGTCGGACACCTCGTCGTGAGTCTCGCGCGCCCGGGTCGCACCGTGCGCGCGCGCCTGGGCATGCTGAGCGCCGTGGCCGATGCGTGGCGCGCGCCAACCGGTGCGGACGTCGAGCGATACCTGGAGATTGATAGGGCCCCCGCACAGGGTTTCTCGGGCGGCGCGGTCGTGGACGCGTCCGGCAGCGTGCTGGGCATGCAGACGTCCGGCCTGCTCCGGCGTATCGCGCTCGCGGTGCCGGCGCCGACGGTGCGTCGCGTGGTGGCCGCGCTGCTGACCCATGGCCGCGTCCGGCGAGGCTACGTCGGCGTGGGGGCACAGCCGGTCCGCCTGCCCGCCGCGATGCGCCAGGAGGTCGGGCAGGAGGTCGGCCTGCTGATCCTCTCCGTCGAGCCCGGGAGCCCGGCCGAACAGGCCGGGCTGGTGCTCGGAGACGTCGTCGTGGGGGTGGGCGACGTCCGCGTCCGACACGTCCACGACCTGCTAGGGCTTCTGACGGCGGATCGCATCGGCGTCATGGTGCCGGTGCGCATCCTGCGGGCCGGATCAGTCCGCGAGGTCACTGTGACGATCGGAGAGCGGAGGTAAGGCGATGCGCGCCGCGACCGCAGCGCCGGTCAGCGACCTGGAAGCGCTCGACGCCTACTCGCGCGCGGTGATCCACGCCGTGGAGCGTGTCGGGCCGTCGGTCGTCAGCGTGGTCGTCGAGGGGCGCACACCCACACCCGCCCAGCCCGGCCGGCTTCCGACGCCCCGCGGTGCCGGCAGCGGGCTCATTGTCGCACCGGACGGCTTCGTGCTCACGAACAGCCACGTCGTGCAGGCCGCCGAGGGCATCCACGTGCATCTCCAAGATGACCGGCGGTTCGCGGCGCAGGTCGTGGGTGTGGACCCGCACACCGATCTCGCAGTGCTGCGCGTACCGGCCTCGGGTCTGCTCGCGGCGGAGCTCGGCGACTCCGGCCGTCTGCGCGTCGGGCAACTCGTGATCGCGATCGGCAACCCGTTGGGGTTCCAGGCGACGGTCACCGCTGGGGTCATCAGCGCGCTCGGTCGGGGCCTGCGCGCGCAGACCGGCCGCTTGATCGACAACGTCATCCAGACCGACGCGGCGCTGAATCCAGGGAACTCGGGCGGCCCGCTGGTGGATTCTGGCGGCTCCGTGATCGGCATCAACACCGCCGTCATCGCCTTCTCGCAGGGCATCTGCTTCGCGATTCCGAGTAACACGGCCCGGTGGGTCATTGCGCACCTGCTGCGCGAGGGACGTGTGCGGCGCGCGTACCTGGGCGTGATCGGCCAGACCGTTGACCTCGGTTACGGCATTGCACGCCAATACCGGCTTGAGCCTGCAACCGGTGTGCGCATCGTCGACGTGCAGGCCGGCAGCGCCGCGTCCCGCGCCGGGCTGCGATCAGGCGATGTCATCGTCCGGCTCGGCGGCACACGCATCGCGTCGGTCGATGACCTGCAGAGCGCGCTCGGGCCTGAGGCTATCGGCGCGTCCGTTGCGCTTGAAGCGTTGCGTGAGGGCGAGACGCGGACACTGACGGTGGTCCCGGCGGAGCTCCCGGACCGGCAGTAGCCGGAAGTCGATTCGAGCTGGACACCAGCCAGGAGCGGTACGGGGTGCCCGCGCCGCCCCTGGTCTTGGCATGTCACGCTCAAGGGAGGCGCCGAGAACTTGGAGAAGTCCGAATGTATCTGCTGACGGGAGGGTTGGCAATGGCGACTTGGCGTCACCCTGCACGGCTCGCCCTGCTGGCGCTCGTCGTGCTCGTACTCCTGCCCTTGTCGTTCGCCTCGGCGCAGCCGCGGCCAGGCGGCGAGATCGTGATGGTCACCCCGGAGGAGCCCGACACGCTCGACGCGCAGAAGACCAGCGCCGCGATCACCGGCAACCTGATGCGCTTCATCGGCGATACGCTCGTGACCAAGGACCTTCGGGGCAACTACACCGCGGGCCTGGCCCGCTCGTGGAGCGTGTCGCGGGACGGTCTGACCTGGACCTTCCAGCTGAAGGAGAACGTCCGGTTCCACGACGGCACGCCGCTGACCGCGCAGGCTGTGGAGTTTACGATCAAGCGCGCGCTGGCACCCGAGACCAAGTCGCCGATCGCCGCGGCGCTGTTTGGCCCGGTCGCCAGCATGCAGCCCACCGACGCGCGTACGGTCGTCGTGAAGCTGAAGGAGCCGTTCGCGCCGTTTCTCGACAACCTGACCGACCCGCGCGCGATGATCATCAGCCCGCAGGCCGCCCAGCAACTCGGCGACCGCTTCGGCCGTGCGCCGGTGGGCACCGGGCCCTTCAAGTTCCAGGAGTGGCGCAGCGCCGACCGTGTGATTCTCGTGCGCAACCCGGACTACCAGTGGGGGCCGTCGTACGTGCACACCGGCCCGGTGTATCTCGAGCGGTTGGTCCTCAGGATCATGCCCGAGGCCGCGGCCCAGGTCGCCGCGTTCGAGCGGGGCGAGGTCTCGATCACGTTCCCCGCGGTCGTGCCGGCCACGGACGTGCGGCGGCTGCAGGCCATGAACAAATTCACGTTCTTCACCTTCCTGCGCAAGGGCCTGGCGGAGTTCATGGAATTCAACGTCACGAAGGAACCGTTTACCGACGTGCGCGTGCGCCGCGCGTTCGCCTTCGGGCTTGAGAAGAAGAGCATCCTGGCGATCGCCCTGGAGGGTCTCGGTGAGGTGGCGTATGGACCGCTGCCGCCCTCGATTTGGGGCTACTGGGAAGGGATCAAGGACTACGCGCCGAGCTACGATCCCGGCCAGGCGAAGCGGCTGCTCGCCGAAGCCGGATGGCAGTCCGGGTCGGGCGGCACGCTGCAGAAGGACGGCCGGCCGTTCGCGTTCACGGCCTTCATCCCGCCGACCGACCTGGCACGCAAGACCGCGCAGATCGTGCAGGCGCAACTGCGGGCGTATGGGATCCAGATGGAAATCCAGGCGATCGAGTTCGGTACCCTCCTGGCGAGGCTGCGCGCCGGCGAGCACCAGGCGCACTTCTTGGGGTACACGTACACGTCGCCGGACATCTTCTACCTGTGGTTCCACTCCGCCAACGTCGGCACCGGGCTCGCGTTCAGCCACAACCGCGACAGGGTTCTCGATAAGATGATTGAGGACTCGCGCAGCGAGACCAGCCCGCAGAAGCGCCTGGAGATCTATCGTGAGCTCCAAAAGTACGTCGTGGATCGGGCGTTGTGGGTGCCGCTGTTCATCAATACGAACTATGTCGCCATCCAGCCAAGCATTCAGGGAGCACGAATCCATCCCGACGGCTTTGTCGTTTTGAACGACGCGTACCTTCGCTAGCAGACGGCTCCGCGACGACTTCGGGGCGAGCAGGATGCAGGCCTATCTCGCGCGGCGGGTGCTCCTGCTCGTCCCAACCCTGCTGGGCGTCACGTTGGTGACGTTTCTCATGCTCCGGCTCGCACCCGGCGATCCGGTGGCGATCATGCTCGGCGAGTTCGCGTCGGGTGAGCGCGTCAGGCAGTTGCGCGAGGAGCTCGGTCTCGACCGGCCGGTCGTCGTGCAGTACCTCCGGTTCGCCGAACGCGCGGTGCGTGGCGACCTCGGCACGTCCATCCGCAGCCGCCGCGCGGTCGCCGACGAGATTGCCGACCGGTTTCCGTCGACGCTGACCCTCACGGTCGCGGCCATTACGCTGGCGATCTGCGTCGGCGTGCCGATCGGCATTGTCGCCGCGACCACGAAGCGGCCGTCGGTGGACTCCGCGGCGATGGCGTTTGCGCTCCTGGGGCTGTCGATGCCCACCTTCTGGTCCGGGTTGCTGCTGATCCTGCTCTTTTCGCTGCGGCTCGGCTGGCTGCCCATCTCCGAGGCCGAGGGCGTGCGGGGGCTGGTCCTGCCGGCCGTGGCCCTGGCGGCGCCGGCCTCCGCGGTCCTGGCCCGGATCACGCGCTCCAGCATGCTCGAGGTGCTGCGGCACGAGTACGTGCGCACCGCCCGGTCGAAAGGCCTGGCCGAACGGCTCGTCGTGTACCGCCACGCGCTGCGCAACGCCCTGATCCCGGTGCTCACGATCGTCGGGCTGCAGTTCGGCAGCCAGCTTGCCGGCGCAGTCATCGTGGAGTCAGTCTTCGCGCGTCCGGGGCTCGGGCGCCTCGCGGTCAGCGCAATTCTGGCGCGGGACTTCCCCATGGTCCAGGGCATTGTGCTCGTGGTGGCGTGTATGTACGTCTTCGTCAATCTCATGGTCGACGCGGCGTACGCGGCGCTCGACCCGAGGATCCGCTACCGGTGAGCACGGTCGTCGCCCCGCTGCGGACGCGCGACCTCCTGCTCCGGCGGCTGCGGCGCCGGCCGGTGGTCGCCGGCGCGCTGGCCGTGCTCGCGGCATTCGTCGTGCTGGCGGTCGCCGCGCCGGCGGTCGCGCCCTACGACCCATACACGCTCATTCCCGGCGGCACCCTGCGGCCGCCGTCGCTGGAGAACCCCTTCGGCACCGACGAACTCGGCCGCGACATCGCCAGCCGGGTGATCTTCGGCTCACGTATCTCTCTGCAAGTCGGGTTCATCACCGTCGGCATTGCGCTCGTCGCGGGGACGCTGGTCGGTCTGCTCGCAGGGTACTACGGCGGCCGGCTGGACAGCGCGCTCATGGCGGTGATGGAGGTCCTGCTGGCGTTCCCGCAGATTCTGCTCGCGCTCGCAATCCTGGCGATGCTCGGTCCGAGCCTGTACAACGCGATGATCGCCGTGGGGATCTCGGGCATCCCGGTGTACGCGCGCACGGCCCGCGGGGTCACGCTCGGGCTCAAGGGTATGGACTATCTGGAGGCGGCCAGGGCCTTGGGCGCGGCCGACCGCCGCGTCGTCCTGCGCCACGTGCTGCCCAACATGATCCCGCCGATCATCGTACTGGCGACCGCAGGGATGGGCATCTCGTTGCTCGTGGCCGCCGGGTTGAGCTACCTGGGACTGGGCGCGCAGCCGCCGTTGCCCGAGTGGGGTGCGATGCTGAGCGAGGCCCGCGGGTATCTGCGCAACGCCTGGTGGATGGCAACGTTCCCTGGCCTGGCAATCATGGTCCTGGTGTTGAGCTTCAACATCTGCGGGGACTGGCTGCGTGACGTGCTCGACCCACGACTCCGTACCTGACGACGGCTTGCACAGGGGGAGACCATCATGGCGTTGACCGATGAGATCGCCCGCCTCGCTGCGGGTTTCAGCGGCACCCTCGGCGTGTGGGCGCATTCGCTCGACGGCGGCGAGACGATCGAGTGGAACGCGACCGAGGCCTATCCGGCCGCCTCGACGATCAAACTGCCGATCCTCTACGAGGTGTTCCGCCAGGCCGGCGAGCGTCGTTTCCGCATGGACGATACGCGCATGCTGGAGGCCGGCGATGTGGTGCCCGGCTCGGGCATTCTCAAAGATCTCACGCCGGGGCTGGCGCTGACGGTCCGCGATCTCGCCACACTCATGATCGTGGTCAGCGACAACACCGCCACGAACATGCTGATTGACCTCGTCGGCCTCGAGGCGGTTAACACCTCGACGGCCGCGCTCGGGCTCGGCGGGACGCGGCTCGCGTTCAAGCTGTTCCGCGCGCCACAGGGGCCGCCGCGCAACGTCTCCACGCCGCGCGACCTGGGACGGCTCATGACGTTGATCGCGACGCGCGCCGTGCTGACCCCGCCGGCGTGCGACGAGATGCTCGCGATTCTGGGCCGCCAGCACTTCACCGATCTCATCACGCGGCGGCTGTCCGATTACGACGGCTTCCTGGAGGCCGGCAAGGTGCCCGTCGTGACGGTCGCGTCGAAGAGCGGGTCCATTCGCGGGACGCGCAACGACGTTGGATTGGTGAGCGCTCACGGCCGGCGCTACGTGATCGCGATGATGTCGAAGGGCTGCAAGGACCCGCGCTTTTACCACGACAACGAGGCGGCCCTGCTGCTGCCGGAGGTCTCGGCCGCAGTGTACCGACACTTCGTCGGCCGGGGCTAGTGCGCGGCACGGCGCACGGAGACATTTGACCTTGCCTTGACCTAGGCCTGTCGCCTCCTTCACTCGGCTTTGACCCCTGGCCGGTACGGTGATGTCAGACGTACCGGCAGATCCAGGGCTGTCCGGCGTCAACGGACACAACCGAGGGTGAGGAGGTAGGACATGCAGATGCACGGTGTCAGGATTGCGTCTGCAATGCTGGCGGCCATCGTGGTGGCGACCGGCATGCTGGCGTTGCCCGTCAGTGCGCAGGTCAGGTTGGATTCGCGTCTCGTGACGTATCGCGTCGTCAGCGGCGTGAGCGGCAATCTCAACAGCATTGGGTCCGACACGCTCAACAACCTGATGACCCTGTGGGCCGAGGGGTTCCAGAAGTTCTACCCCAATGTCCGCATTCAGATCGAGGGCAAGGGGTCAAGCACCGCGCCGCCGGCGCTCATCGCCGGTACAGCACAGCTTGGGCCGATGTCACGCGAGATGCGTGGCGCCGAGATCGACGCCTTTGAGCGCAAGTATGGGTACAAGCCGACGCCCATTCGCGTCGCCGTCGATGCCCTGGCCGTGTTCGTCAACAAAGACAACCCGGTGCGGTGCCTGTCGATCGAGCAGGTGGACGCGGTGTTCTCGAAGACACGGCGGTGGGGCCACCGCGAGGACATCAAGACCTGGGGGCAGCTGGGTCTCACCGGTGAGTGGGCTGGCCGGCCGATCAGCCTGTTCGGCCGCAACTCGGCGTCGGGGACCTATGGGTTCTTCAAGGAACACGCGCTGCGCAACGGTGACTTCAAGGACGAAGTGAAGGAGCAGCCGGGGTCGGCATCGGTGGTGCAAGGCGTGACCGTCGATCGCTTCGCCATCGGTTACAGTGGCATTGGCTATGCAACGGCCGGCGTCCGTGCCGTGCCCCTGGCGGAGAAGACAGGGGCGACGTGTTACGAGGCGACCGCACAGAACGCCTACGATGCGAAGTACCCGCTGGCGCGCTTCCTCTACGTCTACGTGAATCGGGCGCCCAACCAGCAGGCCGACCCGCTGGTGCGGGAGTTCATCCGGTATGTGTTCTCGAGGCAGGGGCAGGAGGTCGTCATCAAGGACGGCTACTACCCGATCCCGGCGGTCATCGCCTTCGAGGATCTCAAGAAGGTCCAGTAACCGGCGGAGACCGACGCGGTGGGCGATGTTCGCAACGATGTGCTGAGACCGGGGGCGCCGCTGCCTGCGGCGCCCCCGGTAGGTTACGCGGCCCGGCGTCTCGACCGGCGTGCCGGTGCGGACCGGCTGGCACGCCGCGTGGTCACCCTTGGTGGCGTGCTGGTGATTGCCTCCATCCTCGCCATCGTGGCGGTGATTGTCAGCCAGGTGGTGCCGGTCCTCACGCCGCCGGCAGCCACGCGGGTCCGGCAGGTGACCGTGAGCCTGAACACGGTCCCGCTGGCCGTGGGCGTCGATGAGTACCGGCAAGTTGTCTATCTCGTCACCGCTGACGGCGTCAGATTCGTGTCGGCCGAAGACGGCTCCATGCTCGCGGTCGCACGGCCCGACGGGCTGGGACAGGCCCGAGTTGTCTCGACCTCGGCACTGGGCCGGGGGTGGTTCGCCCTCGGGTTGTCGGACGGCCGCGTCATCCCGGCCGAGGTCCGGTTCGACGTCAGCTATCCGGACGGCCGGCGCCGGGTTGAGGGGAGGCTCATCAGCGGCGCACCGCTCGAGGTCGGTGAGCCAGGGCACGAGGTTTCTCATCTTGCGTTTGCCCAGACCCCGAAGGGGCCGATTGCGGCTGTCGTGTCCGGGCCGCGTCATCTCACCATCGTGGCGGTCACCGAACGAAGGACGCTCGCCGGTACGGCCACGCGTGAGCAGACACGCCGGGCGGTTGCCGTGGCTGTTGACGGTGCAGTCACCCGCCTCGCGATGGATAGCCGGGGCGATCATGTCTACCTTGGCACCTCGGCCGGAGAGGTGGCCAGCATCAGTCTGGCCGACGCGGCGGCGCCGAAGCTCGAAGGCATCATCCGAGCCTCGAGCCAGCCGGGCGTGGGCGTCAGCGCGCTCGCCCTGCTGATCGGCGACCGGACGCTGGTCGTGGGTGACGAGCGCGGCGCGGTCAGCTCCTGGCTGATCCTCCCCGACATGCCGCCCGCGGGGCTGCGCAAGGCTCACGAGTATCGGAGGCACGACCGTGCGGTGGTGGCGCTGGCGCCGTCGCGGCGCGACAAGGGATTTCTCTCTCTGGACACCGGCGGCCGGCTGCACATGCACTATGCGACCACCGGTCGCACCCTGCTCGCGCTGGACGAGGGCCGCACCGGTACCTACGCCCTCAGCTACGCGCCGAAGGCCGATGGGGTAGTCGTCGCCAACGGCGACGGGACGCTTTCGGAGTGGGAGCTGCGCAACCCGCACCCGCAGATCACCTGGCAGGCGTTGTTCGGCCCCGTCCTTTACGAGGGTTACGCGGAGCCCGAGTATGTCTGGCAATCCACGGGCGGCACCGACGACTTCGAAGAGAAGTTCAGTCTGACACCCCTGATCTTCGGAACCCTCAAGGGCACGTTCTACGCCATGATGGTGGCGGTACCGCTGGCGATCCTCGCGGCGCTCTATGCCTCGCAGTTCATGCATCCCGGCCTCAAGGCCGTCGTCAAACCCGTCGTCGAGATCATGGCGGCCCTTCCCAGCGTCGTGCTGGGTTTTCTCGCCGGCCTGTGGCTGGCGCCGATGATCGAGAAGGTGGCGCCGGGCGTGTTCCTGGTTCCGGTCGTCGTGCCGCTCTTCGCCATACTGGCCGCCCTGGCATGGCGCCGGATACCGCCGGGGCTGTTGCGCCGCACCAGGCCGGGAAGCGAAGTCCTGCTCATCATGCCGGTCGTCGCGCTCGCGATTTGGACGGCGTTGCGGCTGGGCGCGGCGGTCGAGCAGCAGTGGCTCGGGGGCGACTATCACGGGTGGCTGCTCAGCGCGCTGGGTGTCACCTACGATCAGCGCAACTCGCTCGTCGTCGGGTTCGCGATGGGGTTCGCGGTCATTCCCATCATCTTCACGATCGCCGAGGACTCTCTCTCAAACGTGCCGCCGTATCTGGCGGCCGGCTCGCTGGCATTGGGCGCAACCCGGTGGCAAACGGCCTTGCGCGTGGTCCTGCCCACCGCGAGCCCCGGAATCTTTTCCGCGGTCATGATCGGGTTTGGCCGCGCGGTCGGCGAGACCATGATCGTCCTCATGGCCACAGGGAACACCCCGGTCATGGACTGGTCGATCTTCAACGGGTTCCGCGCGCTGTCGGCCAACATTGCGGTCGAGCTGCCCGAGGCTCCGCAGGGAGGCACGCTGTACCGCGTATTGTTCCTCGCGGCCCTGCTGCTGTTCGCGATGACATTTCTGGTCAACACCGCCGCGGAGCTCGTCCGCCTGCGGCTGCGCAAGAGGTATCAGACGCTGTGAAGGGCTTCTGGCGGTCCGGCGACCCCTTCGTGTGGATGACCGGCGCTGCGCTCGCGTTTGCGCTGCTCATGGTCTTCGGACTGATCGGGCTGGTGCTGGTGAACGGGCTGGGGTTCTTCTGGCCTCGCGACGTCTATCGGCTTACGTTGACGGACCGGTCGGTGGTGCTCGGCGAGATCGTCGCGCGCGAACCGATACCCGGCCGGCAGGCGGCCGAGGGACCGCCGCCCCACCGGATCAAGGTGAAGCAGGGCAATCGCGACCTCTACGGCTCGGACTTCCTCTGGATCGACGAGGCCCGGATCACCTCGCGCGAGCGCCCCATCGAGGCGATCGTCATCGAGCGCCGCGAGTGGGGCAACCTGTACGGCGTCATTCGGGAGGTCAGAGAAGGTAGCCGCGTCGTCGCGGCGGGCGCCCACGCCGGCTGGGCGGCGCTCAATGAGCGTCTGCCATCGGCGCAGGACCTGTTCGAGCGAATTCGGGCGATCGAGAAGACTGAGATTGGCCGGCTCAACTATGCGCAGGAACGCATTCGCCTGCGACTTCGCGGCCTCGAACTTCGCGGCGTTCGCGACGGCCCGGACGTCGAACGCCTGCAGCAGGAGCGCGCGACCTTGCGGGCACAGTACGACGAACGTCTGGCCGAGCTGAACAGGTTGCGGGCCGAGATGACCGGTAGTGTCGTCGTGAGCGCTCCAGGGGACAAAGAGAAAGATTTGGCCATCGGGCAGATCGTCCGGGCCTACAGACCCAACGCGATGAGTAGTGTGCAAAAGGCCGCGCTGTACGCGCAGAAGGTTTGGGAGTTCGTCGCCGGCGAGCCCCGGGAGTCGAACACCGAGGGGGGCGTTGCGCCGGCGATCTTCGGCACGGTCTTGATGGTCTTCATCATGAGCGTTATCGTCACGCCGTTTGGGGTGCTCGCGGCTTTCTATCTCCGCGAGTACGCCCAGCAGGGGCCATTCGTCAGCGCCGTGCGGATCGCGGTTAACAACCTGGCCGGCGTGCCATCGATTGTCTTCGGGGTGTTCGGTCTGGGGTTCTTCGTGTACATCGTGGGCGGTTCGATTGACCGGCTGTTCTTCCCCGAGGCGCTGCCCACGCCGACCTTTGGCACCGGCGGCATCCTGTGGGCGTCGCTGACCCTGGCATTGCTGACGGTGCCGGTGGTGATCGTGGCCACCGAGGAGGGGTTGGCCGCCGTTCCCAGGTCGATCCGCGAGGGCTCGCTGGCGCTTGGTGCCACGAAACTCGAAACGACGCTGCGCGTCGTGCTGCCCGCGGTGCTCCCCTCGATCCTGACCGGGTTGATTCTGGCCATGGCCCGCGCGGCCGGCGAGGTGGCACCGCTCATGATCACCGGCGTCGTCAAGCTGGCACCGGCGTTGCCGATCGACGCCTTTCCGCCGTTTGTCCACCTCGAGCGCAAGTTCATGCACCTGGGGTTCCACATCTACGACGTGGGCTTCCAGTCGCCCAACGTCGACGCGGCACGGCCGATGGTGTTTGCGACCACCTTGCTGCTGCTTGGCATCGTGCTCGTGCTCAACCTGCTCGCCATCATGCTGCGAGGCCGTCTGCGGCGCAAGTACGCGACGTCGGCGGTGTAGTGCCGGGGAGGATAGGGATGCTCGTCAACATGCAGGTCCAGATTCCCACGAACGGGCCGGCGCCCAGCCGTGACGCGCTCCTGCAGCCCGTGGTCGAGACGCGTCATCTCTCCATGTGGTACGGCCAGAAGCAGGCCCTGCACAACGTCACGGTCTCGGTGCCGAAGCATCACATCACAGCCCTCATTGGTCCATCGGGGTGCGGGAAGAGCACGCTGCTGCGCTGCGTGAATCGCCTGAACGACCTGATCGACGATGTCAAGGTGGCGGGGTCGATCCGGGTTGCGGGGCTGGACATCTATGATCCGGCGACGGATGTCGTCAGCCTGCGCAAGCGGGTGGGGATGGTGTTTCAGAAGTCCAACCCGTTTCCGAAGACGATCTTCGAGAACGTGGCCTACGGGCCGCGCATTCTCGGCGTGCGGCGCCGTGCCGAGCTGGCCGACATCGTCGAGCGGAGTCTCAGAGCCGCGGCGCTGTGGGACGAGGTGTCCGACCGCTTGCACGAAAGCGCCCTGGGGCTCTCGGGCGGTCAGCAGCAACGCCTGTGTATCGCCCGCGCCATCGCTGTGGAACCGGACGTGCTGCTCATGGACGAACCGTGCTCGGCCCTCGACCCGGTGGCGACGGCGAAGATCGAGGACCTGATGGTCGGTCTGAAGGAACGCTACACGATCATCATTGTCACGCACAACATGCAACAGGCGGCCCGGGTGTCCGACTTCACGGGATTCATGTTGCTCGGCGAGTTGATCGAGTTCGGGCTCACGCGTGATCTGTTCACGAACCCGACAGACACGCGGACAGAGGACTACATCACAGGACGTTTCGGGTGATGCACCCATGCTGACCGGCGACCGGCACATCCGTGGGGCCTTTGATCAGGCGCTCCAGCGCCTGGAGGACGACATTCTGCGGATGGGACGGACCGTCGGTGACCTGCTCCGGCGAGCGGTCGAGGCGCTCATGGCGCACGACGTCGCGGCCGCCGTGGCGGTGATCGAGGCCGACGACGCGGTGGACGACGAGCACCTGCGCCTCGAGCACCGTATCGTCGCGTTGCTGGCCACACAGCAACCGATGGCTCGTGATCTGCGGACCCTCGCGTCGCTGCTGGTCACGACGATTGATCTCGAGCGGATGGCGGATCACGCCGAAGGCATCGCCGACGCGGCCAGACGGCTGCGCGATGCGTCGCTGGTTGAACCCCTCGTGCAGATTGCCTACATGGATACGTTGGTGCGGGGAATGCTACACGACGTCCTGGAAGCGCTCGCCAGACGCGACCCCGTGTTGGCCGAGGCCGTGGCCGCCAGGGACGACACCGTCGACGCGCTGCGCGCCCAGGTCTTCCGCGTCATGCTGACCTACATGGCGGAGAATCCGCGCAGACTCTCGGAGGCGATCGATCTCATCGTCGTGGCCCAGCACCTCGAGCGGTCGGCCGATCACGTGACAAATGTCGCGGAGCGGGTCGTCTACATGGCGACCGGGCGTCTCAAGGTGCTGAACCCGGAGACCGCGCGGCCATGATCGCTGCGGGGTCTTCGGGTTGAAGGGGCCGTGCGCTTCCCGCCGAACAACCAACCGGTCTCACACGTCTCATCACGCCATGGAGGGGCCTGATGTCCGAAGCGGCGGTGAAGCACCTGACGAACGTGCCGATCTTCAAGGACCTGCCCGCGTCATCGCTGGACTCGATCGCCCGGTCGATGCGCGAGCGGGTCTATGAGCCCGGCGCCGTGATCGTACGCCAGGGTGATCCGGGACTGGGGTTCTTCCTCATCACCGAGGGGCAGGTCGAGGTGTCGCACGGCGGGCACACGATTCGCAGTCTGGGCCCGGGCGAGTTCTTCGGCGAGATGGCGCTGATGGAAGAGCGGCCGCGCAGCGCCACCGTGACCGCCCGCGCCCGGACCACCTGTCTGCAGCTCGTGCGTTGGGACTTCAGGGCGCTGCTCAAGGAGAACCCCGACCTGGCGGTCAAGATGCTCGAGGTAGTCGTGCAGCGGCTGCGCGAACACCCGGACGTCCACGAGACCGACTAGCCCGGAGCGCACCGGCACGAAGCAGCCGGGGAGGCCGCGTCGCGGCCTCCCCGCAATCAGGCGGCAGTGCGGGACTTGCTAACCGACCGCTTTGACGTTCGCGGCCTGCGGGCCCTTCTGACCCTGCACGACCTCGTACTCGACCTTCTGCCCCTCGTTCAGACTCCGGTATCCCTCGGCCTGGATGGCAGAATAGTGGACGAAGACGTCTTTCCCGCCCTCGTCCGGGGTAATGAAGCCGTACCCCTTCTCGGCGCTGAACCACTTCACCGTTCCCATCGGCATGCCGTACCCACCCTCTTTCCGTGATTGCCGTCCAACCACGCCGCCTGACGGCTGTTGAGGGCTGCCCTACGAAAAGGAAGTATTGGCACCCTGTTTTGGAGATTCCTTCTCCCTCGGTCCGGGAGGTTCCCCCTGCCCGCCGTCGAAACGCTACTCACGCAGCCGTCCGGCCGCGCGGTCCTCGAGACAACGGGGAGGCAGTCATGATCGCTCTGTCACGTGTGCTCGCAGCGCTCGCGCTCGTCGCGCTGGCCGCCCCGGCCGCCGGTGCGCCCGCCCCGTCGCTGTTTCCGCTCGTGGTCGGCGCGCAGTGGGTTCGCGTGAGCGACGACGGTGTGGAGGCGACGTCGCGGGTGGTCGGGCCGAAGACCGTCGGGACGCGACAGTGCATGGTCGTCGAGCGCAAGGCCGTTGAGCGAGGCCGCGAGCGGGTCACACGCACGTGCTATCTGGCCACGGCGTCTGAGGTGCTGATCCTGGAGTTCACGAACCCGAGGGGCGACGTGCGGGTGTCGAATCCGCCGCGCCCGATCCTGAAGCTCCCGCCGCGCGCAGGCCAGACGTGGTCGTGGAGTCCGGCCGATTCGGCCTTTGAGCTGAAGATCACCGAGAAGTGGATCGGCGAGGAGACCATCAAGGTCAAGGCCGGGACGTTTCGGGCGTGGAAGCTGCAGACGCAGACGACCGGCGAGGACGCCGAGATCACCACGCTCACCTGGTACGCGCCGGGCGTCGGCGTCGTGCGGGTGGAGCGCAAGGGGCACCGGGGCGACCAGCAGGTCTCCGGGTGGAGCGAGCTGGTGAGCTACAAGGCCAAATAGGTCGCGCGTCCTAGTGGCGGCCGATGTAGGGGCACCTGCCGTGCCGGCTGCGGTCCGCCGCCAGATCTGGGTGATGTTCGGCGCGATCCTGCTGGTCATGGTCGGCTTCGGGATCGTGCTACCGATCCTGCCCTTTCTGGCCAAACGGTTCGGCGCCTCACCGCTGCAAATGGGGCTCCTGATCACCGGGTGGTCGGTGGCCCAGTTTGTCTCATCGCCATTCTGGGGGTTGTGCGCGGAGCGGTTCGGGCGCAAGCCCGTCCTGCTCGCGGGACTGGCGGGCTACGCGGTAGCGTTTCTTGCCCAGGCGCTGGCCCCGTCGTATGCGCTGCTGCTCGCGGCGCGCGTCATGGGCGGGTTGGTCTCCAGTTCCGTCCTGCCCTCCGGGCAGGCCATCGCCGCTGATCTGACGCCGCCGACTGAACGCGGCGCGGTCATGGGACTCATCGGCGCCGCGTTTGGGGTCGGATTCCTGGTCGGTCCGGCACTCGGCGGTGTGCTCACCGTTGCCGGGCCGGAGACGCCCTTCTACGCTGCGGCCGTGGCGTCGGCGCTGTCGATCCCGGTGGTGATTCGTTGGGTCCGCGAACCCCCGGTGGACGACCGCCGGCGCGAGGCCGCGCGTCTGGGGGCGGGCGGTATCGCCGCAGCGCTCACCAGCCCGGAGCGCCCGCTGTATCTCATGGCCCTGGCGGCGACGTTCGGTGGCTCGAGTCTGTTCTCGATGCTCGGTTACTACGCGATCGACCGGGCCGCGGCGACTCCGACGCAGGTCGGCATCATGTTCACGGCGATGGGGGTGGGGTCGGTGGCAACCCAGGGGACGCTCGTGGGCCGTATTGCGCGGGGCGGCGGCGAGATTCCCGGCATCGTGTGGGGATTCGCCGGAGGCGCGGCCGGGTTTGCGGCGGTCGCGCTCGCTCGCACGGTGCCCGCGCTGACGGCGGCCGTGTTCCTGGGTTCGGTCGCGCTCGCCCTGATCCGGCCGCTCGTCGTCGCGCTCAACTCGCGCACCACGACGCTCGGATACGGCGTGTCCATGGGGATGCAGACCGCGGCCGACAGCCTCGGCCGCACGCTGGGGCCGCTGTGGGCCGGCAGCGTGTACGGCGTCATGCCCCTGGCGCCCTTCGCCACCGCGGCCGCCGTGTACGCGGCGGCCGCGGTGGTCGCAGTCCGGATGCACCGGGCGCGGGTCTTCCGCACCCCGGAGCCTACTCGACGATGAAGACCCCAATCATCCCGGCGTCGGCGTGCGACACGACGTGGCAGTGGAACAGCCAGATGCCGGGGTTCTTGAAGGTGATCTGCAGTGTGTCCGCGGCACCGCCGACCAGCGGCAACACCTGGGCGGGCCACGGCCGGCCGCCGAGCACGCCCAGCGAGATCATCGGAATCTCGTGGATGTGCAGGCTGTGGTCGAGGTTGCCGATGTTCACGACGTGCAGCTTGATCGTCTCGTTGATCTTGAGCTTGTAGAACGGCACGGTCTTGCCAAGCTGCGCGACAATGCCTCTCAGGCCCTCCTTCTTGTAGATCTCCTCCAACGCCAGCTCGCCGCCCGGTACGCCCAGCCCGTTCATGACATACGGCGGCACCTGCGTCCCCTTCCGCAGCCGGGTCGTCTCAGCCATGAACAGGATCTCTTCGCGCATCGCCGGCGCGCCGGGGTCTTCGACGAGGATGATGCCGTAGAGGCCCTGCAGCATGTGCTGGTTGATCGGGAACTCTTTGTCGCCGGAGTGGCAGTGGTAGTAGACCATCTCGGCCCGTTCGGGCTTGAACTGATACGTGTACTCTCGGCCCGGCGGGATCATCGCGCCGGCGCCCTTGTTGTTGATGATGTTGGCCTGCGAACCGTCGTTCTCGATCGGATAGTAACTCAGGTGCGTGTGGAAGCTGTGCACGCGGGTGTGCTTGTTGACGACGCGCACGCGCAGGAGTTCGCCGAGCTTCACGCGCAGCGTCGGCGCGGGCACCGTGCCGTTGTACGTCCAGACGGTCCAGGCGTTCCCGCCGCCGTAGTCGATCGTCTTCTCGCTGATCTCAAGCGTGTATTCCCGTACCGTGGTGGTGCCCTGTTTGGTGATCCTGGGCTGCAGGGACGGCTGCATCGCCGGCACTGCGGCCGCGATCGCGCGGGCGGCCTGTGCGCCCAGCGGACCGCCCATCAGGACGTCCATGAACATCTGGGGGGTCGGGTGCGCCGCCTGCGATACCGGCGCGCCGCCCGCACCGGTCTGGTGCTGGACGTGGTCGTGATGCACCGGCCGCGGCGACCACAGCGGCCGGCCGGCCAGTACGCCGATCGCCACCAGTAGTGCCACCGCCATCCCCGCCGTCACGAACTTGCCATCGTTCGACACCGACATGCTCACCCTCCGATCGTGGTCGTGATGCCGCGCGCCGTCATGCCGCACGGTCGTGCCGGAGCGACGCGATCGTTGTCCGTTCAAGCTCGTCAAGGACCAGGCGTTGGATCCGGTGCCAGACCGGGTGCACCGTGCACCGGCGGGACAGCGGACAGTCGCCAGGCCGCGCGACGCACCGGTTCAGCGCGATCGGGCCGTCAATCGCCTCGACGATCGCGCGCAGCGTGATCGCGCGCGGGTCACGGGCCAGGGCGATGCCGCCGCCTGTCCCACGGTGCGTTGTCACGTAACCGCGGCGCGCCAGCGCCTGGACCACCTTGCGGAGGAAGGGTTTGG
>JAVKJV010000109.1:0-4941 GCA_031458775.1 Candidatus Fervidifonticultor quartus | reverse complement strand
TTCGCCGATGCATGGGGCCAGCAGCAGATCGACGGGCGCATCCCCGATTTCAACCGGTGGTTCCCCTTCTTCATCCGCTTCAGCAACAACAGCTACGGGCTGTTCGATTCGACCGGCGTGCCACCGGGCAACCCGGCCGAGACGCTCGAGTTCCGCGCCATCGACAAGAACCTGCGC
The DNA here is from genome assembly GCA_031458775.1 of Candidatus Fervidifonticultor quartus. Classification (GTDB taxonomy): domain Bacteria; phylum Sysuimicrobiota; class Sysuimicrobiia; order Sysuimicrobiales; family Humicultoraceae; genus Fervidifonticultor_A; species Fervidifonticultor_A quartus. The sequence goes on along the minus strand of JAVKJV010000109.1, from coordinate 4,764 downwards.
ACCCCCTACTACCACCAGTGGAACATCGGCTACCAGTGGGAAGTCCTGCCCGACATGGCCGTCGAGGTCCGCTACAACGGGAGCCGCGGCCGGAACCTGCTGCTCGCGACCGCGTTCAACGAGCCGTGGGACCTGAACGATCCGGCGGCGCCCGCTGTCATCCGCGAGCGGATCACGGCGGCGTACCGGGCCGGGGGCGGCACGGCGAGCGCCCAGGACCCCAACGCTCTGGGCTACGGCTACATCAACCCGGCCACCGGTCGGCCGGACAACAACTACGGCCCAGGCGGGCGGCCGATTCCTACGGAGGTCCGGACGCTCTACCTCGGCATGAACGACGCCGAGGCGCTGATGCTGCAGTCGCGCGGGCGGTCGATCTACCACGCGCTGCAGGTGAGCGCCACCAAGCGCATGTCGCACGGCTACCAGTTCCACGCCGCCTACACGTTCTCCCGGGCCGAGGACCTGATGTCGGCCGATCCGGGCAGCACCGCCGGCGGCGGGCGTCCCGACACGCCTAACAGTGGGTTCATCGTCGAAAACGATTCGCGCGATCTCGAGGCGAACTGGGCCCTCTCCGACTTCGATCGCCCGCATCGCTTCAGCCTGAGCGCGGTGTGGCAGCTGCCGCTCGGGCCGTCGGCGTGGCTCCGCGACTGGGAGGTCTCGACGTTCATGCAGTTCCAGTCGGGGCGACCCTTCAGCGTGTGGCGCCCCGAAGCCGGGCTTCTGCGCCTCGGGTTCCAGCGCCTCGACTTCGCGCCCGGCGCCACGGCCGACGATGTGCGGCGCCAGGGTTCGGATCCGGTGCTGGCGTGGTTCAACACGGCGGCGCTCCAGCCGGCCGAGGGCGCCGGCAACACGCCGCGCAACTTCCTCCGCGGGCCCGGCCAGAAGCGTGTCGACCTGAGCATCGGGAAGCGCGTGGCTCTCGGTGCGCGGGCGCGGGCGGAGCTGCGGTGGGAGATCTTCAACCTCTTCAACACGGTCAACTTCGGCATGCCCGAGAACAACTACGACAGCAGCGACTTCGGGGCAATCACGACGACCGTCGGTGGTCCCCGCGTCTCGCAGTTCGGCGTCCGGATCCTGTTCTAGCCACAATCCGTCAAAACGTCGGCCAACTTCGAAGCGGAACGCCGCGCGACATGGGTCGCTATCGATGGTTCGTCGACAATCCGTCGGTTCACGGCCAGTGAAGTTGAGGTCCGGTCGCGATGGCTCGGTTCCGACCCAGTTCGTGCGGTTCTGCTGCCGGCGAGGCCTCGGCGTTTTGACCGATCAGGGCTACTCCGCATCGTTCATGAACGCTGGAACCGGCTGTGTGCCCCGTCTGGTCAGGTATCCGGGCTCGCGTCCGTGGCCGTGAGACGTGGCAGTGCCGAGGAGGGTGGCGCCACGCTGGCTGGACGCGGCGACCGGGCCGGCGGCACGTTGGCGCGAGGAGCGCCCGCAGCGGCCGGGCACCCGTCGCACAGGGCGTGCGCGCTAACGTGAAAGCCGGGCTGCGCCGTCCGCGAGACCTGATGCCCGCCATGGGAACGGGAGACTGAGGCAGGAGAGGCCACGGACCGGGACGAGGGCCGTGCGGGACCCCGCAGGGGGCCGGCGCGGCCCTCGTCTTTTCGGCGACTCGTAGGGCGCAGGTGCGGGACTGCCCGGGTTCCGCCGGCGCTCCGGCAGGCCTCCGTCGGCCGGCAGCGCGCGCTTCGTGGACCGTCAGGGGCGCAGGACGCGGCGCGGAACTGCGCGGCCGATCGCGGTGCGCCGACACCGTACGCCCCGGTTCCCGGGCTGGCGGCGACACCCGCGCGTTGTCGCGCACGGTAGACACCAGGTTCGGCGGCGGCATCTCTCAGCCGGACTGTCGCGGCCGTGCCAGGAGGGCGAGTCGCCGAGCGCCGGGCCGTCTCCGTATAATCGGGAGATTCACGAAGCCGGAGCGACGCGGGCGATGGGCAGACGCAAGGTGGGCGTGATCGGGGCCACGGGCATGGTCGGGCAGCGCTTCGTGTCGCTCCTCGAAGGGCACCCGTGGTTCGAGGTGGCGCTCGTGGCGGCGAGCGCGGCCTCTGCCGGCAGGGCGTACGCCGAGGCTGTGGCCGGACGCTGGATGCTGCCCGGTCCCGTGCCGCCGCCCGCCGCGGAACTGGTCGTCCGCGACGCGGCGGACGTGGATCGCATCGGCGGCGAAGTGGACTTCGTCTTCTGCGCCGTCGACCTGCCGAAGGAGGAGACGGCGCGCCTCGAGGAGGCCTATGCCCGGGCGGAAACGCCGGTCGTCTCGAACAACTCGGCCCACCGGATGACCCCGGACGTGCCGATGCTGATCCCGGAAGTCAACCCGGACCACGCGGTGGTCATCGAGGCGCAGCGGCGGCGGCTGGGCACGCGGCGGGGCTTCGTGGCGGTCAAGCCGAACTGCTCCATCCAGTGCTACGTGCCCGCCATCCACCCGCTGCTCGCGTTCGGGCCGCGGGAGATCGCCATCTGCACCTACCAGGCGCTCAGCGGCGCCGGCAAGACGTTGGCGAGCTGGCCCGAGATGGCGGACAACGTCATCCCCTTCATCCGGGGCGAGGAGGAGAAGAGCGAGCAGGAACCCTTGAAGGTGTGGGGCCGCGTGGAGGACGGACGGATCGTCCCGGCGGCCGCGCCCGCGATCTCGGCGCAGTGCGTGCGCGTGCCGGTCACCGACGGGCATCTCGCCGCCGTGTTCGCGTCGTTCGACCGGCCTCCATCCGGCGAGGAGATGATTCAGTGCTGGCGGTCGTTCGAGCCGCGCCCGCAGCAGCTCCGGCTCCCGTCGGCACCATGTCCGTTCCTGACCTACTTCGAAGAGGAATCGCGGCCGCAGACCCGTGTCGACCGCGACCTGGGGGGCGGCATGGGGGTGGCGATTGGACGGCTGCGGCCCGACCGCCTCTTCGACTGGCGCTTCGTGTGCCTGTCGCACAACACCGTGCGAGGGGCCGCCGGCGGCGCCATCCTCATGGCCGAGCTCCTGGCCCACGAGGGTTATCTGTAATCGCACCAGCGCGGACGCCCGCCGAGATGGTCCCCTGCCTCTGCTGACCGCGCCGGGCCGACCGCGCGCGTCCTCGCCCAACCAAGGAGGCGATTGGCGAGGGGGGCCGCTGGGGGGCGGGCCCGGGCGGCGGCGAGCCGCCGCCACGCAGGCCCGCGCCCGGCGGCGCTCACCGACGGAAGAGGCCGTCGAAGAAGAGCGTCAGGCCCGCCCGCGCCTGATGCACGACGGGGGTGCTCTCCTCCCGGCGGACGAAGAAGCTGCGGTAGTCGCCGGTGAGGCCGAGCCAGTCGTTGAGCCGGAGCGCCACCCCCGCGCCAAGGTTGGTCGCGAAGTTCGTCTCGCGATCGCGCTCGTAGAGCGTCGCCCCGTCACGGTCGCCGCGGCCGACCGTCTCGGCCGTGAACGAACCGAGACCCGCCGTCACGTACGGCCGCACGCGCTCGGTCTGCCAGGGCGTGACGAGCACGTTCGCGTTGACGTGGTACGCGTTCACCTTGACGTCGGAGGCTGGCACGAACCCGGGCAGGGAGAGCGCGATCTCATCGGCCTCGTCGAAGGGCGCACGACGCATCGTGCCCACCTCGCCGAGAACCGTCACCGGACCCGCCAGCGGCACGGCCACCGAGCCGCTGGCCAGCCAGGCGGTGCCGATGCTCCCCACCGCGGGGCCCACCGTCGCCTGCATCGACCACCGGGCATCGTCGGCGGCCACCGCCGGAGCGACGCCACCGATGGCGAGGGCGAGCGCCAGCAGCGCGACACCAAGCGTACGCGTCATGCCTCACTACCCTCCTTTCTTCTGCGATGCTCCGTCTTTCTGACGGCCGGGCCTGCCGGTCACCCGGGCGGCGGCGGGACGTGCGACACGGACGGACACTCCAACCCGGCGAAGCGCCCGCTGGCACTTCCCGCAGCCGACCTGGGGTTGCCGGCCTGAAGGCCCGCGGGGCAAGTGGGAACCCCGCGCCATCGCCTCCGTTGGCCCGACCGTGACGGCTCCAGTATACAACATCTGATGTCTATTATGTCAATAGACCTGAGCGTCAGCATATAAGATCGTCGCATCGTGTCCGTCATGCTTCATGACGGGCCTCGTGCCAAGCCGTGCGCGACGTGGTCACACCAGGCGGAGGCTGGCCGCCTCGCGTGGTACCCTGCGCTGACCTTCCATGCCCATCGAACGCGCCTTCGCCGAGATTGCGTCCATCCTCCTGCTGGCGGCCGCCTGCGGTGCCATCGGCACGTGGCTGCGCCAGCCGCTCATCGTCTCGTTCATTGCCGTCGGCATCCTGGTGGGGCCCGCCGGCATCGGCGTGGTGACGCGGCACGACGAGATCGAGCTGCTCGCCAGCGTCGGCATCGCCCTCCTCCTCTTCGTTGTCGGGCTCAAGCTCGACGTCCAGATGATCCGGACCGTCGGGCCCGTGGCGCTCGCGACCGGCATCGGGCAGGTGGTCTTCACGTCGGTCGTCGGCTTCGGGATCGCGCTGGCGCTCGGGATGGACTGGCTCACGGCCGCCTACGTGGCCGTCGCCCTCACCTTCTCGAGCACGATCATCATCGTCAAGCTGCTCTCGGACAAGCGGGAGATCGACGCGCTGCACGGCCGCATCGCCGTCGGCTTCCTGATCGTCCAGGACATCGCGGTCATCCTGGCGATGATCGGGATCACGGCCGTCGGCGGGCTCGGCGCCGCCGAGAAAGGCACGGTCGTCGCCTCCGCGGTCGCCGTC
>JAVKJV010000108.1:0-5412 GCA_031458775.1 Candidatus Fervidifonticultor quartus | reverse complement strand
TCGTCGTCTCCGCGCATCGTCGTCTACTCCATCGAAAGGTGGAATGGGTACACGGTGTTGATCCGACTGTAGCGGGCCTCACGCACTTTGTGAAGCCACAAGATGTAGAGCGTTTTTCAGCAGCCTGTTAGGCCGGCGTCTATGCCGCCTGCGCGTTCGTAGAGGCTGCGCCGCCAGAAGCAGGCGTCCTGCATGGGCGTCCAACCCGCAAACAGCATCCACTCGCGCAACGACGAGACATGCCCCCGGCTGAAGGCCAGCACGCGACCGGCTTCGTCGATGTGGAAGTTGTCGCCGAAGAGGAAGTCCGCGCCACTCGCGCCAAGCCAGCGGTCGGCCTGCTCCAGCGCGCCGTCCAGGAACAGGTCGCCGGCATTGAGCCAGCACTGGAACTCGGTGTGGCTCCGGGCGAACCCCTTGCGGATGGCGTCGCCGTGTCCGCCGTCCGGCTCGCTCACCCACCGGGTGAGCCGTGCGCTGTACGCTTTGATGACGTCAATCGTCCCGTCACGCGATCCGCCGTCGATGACGACGTACTCGTCTCCGGGGCGGAGGTTCCTGAGGACGGACTCGATCGTGTCGCCGATGTACGATCGCATGTTCAGCACAGGCGTGACCACTGTGAAGTGTCCGCGGCGATTCGTCACGACGACACCCCGGCACGCGGCGGGACCGTCGAATCCACATCCGTGAGGAATTGCACAACCGTGTGCAGGTACGTGTAGGACCGCCACACCTTTCGCTGGACGGTCCTGGCAATCTCCTCGCGCTGCCGGAGGCTCCGCAGGGCGTCTTCGCACAAAGCGAGGAAGGTCTCCGTGTCTTCACCGACCGGCACCTCGCTAGGCGTGAAGTAGCGCCGCGCCCCGGGGTTGTCGCAGACCACCGGCCGCCCGAGCGCCGTGGAGATGAACAACCGCTCGGTCAGGCTCTGCGCCCGACGGTGGTAGTCATTATGCAGGACGAGGTTGACGCGGCCGCGCGCCAGCAGGTCGAGGCCGCTCGCCTCATCGACGAGGTGGGGGCTGAACCCGAGTAGGAAGGGCGTCAGCGCCATCACCCTCCACGCCTTGCCACCATACCGGCAGTGGTATCGGGCCGCCAGAGGGCGCAGGATGGCACGGAACAGGTCGTAGTTGTGCGGGGTGAGGCTTCCGAAGTACGTGAAGTCCCAGGCGGGCTGTGCCTGTGGATCGCGCAGCCCGGCCTCCACGGCGGCCAGCGGGGCGAATGGTTCCCAGACCGCGACCGGCCATCGCGCGCCGTGCCCGTATTGCGCCATCCACTGGGGGCTCCGGAAGCCGATCAGGAACCGCTGCGCGTCCGGAAACGCCTCCAGGACCGCGGGGTCCCAACTCGCCACGATGTCGCAGGCGCGCACCGCCTCACGCGGTACCGAGCGACGCCTGCTCAGCCGGTCGCGGTACAGTGATCGCGCCGTGAAGAAGAGATAGACACGTGTGCGGGCGTCTCGCGCCGGAGGCGGCCATTGCGCGCTGAACCGGGAGACCCGCGCGCAGGGAATCCCGAGCGCGCGGCAGGCTTCGTCGAAGTGATTCCACCAGAACCTGTGAGTGGAACGCGACGCCGGCCCGTGATCCACCAGGAACACCGCGTACATCCGGCCGAGGCGACTCGCGGCGTCGCGGAGGGACTGGAACGTGTCCTCGCGCGCCAGCAGTTCGAGCACGGGCGAGCCGTGCCGTGTGGCGGTCACCGGGGCCCCACCTGGGCCCGCCGCCAGCTGGCCAAGAGGCCGAGCAGCCATCGCCGCTCGTCGGCGCTGAGGGCGGACGTGCGCACCCAGAGCGCAAACATCACGACGAGCGTCGCGACAAGCGCGCTCCGGTAGATCAGCGCACCGGGAAGTGCGTGCGCGGCGGCGGCCAGCACGCACAGTGCGACGACGGGCGCCACCACGCGTTTCAGCACCGAGGGCATCGCCTCGCGGCGCCACCCTCCGTGCCGCTTCGCCGCCCAGAGCAGCAGGGAGAGTTCGAGGGCCGACCGGGCCGACCAGGCGGCCGCGACCCCCCTGATCCCCTGCGACTGCACGAGCCACCACACCGCACCCAGATACAACGGGGCTTCGATCAAGTGGAACCGAGCCGTCAGATCCGAGCGCCCGCAGCCCTGGAGCAGCGTGTACGGGATGATGGCGAGCACTTGCAACATCGCCCCGGCCGAGAGAATCTGCAGGATCGGGGTCGTCTGCGCGGCGATGGCGTCGCCCAGCCACACGCGGAGGATGTCGCGCGCCGTGACCGCGACGAGTCCGAACACCGGGCCGGCGAGGAGAATCACGTACTTCACCGTCCGGCCGAACAGGAGTCGCACGCGGTCGAGATCCTGCGCGTTCAGGGTGCTGAACGCCGGGAACAAGACCGAGGCGAGGTTGCCGGCGAGACTCGTGAGACGCCCGATCAGGACGAGTGGGATCGTGTAGTACGTGAGGGCCGTCATCGTCAGCGCGTTGCCGATGAGGAACCGGTCGGCGCTCAGGGTCAACCCGACGAGACCGGACACCGCCACCCACGCGCCGAATGAGGCCAGTCGCCGCATCCGATCGCGGTCGAGCAGTCGCGGGGCCAGGGGCAGGCCGAAGACGCGAACGCAGGCGGCGGCCGTCGCGGCGAGGAGCAGGAATCGTACGCCGAGGAGCGCGCCAAGGATACCGGGCAGTCCCCAGCCCGCCAGCACACCGCCCGCCGGGACGAGGTAGGTGCTCGCACTGGACACGGCCTTTGCCGCCGCCGAGAGCTCAAATCGCTGCGCCGCCTCCAGCGCACCCCGGAAGGAGACGGAGATCAGCACGATCGGCAGCGTCAGGCCGACGATCTGAAAGGCCCGGATCGCCTCGGCGTGATGTTCAGGCGCGACGTGCAAAAAGCGCAAGGCCAGGGGGGCCGCGCCGATGATCAGCACGGCACCGCCGATCGTGCCGAACAGCGCCTGTCCTCCGACACCCGACCAGACGATACCGGGAATCACGCTCCGGTCTCCCCGCCCCAGGGCCTCGGCGACGAACTTGGTCACAGCCCACCCGAGGCCCAGATCGAAGACGCTGAAGGTTCCCAGCAGCGTCCATGTGAAGATCAGCACGCCGAACCGCTCGGTCCCCAGGCCGTGCACGATCGCGGGGACGCTGACCAGGCCGATCACGAATGGGACGACCTGCGCCGCGAGATTGAACATGCCGTTCCGGACCAGCAGGGTGCTGCTGATCTCGAGCGCCGCGCGAGACCTCATGGCGGTGTCCCGAACGTCAGAGGTATCCGCATTTCTCGAGTGTCTCTCGCGCCTGGTCCATGAACAGGGCGAGCATATCGTCCGGCATCTCGCTCTTGTGACTACCGGCGACGCCCCGCCGAATGAAGGACGCGCGCCTCGGCCACCGATCGTCGTCCCAGCCGAACCGCCGCTCCTTCTCCCGCATGACCTCGAACGAGGTCTTGGCGGCGACCGCTTCGAGCAGCGACGTCTTTCGGTCGGCGCCGACAAAGGCGCAGAACCGTCGCATCTCGTTGACCGGATCCGCCAGCAGATCTTCATACCTGACCACCAGCATGTCGGCCCGGTGGGGATTGGACAGCCAGGCTTCGACGTGCGTGTGCCACTTGCAGGGGAGAAGGTGCTCGCCCTCGGTGACCATCCGGCGGAAGTCGACCGCGTCCCCAATCATCACGCGATTGTAATGATAGTACGACACCATTGCATCGCGCCCGTCGCGCAGCAAGTAGATGACGCGGTGGTACTCCGGCCTCGGCAAGTGATGAGTCTTGAAGTACATCGGGGTGGCGAAGCGCTTGTAGAAACGCTTGTAGTGCACATCCGGCACGAGTTCCTGCACAAGGGTGTCCGGCGCGTACTCCGGGTCCACACCGTAGATCACCCCGCACACGATGTTCTGGAACCATGTGTGTCCGGACTTGGGAAACCCGGCGATGAACACGTCGCGCTCGGTGACGGCGTCTATGGGCACGAGCGGCGTCAGCCGGCGCACGATGGCGGCGAGGCTCAGGTCCAGCCGGCGCCTGGCCCAGGCCCTCAGCGGGCGGGGGAGGTACCGCACAACGGCCCGCACGCCGCCACGCGACGCGGATGGCTTCGCGGCCCGGTCGGTGGTCATGTCGCCGGGACCCGGATGCCGTGCGCGTCGCGCGATCCCACGGGCCCGGCCAACGCGAACACGGCCAGGAGGGCGTATCCTACATGCCACGACATGATCGTGGCGTCGAACAACTGCTGCATCATCACCGCTGCCATGGCCGCGAACACGCCGGTCCACAGTCCGTCCACTTCGGGGTCGCCGCGGCTGGTGCGAACGCGCCGCCACAGCGCGGCAAACCCGGTCCCGACGACGGCCAGAAACGCGGCAAGCCCCAGGAGTCCGGTCTCGGCGGCGAAGTTCAGGAAGACGTTGTGGGCGGTCGGCTTGCCTTCGAGTCCCGGTTCGTCGTGATACTGTGGCCACGCCCGGACGAACGTGCCGTATCCGATCCCGGTGAGCGGATGATCCCGTATCATGCGCATCGCGCCGCGCCAGATCGCGACCCGGTCGGCGTTGGCGGCGAGACTCGGGATGGACTCAATCCGATGTTCCAGCCAGCTCCGCTCCGCCTGTGTCGCCGCCATCGCCACGGCTACCGACGCGGCGCACAGGAGGACCAGGCCGAGTCGTGCGCGCGGCGTGAGCGCGACCACGATGACGCTCCCGATCGCCGCGGCGATCCATGCCGAGCGGGATGTGGTCAGCGTCAGCGCCGTGACCATGACCACGAGTCCTGCCGCCAGGGCGGCACGGAGCGCCGGTCGGCGCCACACGGTCCATGCCCCCAGAGCCAGCGCGACCGCGGCAGCGAGCGTCGTCCCCAGCGCGGTGCCGAGCAGCGCGGGCGTCGAGGCGCCGCTCGGCCACGTCGCCGGAGCCCGCACGATCCCCCACGCGGCCGCGCCAATCGCACCCGCGATCCACGCCGGCGCGACCTGGCGAATCGCCGCAGGATGCTCCCATGCGAGCCTCGCAGCCGGGTAGATACTCACCGCTGCCATCAGGGCGAAGAGCACTCCGAGGCCGAGCGACTCGCCCCGCCACGCCGACCCAAGCCCTGACAGGGTGACCGCGGCCAGGAGCAGGACCAGCGACCGGTCCATGACGGTGGACACCCACCGCAAGCGCCCGGTCACGGCCTCGACAATCATCCCCGCCAGGAGTCCCGGCATCACATAGCCGGCGTATCCAGATGAGTAGCTGAGGAAGGCCGCAATGACGGCGATGCGGTACGCTTGGGTCATCTCGGAGCCCGGAGCACGCGATCCCGTTAGTTCGCGCAGGGGCTGTGCGGGACCTGCGCGAACCTGCCAGGGCTGGTGCCGTCGAGCGCTCGCGACGGAGGCGGGCCGGAACCGGCA
>JAVKJV010000107.1:0-5468 GCA_031458775.1 Candidatus Fervidifonticultor quartus | reverse complement strand
GCACCGTAGCCGGTGACCGTCACGTTCACCGCCCAGGCAGCGTAGCTGAAGCTGGGCAGCCCCGTGCACGGCCCGCTGACGCCTTGGCCAGCAAAGAATGCATCGGACTCCAGGTCGAAGCTCCGCGCGGCCCCGTCGGCCAGCACGCCCGTTCGCGCCCCGGGCCCACCCGGCCCCGGCCGCGTATCGACCACCCGGCACGGTGGGATCGGCGTGAAGACGAGCTGGTCGTTCGCGTCGCCGAACGCCTGCGGCTCCACCGTCCCCCCGAACGTCCCGGCGGCCGTCAGCAGCTCCGGCTCCGTCAGGCTGTTGATGTAGCGGCCGGGGCTGTCGAGTCCCATTAGCAGCCTCGTCATCGTCTCGAAGTCGCCGACCAGGGAGGCCGCGTAGAGCTGCCACGCCGGCGCCTGCATCGCGATCGGCCCCAGCTCGTCCCACAGGTCGTACTGCGCGTGGTCCACGTACGGATTCCACTTCAGGAAGAGCTGGTTCACGAACGCCGCCCGGTTCGCGTCGATCGCCTGGAGCTGGCGTTGAATGTCACGCGATCGCGCGGCCGTCATCGTGCCTGCCGGTTCCTGGGCGACGAGACCGCCGCCCGCCAGGCCCATCAGGCCCACGATCGCAAGACCCACGAACGAATGCTGCCCTCGACCCATCGCACACCTCCTCGTGGGCTCTCGCCGACCGGAGATCCAGCGACTGGCGGTCGGCACGCCGCTCGCTGACCCACCTGTCGCAACATCCGCACGGCGGCCGGTACGCGCCTGGAACGCCGGCTGCTGGCTTGGCAGTGCAGTGGGTGGCAGCAAGTTTATCCGATTCGCAGGTCAAGTCCGGTACAGGATCGCGGCGCCGAACGGGCCCGGCGCCATCGGTACGACCATCCTCAGGTAGAGGTGTCGAAAAGGCCGAGGCGATCCGTCGCGTGCGGGACGGGAGACCGGCGTGGCCAGAGTCGTGCCGCTGGGCCGCGGCGCGTGCGGATCGGGCTCACGCGGACGGCGCGTGTCTTGTCTGCGGGGCGACCTCCGGTGTGCTCGTCCTCAGGACCGGGTCGAGCAGGCGAAGCCCCGCCGCGGCACTCGCGGCGGACAGCCCGTCACGGGCCACTCGGGTTGAAGCTGAAGCGGGCGATAGCCGGTGCTGCCACCCTGCCCGGGCGCCACGCGCGCATCGGCGGGGCACCCCCAGCTGACCGGCGTACCCAGCGCGACGGCGCGTCGTTTCCGTGGGCTCGCACCGGCGACAGGGAGAGACCCCGATAGGGTCGCGCTCCTATCGTGGACCGACACACGGGTGAGAGAGCGCTCGCCGGTGTCGAACCAGGCCGGTGACCCGGCCATGGTGGACGGGTTTCGACGGGTCCGCGGCGGCGTGACTGACTGCCCCCCGGACCCTGGCCGACGTGCGGGACTTCCGTGCTCTGCACGAGCAGGCCCAGTGGTTTGCCGGAGGGCCCGCAAGACGTTTCGGCAGTCGTGGCGGGTGTCTCGAATCTTGCGACAAGTCAGAACTCAACCACACAGAACGGACCGCTCACGGAGCCCGGGGCGGGGTGCCGGCACACGGAGCAGGCCACGGCGTTGTTGGCGCTCCCACCCGGTTCACCGTCCGGCCCCGCCGGAACGTCCTCACACGTTCACCGAACCGTAATCGACGTGTCCTGGCAGACCGAGGCGGCCCAGGCCCAGTGCGCAGTCCCCTCCTGGTTCAGCGCCCGGAACCGCGTCTGCCCCGCCGGGGTATTGTCGATCCCTCCGACCATCACGTTCGAGCCGCTCAAGAAACCGAACTCACCGCCAATCAGCTTCGTGCCCGTCTGGCAAGGGGCACCGTAAACAAACACGGGCAGAGTTCGCCGGCACGCTCGTCGCCGTCCCCACCCACCGCGTCGTCTCCGCACCGGCAATTTCGGGCGGGCGGAAGTGCCCGATGACGTCGATGATGATGTGCGTCGCCGACCCGAACGTCTTCACCGTGATGTCGTCCGTGCAGCCGTAGCAGCCGGTGAGGATCAGGCCGCTGGCCACCGCGGGCGAGGTCGATGACGAGTAGTTGATGATGCTCGCGTTCGGCTCGATCCCGCCGAGGTCCCACGCCTTCAGCCCGCCCACGCCTCCATAGCCGGTCACCGTCACGTTCACGGCCCAGGCGCCATAGCTGAAGCCGGGCCGCCCGGTGCAGGGGCCCGACACACCCTGCCCCGACGTGAAGGCCTACTCCGTGAGATCGAAGCTCCGGGTGGCCCCGTCGGCGATCACGCCGGTCCGTGCGCCTGCCCCGTCGGGCAGGTCGGGTGTCGACCACCCGGCACGGCGTGATCGGCGTGAACATGAGCAGGTCATCCCCGTCGCCGAGTGCCAGCGGCTCGACCGTGCCCCCGTAGCTCCCGACGGCCGCCACAGGCTGTGGCTCCCTCAGCGTATTGACGTACCGGCCTGGGCTGTCGAACCCCATCAGTAGCCGCGTCATCGTGCGGAAGTCTCCGACGAGCGAGGCCGCGTAGAGCTGCCACGCCGGCGCCCGCATCGCGACAGGTCCCAGCTCGTCCCACAGGTCGTACAGTGCGTGGTTCACGTACGGATTCCACTTCAGGAAGAGCTGGTTGACGAACGCCGCCCGATTGGCGTCGATTGTCTGGAGCTGACGCTGAAGATCGTACGACCGCGCAGCCGTTATCGTGCCTGTCGATTCCTGGGCCACCAGAGCGGTACCCACCACCCCGACGAGCGCCGCGAGCGCGAGGCTCACGTTCAAACACTGCCGTCCACCGATGGCACACCTCCTTCCCGACGCCGCCGACGACATCGACCCCGCCGGAATGCGGTCGCAACGCCACTCGGTTGCCGAACCGTCACAACCACCGGGCCGGAACAGCCACGCGACTGGCGCGTCGCCTCCGAACCGGGAACGGCAAGCGCTGTAGGAGGGGGCCCGGGAATACCGTGCTGGACGTGACTTGGTATATCCGAATCCTGCCGCCGTCCGGCGGCGGAAGGTCTCAGCAGGCCGAATGACTGGACCTCCGGCCGCAATCAGGCAAGGCGGTGGGCGAGGTCGGCGCCCGTGATCCCGTCAGCCTGCCGCGCATTTCGAGGCTGCCAGCAGTACGCGTGCCCCTTATTCCGCAGTACGGGCGGAGGGGTTTGTGGCGAGAGGGCCTGCGCCCGCCCCTCCGCCCACGCGACTCGGGAGCACGCCGTCGCGGCGCGGCCGCGCGGTGGTGCGTCGTGTTCTCCCCTTCAGGTCCGAGCCTGGTCGTTGCGCGCAGGGCATCGAGCCTCGCCGCCACGTCATGGCGGATCCGGCGTGTCCTCGTGCCGCTCCAGCGCCGCCAGATCGAGCAGATCCTGGGGCCGCCCGGCGGCGCGCTTGTTCGCCACGAGGTCGCGCCGCGCGATCACGAAGATCGTCTGGTCGCCGTACTGCGAGGTCACCCGGCCGGGCCACGCCTGCTCGAACGACACGCCATCGATGGAGGTCGTGACGTCGATCCGGTTGGGCGCCACGCCAATCTGCAGCGTCACACCGGCCGTGGCGAAGTCCCCGGGCCCCACGCCCTCGAGCGGTGCGCCGAACACCGTCAGCGCCTCCATCACGCGCCGCGCGTTCTCGGGCGTGGCCTCCACCCAGACATCCAGGTCCCTGGTGAAACGCGGCTCGCTGTAGAAGGCGACCGCGTGAGCACCCACCACGAGGTACTTAACGCCCGCGTCGTTGAAGGCGGCAAACAGATCTCTGAAGTCGCGGTTCAGCATCGGCGCCGCCGCTCCAGGCGAGCCACTCGAGGACCATGTCCCACATCAGCTCGACGCGCTGCGCGGGTGGGATGCAACGCCAGAACTGGCGGTCGAACACCCCGTCGTCGGCGTGTCGGAGGAGCCGGGAGCTCCCGGCCAGGCGTTCGGCGCGGCGGTCCATGCTCGCTCTCGTATTGTACCCGTGCCGCGGCGCGGCGCCTTCGCCGCGTGTGGGGGCGACAAGGAGGTCCCTGTCCGGTTGCAGCCAGACGAGAAGGGACCCCGTGGCATCGCCCCGGGCACAGGCGTTCGGCGGTCGTCCTGGCCGCGCCCCCGCTCCGCGACCGTCGGGAGTGCCCGTTGGCGCGGGAACGCCGGTGTGCGAACGTCTAGGCAGGATCGTCCGCCCACGCGACCTGCAGGCTGCGAACGGCGAACAGGCCGGCGCGCGGGGCCGGCCCACCGACGAGCGCCGCCCACGCGATCCGATACTCGCGGAGCTGCCCGCCGTGCCGTTCGAGCAGCGTCCGCGGATCCGAGATGTCGACGTCGGTCTTGTAGTCCACGATCCGCCAGCCGCCGGGCAGGCGGTACACGAGGTCGATGACGCCGCGGAGCACGTGCGGGACCGACCCTTCGTCGGGGAGCCCCACCGCGAATGGCCGCGGCCAGATCCTCGCGATCTTTCTGGCCGAGGGGACGATACTCTCGGGCGCGGGCGGGCTGCTGGCGCTCGCGGCGGGCCTCGGCCTTGCCGCAGCCGTCGGCGTCGCGCTACCGGCCGTGCCGGTCGAGACGCCCATCGCCTTCGTCGTCGCGGCCCCCGCCGTGAGCCTCCTCGTCGGACTGGCCAGCGGGGTGCTGCCCACGGGCCGCGCCGCCCGGCTCGACCCGATCGACGCCCTGCGGGCGGAGTGACCGTCGGTCCCCTGGGAGCTGCCCGCGAGACGCCGGGCACGGCGTCCATGGTTGCTGTCGCATTGTCCCAGGCGACACGCGCGTCTCCGGACCGCGGCATCAATGGGAACGGGAGCGCCGCCGGGTCGGGGCCACTGACGCCTAATGCAGGGGCGCACCCAGGGCAGTGAGGCGCCCCGATGGCCAGACGCTGACAACTCACTCACTGGATCACGATCGGCGTGTCCTGGCAGACGGAGTACCCGACGGCATTGTTGACGCCCCCGTCCTGGTTCACCGCCCAGAACCGCATCTGTGTCGAAGAGAAACGGGCCATCTCCCCGATCATCACGTTCCCGCCAGTCAGGAAGTCGAGCTCGCCGCCGATCAGCGTCGTGCCGGCCGGGCAGGTGCCGCCGAGCACGAACGAGTAACTGCCGGCCCCCACGCTCGTCGTGAATCCCGCGAAGCGCGTGGTCGCGGCGTTCTGGACCCCGGCAGGGCGGAAGTATCCGACGACGTCGATGATGATGTGCGTCGCCGACCCGAACGTCTTGACCGTGATGTCGTCCGCGCAGGCGTAGCAGCCGGTAAGGATCAGGCCGTTGGCCACTGCCGGCGAAATCGACGACGAGTAATTGATGATGCTCGCGTTCGGCTCTGTCCCACCGAAGCCCCACGCCTTCAAGCCACCAACGGCACCGTAGCCGGTGACCGTCACGTTCACCGCCCAGGCAGCGTAGCTGAAGCTGGGCAGCCCCGTGCACGGCCCGCTGACGCCTTGGCCAGCAAAGAATGCATCGGACTCCAGGTCGAAGCTCCGCG
>JAVKJV010000106.1:0-5665 GCA_031458775.1 Candidatus Fervidifonticultor quartus | reverse complement strand
TGGCCAATCCCGACAACCTGCGAACGCCGTTCAGCACGCGGAATGCCCGGTGCGACTTCAAGCAGGGTGGAGGGGGCTGCTTCTTCTCCTACGACGCTGCCGCTCACCCGAAGTGGTTCGTTCAGTACTGGGTCATGCTCGCTGCCAACTGGCGCTGGGGTACCTCCACTTACGGTGGCAACGACGACGGCCTTTCCAACGTCAAGTTCATGCGTTTCTTCCCGCTGGGCGCCCGCAATTACTCGAATGTCGGTTATGCGTTTCACGGCTTTGCCGGCAAACAGACTACGCGCTTCGTCGAGATCGGACCGTCACAGTCCCTCCCGATCAACCTGGAGGCGCTTCTCGCACCCGGATCCTGGCACCTGATCCAGGTAGAGTTCGCAGAGAACAGCGGTGTCGACCGGGCCGATGGTCGCCTCCGGCTCTGGATCGACGGCCAGATTTACGACGACACACGGACGCTCGTCACGAACATCGGGACGGACGGCCCGGCCGTGAACAAGCGGCCGTTCATCATCGGCCTCTTCGACTCCTGGCCGCCGAGCGACGCGCCGGTGGCCAACATGTTCGGCTACTACGCCGACATCTACGTGGACAACACGTTCGCCCGGGTCGAGATAGGCGACGCACCCAGGTACGATGACTGCACGCACCGAGAGATCCAGTATCCCCTGTCGTGGGACCCGGGCGCCATCTCGATCCGGGTGAATCAGGGCGCCTTCGCTGCGGGCCAGGCGGCGTACGTCTTCGTCGTGGACGACGGCGGGCGCGTCAATCCGGTCGGCTTCCCGATCACGTTCGGCGGTCAGACCGTCCCCCCTCCAGCCCCGTCCCTCCCGGTGTGGCAGGCCACGGTGCAGACCGGCGACGCGGTCTGGAAGGACTCGGCCGTCACCTACTGCGTGCGCCTGCTGATCCAGGGCCAGTACATCACGCAGACGACCGGCCCGATCCGCCTTGCGTTCCGGGGGCGAAGCGCCGGCAGTTACACTATTCGCAAGGTGTCCATCGCAGAACGCGACGTGGCGTCCGCCGAAGGCAACGTCGTCGATTCGACATGGACGCGGGTCGTCTTCGACGGACGATCGGCGAGCACCTGGAACACGGACGCCGTGACCGTGCAGGCCGGCAGCGAGAAGCTCAGCGACTGGATTCCGTTCACGCTGCGCGCCGGCCGGGATTACTACGTTACGTTCAAAATCGACACCCCGTCCGTGTATCTCAATCCCCCCTCGACGTATCGCGAGCTGTATTTCCCGACGGCTGACATGTCGGAGGTGGTCGACTGGGCGGGCACGGGCTACGCCGCGACCCGCGATTACCACGCCCTCGCAGCGATCTACGCCGCGGGCAGCAATCCGACGGCGCCGAGCGGTCTCCGCGTCATCCCGTAGGGATCGGGGACACACCGACTGCTGCCAGGCCGCCTAGCCCACGCCCTCACCATCCTGCCGCAGGCCGGGCGGCAGGACGTGTCGGAGGCCGCCGCCCAGCTCTCGCATGAGGCCCCACTTGAGCCACCAAGCCTTTCTGGCGATGCGCCGGCACAGGTGGATCTTGAGGGACACCGGGAGCGGTGCCGCCCAGACGGCCCTGGTCTGCTCGGAGAGCTGACGCCACCACCAGAAGGACAGGCGCCGCCGGCCCGTCGGGTCGATATGCCGGAGGCGTGCGTCGAGCGTCGTGGCTGCGCTCGCGGCTGCCGCGTGGAAGCGGCGGTAGAGCAGGGGGCGCTGCAGCTCCACAAAGCGGCCGCGCATGGCGAGCTCGACGACGAGCACCTCGTCCCAGCCGCGGTAATCTCCCACACCCCTGGTGCTGCGCAACGCATCGAGCCGCATGACGCCTTGGAGAGCGTTGAGCCTGGTCCCCAGCCTCGCCGCAGCCTTGTCGAACCGCGACACGGCATTCTCGACATCCAGATTCAGGTTGTCCGATCGAACGGCGACGGGCGACCCGTCGGCATCGACCTCGGTCGTGAGCCCGAAACAGAGAACGACCTCGGGACGCCGGTCCAGGACCTCCACGCACGCCTCGAGGAAGTCAGGCTCGCACCAGTCGTCCGCGCAGGCCCACTTGAAATACGGTCCCGTGGCCTCGTCGAAGACGCGCCGGAAATTGGCCGTCGCGCCGATGTTCCGATCGTTGCGCACGAACCGCACGCGTTTGTCCCGCGCGGCCAGGTGGGCGGCCAGACGGGGGGTGTCGTCGGTCGAAGCGTTGTCGGCGATCAGGAGGTCGAAATCCCGATAGGTCTGGCGGAGGAGCGACTCGACGGCGACCTCGAGGTACCGGCTGCCGTTGTAGACCGGCATGCCGATGCTTACATGCGATGACACGTTACCCCTCTCGAATCGACCATACGGAAGACGCGGACCGCCATGGATGGCACCATGCCGCCATCATGGATGTGTGTCCTTCAACTCGCGAATCACGTCGTACGCCAGGCGAAGATACCTGAGGTTCTTGAAACGGATGGCGCCGACGAAGTGTGCAAAGACGGCCCGTTCGCGAAGCTCCCGGTAGTGCCGCCAGCCCGAGCCGATATAGGGCGCTCCCAACGTGTCGAGGTTTACCGCGTTGGCCTTCCGGTCGAACAACACCGCCCAGATGGCCTGTTCGATCTCCCAGTTGCCGAACAGTCTCTCGTCGAACGCCCGTACGCGACCGATGACGTCGCCGAGCAGCCCGAATGGGAAGTCGTTGTGAAGCCCGACCAGGCCGGAATTGAAGTTGTCGATGTCGACGGCCTGGAACCCGAACCCGATGGTCCGGAACACCGGAGCGAGAAGGCTGCCGCCTCCCCCGTAGAAGTCGCAAGCGGGCCGCGAGACGATCCAGTCGACGATGAAGTCGGGGCGCCGGAGACAGAGGATGTCGGAGTCGAAGAGGACGACCCGCTGCTGGTGGTAGCGAGCGAAGATCCCGAGGAGCTTGAGCGGGACCATCACGTGGCACCGGTCCAGGGGGGGCAGGGCCGAGAGAACGACCTGCGGCACGGCGGCCTGGATGGCGGCGTCGAGCGAGGCTCGATCGTAGATGGCGATGCCCTTCACGTGGGCGGCCAGCTCCGATTTCTGATCGGCCGTCAGCGAGCCGTCATCCTGTACCGCGACCGCCACCTCGGGCAGGAACCGGAGAAGTGACTTGATGCCGGCAAGATAGGGACGGCATGCCGTCCTGTTCAGGGGCGTGTACACGGTCACAGCGGCACCTGGCGTTGCCTCGACCGGCGGCGTGCCCAGAACAGGCCGGAACCACAGGCTCGAGTACCGCTGCATGAGGCGGTTGTAGGCGCGGAACACCCGGGAGGCCATGTGTGCGCTCAGGATTGCCCACCGTTCAGCAGCTCGCCATAGAGCGCCCGGTAGCGGGTGTACATGGCGTCGGCTGTGTACGAGGACTGCAGCAGCGCCAGCGCGTTGCGACTGATGGAATCACCGAGCGCGCGGTCCTGCAGCAGCCGGTCGATCGCCGCCGCCAACGCCTCGTCGTCGCGAGGCGGCACCAGGAGGCCCGTCGCGTCTGGGCTAACGAGATCCGGCACCGCACCGACCGGCGTGGCGACCACCGGCACGCCGGCGGCGAAGGCTTCGAGGAGCGCGATGGGGAGCCCCTCGTCGTTCGAAGGAAGGGCGAAGACGTCCGCCAGAGCCAGAAGGTCCGGAATGTCCGCGCGGAATCCGAGGAGGTGGACGCACGGCTCGAGGCCGTGCTGCGCGATCTCTCCATGGAGCTCGTTCCGGAGCGGACCGTCGCCGACGATCAGCACGCGCAGCGTCGGGTGGGACAGGCGAAGGCGCCGCGCAGCCCGAAGGAGGTAGCGGTGGCCTTTCTGTTCCGCCAGCCGGCCGACCGAGACGACCACCGGAGCTCCCTGATCGATCCCCAGCGCATGGCGAAGCCGAGCGGTCGTCCCCGTCTCGCGAGATCGCCGCCCCGGCAGGATCCCGTTTGGAATGAGCCGCACGCGCTGTGGGGCCACGCCCCGCTGGAGAAGCGTCGCGCGGATGGGGGACGAAACGGCGGCCACGGCGTCGAACCTGGGATACAGCCGGAGCTCGAGCGCGGTGAGCACCCGGTAGGTCCACGCGGCCTTCGGCTCATGGGTCCAGAGGTGGCAGGTTGCGACGATGGGAATGCGGGCCAAGCGTGCGTACAGGTAGCCGGCGATCGACGCCTTGTAGCCGTGGCAGTGCAACATCCCCGGACGCTGGCGTTCGAGCTGCACGAAAATCCGAGCGAGATCTCGCGGCGCCCAGGCCTTTCGCAGCGGCCAGTCGAACGCGGTCACTCCCGCCGCGCGGGCGCGAACCGCCAGATCGCTGGTTCGCGCGGACGCGACCAGGCAGCCGAGGATGGGCTGAAGGGCGGCGTCCTGCCTCGTGTGCTCCAGGAGCGTGAGGACCACGCGCTCGGCGCCGTAGAAGCCGTCGGTCTCGATGAGGTGGGCGATGCGGGTCATCGCGCCTCACGGGTTACACAGGCATCGCGGCCGCTTTCGCGAGGTCGGCCGTCCGTCGCCGCGCAGCCCCCAGCAGGTTTGTCAACGCGATGGCCGCTCCGGCCGACAGCCACCAGTAGATCTCGTAGAGATCGTGGCCGAACAGACCGAGAAAGAGGCGGGCGGCGAGGTAGGCCAGGAACGCCGTGGCGACGGCCTGCATGAAGCGGAGATCTTCCAGGTGTTCGGCGACGGCATCCGACGTGGGCGCGCGCGCGCGATCTCGCGACACCAGCCGTTCCACGGTCGCGACCTCGGCGGCGAGATCCCGCTCGACGCGCCGCAGTTGCCGCCAGAGCGCGACGAGGAAGGACCCGAAAAACAGCGCACCGCCCACCCCCAGGTCGGCGAGGACCTGGAGGTACAGGTTGTGGGTGTCCATCGGGCTCTTTCCGAGCTGGCGCTCGCGAGCCTCCGCGAACCCGTAGATGCCGACCCCTTGGGGGTTGGCGAGGAAGATACGCCAGGCGTCACCTGCGATCTCGAGCCGATGCTCCTTCGAAGAGCCCTCCCGCTCCTTGCCCACGAACGTCGTCATGAACCGCTCGACGTACTGGTCCGGGATGAGCGGCGCCGCCAGGATTCCTGCGAGGAGAAGCGCACCGAGGAAGCGGACCTTTCGCGGGGATCGCAGGAACAGAAACGCGACGAGCAGGAGTGTCCCCACGTAGCCCGTGCGCGAGCCCGTGAACACGATGATGTTCACGGCGAAGACGAGCAGCACGACCAGGACGACGCGGGCCCGGCGCGATACGCAGGGCCAGAGGAAGTAGATGAACGGCAGCGTCCCGACCGCCAGGCCGGCCAGCGAATTGGGGTGGCCGAACAGCGTGCCCGGGGCGCCGTTGAGCCGCATGATCCCCTGGTTCTCCCAGACCATGCTGCCCGTCAGCTTGCCGACGAACGCTTCCTGGCCCAGCTTCAGGCAGGCCAGGAGAAACGCCGCGATGAAGAGGCGGAGCGTCCTCGGGTTCCGCACGAAGGCCCAGATGAAGAGCGTCATGCAGGAGAACTTGAGCACGCGGTCGACGTACGTGTCCCAGGACAGCGCGAACGACTGAGACAACGGCAGGTGCAGTGTCACGAAGGCGAGGTAGGCGATGGCGTACCTGGGCAGCGGGTTGCGATCGCCAGTCGCGCCACCGAGGAGGGTCGGCA
>JAVKJV010000105.1:0-5678 GCA_031458775.1 Candidatus Fervidifonticultor quartus | reverse complement strand
CCCCAGGCGAACGCCTTGATCCCGAGTTCGCGCTTTGCCTCGGCTTCGTCGAACCGCTCGAGCTGACGCCGCAGCAGCGCCTCGTCGTCCTCGGTGAGCGGCGCCAGGTCGTCGTACCAGCCGTCGATGAGAATCCGGCCCGTGTCGGGATCGAGGATCGAGGCCAGCAGCTTGAGCATGCGCCAGACCGGGCTCGGCACCCATCCCGCGTAGCCCGACCAGACATCCTTCTCGTTCATCTTCAGCCGGAACTCGACATAGAGAATGGCCTTGACGCCCAGCTTGATCGCCGGGAGTTTCGTCGAGTGGTCGGCCGGGCCGTCGAGACACGTCGAGGCGTCCGTGGCCAACAGGTCGGTGTGCTGCTCGACCCAGGGGAGGAAGTGAGGGCTGCCCAACTCTTCTTCGCCTTCAAAGACGAACTTCAGGTGGCACGGCACATCGCCGCGGACCGCCAGGGAGGCCGCTGCCGCCTTCCAGAACGCCAGGACCCCGGACTTGTTGTCCGTGGCGCCCCTGGCGTAGATGACGCCGTCGCGGATCGTTGGCTGAAACGGCGGCGAGATCCACAGGTCGAGCGGCTCCGGCGGCTGCACGTCGTAGTGGCCGTAGCAGAGCAGCGTCTTGCGGCCGACGCGGGATCGGATGTGCGAGAACGCGATCGGCGGTCCGCCCTCGACCGGCATCCGCTGCGCCGGCAGCCCGTCCTTCTCCATCAGCGAGATCAGCAGATCGCAGCACTCCTCCAGGCCCTCATGCCGCGCCGAGACACTCGGCTGCCGGAGCAGGGTGAAGAAGTCGTCCATGATCTCGTCACGGTGAGCGTCGATATACGCGTACACGTCCTGCATGGTCGTCCTCCGGCCGGCGGGGGCCGCGCCTCAGGGCGCGGTGACGGCGTCGAAGAGAGACTTCCCCGGCCGCGCGGCCATCGCCTGTCTCACGACGGTGGGGCCTCGCCCAGCCACCGCGCGACGATCGGTTCGACGCGGCGGATGACCTCCTTGAGACGGTCGAGCGGCTGGATCAGTCCGACCCGAATGTATCCTTCACCGCCCGGTCCGAACGCCGTGCCCGGCCACAGCAGCACCCGGCCCTCCCGGATGAACGCCTCGGCGACGACCATCGCCGGCTGGCCGGTCGCCCGAATGTCGCTCATGCCGACGACGGCCGCGGGCGCGACCCGCTGCGGCAGACCCATCGCGGTGAATGCGCCGTAGAAGTAGGCCCGGCGCTCGCCGTAGGTGCGGTAGACCTCCTCGTAGTACGGCCTGGCCTCGTCGGACAGGGCCGCGGCTGCGCCGTACATGTTGTGCGTCGCGGCCGTCATCGAGAGGGCATAGCGCACCTGCGAGAGCGCGTCGGCGAGCCAGGTCGGCGCGACGATCCATCCGAGCCGCCACCCGGTCATGCAGTACGACTTCGAGAACCCGTTGATGGTCACGACATGGTCCGCGGCACCGGGCAGGGAGGCCATGCTGACATGCCGGTGCCCATCGTAGACATATCGCTCGAACAGCTCATCCGGCACCATCAGGATGTTGTGCTTCCGCGCGATGTCGAGGAGCGCCTGAAGGGTCTCGCGCCGGTAGACGGCCGCCGTGGGGTTGCCCGGATTCGCGAAGACGAACGCCTTGGTCCGCGGTGTGATCCGACGCTCCACGTCATCCGGGTCCGGTTCCCACAGGTTCTCGCCGCGGGTGGGCACGAGCACCGTCGTGCCGCGGGCCGCCATGACGTTCCCCACGTGCCCGCTGTAGTACGGATCCGTGGTGAGCACCTCGTCCCCGGGCTCCAGGATCGTCTGGAAGATCGCCGAGGCCGCCTCCGCGCTGCCGTTCGTGAAGATGAGCTGTCTCTCCGGATCGACCGTCACGTTGTTCTCGACAGCCAGCTTGCGCGTCAGTGCCGCGCGCAGTTCCGGGACGCCGCCGAACGCGTACCGGGTTTTGCCCGCGCGCAGCGCCGCGACGGCGGCGTCGACGGCGACCGGCGCGGCGGTGAGGTCCGGATCGCCGGAGTTGAGGTTGATGACGTCCGGCAGGCCGCTCGCCAGGCCCAGCAGCCGCGCCCGATCGGCGCCGCCGAGGTCCGCCGATCGGAGGTGGCGCACACGGGCGGGGACGAATCGGGTGATGAGGTCATGCGCCATGCGGTGTCGCTCCTTCGCTCAAGGACCCGGTCACGGAAACACGCGGCCCGCCCACGGCGTGTACCGTTGGAAGGCTTCGGCGTACTGGATCCGGGGATCGCCGGCGACGTACGCCGCTTGCGTCGCGCGCGCCACGGCGCGCGCCCGGTAGCGATCGACATGGTAGGGCTGTACCTTGAACTCCGCCGTGGCACGCATCTTGATCTCCATCACGTCGGTGATGTCGATGAACGTATCGGGTACGAATCCGGTCGCCTCGGCCATCGGTTGCGTGGGCTCGAAGGCCAGGATCTGCGGCGGCGTGATGATTGGCAGGTCCGGTTCCACGCCGGCCAATCCGGCGTAGTACGCTGCCTCCAGGGCGGCCTGACACGTCGCGGCGTGATCGGGGTTGTACGGTTCGCTGCGCGGATGCGTGAGAATGATTCGCGGCCGGAACGCCTTGATCTCGCGCGCCAGCCGGCCGATGCGCCCGGTATCGAATGTGAGCGGCTGGTCGGCGTAGTCGAAGAACTCGACCTCAACACTCAGAATGGCCGCCGCGGCCTGGGCCTCGGCGCGGCGGATCTCGGCGACTTCGGCCTCGGTGATGTTGCCGCCGCGCGCTTTCCACAACTCATTGGACTCGCCGCGCGCGCCCAGGCTCTGCACGAGTACTCGGACCTTCGCGCCGGAGGCCGCGTACCGGGCCAGCGTGCCCCCGGCCCGGATGCAGAAGTCCGCGGCGTGCGCGCTTACCACGAGCAGACGCTCAGGTTCGGTCACAAGACACTCCCTTCCGACTCGGGTTTCAGGGTCAACTCGTGGTCGCCCGCGCGCTTAGGCGGGCGAGCGCGCGTTCCATGCGGGTGAGCCCTTCCTCCAGACGCGCCCGCCCGACGCATCCGCTGATGCGGAGGTAGCGCGCGCCCGTGCGGCCGAAGTGGTGTCCGCTCACCACCGAGATCCGGGCCTCTCTGAGCAGGTGCTCGGCCAGGGCCCACGACGGCATGCCGCCGGCCTCGACGCGCGCGAACAGGAAGTAGCTGCCGACCGGCGGGTGCACGCGCACGCCGGGCATCGCGTTGAGCCGCTCGACCGCGTAGTCGCGATCGGCCCGCAGGTCCGCGACCGCCGCGTGCAGCCACGCATCGGACGGACCGCGCAGCACGGCCAGCGCCGCGCGCTGCCCGAGCGCCCCGACGGCCTGGGCGTTGAAGCGGATCACGTTGTACATGTGGTCCATGATCGTCGCGGGCCCGACCATATAGCCGATCCGCAGGCCCGAGAGGCAGTAGGTCTTGGAGAAGGAGAACGCGGTGATCGTACGCTCCGCCATCCCCGGCAGCGAGGCGATGCTGACATGCGGCCGGCCGTCGAACGTGAGCTTCTCGTACTCTTCGTCACTGAAGACGAAGAGATCGCGCTCGCGGGCGAGCGCGGCGATGGCCTCCAGATCGTGGCGGGTGAACAGGTAGCCGGTCGGATTGTGACCGTTGGAGACGCAGATCAGCGTCGTGCGGGCGGTCACGCGACGCCGCAGGGCCTCGTGGTCGAACACCCAGCCGCCCGGCTCGTCGCGCATCGGCACCGGAATCACATTGCCTCCGTATGTCCGCACGACGGGCTCGATGGACGCGTACTCGGGGTCGAAGAGCAGCACATCGTCGCCGGGATCCACGAGCAACCGGATCGCGCCGTCAATCGCCATTTGCGCGCCGATCGTGGGCAAGATCTCGGACTCCGGATCGGCGACAATGCCGTTGTCGCGGGCCAGTTTCTCGGCGATCGCGGTGCGCAGGTCGGTGTCCCCCCGCACGCCCGGATAGTGGAACCGTCCTTCGTCGACCGCGGCGCGCACGGCCTGCACCACGAAGTCGGGCGGCTGGCGGTGTATCTGGCCGCCCGCCGACAGGTTGACGACGTCCGTCATGGCGTGGCCGACATCGGCCATGCGGTGCGCGTTCAGCACGGGGCTCGGCATGCCCTCGTCTTCGTACTCGAGCAGGAGGGCGCGGCGCGCCGCGTCGGACAACCGTGCGGAGGCGGCGGAGGCCCGCAGGCGGTCTTGGCGTGTCTCCCAGTCCATCGTGCCTCCCTTAATCGTCAATCCCTCAGGCGGATGCGCTTGGCCGGATGACGTGCAATTCGGAAAGTCATTCAGGATACCCTCTCTCGGCAAGTTGGGAACGGCAAGAGGTTTCAGATTGGAGGTCCAGGTGGCCGCACGTGAAACCTCCAACCGTGATGGGTTCCGTTCTGTAGGAGAACCACTCCGGACTGCAGAAGTGCAGCGCATCGACACCTACAGGAGTCGTTCCCGGCCCACTCTGCGGGTCACTGGGGTGGGAGAGTGGTGGAAGTACCAAGAGGAGGTGCAACTGTGCTCAAGTCCAAGACCTGGATCGCCCTGGCCGTGGCACTTGCCGTGACTGTGCCCGCGCTCACGGCCGACACTGCTCCCCAGGCGCCGTCTCGCCCAAGTGGCGGAACGGTCAGTTTCGGGTACATTGCCAGGCCGCGTAGCCTGGACCCCAACATCTGGACCGGTACGTCCGACAACATGGTCATCAGACAGATGTATGATCCAATGGTGTGGTCGCCACGGCCGGGGATCTTCGTGCCGGGACTGGCCACGACGTGGTCGGTGTCTAGGGATGGACTGACGTACACCTTCACGCTGCGACAGGACGTCAAGTTTCATGACGGCACGCCTTTCAACGCCGCAGCCGTGAAGTTCATGTTCGACCGCATCAACGATCCGGCCAGCCGGTCCCTCCAGCGCCCGGCGATCGGGCCGTTTGATCGGGCTGAGGTCATCAACGAGTACACCGTGGCGATCCACTTCAAGGAACCGTTCGCACCGTTCATGGCCAACCTGGCGGGCAGCGCCTTGTCGCCGGCCTCGCCGGCCGCTGTGCAGCGGCTGCGGGACAACTTCGCGCAGGCACCGGTTGGTACCGGACCCTTCATGTTCGAGAAGTGGGAGGGCAACGATCTCCACATGGTCCGGAACCCCGACTACCGGTGGGCGCCGAACTTCATGAACCATCAAGGCCCCGCCTATCTCGATCGGATCATCTGGAAGACCATTCCCGAGGCGACGACCCGCATGATCGCCCTGCAGCGCGGCGAGGTGAACGCCATCCACTTCCCGGCGCTCGACCAGGTGGCTGACTTCAAGAAGAACCCGAACTTCCAGGTGTATCGTAAGGACACGCCTGGCCATCCGAAGTCGATGCCGATCAACATCAAGGCCGCCCCGACCGATGATCTGCGGATCCGGCAGGCCATCCTCTACGGTGTGGACCGGCAGAAGGTGGTTGACCTGGTCCAATTCGGCAATGCCGAGGTGGCATACGGCCCATTCACCAGGTTCACCCCCTTCTATAACCCAGTGGTGAAGAAGTACTACGCGTACAGCAAGGCCAAGGCCGTCGAGCTCCTAGCAGGGTGCTGAAGAATCGCGGGCAGGGTTGATTGCTCCCATGCCGTGGTCTCCGCGACTCAGGTTGAGACTCTTGACAGGAGGCGTCCGAGTGTTTCC
>JAVKJV010000104.1:0-5716 GCA_031458775.1 Candidatus Fervidifonticultor quartus | reverse complement strand
CGGCCAACGGCCGCATCGCGCTGCAGAAGATCCTCCAGTGCGCCCCGGACGTCGTGACGCTCGACATCGAGATGCCCGAGCTCGACGGACTCCAGGCGCTGCGCGAGATCCGCCGTCGGCATCCGCGCCTGCCCGTGATCATGTTCAGCACGCTGACCGAACGCGGCGCCGTCAAGACGCTGGAGGCGCTGGCACTGGGCGCCACCGACTATGTGACGAAGCCGGCCAACGTCGGCGGCGTCGCGGAGGGCCTGCAGCGCGTGCGCGAGGACCTGGTCCCCAAGATCAAGGCCATCTGCGGGCGATCCAACCCGGCACCGGCGGTTCCGGTCGTTGGCCGTGCCGAGGCTGCCGGCGCATCGACCTCCCGGGTCGACGTGGTCGCCGTCGGTGTCTCGACGGGCGGTCCCAATGCCCTCGCGCGCATCGTCCCCGCCCTGCCGGCCGCGTTCCCGGTCCCCGTGCTCATCGTCCAGCACATGCCGCCGCTCTTCACGGCGATCCTGGCCGACCGCCTCGACGCGCAGGCGGCACTCGCGGTCCGGGAGGCCCGGAGCGGGGACCCGCTGCGGCCGGGCGTGGTGTACCTGGCCCCAGGGGGCCAGCACATGGTCGTTCGTCGCCACGGCGTCGATCCCGTTGTCGATCTGACCCAGACACCACCGGAGAACTCCTGCCGCCCGTCGGTCGACGTACTCTTCCGGTCGGTCGCAGCCCTTTTCGGTCCCGGCGCTCTGGCCGTCGTCCTCACCGGGATGGGCGAGGACGGCACGCGGGGCGCACGGGCGATCCGTGACGCGGGGGGCCAGGTGCTCGCCCAGGACGAGGCGACGAGTGTCGTCTGGGGGATGCCCGGTCAGGTGGTCCGCGCCGGCCTGGCCGACCGCGTTCTGCCCCTGGATCTCATCGCGCCGGAACTGGTCCGCCGCACCGGCGGACGGG
The DNA here is from genome assembly GCA_031458775.1 of Candidatus Fervidifonticultor quartus. Classification (GTDB taxonomy): domain Bacteria; phylum Sysuimicrobiota; class Sysuimicrobiia; order Sysuimicrobiales; family Humicultoraceae; genus Fervidifonticultor_A; species Fervidifonticultor_A quartus. The sequence goes on along the minus strand of JAVKJV010000104.1, from coordinate 4,774 downwards.
CGCTGACGCCCGGCGGTCCGGCGCGCGTCGTTCAACCGCCCGGCAGCACCGAGCGATCCGCATCGCCATGACCATTTCCGGATCGGATTTCGATTTCGTGCGGCGGTTCATCCGAGACGAGGCGGGCATCGTGCTCGAGACGGGGAAGGAGTACCTCGTCGAGGCTCGCCTGACACCCCTCGCCCAGACGCAGGGCTTCGCGCACGCCTCCAGCCTGATCGAGGAGATCAGACGGGGTTCGCGGAGTCCGCTGTCGCGGCGTGTCGTCGACGCGCTGACCACGAACGAGACCAGCTTCTTCCGGGACGTCGAGCCGTTCGAGGTCGTCCGCACCGAAGTCTTGCCATCGCTGATCTCGGCGCGGCGCGCCACGCGGACGCTGCACATCTGGTGCGCGGCGGCCTCCACGGGCCAGGAACCCTACACCCTGGCCATGCTGATCGACGAGCACTTTCCCGAGCTGCGGGCGTGGCATGTCACGATCCTCGCCACCGATCTCTCCTCCGAGGCCCTCGCCCGGGCCCGCGACGCCCGCTACTCGCAGTTCGAGATCAACCGGGGGCTGCCGGCGCGATACCTGATCAAGTACTTCGACAAGGTCGGCCTGGAGTGGCAGCTTCACGACGCGATCCGGCAGCGCGTGGAATTCCGCGAGATGAACCTGACGCGCCCCTGGCCGCCGATGCCACAGGCCGACATCGTGTTCCTGCGCAACGTGCTGATCTACTTCGACGTCGAGACCAAGCGGGACGTGCTCGCGCGTGTCCGCCGGGTCCTTCGTCCGGACGGCTACCTGTTCCTCGGTGCGGCGGAGACCACGGTGAACCTCGACGACGCGTTCCGCCGCGCGCCGTGGGGACGGGCGAGCTGCTTCCAGCTCGTTGCCGCCGTCGCCGAATAGGAACGCGCCGGGCCGCCGCAGGAGGGCAGCGCATGCAACTCGCCACGGATGACATCTCACGGCTCACCGAGGACATCTGGCTGTCGACGCTGGGCCTCGCCGTGCGCCCGTCGGACCAGACCGTGCCCGAGCGCCTGAGCGGGCGGACGCTGGACGGCATCGTGACCATCACCGGCGACTACCATGGCGCGGTGGTCGTCCAGTGTCCGCTCGGCCTCGCCGCGCGACTGGCGCGGGCCATGTTCGACCTCGGCCCCGCACGCCCGACGCTCGCCGACATGCAGGACGCCCTGGGCGAGATCACGAACATGACGGGGGGCAACATCAAGGCGCTGCTGCCCGGCACGTGTCACCTTTCCCTGCCGGCCGTGGTGGAGGGCGAGGATTACACGATCCGGGTTCCAGGCAGCCGAACGACTCACCGCGCCGTCTTCGCCTGCGGCGACGAATGGTTCGTGGTCAGCATCGTGAGCTCGGGGGAGCGCGACGGGTGAGTGCGCCGGAGGGAAGCCGGTGTCCACGCGAGCGGCGGGATCGCAACCGGAGGGCGGGGGGCGCTGGAGGCGCCGGCGGCGGGCCCTCGGCCGTCAGGCCCGCACCTTCTTCGAGAGTGTCGCGGATGCCGTCAGCGATGCGCTCGTGGTCACCGACGGCCGGTACCGGATTGTCTTCGTCAACCGTCAGGCGTGCGAGGCGTTCGGGTACAGCCGGGAGGAGATCGTCGGCCAGCCGCTCGACGTCCTGGTGCCGGCGCCGCAGCGGGCGCGGCATGCCGAGTACGTGCAGGGTGTCCGTCCGGACGCGGCCGGGGCCTGGCGGCGCCTGCCGCCCCGCCGCCTGAAGGGCCTTCGGAAGGACGGCACCGAATTCCCGGCCGAGATCGCGGTCACGGCGCGGCCGCTCGGCCGCAGCAGCATCTACGTCGCGGTCGTCCGCGATCTGACCGAGCGCTCCCGGGCCGACGACCTCCTGCGGGTGGCGGCGGCCGCCACGTCGGCCCAGGTCGGCACTGACTTCCTTCGCACCCTCGTCCGGACCCTGGCCGAGGCCATCGGTACCCGCTACGCCTTCGTGTCGCGGATCCTCGAGGGCTCACCGGATACCCTCGAAACACTGGCCTTCTGGAACGGCGCCGACTTCGAACCGCCCAGCGCCTACAAGAGCGCCGGGACGCCATGCGAGGAAGCCCTGCGCCATGGCAGCGCGTGGTATCTGACCGGCGCGGCGCGATCTTGTCAGGGAGACACGTGGCTGCACCGATGGAACGTGGAGGGGTACCTGGCGTTCGCACTTCGCGACGGCGCGGGCCGGGCGATCGGCGTGCTGGGGGTGATGGACGTCCGGGCGATCGGGTCGAGCGCCGCACTGGCCGAGGTGCTGCAGATCTTCGCCGCGCGGGCCGCCGCCGAAGTCGAGCGGCAGCGGTCCGAGAAGGCGAGGCGACGCGTCGAGGAACGGTACCGCGTCCTCTTCGAGCAGGCGAACGACGCGATCCTGCTGCTCGACCCGGACCAGCGCACGATCCTCGACGCCAACCCCCACGCCGCCGCCGTCCTGGGACGCGACCGGTCAGCGCTCGTGGGGCAGCGCATCGAGCCGTTGCTGGGCGATGCGGCGGGCGTGGCCGCTCTGTTGCAGGATGCTGACGGGGGCCCGCTGACCGGGCACGAGACCTGCCTCCGAGGCCAGGACGGCAGGAGGCGCGATGTCGTCTTCAACGCGGCGAGCGTCCAGCTCGGTGACGCCCGAGCCGTCCTCGCCATCGGCCGCGATGTCACCGATCTCAACCGCGCCCGCCAGCAGCTCGAGCGGCTCAACCGGCGTCTGGCGCAGAGCGTCCGCGAGCGGACGGCGGACCTGACGGCGACGCGGACTCTGCTCGACACGGTGATGTCCGTCGCCCCGGTGGGGATCTTCCGGACCGCGGTAGACGGGACCTGTGAATACGCCAATGGCCGCTGGCTGATGCTGACCGGGCTCGACGACGACCAGGCCGGCATCGGCGACTGGCTCCGGGCGGTTCACCCGGACGACCTCGGCCCGGTCTCCGACCGATGGGCCGCCGCCGTGAAGGACGGCACCGTCTTTCGTGCCGAGTTCCGCCTGCGCGGCCGTGCGGGCGTCCGCTGGGTGGTCTGCGAAGCCACGCCCCTGCTCGGCCCGGACGGACGGGCGGTTGGGCACGTCGGGAGCCTCACCGACATCACCGACCGCGTGGAGTCCGAGGAACAGCTCCGGCGAATCTCGGCCAGCCTGGCCGAGGCGCAGCGCATCGCCCAGCTCGGCAACTGGGAGTGGGATGTCCGCCAGAACACACTGTGGTGGTCGGACCAGACCTACCGTCTCTTCGGCCAGACGCCGCGAAGCTTCGGCGCCACCTACGAGGCCTTTCTCGCGGCGGTACATCCCGAAGATGTCGCGGCCGTCCGGTCGGCTGTCGACGCCGCGCTCCACACCGGCGCGCCCTACAGCCTGGAGCATCGGATCGTGCTGCCCGACGGTTCCGTCAAATTCGTGCACGAACGTGCGGAGGTCGTCCGGGACGAAGCCGGACGGCCGCTGCGGATGATTGGCACCGTCCAGGACATCACGGCCAGGAAGGAGGCCGAGGACGCGCTCCGGGTCAGCCGGGAACGCCTGCAGCACGCGCAGAAGATGGAGGCGGTCGGGCAGCTCGCGGGCGGCATCGCCCACGACTTCAACAACCTGTTGACCGCGATCCTTGGTTGCGGGCAGGGCTTGCTCGACGAGCTGGACGAACGACACCCCTGCCGCATCGACGCCCGCGAGATCGTACAGGCCGCCGAGCGGGCAGCCCGCCTCACGCGGCAGCTCCTCGCCTTCAGCCGCCAGCAGGTGCTCCAGCTCGAGGTCCTGGACCTGAACACCGTGGTGCGCGACATGGTTCCCATGCTCCAGCGCCTGCTCGGGCCGTCGATCGTGCTCGATGTCGCGTTGAGGTCGGTCGATGATCCGGTCCTCGCCGACCGCGGGCAGGTCGAGCAGCTCCTCCTCAACCTCGTGGTCAATGGACGTGATGCCATGCCCGACGGCGGCACGATCCGCGTCGCCACGGCCCCGGTTGCGTTCGAGGCTGCCGACGAAGGGGCCATCATCGCGGCGCCGGCAGGTCGGTACGTGGCGCTGGTCGTGTCGGACACAGGAACCGGCATGACGGACGAGGTGCGCCGACGGGCGTTCGAGCCCTTCTTTACCACGAAGCCCAGGAACCAGGGCACGGGGCTCGGACTGGCCACCGTCTACGGGATCGTGCAGCAGAGCAAGGGAGGCTTGAGGCTCGAGTCGGCGCCGGGGCGGGGCACCACCTTCACGATCTACATCCCCTCTGCGGACTCATCGTGCGACGGCACGGGGTTCCCGGGCTAGCCCCGGGCACCGCACGCACACGCTGTCGAGAGGGCCGGCGGTTCGCGCTCCCCTTCACCGCTCAGCGCTTCCGGTAGTCGAGCGGCGGCGGCCGGTTGCCCACGAGCGGCACGTACTTGAAGTCCGGCCCCACGCGCTGTCGGTACTCCGCGGCGGCCGCCGAGAGCGCCGCCGGATCCGTGAAGAGATCGATGGCCGTCAGCGCCAGCGTCTTGGCGGCCACCATCATCCCCTTCACGCCGATGGAGGTGCCGCCGGCGGCAATCGCCTGCCACGAGTGGCGCGGCGTGCCGGGCACCCGCGTCGCCGCCCGCAGGCCGGCCGTCGGCACCACCCAGCTCACGTCGGCCACGTCGGTCGAGCCGCCGGCTTCCTTGATGCCGAACGGCTCGATCTCGGCCGCCTTCGCGAGCGGCGGCGCGTCGGCGCCGAGCGAGGGCCGCAGCCGCTCGGCGAACGCCCGCTCCTCGGGCGAGTACTGCACCC
>JAVKJV010000103.1:0-5909 GCA_031458775.1 Candidatus Fervidifonticultor quartus | reverse complement strand
TCGCCAGCCTCTCGCTGCTTTCGATCCTCCCCGCCGACAAGGTGACCACTCCCGGGTTCTTCGACCGGCCGATCGGATCAGGGCCGTTCCGCGTCGTGTCGTATCAGCCGGGGTCGAATCTGGTGCTCGAAGCCAACCCCAACTACTGGGGTACCCCCGCCGGGGTGAAGACCCTCGAGTTTCGCGAGATCCCGGAGCTCGCGGCGAGGGTGACGGCGCTGATCACCGGCGAGATCGACCTGACGTATGAGTTTCCCCCGGAGCAGCTCGCGGCGCTGAGCCGCCGGTCCGACATCCGCGTGGTCACCGTGCCGTCGTACGGCTACTACTTCATCTGGATGAACCTCAAACGTGCGCCGTTCACGGACCGGCGGGTCCGCCAGGCGATGGTGGCCGCGCTGGACATCAACACGATGCTGAAGACGCTGCTGCCCGGTATCGCGCGGCCGATGAACGCGCCGTTTCCATCCACGGTGTTCGGCTACACGCCGCAGCGCCCCGGCTACGTCTACAACCCGGCGCAAGCCAGGGAGTTGCTCGCCGCGGCCGGCTACCCCAACGGTTTCGAGCCCACCATGATCTGGAACCCGGGCTCAGGCCCGCAGGATCGCGAGCTCGCGCAGGCGCTCTTCTCGTACTGGAGCGCGGTGGGGATCAGGGTCAAGGACGGGCAGTCCGAACGCGGGGAGTGGATCGCGCGCCTGAATCGCCTGGACTGGGACCTGGACTTCCAGACCAACTTCGTCATCACAGGCGACGCGGACTACGTGCTCCGGCGGCTCTACACGACGCAGGCCAACCGGCAAGGGTACGCGAACCCGCAGTTTGATCAGATCGTCGATCAGGCGTCTCAGACGGTGGGTGAGTTACAGCGCAAGGTGCTCTACGCGCAGGCGTCCAGCATCCTCTGGCAGGACATCGGCGGGATCTTCCCGTTCGAGCTCCTCCAGGTGTACGCGCACCGGCAGCACGTGCAGGGGTTCGTACCCTCGCCGAGCTTCCCGACGTTCACGAGGGCGATCGTGCAGCGCTAGGGCATGGCGTCCTACGTCCGGGACCGCCTGCTGCTGGCGTTCTTCGTGCTCTGGGGCGCCCTGACGATTGTCTTTGTCGCCGTGCGCGTGATTCCGGGAGATCCGGCGATGTTGATGGTAGGGCCGCAGGGGTCACGTCAGGATGTCGAGGCCGTCCGCCGCCGCCTGGGCCTTGACGCGCCGCTATCCGCGCAGTACGGTCGCTACCTGGCCGGCGCCCTGCGGCTGGACTTCGGGCAGTCCCTGTGGCTGGGCAAGCCCGCGGTACGGGCGGTCGGCGAGCGGCTTCCGGCGACAGCCCTGCTCGCGGTCACCGCGACGGTGCTCGGCGTCGGACTCGGGTTGCCGCTGGGGATCGTCGCCGCGATCCGCGCCCATTCCCCTCTCGACGCGTTCGTCAGGACCGTGTCCCTCCTCGGCCAGTCGGTGCCGAACTTCTGGCTCGGGATCATGCTGATTCTCGTCTTCGCGCGGCAACTGCAGTGGCTGCCCAGCTCAGGGATGGGTGAGCTGCGGCACCTGGTGCTTCCCACCGTGACCCTCGCGCTGCTGTTGGTCGGCGTGCTGACCCGCCTCGTGCGAAGCGGTCTGGTTGAGGTGATGAGCGAGGACTACATTCGGTCGGCGTACGCCAAGGGTCTGGCCCGGGCCATGGTCATCACGAAGCATGCGCTGCCCAACATGCTGATCCCCGTGGTGACGATCGTCGGGCTGCAGTTGGGCAACTTGCTCGCGGGCGCGGTAATCGTGGAAACGGTGTTTGCGTGGCCGGGATCCGGCCGGCTCCTGGTCGAGGCGATCGGCCAGCGCGACTATCCGGTCGTGCAGGTGGCCGTCCTGTTCATTACCGCCGCATTCATCGTCATCAACTTGCTCGTTGACATCAGCTACGCGTATCTCGATCCCAGGATACGGTATCGATGAGCGCGCTCGCCGAGGCCATCCCCGGCGCACGCCGGGGGGCGCGCCGGGTTCATAGACGGCTCATCTGGTGGAGTGTCCCTGTCGGCCTGTTTGCGGTCGCCGCCGTCGCCGGGCCCATCGTGGTGCCGTACGACGCCGTCACGGTGCACCTTGCCGACCGGCTCGCCCCGCCCGGCGCGGTCCTGTCCAACGGCACGCGGGCCTGGCTGGGCACCGATCAGGTCGGCAAGGACCTGCTCGCGCAGGTGCTGCAGGGCGCGCGCATCTCGCTCCAGGTCGGCGTCGCGACCATCGTGGTCGCCGGCCTCATCGGGCTCATCATCGGGGTCGCGGCCGGGTCCCAAGGGAAGTGGTTCGACGCCCTCGTCATGCGCCTAGCCGACCTGCAGCTTGCCTTCCCGTCGATCCTCCTGGCCATTCTGATTGCCGCTGTTCTGGGGCGGAGCGTCGCCAACGTCATCATCACGCTGTCGGTGACGCGCTGGGTGACGTACGCGCGCATCGCCAGGGCGTCAACCCTGATGATCAAGGAGCGGGAGTTCATCACGGCGGCACAGGCGACCGGTGTCGGCGGCTTCCGGCTCGTGTACCGCCATATCGTCCCGTTTACCCTCACGCCGCTCGTCGTGGTCGCGACCGTCGAACTGGGGTTGGTGATGCTGGCCGAGGCGTCTCTGAGTTTCCTGGGTCTGGGGACCACGCCGGCCTCGCCGTCGTGGGGGCTCGTCATCGCCAACGGGAGGGACTACCTCACGAATGGCTGGTGGATTTCGACCATTCCCGGTGTCGTGCTGAGCCTCGTGGTGGTGAGCGTCGGGCAGTTCGGTGACGCCGTGCGCGACGCGCTGGATCCGCGCGCCGGAGCGGCGTAGGTCGCGACCGGCAGTCTGCATCCCGAAGGGAGGCATGATGGCAACAGCATCCTCGATTGGCCTGAGCAAGTTCACACCCCTGGAGACCATCCTCGCGTACGATGACTTCGACCAAGGGGTCAACGGGTGGACAGAGCTGACCGGGAACTACCGGCAGGACGCCATGATGGTCGTGCCCGGGCACGAGCCGTTCACCGACCTCCGGCCTCCGATGCTGAGCAGCGCGACATTCCCGCTTGTCGGCACGCACGGGTCGATGAGCGGGATCTACAGCCTCAAGCTGGCGACGCGCGCCATCGCGGCGCGGGCCGAGGAGAAGATCGTCCGCGGAAGTCTCGCGCAGTGCCTGAAGCGCCTGACCTACCAGCAACTCGGCCTGGTCCAGTTCGAGATGTGGTTCACCTACAAGCCCGAAGCGGACCGCCCCGGGATTGGCGAGAACGAGTTTCGCGCGTTCGGTGTGCTCTGGGACATTCAGGACGATGAGTATCGCTACTTCCCGGCTGTCCGCTACTTGAACGCGGCGAACGGTGTGATGAAGCAGAAGTGGCAGTTCGCCCAGGCGAAGCCGGTCAGCGACGAGGAATGGTCGGGATATCTACCGACGTCGATCTCCGAGGATCGGACGAGCGCCGTCGGCGCCAAGCGCGGTATCGACCCGCAGTGGTTCGGGCGGCGCTACCCCGATGGCAGCACCGACGGGTTTCGCGAGATCCCGAATGGGAGCCAGCGGCTCTGCTACAACGAGACCGTGGACAAGATCAACTGGCACTACCTGCGGTTCTGCGTGGACACGGCGCGGCGCGAGTACGTGGAGTTGCAGTGCAACGAACGAACCTTCGACCTGCGCGGCGTGCAGCCCACGCTGGTGGAGGCGTACCCGCGGATCCCGCGGCTGCTGAATCTGGCCATGTGGGTGGAAGCGGACACCAACCGCCGCTGCTTCCTGTTCGTGGACTCCGTGGTGATTTCGACCGGGCCGACGCCGGCCACGCGGCGGCGCCGGCGTCGAAAGTGAAAGGGAGACGAGAGATGCGACACATCCACACCGCGGTGCTGGAGCGCAACGGAGTCTTCTCCGAGGACTTTGCTACCGAACCCTACGAAGCCGGGTGGGCGGAGGAAGCGATCTTCTTCGTCAGGGTCGACGCTGTTGAGGGTGCCGAGCCGCGGCTGTCGGGGTCGGTGCAAATCTCGCCGGACGGCATCGCCTGGCTGGACGAAGGCACCTCGCTGCCCCTCGTCACCAGTCGCGGCGTGACCTTCACGCGTGTGCGGCACTTCGGCAACTGGCTGCGCCTCGCGTGCACGGTCTCAGGGCGTGACGCCCGCTTCCGGGGCAGCATCCTCCTGTGCCTCAAGGGGTGACGCCATCTCGCCCGGCGGCGTTGGCCTTTCGGCGTCACAGGACGGATTCGCGAGGGGGCGGAGCCGGCGCGGGAGGAGAGGGCAATGGCGACGGGAATAACTGTAGCTTAGAATCGCCGGCAGCGCCGACCCGAGACTAGAACCTGCAACCGCGATGAGCAAGTACATCCTCGGGCGTCTCGCCCAAAGCGTGGTCCTCCTGTTTCTCGTCAGCGTGGTTGTCTTCACCGTCATCCACAGTGCGCCGGGCGGACCTGCGCTGTTGAATCAGCCAGATACTGACCCGAAAGTTGCGCAGGAGCTTGCTGAACAACTCGGGCTCAACGATCCGATTCCTGTTCAGTACGCGAGGTGGTTCCGAAACCTGCTAGGCGGAAGTCTCGGCAAGTCGTACCAGCACAACCTGTCAACGACCACCCTGGTCGCTACAAGGATTCCCAACACGCTGTTGCTCTCTGGCTCCGCCCTTTTCCTCGCAGTTCTGTTCGCGATTCCTTTGGGCGTCATTTCCGCAGTGTACCGTTACTCCGCGGTCGACAGCTTCACGACGGTCCTCGCATTCGTCGGCGTTTCGGTGCCGATCTTCTGGTTGGGAATCCTGCTCATCATCGTGTTTTCGGTGGAGCTTCGCTGGCTGCCATCATCAGGGATGATCACAGTCGGGGCGCCGTTCTCGCTCAAGGATCTCCTGAGGCATCTGGTCATGCCAGCATTTGTGCTGTCCACGTTTCCTCTAGCGCAACTAACGCGGTACGTGCGATCAAGCATGGTAGATGTCTTGGCGCAAGACTACGTGCGGACCGCGCGCGGAAAGGGCCTACCCGGTCGTGTTGTTCTCGTCCGGCACGCTCTTCGCAACGCACTCATTCCCGTGGTGACGGTGCTGGGTGTACTGACCCCGCAACTCCTCAGCGGCGCAGTGGTGACGGAAACGATATTTGCTTGGCCGGGGCTAGGTCGACTGGCAGTTGACTCGGCAATCACCCGGGACTACCCGGTGATCATGGGGGTGACGATGCTGGCTTCGATTCTGGTCGTTCTGAGCAACATGCTGACCGACCTGGCGTACGGGCTCATTGACCCGCGGATAACGCTGGGGTAGGGCGATGACCGAGGCCGCCCGTGGCGTGTCGCAGCAGGAATGGGGAGCTGCCGAGAGGTCGGAACGCGGCGCCCGGTACCTGTGGCGGCGCTTTCGGCGGCGCCGTCTGGCCGTCGCGGCCTTAATCTACCTGGGCTTGATCCACCTGATGGCTGGGCTCGCGCCGCGTCTGGCCCCGCACCCGCCGAACACGATGGACCTCTTCAAGCAGTTCGCCCCGGTTTCACGGGACCACATCCTTGGAACGGACGAGAGCGGAAGGGACGTGCTCTCTCGGCTCGTCTTTGGCGCCCGCGCGTCCTTGGCGGTGGCGTTCTCAGCCATGGTCGTGGCCGTCACCGTGGGGGTCACGCTGGGGCTCTTCAGCGGATTCTACGGCGCCTGGGTCGACGTGGTCGCCATGCGGCTGACGGACGGCATGCTCACAGTTCCGACGTTCTTTCTGGCATTGATGATCCTCGCGGTGTTCGGCTCAGGGATTGTCAATGTGGTACTGGCGATTGGCCTGAGCGGGTGGATGGTAGTGGCGCGTGTGGTGCGAGCAGAGGTACTCCGCGTGCTTCCTCAGGAGTTTGTTCTGGCCTCCCGAGCGATTGGAGCCGGTGATCG
>JAVKJV010000102.1:0-6056 GCA_031458775.1 Candidatus Fervidifonticultor quartus | reverse complement strand
TGGCCCGACGTCCGGCGGATCGTCGAGGCCCTGCCCGCGGATCGGCAGACGCTGCTCTTCTCGGCGACCATGCCCGACGAGATCAGGGGATTCGCCGAGCGCATCATGCGCGACCCCGTGCTGGTGCGGGTCGGACGCCCGGACGGGGCGGCGCGGACCATCAGCCATGCGGTCGAGGACGTGCCGAGGGCGCGGAAGGCCGACTGGCTCGCCGAGTTCCTGCGGCGCGATGTCGGGCCCGTGCTCGTGTTCGTGCGGACGAAGCGGGGCGCCGACCGCCTCGTCTCGCGCCTGGCCGGCCGCGGCATTCGCGCGGCGGCCCTGCACGCGGACCGGTCGCAGCGCGACCGCACGGCGGCGGTCGAGGGCTTTCGGGCCGGGCGCCACCGGGTGCTCGTGGCGACCGACATCGCGGCGCGCGGCCTCGACATCGAGGGCATCACGCACGTGGTGAACTTCGACGTGCCGGCCACACCCGAGGCCTACGTGCACCGGGTCGGGCGCACCGGGCGGGCGCTCGCCTCGGGGACGGCCGTGACGCTCGTGGCGCCGGAGGAGCGAGCGGCGCTCGAGGCCATCGCGGCGCGCGTTCCCCTCGGCGCGGCGTGAGCCTCCGGCGCTCCGGCGTGGCCGGTCGGGCCGGGCCCTGCGGGGTCTGGGGCGCTCGGCGCGAACAGGCCGGTTCGGGGCGGGGGCTGCGACACGGCTGGCGGCGCCTCGACGGCCTGCTGATCGCGATTGCGGTTCGGCCTCGCCGTCGCCGAGCACGGCCGGTCGCCCTCCGGGCAGCATCCCGTCGCGGGGAATCCGGTCGTCGATCGACCCCAGGCTGCGCGACGACCCGTGGCGGCGGGTCGACGTGCCGAGCGCAATCGGGAGGCAGCGGCTTTTCTGCCCGTTTCCGGGGCGCCCGATGAAGGGGGGCGTTGCCCTGGCCCAGGCCCGCTTGTCAGGCGAGCCGGGCCCTGCCTAAAATGAGAGGTTCCTGCCGGTCGTCCCACCCGGGTGCTGGGAGGTCGTTCAACGGTAGGACACGTGGCTCTGGACCACGGTATCGGGGTTCGAATCCCTGCCTCCCAGCCAATCTACCGCCCATCGGATAGAGGCCAACAAATCAGTACGTTGCAATCGTTAGATTAGCGCCGGGCGGTCCAATTCTGGCCAAGCACCTCGCGCTCGACGCTCCGGGACGTCGTCTTCACCCGCGGTCTGCGCCCTACGACGCGGCCGGATAGGTCAGGTCCGTCACGGCACCAACCCCGGTCTGCGTGATCGCCGCGATACGCCGCTGCACGCACATTACGTCTTCGAAGAACTGGAATGCCCGTCGCTCGATGACGACGCGTCCACGGTTCTGCCGAACGGCGGGCGGCAGCTGCGGACCTGATCTGGCCGAGTGACCGCCTCATTGATTGTCGCGTCACGAACCGTGTGAGACCTGACGTTGTCGCGATCGACGTTCTCCCGAAGGACAGTTCGCGCCCGCTCCCGCTGGTGACGGTCATCTAAAGGGTGGCACGCTGCTGGCGGCAGCGGTACGGCTAGCGTCGTGTCGTCGTCTTCACCGGCGTGGCTCTGAACGTCCTGATCACCCGATTGATCTTCCGGCACAGACTTCTCGAGCGCACCTACAGGAAGCTGGAGTTCGAGCGGTTGCTCGCTGGCACGACGTTCACGCGCGCGGACGTGATCGAGAAGCCGATAGAACTCGCTGTCTGGCTTTGGAAGTAGAGGATGGGCCGTCCGCCTTCGGAGGTGACGAGGCCCACGCCGCAGAGAATGTCCTGGAGACACACTTGTCACAAAGCCCCGCTGTCCACATTCTGTCTGAACCGGCGGAAGGCGCGCCTCGTCAGGCCGGCGTCGGTGGTGGCGTGCTGTGGGCAGACGCCGTCACGCCGCCGCGGCGACCGCCGTCGGGAAGGCTGGCGGTCACGCAGAACGTGTCGTATCCTCGTCCGGGGTCCGGGCGACGCCATGCAGGGCTGGATCGCCGTCACGCACAGCGACTGGTTCGACTTTCTCGCGCAGCAGCGGCACCGCGAGGAGGTGAACTTCTGGAGCCCGTCGGACTACTACGCCTTCCACGGCACGCCGGGCGCGCCCTTCTTCTTCAAGCTGAAAGCACCGCGAAACGCCATCGGCGGGTTCGGCTACGTCGCGAGCGCCTCGCGGCTGCCGGACTGGCTGGCGTGGGAATGCTTCGGGGAGGGCAACGGGGCCGCCACCTTCGAGGAGTTCAGGCGCCGGCTGGAGAGCCTTCGTGCGCGCAACCGGCTGCGCGGCGCCGGAGGCCCATCACAGATCGGGTGCATCGTCCTCGTGCAGGCCGTCTTCTTTGCACCCGAGGAGTGGATCCCGCAGCCCGCGGACTGGGCGGCGCGAAACCTGCGCTATGCACGCTACGACCTCGCGGCTGGCGAGGGAGCCCGCATCTGGCGAGCCTGCCAGGAGCGCGCCGCAGCCGCCAGCGTCTATGCACGCATGACTGGTGTCGTGCGCGAAGCGGCGCGATACGGCGAGCCGGTGCTCGTCCGCCCCCGACTCGGTCAGGGTGCCTTCAGGGTCGCCGTGACCGATGCGTACGGGCGCGCCTGCGCCGTGACGCGCGAACACTCGCTGCCCGTGCTGGAAGCGGCGCACATCGTGCCCTTCGCGCAGGGCGGGCCGCACGACGTGCGGAACGGCCTGCTCCTTCGCTCCGATCTCCATCGCCTGTTCGATCTCGGGTACGTGACGGTGACGCCGGATCTGCGCCTCGAGGTGAGCGGGCGCCTGCGCGGAGAATTCGAGAACGGTCGGACGTACTATCCGATGCACGGCAGCGACGTCCACGTGCCCGGGGATCCTCGCCTCCGCCCCGACCCGAACCTGCTCCGGTGGCACAACGAGACGGCGTTCCGGGCGTGAGGTCCGCCAGTCGGCGCAACGGGACCAGACTCGATGCTCGACGACACCCGGATTCGGCTCGCCGCATTCCGGTTCCTCGAGGAGCAGGAGCGTCTCGCGGGAGACGAGGGCGTCCTGCCGCGAACGATCCTCCTCAAAGGCTTCGTGTACGAAGGGCAGCGCGTTCCGCTCGTGGGGCCGCAGGGCATCTTCAAGCCGCGCGTCCTCCGCGACGTCCCGCTCAGCATCACGACCGTCGCGGTGGTCGAGGGCGAGACGCGCCCGTACGACGATGCCATCGGCGATGACGGGCTGCTGCGGTATCGCTACCGCGGCACCGACCCCCGGCACCCGGAGAACGTCGGGCTCCGGCTCGCGATGCAGCGGCACGTGCCGCTCATCTACTTCCACGGCATCGTCCCCGGCCGCTACGTGGCCGCATGGCCGGTGTACGTCGTGGGCGACGACCCCGCGGGCCTGACGTTCACCGTGAGCGTGGAGGACCGGCGGTTCGCCAGCCTGGGCACCGCGGAACTGCCCGCGGGTGACGAGACGGAGATCCGGCGCCGCTACGCCACGCGGCTCTTCCAGCAGCGGTTGCACCAGCGCGAGTTCCGGGAGCGCGTCGTGCGCGCCTACCAGCATCACTGCGCGGTGTGCCGGCTCCGGCATGACGAGCTGCTCGACGCCGCGCACATCGTGCCCGATGCGGACCCGCGGGGCGTGCCGTCGGTGCGCAACGGCCTGGCGCTCTGCACGCTCCACCACGCGGCCTTCGACCGGCACGTCATCGGGATCACGCCGGACTACGTCGTCCAGGTCCGGCGAGACGTGCTGGAGGAGGAGGACGGCCCGATGCTCGTCCACGGGCTGCAGGGATTTCACGGCGCGCGGCTGCTCGTGCCGCGGACGCCGGCCTGGCAGCCCGACCGGCAGCTCCTCGAGGAGCGGTTCCGGCAGTTCCGGCACATGGGCCAATGAGGCAGGCGCTGCTTCTGGTCGGGAGATCCCGGCATCCCCAGACGTCGGCCGGCCCGGCTCCGTCGACGTGTGCCCCCTTCAGTGCGGCCGCCGCGGGGCTGTTCTCCTGACGACGAAGTCGCTGCGGGCCAGGATCCCCTGCGGCGAGATGTACCGCGGCGGCGTTCCCGACCGGGACCGGCCCGCGACCTCCACAAGGCCGAGGGCCCCTGTTTCCGCCGCGAATGCGTCGACCGACTCCACACGGCCGTCGCGCCGCGACACGGGTGGCGTCGAACGTGCCCGTCGTACGTGCCTCGCCGCCGGGTGCAGGTCAGCGCGTGGTGGCCGGCGCGGCTGTCTGGCGTGCCGGGTCGGGCGGAGCCGGCGCGCGCGGCGGCGAGCCGGGCGGCGCCGCGCGCAGGTACTGCGCCGGCCAGGGCGCCGCGTGGCCGAGCTCGCGGGCGGCGCGCAGGGGCCAGTACGGGTCGCGCAGCATCTCGCGTCCGAGGAGCACCAGATCGGCCTGTCCGGTCCGCACGACGTGGTCGGCCTGCGCTGGGGCGGTGATGAGCCCCACCGCGCCGGTCAGGATGCCCGCTTCGCGCCGGATGCGTGCGGCAAACGCGGTCTGGTAGCCGGGACCGAGCGGGACGGCGACGCCGGGCACCGCGCCTCCCGACGAGGTGTCCACGAGATCGACGCCGAGCGGCGCCAGCGCCCGCGCGAGCGCGACCGTCTGGTCCAGATCCCAGCCACCCTCGCGCCAGTCGGTGGCCGACACGCGCACGAACAGCGGCAGCTCACCCGGCCACGCGTGGCGCACGGCCGTCACGACGTCGCGCACCAGGCGGGTGCGGTTCTCGAAGGAGCCGCCGTAGCGGTCGCTGCGGTGGTTGCTGAGCGGCGAGAGGAACTGGTGCAGCAGGTAGCCGTGCGCCGCATGGATCTCGAGCACGCGGAAGCCGGCGGCGCGGGCGCGCGCCGCGGCGCGGGCGAAGGCCTCCACCACGCGCGCGATCTCCGGCTCGCTGAGGGCCCTCGGCTTCGGATAGTGGTCGGCGAACGGCTCGGCGCTCGGCGCCACGACCTGCCAGCCACCCTCGCCTTCCGGGAGTGCGCCCTCGCCCTCCCATGGACGGCGGGTGCTGGCCTTGCGGCCGGCGTGGGCCAGCTGCATCCCCGCGACGGCGCCCTGCGCGTGCACGAAGCGCACGATCCGCGCCAGCGGCTCGACGTGGGCGTCGTCCCAGAGGCCGAGATCGTGCGGCGTGATGCGTCCCTCGGGGAGCACGGCGGTGGCCTCGGTGAACACGAGGCCGGCGCCACCCACGGCGCGGCTCCCGAGGTGCACGAAGTGCCAGTCGTTGGCGAAGCCGTCGACGCTGGAGTACTGGCACATGGGCGAGACGGCGATGCGGTTGCGGAGCGTCACGTCGCGCAGGCGCAGCGGGTCGAACAGCCCGGCGCCGCCGATGGGTGCAACGGCGGGTGCAGACGTCATGATAGGAACTCCCGGCATGCGGCTCCTGTCCAGACCAGTGGCGGATCGAGCCGCGCGAAGCCTTCCTGACGATCGTAGAGTGTTGATCGAGCCACCGATCGGCTGACCTGCGTGTTTCATGAACCCGAGGACGGGAAGGACGGCTCATCTCGCGGAGAACGTCCCGCTGCCCACGGCCCAACGACGCTGTCGGCGAACCTCGACGCCTCGACGACCGAGAGAGGCGGTGTGACCCCTCCGGAGGACGGATCCGAGCCAGCGCGCCCGGCGGTCCGATCGACAGTCTCCAGATAGCATCAGGAACCAGGAACATTTTGTTCTTGGAATGACTCCACGATTTGGTGTAATCTAGCCGCGTATGTCCACCGACCCGGCCGAGATGCTCCGCCAGCGCGGCATCCAGGTCACCGCCCAGCGGCTGGCCGTGCTCCGGGCGGTCGCCGCCCATCCCCACGCCACGGCCGACACGGTGGCGGAGGCCGTCCGGGCCGAGATTGGCGTCATCTCGCTCCAGTCGGTCTACGACGCCCTGGGCGTGCTGGCCGCCGAGGGGATCGTCCGGCGCATCCAGCCCGCCGGCTCGCCCGCCCGCTTCGAGACGCGGGTCGGCGACAACCACCACCACCTCATCTGCCGGACCTGCGGCCGCATGGTCGACGTCGACTGTGCGGTCGGCTCCGCCCCCTGTCTCACGCCCTCGGAC
>JAVKJV010000101.1:0-6526 GCA_031458775.1 Candidatus Fervidifonticultor quartus | reverse complement strand
GGCACGGTGGCGAATCGGCCGCACCAGACGATCGATCCCCTTGATGGTGCGAAACAGTTGCTCGACCTTGCTGATCTGCCTGTAGGCGCGCACCGCCTCGGAGGCCGACAGCCGCTCGGCCGGCTCGCTGGTGCGGATCACATATATGCCGTCGAGCTGGAGCTCCCGTTCGATCGAGTCCTGCCGACGCTCATAGCGAAACGATCCCTCCTCCATGCTCCAGGCAAAGTGCTTGCCCATCTTGTAGCGGTCGATCACCTTGCCCACTTTCACCCCGATCTCCTCCTTCGACAACGGCTTGCGCCTGCGCCGCGCCACCTCACGGGCCAGGCGCGCCAATTCCTTCTCGGTGGCCGCCAGGAGCGCCTCGCGCTTGCGCCGGCGCTCCTCGCACAACAACGGATTGAAGACGCTGAGCGAGTTCCCGTTGAGCAGAAAGACCGGCGCCAGGCCCTCGGGATGGCGCGGGCCGTCGATTCGCGCGGTATCGTGGCGCAACTCGTCGAGGATCGTTCCGTGCCAGGCCGGGAGCCCCCGCGCGTAGAGTTCGACGTGCGGCACGCGGCCCAGGGCCACGACTCCCTCGACGCTCCCCTCGGAAAAGGAAAGCGAGCAGGGGCCGTCGAGGTGCAGCGGTTCGCTCACCTCGCGCCCGTCGAGGATCACGGGCAGCGGCGAAGCCCGGCGGTCGTTTCGTCTGAGGTAGCGGCAGGTGCGGCGCAAGGCGCAGTCCGTCTCGATGCGCATGCGGTCGGCCTCGTCCTCGGCCGCCGGGCGACCGAGCGGCCGGGCCGCGCTGGACAAGGGAGACACGCGGACGGTGATCATCGCCCTCTACCCTGGACCGTTCGATCCCGTCACCAACGGTCACCTGCAACTCATCGAGCGCGCCCTCGAGGTCGTCGACAGGCTCGTCGTCGGCGTGGCCCGCAACGTGCGCAAGATCACGCTCTTCACCGAGGAGGAGAGGGTGGAGATGATCGATCGGCCGTGCCGTGGCCGGAGAGCCGCGCGTGGAGGTGCCCGCCTTCGACGGTCTCACGGTGGACTATGCAGTCGAGCGCGGCGCAGGCACGATCCTCCGCGGGCTGCGCGCCGTGGCCGACTTCGACTACGAGTTGCAGATGGCCAACATGAACCGCAAGCTCCGCCCCCACGTCGAGACGCTCTTCATCATGATGAGCTCCGAGGAGTACTTCTTCGTGAGCTCGCAGAACGTCAAGGAGGTCGCGGCGCTCGGCGGGGACATCTCGGGCCTCGTCCCCGGCTTCCTGGCGGACATGATCCGCTCGCGGCTGCGCCAGGGATCCTGAGCACTTTCTCGGATGTTTGCCAACGCCCCGAATTTGTCGCTCACACACGCAGAACAGCTGATCCGACTTGAACGATGCCTCTTGAAATTCATCCAACGAAACCGGAATTCACTTACCGAAAAAATGGTTCCGAGAACCACCCCTTACGTAGCACAGACACCCCTTCGCGACACACGGCGCCCCTTGCAGCTTCTCAGGGCGGCAACCTCCTTTTTGGTTCTCCTTTTTCAAGCTCTCAGACAGTGGATCTCTGGTTAGTAGAAGAGGGCGTCCCAGCATCACGCTGCCAGAACCTCCCGGAACGAACGCAGACATCGCTCCCGGTGATCGGGGTTGCGGTAGCCGAACGGCACGGCCGCGAGCACGAGGCGCACGCGACGTCTTCCCGAGGTCACCGTGGCGACCGTCGCCGGCAATCGATCCTCCGCGCCAACGTGCGGGTACACCAGCAGGGTGTCGACCAGAGGGGCGTCCGCGAGCGAGGCGTAGGCCAGAGCCTGATGCAGGTCGGCGCGATGGTCGGCGCGCACGTCGTCCGAAAGGCCGCTCCATCCTCGCCGGGAGAGAAGCTCGAGATGCGCCTTGTACTTGGCGTCAACCCAGACGACGCGCTCGGCACCGCGGAGCTCGACGTCCGGTACGAGTGCGCCCATGGACTGCGCTGGTCCGCGCCAGTGCAGCGGTCTTCGCGCCGCCTGGAAAGGGCTCGCCGTCATGCCGAGCTGCCGTCCGAGGTCAGCAGCGAACGCGGTGATCCACGCCTCCCACACCGCATCGATCGAGAGATCCCAGGCAAGCCCGTCGAGACTGCGTGCCCCCCCCAGACCACGCTCCTCCGCGACCCAGCTCATCGCCTCCATGGCATCGTTCACCCACGCGGAAGCCCCAGCCGGGCTCCAACTCGAAGGTGGCCGCCGCAGGGCGCCACTTCCCACGACAGACTGAAGCTCGGCCGCGCGCCCGAGCAAGTACCTCGCGGGAGGAGACCAGGCGACCGACGAGAGGTCCTCCGCAAGACGCGAGAGCGTCCAGCGCACGGAGGCGAACAGGTCCGGATCGTCGTCCGGCTCGGAGAAGCGGCAGGGGAACGTGGCCCATGCGCCTCGTGAAACCTGCGCCGTGGCCCATGTCGTCCAATCGACCCGCCCGCGTGGGCTCGCCCGGTTCGCCGTGCGCTCGACGAATCCTCGCCGGCGGTGTCGCAGCAGGGCCGCGATCCGCTCTATGACAGGACCTGCCAGTATCCACGGTGGCACCTCGCGCGCCGACCCAGGTACAGGCTGAGCCCCGCCAAGGCTGGGCTCGACCGAGAACCCGATCGCGTTGAACACTGCACCAAGCGAGGCCCAACGGAAACGCGGCTCGATCAGGAGCCCCGCCGCGACTTTCCGCGTGGCAGGGCTGAGCAGGGGTATGGCGCCGATGCGAGGACCTGGCTTCAGCATCACCCGAAGCATCGGGTCCACGCGGATCTCGTGATGGAGACCCAGCCGCTGCAGCCCGGCCGTGTTCGCGGCGAGAAAAGGTTCGACCCACCGGTCTCCAGAAGCACCGACGTCCTGGGCGTGAATGGAGACAGGCTCCCCGTGGTCGTGCGCCTTGAGTAGCGGACGAGACGACGACACCGCCGCCGTCAGGGCAGCACGCGATCGCCCCTTCCTGGTCTGACCGCGAGCCATCATGGCTCCATCAATCGTGACTCGATCCGATCCGCGAGGCCGGCGACCGCCTCGCTGGCCGGCCCACAGAGCTTCTCGTCCAGGTAGTGCCGCAAGAGGGGCACGAGCTCGAACCGCAGGCGCCGCGCCACGCGGTCAGCCCGTCCGGCAGGACCAAGGTCGGGGCGCGGGTCGAGGAAGTAGGCATGGCCAGGGACGAGGCGCAGCGTATCCTCGTCGGCGAACTCGACGAAGGTGTGGATGGCGTCCGCGAAGGTCTCGGTGGCGAGATCGAGACCCTCCCGCTCGACGGCCTGCAGATCGGGCCAAATCTCGACGAACGCGAAGCGCCGCCGGATGGCGATGTCCATGCGCGCGATGGTCCGGTCTGCCGTGTTGCGCGTGCCGAGCACGAGCAGATTGGGAGAGAGCATCAACTCCGGATCGTGGCCAGCCGGCGTGTGCGGAAGCCGAACCCTGCGCGTGGACTCCCCGACCTCGAACAGCACGACCGCCTCACCGAGTACGCGTGCAAGATCCGCGCGGTTGATCTCGTCGATCACCAGCACGTGCTCTCGCTCCCGAGCCGCCGCATTGGCAACGAGCAGGTCGCCAGGCCGGACGTCGAAGGCGAGACCCTGCCCGGTGGGACGAGGGAAGAGCCCGACGACGAAATCCTCGTACGTTCGCGCCGCATGGAACTGGACGTGCGTGGCCGAACCGACTCGCTCGGCAATCTGGTAAGCCAGACGCGTCTTGCCGGTGCCGGGAGGCCCTTCGAGGACCACGAAGCGCCGTTCGCGTAGAATGGTAAGCACCTGCTTGAGCTCCACGGCCGGGAACACCGCACCGGCAATTTCCTCGAGGCGACGCTCCCACTGCTTCTTCGCGTTGCCAGTGAGCGGCGTGGCATGCTCGTGGAAGAACAGGTCGAGCAAGTCCTCGACAGCGCGGCCGTCAGCGTCGCTGCGAACCGAGACCGCTGCGTAGATCACGCGCGAGTAGGCCTTGAGCGCGGCGGAGATGTCCGGCCATTGCTGGGCAATGACGTTCGGGACCTCGGTGCTGACGTCGAGGAGGTCCGGCTTGACCCACACCTTTCCCCGATGAAGTCGGGAGAGTGCCCGAAGCCGACGCGCGTGCCCCGGCCTGCCCAGAATGGCCGTGTCTGCACCGAAACCATCGGTGCCGATCACCAGCACGGCAACGCTCCCTTGCGCGCCGGGGAACCAGACGAACGAGGTGCCCTGGTAGGGCCCGGACGTCGGGTTCTCGGAGGTGATCCAGCCCGCGTAGGACGCAGCGTCGTCCTTCTTCTGCAGGTTCACGCGGAGCTGGAAGCGGTCCTTGTGATACGCGGCGCTGTGGTAGCGCTCGTCGTAGACCCGATGGAGCAGCGTCCGCACTGCGTCGCTGTCGCCCATCGCGCCCCACTCCCGCCCTTGCGCCATGCCGTCGATCAACTCGTTCATCGCGCTCATTGCAGACCTCTACATCTCCGTCCCGGCCCGCAGCCGGTCGAGGTACGCGGCGTAGCCGAAGGTGCGGTCGCGCCGGCGGCCCGTGGTCTCGACGAGCACCCCGGCGTCGACGAGCGCGGAGACGGCCTTGTTCGCCGTGGGCTTGGTGGTCGAGAGAAGGTCGACCACTCTGCCGATGGTCACGATCGGATGCTCGGGCAATAGCTCGAAGAGGCGCGCGGCCGTGACAGATGTCGTCTTCGCCGAGAGCACCTTGGCCCGGTCGGACGTGATCAGGCTGAACAGGTCCTGGATCGTGCCGACCGCCTCCTCGGCCACCACGGCCGTGCCCTCGAGGAAGAACGCGAGCCAACTCTCGAAGTCGTCCTGGCTGCGGACGCCGTCGAGGCGCCGGTAGTACTCGGCGCGGTGCTGCTTGAAGAAGAGGCTCAGATAGAGGAGTGGTTCCCGCAAGAGCTTCCAGTGCTCGAGCAGGAGCGCGATGAGCAGCCGCCCGATGCGTCCGTTGCCGTCGAGAAAAGGGTGGATGGTCTCGAACTGGGCGTGGCAGAGTCCTGCCCGGACCAGCGGCGGCAAGTCGCTCTCGGCGTTGATGAAGCGCTCGAGCCCGGTCAGGAGCTCACGCACCGCGTGCGGCGGCGGTGGGACGTAGGCCGCGTTGCCGGGACGGGTGCCGCCGATCCAGTTCTGGCTGCGGCGGAGCTCGCCCGGACGCTTCTCGGCGCCACGCACGCCCTTCATGAGCCGTCGGTGAGCCTCGCAAAGGAGCCGAACCGAGATCGGCAGGCCCTTGGGCGAATTGAGCTGCTTGCGCGCGTAGGCGATGGCCTCGAGGGTGTTGCACACCTCCTGCACGTCATCGGTCTCGGACGACTCGGCCTTGCCTGCGGCCTCGTAGGCGAACAGGTCCATCAGGGTCGCCTGGGCCCCCTCGATCTGCGACGAGATGACCGCCTCCTTGCGGACGAAAGAGTAGAGGAACCACCCGAACGAGGGCACCATCGCGCTCACCAGGTCCAGCCGGCCGAGCGCCGCCTCGGCGCGCAAGAGGAGCGAGGCGACTTCACCGTCCAGAGTCAGCGGTGGGTCGTGTGTCGGCAGCGGCTCGGGGATGAAGGCCGCGACCTCCTCGCCGCCCATGCGCGTTCGCTCGTATCTTCCCGTGATCCTTGGCATCGCAGCATCCTCGAAAAGACATCTTGCCGAAGACTGAGTGAGAAAACTAAAGACATCTTTATTTGTGCAACACAGAAGTAAAGAACGCTTTCTTCGAGTCATTTCCTGGTTTCGCCTTTGCTGAGCGGCCCCTCCGCCTCTGCACCTTGTCCAGATCATCCGCAGCCTGCTCTACTTCGGCAAGGTGCTCAGCTGGCCAGCCTTCGCCGACGGCGTGCAGCCAGCCATCGTCGACGAGGAGCTGGCCATAGGGGCGTGGGAAACGATCGCCAGACGCCGCACCGGCGAACCGAGCCAGCGGTCAGAATCGTTCCGCGGACCAGCGAGCACCCTCGTGCGTGCGGTTGGCCCTGGTCGTGATGCTTTGCTCCCGAATGTTCGTCGTCTGTGAGCCCCGTTCATGGGTGCCCCGTTCAGGAGTTCCGGGCCGATCGTCCGAACCAGCTCTGGGTGGTGGACCTGACCTATGTCGCGGCGTGGGTGGGCTTCGTATGTGTCGCCTTCATCATCGACGTGTTCTCGCGTTTCATCGTGGGCTGGCGGGTGTCGAGGTCGTTGCGCAGCGACCTGGCGCTCGACGCGCTGGAGGAGGCGCTGCACGACCGGGAGCCCGGGGAAGGGCTGGTGCACCCCAGCGACCGAGGGGTGCAGTATCTTTCGATTCGATACACGCAACGTCTGGCCGAGGCGGGGATCGCCTGCCCCGGTGGGGAGCGTGGGCGACTCGTACGACAATGCGCTGGCGGAGAGCGTCATCGGCCTGTACAAGGCCGAGGTGATTCGCCGTCGCGGGCCGTGGCGCGGCGTGGATCCGGTTGAGTTCGCAACCCTGGAGTGGGATCACTGGCTCAACAACAAACGGCTACTTCCTGAGCGTGTCGATCCGTGTCTGGGTCAG
>JAVKJV010000100.1:0-6699 GCA_031458775.1 Candidatus Fervidifonticultor quartus | reverse complement strand
ATCTCCCGCTCCTCGCGCAGCACGCGATTCTCGCGGCGCAGGCGGCGGAGCTCTTCACGCTCGGCGGTCGTCAACCCATCGGTGCGCCGACCGGCGTCCAGATCGGCCTGCTTGAGCCAAAGGCGCAGCGACTCGTAGGAGATCCCCAAGTCACTCGCGATCTGCGCACTGGGTTTCCCGGACTCCCTCGCCAGGCGGACAGCTTCCTGGCGGAACTCCGGGGGATAGGGTGGGCGGGTACGGGGCATCGTGGACTCCTCCTCTGGGGCTCCCTGCCCCAAGCATCAGGGTGTCCACGGAACCGGGGCAACTCCATGCTCTCCGATGAGCATTTCACGGTCGATGGCACGCTGATTGAAGCCTGGGCAGGGACCAAGAGCTTCAAGCGCAAGGACCAGTCGCCGCCGCCGCCCGATGATCCAGGGAATCCGACGGTCTACTTTCATGGCGAGCGCCGCAGCAACGCGACGCACCAGTCCACGACCGATCCGGAGGCCCGCCTGGCCCGCAAAGGGTCGGGGCGAGAAGCCAAGCTGTGCTACCAGGGGCACGTGGTGATGGAGAATCGCCATGGCCTGGTGGTCGCCGCCTGCGCCACCCTGGCCACCGGGACGGCTGAACGCGAGGCCGGCCTGGCGATGGCAGCAGGGCTGCTGCCGCGCGCGACGGTCGGGGCGGACAAAAGCTATGACAGCCGCGCGTTCGTCCAGGGACTCCGCGCGTTGAGCCTGACGCCGCACGTGGCGCAGAACACCAGCGGCCGCGCCAGTGCCATCGATGGCCGGACGACGCGCCATGGCGGCTACACTCTCAGCCAACGGTGCCGCAAGAAGGTAGAGGAGGTCCTGGGGTGGCTGAAGACGATCGGCCTGCTGCGGAAGGTGCGCCACCGCGGGCAGCGCAAGGTAGATTGGATGCTGGTCTTTGCGGCGGCCGTCTTCAACCTGGTCCGCATTCGGAATCTGAGCGCGGTGCCAGCATGAGCACGGGGGACCACCTTTCATGCTGGCGCCCGGAGCCTTCACTGAGGACCAGGAAATCGCGGCTGTCAAGGGCCTGCGACTGATTCTCGTGAGTCTCGGAGGGCTCATGATGATGCTCAGCGTCGCTTCTTCAGCACCCTGCTAGAGGCTCCCCGTGCGCCTGTGCGAGGACCCACGGCTCACGCGTCGAACCGCCAAAGGACTCGACTTGGCTCCGGGAGGCCCCCATGACGTCGCCCGTCGATCCGAATGCCCTGCTCATGACCGGAGAGAACTCGTTCATCCGCCTCAGTCAGGACGGCGGCACGACGACGACAGACGTGTTTAGCCACTGGCGTGTGCTCTGGTGTCCGATGGGGCCGGGATGTACGCTGTTTGTGCGGAGCGAACTCTCCGACCACCGCGTTCAGGTCTATTCGGACAACATCGCCGTGACCCGCTGGCTGCAGTCGACGATCGAGTCAGTTCTGCAGTCACCGTTTGGCGATACACGCGAGCCGGTGGTCGCCGCCCGGTTCGACCGTTCCGGCGATCCACGGTCCGCGGCAACGGAGCGTGTGGTCGCCGGCAACACGGAGATCATTCTCACGTGGTACGACTTCATGGAGGGTTTCGTCCTCAACGCCCCACCGGGCTTCAACAACCGCCCCCTCGGTGTGTTCTCAACCTTCTTCCCGGCGCGCTCCGCACAGGTCTCCTGGAATGGCCGGGTGACGAGAGGCACGCCGTGGCCTCAGATGCGTGGCGATCGTCAGTCTTCGAGCGCGTGCCTGGCCTGGTCGGAGACGTGGGTGCGGCCGAGAGCCTGACCTGATCAGGCGCGGTCTGGACCATCCACTTTGACGACCAGAAAGACGTTGCCCCGGCCCACGGAGACGGCATCGCGTCTACCAGGACCGCCCTGGAAGCGCGCAACTCCCGCGACCAGGTAGCCGTAGACATCGTAGTCGCCACGATGATGCCAGCCCGACCGTACGCCTGGATTCCCGCGTGACCGGACAACGAGATAACCCTCTCCCTGGACGGCCGTGTGCCTCGTGATCCCCCGGCTCCCAGGAGCGTCCGACAGGGCGTCCTGCGCGCGCCTGGCTCGAAGCGTCGCTCAACGACCCACGACGCGCCCGCCGTGATCCGACAGTGGCTCGGCCGGCCGGCGGCAGCGGTCATCGAGCCGACGCCACATCAACACTCTGGATGACCTGCGCCGACGTCTTCGAGTGACGCGCGAAGAGACTGAAGCAAGGAAGCAGACCGCGAAGCACGAAGGAGTGGCGCGTGGCGGAAGATGTGCAAGGAACACTGACCATCCTCTTCACGGACGTCGAGGGCTCGACGGACCTCAGGACACAACAGGGCGACGACCGCGCCCAGGAGATCCTGCGCGCGCACGAACGGCTCCTTCGAGAACAGCTTCAGGTGCACGGGGGCCGCGAGGTTGTCTTCCTCGGCGACGGCTTCATGGTGGCCTTCGGGTCGGCGCGCAGGGCAGTAGCATGCGCTATCGGCATCCAGCGGGCGTTCGACGCGTACAATCGCGAGCATCCCGACCGGCAGATCCGCGTCCGCACCGGACTCAACTCCGGAGAAGTCGTGCAAGAGTCCGGCACCCTGTACGGGGCCGCCGTCAACGCCGCCGCACGGATCGCGGCGAGGGCAAGAGGCGGACAGATCCTGGTCTCTCAAGTCGTCAAAGACCTGGCCGGATCGGTAAAGGAGTTCGTATTCTCCGACCGCGGGCTCAGCGCACTCAAGGGGTTCCCCACCCCCTGGCGACTGTTCGAGGTGAGTTGGCAAGAACGCGCCGTCACGCCACGTGCGGAAGCGGGTGAGACTAAACCAGCCGTGCCGACACCTGTCGCGTCGACAACGATTCCATCTCGCGAGGGGCCCGGCGCGGAGACCGATCTGCGCCCCGCGGGCGCCCCTCTGGTGGGCCGCGAGACCGAACGCGCCATCATCGCCGCCGAAATCGACGCGGCGTCGGCCAGGGCGTTGCGCGTGGTCTCGGTGGAAGGCGAAGCCGGCATCGGCAAGACCCGCATGCTCGAGGTCGCCGCGCAGGAGGCTCTCGCGCGCGGGTTTGGCGTGGTAACGGTCGGGGCCGATGAAGAGCTGCGCGGTCCGTTTGTCCTGCTACGGACCCTGCTCGTCTCGACCACGATGGAGCGGCTGGCCGACCAAGCCGGCGCCCGCGAATCACTCGAGCACGCCCGGGACGTGCTGTGGGGACGGCAGCAAATCGGCGGCGGATTGTCTCCTTCGGAGCAAATGCTCCGCGTGTACGACATGGCGACGGTCGCATTGCGAGCGCTGGCCGCCGCGCGCTGCCTGGCCATTCTGTTCGACGACATCCAGTGGGCCGACGAAGACAGCCTGAAGCTGATCCGCTATCTGGTGCGCACGTCATCCCTGGATCCACTCTTCATCATGCTCGCCAGCAGGCCCGAATCGGGGGTGGGTGTGACCCCGGCGACCGCCTTATTGGCGGATCTCGAGCGCATGCGTCTCGTGCGCCGTCTTCGCCTCGAGCGGCTTGGGCGTTTGCAAACACAGCAGTTGCTTCAGCAACTGCTGGACGGTCCGGTGAGCGCCGAGGCGGCAACCACACTGCACGAGCGCGGGGAGGGCGTGCCGTTCTTCATCGTGGAGTTTACGCGGGCGTTCAGGGAAGCGAGGCTCTTGCAGCAGGTCGAGGGCACCTGGAAGGTCTCGGCAGCCGCTCGCTCGCCCGTCCCCGCGTCCGTCCAGATCTTGATCGAACGCCGGCTGGCCCAACTTCCTGGCGAGACGCGCACCGTCCTCGCGGATGCAGCGATCTTGGGACGTCGTTTCCGCGTGGCCGACCTGGCCCGCATTGAGAGCGCGGTAGGTGGGCAGCCGGCCGGGCCCGCAGCCGTCGAGGACCTGCTGGGGGCCGCCCTCCGCCTCAACCTCGTGACCCAGTTTACTGAGGGCGCGGCGTACGACTACTCCTTCACGCATGATGAGGTGCGAGGCGCGCTCATGACCGGGCAGCCGCGGCACCGGCGGCGATCAATCCATGCGGCGATCGTCGCGATGCTCGCGGCAAGCGCCGAAGGGAGCGTGGCGAATCTTCCGGCGCTGGCTCATCACTCGCTGGAGGCGGGCAACCACGAGCAGGGTATCCGTTACTCCATCGACGCGGCGCGCGCCGCGCTTCAGGCCCACGCGCCGGAAGAAGCCATCCGCGCGATCGATGCCGCCCGACCCTCGGCGGCCAGCCCCCGTGACCGCGCGGAGCTCCTCTGTCTTCGAGACGACGCCCTGGCCGTGCTGGGGCGGGGTCGCGATCGCATGGCGACGCTCGCCGAGCTGGCGGCCCTGGCCAAGGCGCTGGGCGATGAGGCGCTGGAACTTCAGGTCACCGCGCGGCGGGCGTCGGCCGCCCGGCTCGCGGGCGAGTACGAACAGGCGGCAGACCTCGCCGTGCAGGCCCTCACGACAGCGGCGGACCGGGGTGACGACCGCATGGCCTTGACCGCGGAGTTGGAACTCGGACAGGCTCTGATGCGGACCAGCCTCGGCGAGTCGTTCATGCCGGCCCCGACCGAAGTGGATCTCGACGGGGCGGCAGAGGCCTTTGAGCGCGCGGCGGTCCTGGCGACCCGGCTCGTGGATCTGCCGAGCCTCGCCGCGGCGCGACGCGAACTGGGCGTGGTGGAGAACGGCCGCGCGCGCCGGATCTTCCTCGCGATGGTCGAGCACAGCCCGGAAGTCCTCAACGCCCTGCCGCTGGTGGATCCGAGCGACGATCCGAGAATCCTGGAGCACTTTGCGAAGGCGAAGCGCCTCATCGGCGAGGCGATCGAGCTCTACGACCAACTCGGCGACCGGCGGTCGTTGATGTCGAGCCTCATCGCGCTGGCGTACGCGAACATCATCGAGGAGACGCAGTACGGACACGCCGGCCGTATCGAGCAGATCCGACGCCTGCGTCGAGGGCTGCAGCGGCTGACGAGCGAGAGCGAGCGGGCCGAGAGTGAGCTCCACATGCTCTATAGCATCCACGTCTACGCCCGCGGCCACGGCTACCCGCACCTCTCCCTCCAGCGCGGCGCGGAAACCTTTGAGGCTGCGCGCGCCGTCGGCGATCACCCGCTTGCGTTCCTCGCCGCGGGCGGCGTCGCGCTCACGCACATCGAGATGGCCGCCGTGCCCGAAGCCGACGCGTGGCTCGACCGCGCGGCGGCAACGGCGCTGGAGGCGACGAAGCCATTGCCCGCTCGGCTGATGGAAATGTGGCGAGGGCTCCTCCGGTCGGCGGCCGGCGATACGGACGGTATGCAAAGGCACCTCGATCGTGCCCTCGCGCTCGCCACCGAGCGCGGGTCTCCGGCGGGCCGCTGTGAACTGCTGGCCTTGCTCGCGATCGGGTGCGCCTACCACGGGGTGGCGCGTTCAGACGCGGACCTGCTGGCCCAGGCCGAGGCACATGCGCGGGACGCTCTGCAACTGGCCGCCGTGCTGCCCGGCGACCTCCCGTGGGAAGCCCGCGCGCGCGCCGCGCTGGGCGAGGTGGCCCTGGCGCGTGGCGACGCGCCAGGCGCCGCACAGGCAGCCATCGCCGCCCTCGACGGCCTGAAGAGAACGAGAACCGGGAGCTTCTATCCGTTCGTCCTCCCCGACGTACTCCTGGCAGTCGCCCGATGCCTCGACGGCGTCAACGATCCACGGGCGCATCTCTTCCGGACCGAGACGCGCCTGATCTTGGACCGGGTCGCCGAGGCGACCCGTGATGACACCGTGCGGGCCCGATGGTTCCAGGCTCCGGTCCAGGCGGGGTTGACCCGGCTGGTGGGAGCCGCCGCGACACCGGGGAAGGAGCATACAACCGGCGAGATGCGGGCCGGGCTGACGGAGCGCCAAGCCGAGATTCTCCGCCACGTCACGTCGGGGCAAACGAACGGCGAGATCGCCAAGCAGCTTGAGATGAGCGAGCAAGCGGTGGTGGTGGAACTCGACAGGATCTTCGCGGCGTTGGGCGTCTCGACGAAGGGCCAGGCGACCGCCGTTGCCGTGATGGAGGGCGTGGCATGACGCTGCGTGTTCGGGTCGACCTCCAGCGGTGTATCGGCGCGGGCAACTGCATCTTTCTCGCGCCGACGGTGTTCCGCTGGCGGCAAAAGGAGTTCCTGAAGGCGGACGTCCTCGATCCGGAGACTGTCGAGGAGGAAGTGCTGCGGGATGCCGCCGCGTCGTGTCCGACTCAGGCCATCCTCATCGAGGACTCGGACGATCCTGCCCCATGGGTCGATGACGCACGCAAACCGTAGCGCCCCACCACTCCGGCGCCTGATGCTCCGTCAGGCGATGACGTCGAGCAGACCCAGAGCAGTGCCTCGCGCATAAGCGTCTCGCCCTCGACGGTAACTGTCGGCGCGTAGACGACGTCGCCGTGGATGTCGCTCCACGCTTGGCCGGGCGGGCTCGCCCGTCTCCGACCGCGGCCGGCTGGGTGCCGCCGCTGTCAGGCGCGATGCGAAGCGTGAGCGGTTGCCCCACGGCAACGGCGTGATTTCGGACAGAAAGTACAGACGGTAACGTGCGGCCCTGAAAGAAAGAGCACGTCCTGAGCACCACAAAGCTCCGCCCCCTGGTGGTCGCTCAGGAGTGGTTCCCCGAGAAAGCCGCAGGGCTAGGCCAGTTGGCAGACCCGCTCGTACAGTTCTTTGGGTACGGGACCGACCAACACGCG
>JAVKJV010000010.1:0-82618 GCA_031458775.1 Candidatus Fervidifonticultor quartus | reverse complement strand
AAGGGTTGGAATTCCCGCTCGTCTTCGTGGTGAACTGCGTGGCCGACAAGTTTCCGGCGCGGGCGCGCGGCGAGCCGTTGGACCTGCCCGACGAGCTCGTGCGCGATCGGGAGGTGCTGCCGTCGGGCGACAGCCACCTGCAGGAGGAACGGCGGCTCTTCTACGTGGCGATGACGCGTGCCAAGGACCGGCTGGTGCTCACCAGCGGTCGCGACTACGGCCGCGTGCGGGCGCGCAAGGTCAGCCGGTTCGTCCTCGAGGCGCTCGACGAACCCGGCGTTGACACGACCGCGTTTCGAGCGTCGCCGATCGAGGCGATCGAGCGTCACGCGCCGCCCGCCACGGCAGGCGGCGACGCGCCCGAGGCCCTGCGCGGACTCCTGCCCCCCGACGCGCCGATCGCGCTCTCGTTCCGCCAGGTCGACGATTATGAGGTCTGCCCGCTCAAGTACAAGTATACGCACGTCCTTCGCGTGCCGCTGCTGCGTGACCACCGTGTCGTCTACGGCGCCGCGGTCCACGCCGGCGCGATGGAGTACAACCGCCGCCGCGCGCGCCGGCAACCGGTCACGCTGGAAGATCTCTATCGCGCGTTCGAAGCGGCGTGGGTGACCGAAGGCTTTGTCAGCCGCGAGCACGAGGATCAGCGGCTCGCCGAGGGTCGCGAGGTGCTGCAGAGCTTTCTCGCCTTTCAAGAGGCGAGCGGCACGACGCCGACGATGGTGGAGAGCAAGTTCTCGTTCAGCGTGGGGCAGAGCCGGGTCCGCGGCCGGTGGGATCGCGTGGACATCAGACGCAACGGTGGGGAGAGCGAGGTCGTCATCATCGACTTCAAGACCAGCGACGTGCGGGCGCAGAAGGACGCTGACCGGCGCGCCAAAGAGAGCCTGCAACTCGCCATCTACGCCCTGGCTTATCAGCGGCAGTACGGGCAACTGCCGGCGCGGCTGGAACTGCACTTCCTCGGGCCCCGACAGGTGCTGGTGGGCGGCGTCGCACCGAGTCTCGCCATGCTGGACGAGGCCGCCGCGGCGATCGAACGGGCGGCCGCGGGAATCCGGCGGCAACACTTCGTGGCCACCCCCGACTTCTACCGCGCGTGCCGGTACTGCGCGTTCGCCTCGATTTGCCCGTACACCGCCAGGGAGGACTGAGACCGTATGCCTGATCTTGCGCTCGTCGTCGTGATCGCGGCCGTCGTCGCCGCGGTGGCGGCGATGGTCGGCGCGCTGCTGGTGCGGCGCGAGGCCCCGGGGCAGAGCTTGCTGCTCCTGCAACAGCAACTGGACGCGCTGCGCGGGCAGGTCGGCCAGAGTCTCGACGCGACCGCGCGTGCGCTTGGCGAGCGCACCGACAGCCTGCAGGCGCAGGTGACCGCGCGACTGGACGAGGTCTCGCGCGCCATGAGCGATCGCCTGGCCGAGCAAGCCCGGGCGGTCAACGACCGGCTGGGCGAGCAGGCGCAGGTGCTCCAGCGTGTGAACGACAGCCTCGGTCAGCGGCTCGACGCCAATCTCCAAATGGTGGGGCAGCGGTTCAGTGAGACCGCGACACTCGTGACCTCGGTCCGCGAGAAACTGACGGGGCTCGAGGAAGCGGCCACGCGGATCTTCGAAGTGGGCAAGGACCTCGCGTCGCTCCAGGACTTGCTGCAGCCACCCAAGTTGCGAGGCGGCGTGGGCGAGGTCATGCTCGAGAACCTGTTGCGCGATCGGTTGCCCGAGGCGCGCTACGAGATGCAGCACCGCTTCAAGAACGGGACCGCGGTGGATGCCGTGATTCGCCTCGAAGATCGTCTGGTGCCGATTGACTCGAAGTTCCCGGTTGAGGCGTTTCAGGCCGTCATGCGGGCCCAGACCGACGAGGAGCGGGCGCGGGCGCGACGCGAGTTCCTCCGGCAGGTGCAGGGGCACATCAAGAGCATCGCGGAAAAGTACATCCTGCCGGCCGAGGGCACGTTCGACTTCGCGCTCATGTACATTCCCGCGGAACACGTGTACTACGAGGCGGTCGTCCGCGGCGACGAAGCCGGCAGCGTCTACGCCTACGCCATGGAACGGCACGTCATCCCAGTGTCGCCCACGACGTTCTACGCATACCTCGTGGCGCTGGTGTACGGTTTGAAAGGCTTGCAGGTGGAGCGCGAGGCGGCGCAGATCCGTGCGGGCCTCGCGCAACTGGCCACGGGGTTTGACCGCGTGCGCGATCCCTTGGCGAAGCTGGGTGAGCAGCTGCGGCGGGCCCAGAACAACT
Source organism: Candidatus Fervidifonticultor quartus (assembly GCA_031458775.1). GTDB lineage: Bacteria > Sysuimicrobiota > Sysuimicrobiia > Sysuimicrobiales > Humicultoraceae > Fervidifonticultor_A > Fervidifonticultor_A quartus. The sequence goes on along the minus strand of JAVKJV010000010.1, from coordinate 80,365 downwards.
ATGAGGCGGCGACCAAAGCCCTCGACCGGTTCGGCGACCGTCTGCAGTCCTTGAGCGGTGTGGCGCTGCCGGAACACGAGCCACAGGCGCTGCCGCTGGCATCGAGCACGGAGGCCGCCAGTGACTAGCCGCCCGCTGAGTCTGACCGAGCGCAAGGCCCTCGGTGCGTGGTATACACCGTTGTCGCTTGTGCGACCCCTGATCCGCTGGGCTGTGCGGTCTCCGCGTGAACACGTGCTTGACCCTGCGGTGGGAGACGGGGTGTTTCTGGCAGAAGCCGCCAGACTGATTCGCGCACTCGGAGGTGTGCCGCGGGGGCAGCAATTGCATGGAGCAGATGTGAACCCTGACGCCGTCGCAATGACACGGCATGTGTTGGCGGAGATGCTTCCGATGCAGGAGTTGCCGGAGATCCGGCACGCCGACTTCTTCGACATTGATCCTCCATCGAATCTCTTCAGCGACTCGAACTTTGTCGATGCTGTAGTTGGCAATCCGCCCTACATTCGGTATCAGTCGTTTGCAGGGCCGCAGAGGTCTGCCGCCCTCGGCAGAGCGGCAGCGCAGGGCGTGCGATTGACCTCCCTCAGTTCATCGTGGGCCCCCTTTGTTGTTCACGCCGCGAGTTTTCTCAATACCGGGGGCAGGCTCGCGCTGGTTCTTCCGGAGGAGATCGTGCACGCGACCTACGCTGCGGAGGTGCGGCGGTTCCTACGGGATCGATTTCAGACGGTCGGTGTGGTCAGGTTCGAAAGTCATCTCTTCCCAGAAACTCAAACGCGTGTGGTGCTGTTGGTTGCTGACGGTAAGGACGTGCCGCCCTTGGGGCAGCTCCGATTAGTCAGTGTTCGACATCCCGAGGATCTCGGTGATCTCCAGGAACTACTGGATTCCTCGGAGTACTTCGCCCCGGGCGTGGAGCCGGAGAAGTGGGAGACGAGCTTCCACGATGATGCGGCCGGTCTCGTGGATCAGTTGAAGCGGGCGGATCTACTCGTGCCCCTACGTCGGTTCGGCAAGGCCGGCATTGGATTTGTGTCGGGGGCGAACGACTACTTCGTTTTACCTCCCTCGAAGTCCAGGGAGCGCGGCATTCCCGCCCGTTACCTGGTGCCGGCAGTGATCTCTGCCAAGTTCCTGGCCGGAGCCGTGTATGATGAGAAAGATCTCAGGCGGATGAAGGGCGATGACGCGCAGTGTCTGTTGTGGACTGGTGGTGGGGCGAGTCTAGCTCAGGTGTCGGCGTACGTGCGGGATGGGACAAGAAAGGGCATACATAGACGGTACAAGTGCAGAGTACGTGACCCATGGTACATCGTCCCGGGAGTTGTGAAGCCGGACGCCTTTCTTACATATATGTCTGATGAGATTCCACGGATGGTCCTCAATCGGGCTCGCGCAGCGTGCTCCAATACGCTGTTGGCTGTTACGCTGGCCGGAATCTCTGAGCTTGCTAAGCCAGCGTTTGTGTGCGCGTTCTACAACTCGGCAACGATGTTGGCGGCAGAACGTACCGGAAGACGCTACGGCGGAGGCGTGCTGAAGCTCGAGCCTTCCGAGGCGGACCGGCTCCTGGTACCCAATCCCGGGGTCCTCAGGAAGACTGTCTTCGGCGGGCAGCTGTTGACGAGAGTGGACACCCTGCTGCGTGCCGGATTCCCAGTTCAGGCGTTGTTCGCCGTGGACGAAGTACTGCTTCGTCGTGTGTTTGGCTTGAGGCCGGACGAGATCTCACTGATTCAGGACGCACGGCGCGCAAGGCGCGAGGCGCGCAAGAGACCGTCAGTTGGTGTGTGAGGAATGCCACGAGCACTGAGTAGGCGGGTGGCCACAAGCCCGGGCTGCCGTCCGCTGTTTGAGCTCTACGAGCGGGCCTCGGCTGAGTCCTGGTCTCGATGGGCAGCAGCCGAGGAGGCGTTCCTCGACGCGATGTGGCGATTCGACCAGAATTTCAGTCGGGGGACCGCCAACCAGGGCGACAATCAGAATGGAAAAGGGGATTCCTTCACCGACCTGCTGTGCTTGCTTCTGGAGCGATGCAGTGGGAAAGAGCTCACCGCACGGCCGAGGGTCGCTGGACGGATATTTCGCAATCACGCCCTGGATGCTGCCTACCCCGCAACCGGGCCTGTCGAACTGCTGCTTGAGACGAAGGTCGCCGGCGCGCCACGAAACCCCAGAAATCCGAGGCAGCAGAATCCCTTGGGACGTCCCGGAAGCGCCGATTTGGACAAGCGGATCAAGGAGGCGGGGCTTAAGACAATTGACCTGAAAGCAGAGTGGGCTCGTCTTGAAGGCAGGGGTGGGGGACCGGGCGCCGACTTCATCACGTGGCTCCGCCGCAGCAAGCCGGCCTGTCATTTGCTTCTGGCAGTTCGAGTTGTGGACGACGGTGATCTCCAACGGGCAGTCCGGACCGCGGAGGCGGCCAATCAAGTTATGGATGCGTGTGGTCTGTTCTGCTACGCGCCCCGTGCTGATCGCTACGTAACGAGCCCGGTGCCAACGCATCTGGAAATCGATCGAGTATTCAGTCGGGTGTGTGACGCGCTTCGCCTGATGGCTTGACTCTCCCCGGGTTCTTCGTGGTGCGTTACTCCGAAGAGAGTGCCGGGCCGACGCTCCCTGAGGGCTCAGAACCGTTCTTGACGTCGGGTTGCTGCTATCCGCTATAATCATCAAAAGGTCGCACGGTCATTCCAACACCAGCGGAGGCTGAGACCCGGAAACCCGGAGAGCACCTGAGGGGGTGAATCCCATGGAGCTTGGGGCCTATGTCGTGACGGTCGTCGTGGCCCTGATCGCGCTCCTCCTTGGGTATCTCCTGCGCAGGACCATCGCCGAAGCCAAGATCAAGTCAGCCGAAGAGTATGCCACGCAGATCCTCGAGAACGCCCGGAAGGAGTCCGAAGCCAGGCAGCGGGAGGCCATCGTCGAAGCCAAGGACGAGGCGTTCCGGCTCAAACGGGAAGCCGAGCGGGAGATCCGCGAACAGCGCGCAGAGATCCAACGGCTGGAACGGCGTTTGGCGCAGCGCGAGGAGAACCAGGAGCGCAAGCAGGAAGGTCTGGAGAAGCGCGAGCGGCAGCTCGCAGAGGAAGAGCAGCGCCTGGCCGGTCTCCGCGAGGAGATCAACCGGCTCAAGCATGAGCAGCAGCAGGAACTTCAACGTATCGCCGGCCTGACGGCCGAGGAGGCCAGGGCGCAGCTCCTGGCGCAGGTCGAGAGCCGCACGCGCGAGGACGCCGCGCAGTTGATCCGGCGGATCGAGGCCGAGGCGCGCGATGAGGGCGAGCGCCGGGCCCGGGACATTCTGGCGCTGGCGATCCAACGGTGCGCGTCCGAGCATACCGCCGAGGTCACCGTCTCGGTCGTGCCCCTGCCCAACGAAGAGATGAAGGGCCGGATCATCGGCCGCGAGGGCCGGAACATCCGCGCGCTGGAGAATCTGACCGGTGTCGATCTCATCATCGACGACACACCCGAGGCCGTCACGATCTCGTCGTTCGATCCGGTGCGCCGCGAAGTGGCGCGGCTGGCACTGGAGAAACTCATGGCCGACGGCCGGATTCACCCCGGCCGGATCGAAGAGATCGTCGAGAAGGCGCGGCGCGAACTGGACGAGATTGTGCGCGAGGCCGGTGAGCAGGCCGCGTTCGAGGCCAACGTGCACGGCTTGCACCCTGAAGAACTCATGGTGCTCGGCCGGCTCAAGTTCCGCCACTCCTACGGGCAGAACCTGCTTCGGCACTCCGTGGAGGTGGCGTTGCTGGCCGGGTTGCTCGCCACGCACCTCGAGGCCGATCCGCGCCTCGCCCGGCGCGCCGGGCTGCTGCACGACATCGGCAAGGCGCTGACCCACGAAGTGGAGGGCACGCATGTCGAGATCGGCGCCGATCTGGCGCGCCGGTACCATGAGCCGCCGGAAGTGATCAATGCGATTGGTTATCACCACGGGGAGGAAGAGGCCACCAGCCTCGAAGCGGTGCTCGTCGCCGCGGCCGACGCCATCTCGGCCAGCCGGCCAGGCGCGCGCAAGGAGACGGTGGAGATGTACATCAAGCGGCTGCAGGGACTCGAGCAGCTGGCGACCTCGTTTGCCGGTGTGGAGAAGGCGTATGCGATCCAGGCCGGCCGGGAGATCCGGGTCATCGTGAAACCGTCGGAGGTGGACGACGCCGGCGCCGCGACCCTGGCACGCGACGTGGCGCGCAAGATCGAGGAGGAGCTGAAGTACCCCGGGCAGATCAAGGTGACGGTTCTGCGCGAGACGCGCGTCGTGGAGTACGCGCGGTAGTCGCGTGAACCTCCTGTTTGTCGGCGACGTGACCGGGAAGCCCGGCCGGAGGATCCTGGCCGACCGCCTTCCTGCGCTGCGGCGCGCTCACGGGCTTGATGTCGTCATCGCCAACGGCGAGAACGCCGCCGGGGGCGTCGGGTTGACCGCGGGGGTCGCGGCCGAGTTGTTCGCGGCCGGGGTGGACATCCTGACCGGCGGCAACCACATCTGGCAGAACCGCGAGGCGTACGACCTGCTCGACGCCGAGCCGCGCGTGTTGCGACCGGCGAACTACCCGCCCGGCGTGCCGGGCCGCGGCGCAGCCGTGATCACCACGCCAGGCGGCGCCCGCATCGGTGTCCTGAACCTGCAGGGCCGTGTCTTCATGTCGCACATCGACGACCCGTTCCGTGCCGGCCGGGAGCACGCGCGGAGTCTGCGGGCGTCGGTGCCCGTGGTCGTGGTGGACTTCCACGCCGAGGCCACCTCGGAGAAGGTCGCGCTCGGCTGGTATCTTGACGGCCGCGTGAGCGCGGTGGTCGGCACGCATACCCACGTCCAGACCGCCGACGAGCGGCTGTTGCCTGGCGGCACCGCATACATCACCGATGTTGGCATGACCGGACCGCGCGACGGCGTCATTGGCATGGCGCGAGAGGCGATCCTGGAGCGGTTCCTGACGCAGTTACCAACCCGGTTCGAGGTCGCGCCCGGCCCGGTCCAGTTGAACGCGGTCCTGATCCGTGTGGACGAGGCCGGCCGCGCCACGGCGATCGAGCGCGTCAGCGCGCTGAGCGAGGCGTGAATGCCGTGCGCATCGACCTGCACACCCATACCACGGCGTCCGATGGGTTGCTCGCGCCCGAGGCGCTCGTCGAGGAAGCGAGGTCGCGCGGCGTGGGCCTGCTGGCGGTGGCCGACCACGACACGACAGCGGGTGTGGACGCCGCGGTGGCCGCGGGTCGAGCGGGCGGCCTGGAGGTCTGGCCGGCCGTGGAATTGTCGTGCGATGTCGAGGCGGGCGAGGTGCATGTGCTCGGCTACTTCATCGCCCATCACTTGCCGTGGTTCCAACAGTTGCTCGAGCGGCTCCGTGACGGCCGCGAGAAGCGGGCCGAGCGCATGGTCGAGAAGCTGGCGGCCCTCGGCGTGCCGGTGAGGTTCGAGCGCGTGCGGGCGCTCGCCGCCGGCGGGGCGCTGGGCCGGCCGCACGTCGCGCGGGCGCTGCTGGAGGCCGGGTACGTGAAGACGGTGAACGAGGCGTTCGAGCGGTTCATCGGCCGAACCGGGCCCGCGTACGTCGAGCGCGTCAAGGTCACACCGTCGCAGGCCGTGCAGGTGATACACGCCGCCGGGGGCCTTGCCGTCCTCGCGCACCCCGGGTGGGGACAGCAGGACTCGTTGATTCCCGATCTTGTGGCCGCCGGGCTGGACGGTATCGAGGTGTACTATCCGGATCACACACCGGACCAGGTCAAGCATTACAATGAACTGGCGGAGCGTTACCGGCTGCTCGTGACCGGTGGCACCGACTATCACGGCGGCGGGCTGGCCACACAGGTGCCGGTCGGCGGTCAGTATGTGCCCGAGACGCTGGTGGCGCCGCTCCGCGGCGCGGCGGCGCGGCACGTGCCGGACCCGCAGGGTCCTGCGCTTGCCCTCGCCGTTGAGTAGGATCGTGGGAAGAGGAGGAAAGTCCACATGAAGTGCCCGAAGTGCGGCGCCGAGAATCCTCCGGGCCGTGTCCTGTGCACGAAATGCGGTACCCGGTTGCGGATCACGGCCGCGACGATCGGCGGCGCGCCGGCGACGCCCGAGGCAACGGCCGTCATGATGCAGCGGCTCCGCGGCGACATCCGCAAATTGGTGGTCGTGTTTGTCGTTGTGATCGCGGTGATGGCCGCGCTCGGCATCTTCCTGCGGTAGGCCCGGACGATGACAGGTCCCGCGGGCCTGCGCCGCCTGCCCTCGGTCGACCGTGTCGTCCTCGCGTTGCAAGCGCGAGGTGCGCTCTCACAGTTCGCGCGGCGGGCGGTCGTGGTGTGCGCGCGCGACGCGCTCGACGCGACGCGGCGCCGGCTGCGTGCGGGTGAGGACGAGCGCCTCGTCGAGGCGGTTGTCGATGAGGCCGAGGCCCTGCTCCGTCGGCGGTTCGGCCGAAGCCTCCGCCGCGCGATCAATGCGAGCGGGATCATCCTGCATACCAACCTCGGCCGCGCGCCGCTGTCAGCCGCGGCGCAAGCTGCCGTCGCCGACGCGGCGGCCGGCTACAGCACGCTGGAACTCGATCTCGCGACCGGCGAGCGTGGCAGCCGTCAGGCGCACCTCGAGCGTCTGCTGGCGACGGTCAGCGGCGCGGAGGCCGGCATCGCCGTGAACAACGCCGCGGCCGCGGTCGTGCTGAGTCTGGCGAGCCTCGCGGCCGGCCGTGAGGTCGCGGTCAGCCGGGGCGAACTTGTGGAAATCGGCGGCAGTTTCCGCATGCCGGACGTCATGCGCGAGAGCGGCGCGCGGCTCGTTGAGGTCGGCACAACCAATCGGACCTACCTCGCCGACTACGAGGCCGCGATCGACCGCGGTGCGGCGTTGCTGTTGAAGGTGCACCGCAGCAACTTCTCGCTGCGCGGGTTCGTGCACGACGTGCGCCTTCCTGATCTGGTCGCGCTCGGGCGTCGCCGCGCTGTTCCGGTCGTGTATGACCTGGGGAGCGGATGCCTGGTCGATCTCTCGGCGGCGGGTCTCCCGCCTGAACCCACGGTCCAGGCGTCGGTGGCCTCCGGCGCGGACCTGGTGTTGTTCTCCGGGGACAAGCTCCTCGGCGGCCCCCAGGCCGGCGTGATGGTCGGGCTGCAGGCTGCGGTCGATCGCTGCCGCCGCCACCCGCTGGCACGCGCCTTCCGCATCGACAAGCTCGACCTTGCCGCGCTGGTGGCGACGCTCCGCGCGTATCTCGACCCGGCCGCCGCGTGGGCGGAGATCCCGATCCTCGCTCTCCTTGGGCAAACGGCGCAGACCCGGCGACGGAGGGCGCAACGGTTGGCCCGAGTTGCCGCGCGTGTGCTCGGCGACGCGGCGCGCGTCGAGGTTGTGGAGACGTCGGGCGAGTTGGGCGGCGGCTCGCTCCCCGGCGTGAGCATTCCGTCGGCGGCTGTGGCGATCACGCCGGTTCGGGTGCGGCCCGAGCCCTGGGCCGCGAGGCTACGTGACGCCCCGGTACCCGTGATCGGCGTGATCCGAGACGGTGCGCTGCTGCTGGACGTGCTCGCGCTGCTGCCCGGCGACGACAAGACGCTCTCGGCGCTGCTCGCCTCACTCGTTGCCCCCGCGTGATGCGGCCGGTCACCATCGGGACGGCCGGACACATCGACCATGGCAAGAGCGCGTTGGTCCGCGCGCTCACGGGCATCGACCCAGACCGCCTCGCCGAGGAGCAGCGCCGCGGAATGACGCTCGACCTCGGCTTCGCGCACCTCGACCTGCCCGGCGGACGGCGGGTCGGCATCGTGGATGTGCCCGGACACGAGGCCCTCATCCACAACATGCTGGCCGGCGCCGCCGGTATCGACCTGGTCATCCTGGTGGTCGCGGCAGACGAAGGGGTCATGCCACAGACGCGTGAGCACGTGGACATCCTCGGGTTCCTGGGAATCTCGGGCGGTGTGATCGTCCTCAACAAGATCGATCTGGTCACGGATCCCGAGTGGCTCGTCGCGGTCGAGGAGGAAGTCCGGAATCTGGCGCGCGGCACGGTGCTGGAGCAGGCGCCGACGGTGCACGTGTCGACGCGCACCGGCGAAGGGCTCCCTGAGCTGATACGCGTGCTCGATCGCCTGGTCGCCGGCGTGCGTGCCCGCCCGGCGGACGGACCGGCACGGCTGCCCGTGGACCGTGCGTTCACCATGCAGGGCTTTGGGACTGTCGTGACCGGCACGCTATGGAGCGGGACGGTTCAGCCGGGCGACGTGCTCGTGGTCCTGCCGCCAGGCCGTGAGGTGCGGGTGCGCGGCGTCCAGGTGCATGGCGCGACGGTCGAGCGCGCTCTTGCCGGCAGCCGCGTCGCGGTAAACCTCGCCGGGATCGAGAAGGATGACGTGCGGCGGGGTGACGTGCTCGCGACCCCAGGCGCGTTCCGGCCGACCGACCGGCTCGAGGTCAGCCTGCGTCTGCTCCCGGCGTCGCCATCGCTGAAGGATGGCGCGCCGGTGCATCTGCACCTGGGCTCAGGCAGCGTGATTGCCAGAGTGCGCTTGCCGCACCGGTCGGAGTTGGGTCCTGGCGAAGAGACCGTCGCGAGGCTCCGCCTCGACGCGCCGATCGTCGCCGTGCATGGTGACCGCTTCGTCGTGCGGCGTTACTCACCGACGCACACACTTGGCGGCGGGATCGTGCTCAACGTTGCGCCCGGCCGGCGGAGGCCGGAAGAGACCGGTGCGCTGCCTGTGTCGGAGACACCGGGGCCCTTGGAACTTGTCATCACCGCCGTGGCCGCCACGCGGCAGGCCGGACTCCCGGTTGCGGCCGCCGCGAGCGCCGCCGGTGTCGATGCGGCCGCCGCGGCGGCGGCGATTGCCCAGGGGCGCGAGACCGGCCGCCTCGTGGCGCGCGGCGACCGGCTGTTTGCGCGGTCGGTGATCGATGCCGAGCGGCAGCGCATCGAAGAGACACTGCAGGCCTATCACCGGCACGCGTCGTGGCGTCGCGGGTTGCCGCGGGAGGAGTTGAAGAGCCGGATTGCGGCAGGGCCCGAGAACCGCGTGTTCGACAGCGCGCTGGCTGACCTGCTGGTTGAGGGCCGCGTGGTCGAGCACCGCGGCCTGCTTGCGCTCGCCGGGTTCGAGCCAGGCCTCAGCGACGTTGACCGGCGCGTGCGCGAGGCGGTGCTCACGGCCGTGCGCAGCGCCGGTGTCTCGCCACCGCCGCTCAACGAACTTCGCAAGATCGGCCCTCCTGACGCGGTTGATCGGGCCCTCGTCGGATTGCTCGACGACGGTGCGATCGTGGCCGTGGGTCCGGAGCTGCGCTTTGCCACCGAGGTCGTCGAGCGTGTGCGTGCGCTCGCCATAGAGACGATTCGCGGCGGCGGTGAGTTGACGGTCGCGACACTGCGCGACCGGCTGCAGACGAGCCGCCGCTACGCGCTCGCACTGCTTGAGTACTTTGATTCCGTACGAGTCACGCGGCGCGTCGGGGACCGGCGCGTGCTCGGCCCCCAGGCCGACGCGCCCCCGTGGGCCGGTCTCTAATCGGAGAGCCGTAGGTCCGCGATCCGTGCTTTCGCGCTGGTGATCGTGAACTCCGCGCAGCCATCGGGCGACGGCGCCGGGGTGACCGTGGCCCGTGCCGTCCCGCCGGACGGCACCGACGGCACGGTGACGCTCTGTGATCGCGTGTCCACGAGGAAGCGCCCCGGGCGGGGGAATTCCACGAAGCATCGGGTTTCGAAGTCGACGACGAGGGCCACCGCCTCGACCGACGCCGCGCTGCCGTTGCGGAGGTCCACCACGATCCGCGCGGGCCCGAGGAACACCTGCACGGCAACGTGCAGGCGCCTGGCGACCACCGGCGCGAACTGCTGCCGTGCCGTGACATCGGTGCTGTGCTCGGCGAGCGCGCCGGTGATCATACCGATCGGACGGATCACCGCGGTGACACGACCAACGATATCGGTGGGCATGAGCCGGGCCTCGAATGTTGCAGAACCGCCGGGCGGCACCGGCGTCGGAGCGATCGGGCCGTCACCGGATCCAACTTGTCGACCATTCGGGTCGAACGCCGTCACCTCGGCGTAGACGGCCTGCGCCGGGCCGCGGTTGTCGACGGTTCCGGTGACGACCAAGGTGTTGCCGTCCATGCGTGGCTGGAGATGACGCACAGTCCAGGTTGCCGCTTGAGGGGTCGGTGGTGCCGGGCTGGCGTTTGGGCCGGGCGATACCCGTGCGGATGGCGTTGCCGTGGCGCGGCCCGCGCCGATCCGGTCCGCCCCGAATACCTCGACGGTATCCACACGTCCGGCTCGGAGAAAGAACAGGATGCCGTCAAACGGATACGTGAGCCACTCGCCTTCCGGCGCGACCGTGTGGCCACTGGCCGCGCTGTGTGCCAATGCGACGCGCACGGCCGACACGGTCGATCCCGGCCCGACGCCCGTGGCTGTGCGGCATTCCGTCGCACGCGTGCTGACACGTTGCACCACCCCTGCCGCGACCGTGATGTGCGCGAAGGGCGGTGCGACGGCGTAGGTTGTCGTGCGGCCTTCGGTCTGACGGGCAAGTGGTCGTCCGGTGACCGCGAGCGCCGCGGCCTCGGGCATCCAGATCCGGACCGCGCCGATGCCCCGTCCCGGCTCGATGACACACCGGGCCGGGGGAGCGCCATACCCCGGCGCCATCGCGCTAACGATGCTGATCAACAGCCACGAGACCGTGGCGATTCGGCTCATGCGGTGCGCCTCGGGCGATGACGGTCGGTAGCGGCCTGTCGCGAACCGGGCCTACTGCGGCAGGCGAACGTCGCTCACGTCTGTTGTCGCCGACCACGACGTGAACGCGAGACACACACCACCCGCCAGTTGGACCTGAGCCCGCGCCGAGGACCTGGCGGCGATCTGACGCACAGTCGCCCGACCGGTCCACGTCTCCTGAATGGTACGCGGAGTGGGCGGGGGTGGGGGCGGGGTGGGAGGCGGTGTCGGCGGCGCGGCCGCGACGATGGCGCCAGCCGTCGCGATCAGCACGCGGCCCGGCCCGCCGCTGATCCGGCATGTGACGGTCAATCGTACGCTCACCGTCACGCTCTCGACCGCGAGCGGGCTGCCGTTGGAGACCACGACCTCAAACGTGTTGGGTTCTGGGATCGGACTGACCGACCGCACCTCGACCTGCAACTGGCGTGCGACCATCGCGGCGAACTGCTGTTGGTCCTTGATCTCGCCCGCGGCCCGCGCCAGGACGACCGAGGGTGCGCCGAGCGGATGAATGACAACCGTGTAGCGTTGCACCACGCGGTCGAGCGGAATCCGCACCTCGAACGTCGCAGTACCGCCCGAGGCGACGGGATTGGGCTGCAGCGGCGCGTCACCGTGGCCGCCGCCGACAAGCTGTACCTCGGCGTAGGCGGATTGCGCGCGGCTCTTGTTCTCGACCACCCCGCTGATCACGAGGGTGCCGTTGTCGACACGTGTCGCTGTGGACCGCACACCCCAGGTTCCCGGCGCGGTTGTGGGGGTGGGGGACGGCAACGCCGGCTCTGGCGGTGCCGCAGCTGGCGGGGTCCCGGCCGGCGCCGGTGCGCGCGGCGACGCGCCGCTTGGGCTCAGACTGTCGGCTCGATGCACTTCCACCATATCGGCGCGCTCGTTGCGAAACGAGAACGCGATCCCTGTGAACGGGTAGGCAAGCACCAGGCCCTCGGGCGTCTGCGTGGTGGTGCTGATGGCCACGCTGGCATAGGCCTGCCGGACTTCGGTGAGCGTCGAACCCGGTCCGACCCCGCGCTCGGTGCGGCACGTCGCGCTTCGTGTCGTGATGCGGGTCACGACGCCGCCTTCGACGACCATCTGCGCCCAGGGCGCCGCCAGCGTGTAGATGATCTGCGGTCCGCTCGCCTGCTGCCGCGTGGCCGGTCCGGTCACGCTCAGCGCTGCGGCCACGGGCATGCCGATCCGCACCCCGGCGATCCCGGTCCCCTCGGCGATCGTGCACCGCGCAGCGGCGCCAATCGCTGCGCCCGAGAACTCGCCGATCACCATGGTGACCAGAAGCATCCAGACCAGCCGAGCGCGCATACGTCTCACCTACGTGTGGATTCGCGTGCTGCCCATGCGTCCCTCCCAGGTGTCCGGCCTGCGCGGCGGCGAAGCGCGGTCTCGCGCCTTGCGCGGGGAGGGGGTGCCCCGTACAATGCACGTGCTGGAGGGCAGTGTCCGCTGGTGCGGGCCCCGGTCTTCAAAACCGGTCGCTGGGCCAGGCCGGTCCAGGCTGGGTTCGATTCCCAGGGCCCTCCGCCAACCACTCCAGTTCTGTTGTGCCCGTTCGGGCCTTAGTCTAGCCCATGCCCGCCGGCATTCGCGGCTTGCGGGCGTCCACCCGGCTAGATGCGGACATCGATGATTGCCGAGACACCCACCCCTGGGACGCGTCGGAACGCCACCCACGGCTGGAGATTGTCCACCGGCACGTAGGCTTTGATCCGGAACGCGGTCTGGAAGTCGGCTTCCAGGAGCGCGACGGCCTGCACCTTGTTGACCGCGTCCCGCGGACCCGACACCTGAGCCGCGCCGATGTAGGCGCCTGAAGGGTTGCCGATGCCGATGGACAGGCTGAGTACCGGAACCACCTTGGTCTGTTCGCGGACCGCGACGCCGCGATTCTGCAGCAGTTCGTTGATGAAGTTGTTGATCTGCGGGGCGAACGTGCGCACCGCGTAGCCGATGCCCAGGGTCTTGATGATACCGAACAGGTCCTGGCCGCGCGCCTGGGCGGCGAAGCCCCCCACGATGAGAGCGGCGACGAGGACGAGGGCGACGGCGCGTCCGGTTCTCATGACGATGCCTCCTTGCACTGATCTTGACTCCATCTCCTAAGTACGCACAGGCGACGGGCGCGGTTCCAGTCGCTATGAGGTCACTGCGCCAGTCGAGGCCGAGGAGACCAGGCGCGCGTACTTGGCCAGTGCGCCGTGGGTGTAGCGCGGCGCCGGCGGCGTCCAGGCGCGCCGACGCTCCGCCAGCAGCGCATCCGGCACCTCAAGGTCGAGCCGGCGATTGGGGATGTCCAGCGCGATCGAATCACCCTCGTGCACAAGCGCGAGGGGCCCGCCGACGAACGCCTCCGGTGCGACGTGGCCGACCATGAGTCCATGCGTGGCGCCGGAAAACCGCCCGTCTGTGATGAGGACGACGCTCTGCCCCAGGCCGCGGCCGACGAGTGACGCGGTCACCCCCAGCATCTCGCGCATTCCCGGCCCGCCCTTGGGGCCCTCATAGCGAATGACCACGACGTCCCCGGCCTGAATGCGTCCCTTGATAATCGCGGCGAACGCATCTTCCTCGCGGTCGAACACGCGGGCTGGCCCACGATGGTGGGTCAGCGTGACCCCCGCGGTCTTGATCACCGCGCCGTCCGGTGCCAGCGAGCCGCGCAGGACCGCCAAGCCGCCCTCGGGCGACAGCGGCGCGCTGGCCGGCGCCACGACCGGCGCACCGTCGCCGGGTACACGGTCCAGGTTCTCGCGCAGGGTCTTGCCGGTCACGGTCAGGGCGTCGCCATAGAGCAGACCGGCGTTCAGCAGCGCCTTCATGACCACCGGCACGCCGCCCGCGCGGTCGAGGTCGGTCATGACGTAGCGGCCGCCGGGCTTCAAGTCGGCGATGCGTGGGGTCTGTCGGCTCAAGCGATCGAAGTCGTCGAGCGACAACTCGACCCCGGCCTCCCGCGCGATCGCGAGCAGGTGGAGCACCGCGTTGGTGCTGCCGCCCATCGCGACCACAACTCGAATGGCATTCTCAAATGCCGGCCGCGTGAGGATGTCGTGCGGCCGGATGCCGTCGCGTAAGAGGCGCAGCACGGCTTCACCTGTGCGGCGGTTGGCGTCGGCGCGCCGGGAATCGATTGCCGGAATCGACGCCACGCCGGGCAGCGACAGTCCGATCGCCTCGATCGCGGCGGCCATCGTGTTGGCCGTGAACAGACCGCCGCACGATCCGGCGCCGGGACAGGCGCGGCGCTCCAGTTCCTCGACGGCCTCGGTGCTCATCCGGCCCTGTGCGTGCTTGCCCACGGCCTCGTACACGTCCTGGACCGTGACATCGTGACCTTCGAACTCGCCCGGCATGATCGTCCCGCCGTAGAGAAACACGCCCGGCAGGTTCAGGCGTGCGAGGGCCATGACGGAGCCGGGCAGGCTCTTATCGCATCCCGCCAGGGCAACCACCGCGTCGAAGCACTGAGCGCGGGCCATGAGTTCGATCGAGTCGGCGATGATCTCGCGACTGACGAGCGACGCCTTCATCCCTTCGTGGCCCATCGCGATGGCGTCGCTCACCGCAATCGTGCCGAACTCCTGTGGCACGCCGCCGGCCGCGCGCACCCCCGCTTTGACCGCCTGCGCCTGGGTGTTGAGGTTGAGATTGCAGGGTGTGACCTCGTTCCATGTGCTAGCGACGCCGACCAGCGGTCGCCGCAGATCATCATCGGTGAACCCGGTGGCGCGTAGCATCGCACGGTGGGGCGCTCGTTCGACGCCCTCGGTGACCGTGCGGCTGTGACGTCGGAGATCGGTGTCGCTGAGCACTCTCGCCATACGCGTCCTCCTTGTGTCCGAACCAACAGGAGAAGGATTGGCCGCCACCCGGTCGGTTTCCCGCTCCGGGCCTGGACGTGTGATAGCATGGGGCCGTGACGCGCGATACTTCGCTGACCCCGATGATGCGGCAGTATCAGGAACTGAAGGCGCGCTATCCTGGCGCGCTGCTCATGTTCCGTCTCGGCGACTTCTATGAGCTGTTCTTCGAGGACGCGCAGGTCGCGGCCCGGGAACTCGAGATCGTGTTGACGTCGCGGGAGGTCGGCAAGGGTCGGCGGGTGCCAATGTGCGGCGTGCCGCACCACGCGTTGACCGGCTATCTGAGCCGGCTTGTGGACCGCGGATACCGGGTGGCGATCTGCGACCAGGTCGAAGACCCGCGCAAGGCGCGAGGGCTCGTGCGGCGCGAGGTCACGCGCGTAGTCACGCCCGGCACGGTCATGGAGGCGGCGCTGCTGCCGGCTCGCGAGCACCGGTACCTGGCGGCCCTCATCGGACAGGACGGCGCCTGGGGGCTGGCCGCCGCGGACCTGTCGACCGGCGACTTCACGGCCACGCAGATTGATGGGGCCGAGGCCGCGCGGCGGCTCGCCGACGAACTGGTACGGCTCGACCCTCGGGAAATCGTGCTCCCCGACCGCGGAGTGGACGCCGCGCTGCCGGAGATGACGGCGGTGCGGACCACGCTCGACGCCTGGCGGTTTGACCCGGGCGTCGCGCGACGAGCACTGGTCGAGCACTTCCGGGTGGTTTCACTGGAAGGGTTCGGGCTCGACGACCGTCCGCTCGCGATGGTCGCGGCCGGGGCGCTGCTGCAGTACTTACAACAGACGCAACTCAGCCCGCTCGGGCACCTGCGGGCCGTGAGAGTGTACAGTACGGACCGCGTGCTCGGGATGGACGAGACCACCCGGCGCAACCTGGAACTCCTGCGCAATCGCCGCGACGGCGGGGGCGCCAACACGCTCCTGGAGGTGCTCGACGAAACAGTGACGCCCATGGGCGGCCGCTTGCTTCGCGAGTGGTTGCAGCGACCGTTGCTGGACGCATCCGAGATCACCGGCCGGCTTGAGGCCATCGAGGGCGCGTTACAGGAGCGCGCGCGGCGCGCGGCCGCGCGCCGCGCGCTGCGCGACCTGCCGGATATCACCCGTCTTGTCGGACGGATCGGGCACGGTTCGGCAAACGCGCGGGATCTGGCCGCGCTGCGAGCCGGGTTGGAACGCTTGCCCGCGCTGGGCGAAGAGGCTGCGCGGCTGCCCGACGCGCGCTTCGTGCGTCTCGCAGAGGCCATCGACCCGCACCACGCGCTGGTCGAACGCATCGGCCGCGCGATCGTGGACGAGCCGCCGGCCGGCATCCGTGAGGGCGGCATGATCCGGCCCGGATATGATCCGGCGCTCGACGAGCTGCGGGCCGCGGCCTCAGACGGCAAACGGTGGATCGCCGGTCTCGAGGCGGCTGAACGCGACCGTACCGGGATCAAGTCGCTCCGGGTGGGGTTTAACAAGGTCTTCGGCTACTACATCGAGGTGTCACACGCGAATCGGCATCTCGTGCCCGGAGATTACATTCGCAAGCAGACCCTCACCAACGCCGAACGCTATATCACACCCGAGATGAAGGACCGCGAGGCGACGATCCTCGGCGCCGAGGAGCGCATGGCCGAGCTGGAGTACGAGCTGTTCATCACGCTGCGCGACGCCGTGGCCGGGTCGTCACCCTCGCTGCTGCGCACATCCGCGGCACTTGCCGAGGTGGACGTGCTCCTCGCGCTCGCGGAGGCCGCGGAACGGGGCGGATACGCGCGGCCGGAGATCACCGACGAGCCGGTGCTGGAGATCCGCGGCGGCCGGCATCCGGTGGTGGAGCGCCTGCTCCAGGGCGAACGGTTCGTGCCCAACGACCTCGTCCTGGACGTCCGCGACCGTGCGCTGCTGATCGTGACCGGGCCCAACATGGCAGGCAAGAGCACGCTACTGCGGCAAGCCGCGCTGATCACGATCATGGCGCAGCTCGGGTCGTTCGTACCCGCGACGTCGGCTCGAATCGGATTGACCGACCGGATCTTCACGCGCGTCGGCGCGGCCGACGATCTGACGGCGGGCCGGAGCACGTTCCTGGTGGAGATGCAGGAGGTGGCGCGCATCCTGTCCGGCGCGACCTCGCGGAGCCTGATCATTCTTGACGAAGTCGGTCGCGGCACCAGCACCTACGACGGTATGAGTCTGGCGTGGGCGGTCGTGGACTACCTGCACGAGCGCATCGGCGCGCGGACACTGTTCGCGACGCACTTCCACGAACTGACCGAACTCGCCGACCTGCTCCCGCGCGTGCACAACATCTCGATGCGCGTGGAGGAGGAGGGCGACCGTGTCGTCTTCCTCCATAGTGTGGCGGAGGGCCGGGCCGATCGGTCGTACGGCATTCACGTCGCCCGGCTCGCCGGCATCCCCGATGCGGTCATTGACGAAGCCAGGCGCATCCTGCAGCAGCTCGAGGCCGCCGCGGCCCGGCCCGGTGAGGCGGACACGCAGCGCATGCCGGCCCGCGCCCGCCGTGTGCGTCAGCTGCCGCTGGCGCTGGAGCTGACGTCGCCGGTCGAGGAGACGCTGCTCGGCCTGGCGATCGAGTCGATGACCCCGCTCGAAGCCCTACAGACGCTGGCCGAGCTGCGGGAGCGCGTGCGCGCGCTCCGGGGACGGCCGCAGGATCGTCCGGACCGGCGCGTGCAGTGAGACCGATTCGCGTGCTCGACCGGTCGGTGGCCGATCGCATCGCGGCGGGCGAGGTCGTCGAGCGACCGGCATCGGTCGTCAAGGAACTGATTGAGAACAGTCTCGACGCGGGCGCGCGGTCCATCGGGGTCGAGGTCGAAGGTGCGGGATTGCGCCTCATTCGGGTGATCGACGACGGCGCCGGCATCGCCGGTGACCAGGTGCGGCTCGCGTTTGAACGCTTTGCCACCAGCAAGATCGAGCGTCTCGAAGACCTCGATACCGCTCGGAGCTTCGGGTTCCGCGGCGAGGCCCTGCCGAGCATTGCCGCGGTGTCGGCGGTCAGCATGACCACGCGCACGCCCGACGCCCCGTCGGCGGTGCGCCTGGTGGTGACCGCCGGCGAGGTCGAGGCCCACGGTCCGCACGGCGCACCGCCGGGAACCGTAGTCGAGGTGACGCGGCTCTTCTTCAACACGCCGGCGCGCCTGAAGTTCCTGAAGTCGCCCTCGCGCGAACAGGCGCTCATCGCCGAAGTCGTGGAACGCGCGGCGCTAAGCAACCCCGAGGTGGCGTTCAGGCTGATGCTGGACGGTCGTGAGGCCGGGTGGTGGCCGCGTACGACCGCGCTCCAACGCGCGGCCGACCTGCTCAGCGCGGGGACCCCGGCGGAGTTGGTGGCCGTTGACGGCGAGATCCCGCACGGCCGGCTCACCGGCTGGCTGGGCCGGCCCGAGCGCGGCCGGCCGAACCGTACCGGGCAGCACCTGTTCGTGAATCGGCGGCCCATTCAGAGCGCGGTCCTGCGCCGGGCGGTCGAGCAGGGTTACGCGCAGTTGCTGCCCGTCGGCCGGTTTCCGGTGTTCGCGGTCTTTCTTGAAATCGACCCGGCGAGCGTCGATGTGAATGTGCATCCGCGCAAGCTGGAGGTACGCTTCCGGGATGAGAACCGGGTGTTCGGCGCGGTCGTCCACCTCGTCCGGCGGGCCCTGATGGCCAGTTCCCTGGTGCGGCGCGCGGAGACGCATGACGACACGTTCGGCGCACCGGTCGGCGCCGGGCCCACCGCTGGCGACGGTGGCGGTGTGCTCGCTGCCCTGCCGACGCCCTTCGTGTCCCTGACCCTCGAGGCGCGCGAATCCCGAGAAGCCTACGCGCCGGCGCCGGCGCGGCTCCCGGCGCTGCGGCCGTTGGGTCAGCTTCTCAACACCTACATCGTGGCCGAGGGATCGGACGGGCTGTACCTGGTCGATCAGCACGCGGCGCACGAGCGCGTGCTGTACGAGCGTATCCTGGCGGCGCGGCGACGCGGCGGCCTCACGAGCCAGACACTGGCCGTGCCGCTGACGCTCGAGGTGACGCCGGCCCAAATGGCGCTGGTCGCCGGCCACCTCGATGTGCTCGCCGCGATGGGCTACACGCTCGAGCCCTTCGGTGCGCGCACGCTGCTGCTCCGCGCGGTGCCGGCGCTGGCTGCCACCACGGCGCCCGACGGGCTGCTGCACCGTGCGCTGGGCGCCCTGGCCGGCGAGGGAGAAGGGGACGATCTCATCGAGCGCCTCTCCATTGCCACCGCCTGTCACACCGCGATCCGGGCCGGCGACCGGCTGAGCGCTGACGCGGTCACCGCGTTGCTCGTCGATCTCGCGGGCGCCGAGGACCCGTATACGTGCTTCCATGGCCGGCCGACCGTCGTCGCCGTCTCGCGCACGCAGCTCGAGCGATGGTTCCTGAGGGGGTAAGCGTCGCCAGACGGCTAGCCGTGCTGTGTGGCCCCACCGCGGTGGGGAAGACCGCGGTCGCGGTCGTGCTGGCGGAGAGCCTGCGCGCAGAGATCATCTGCGCCGATTCCCGTACGATCTACCGCGGGATGGACATCGGCACGGCCAAACCCACGCCAGAGGAGCGCCAGCGGGTACCGCACCATCTGCTGGATCTTGCCGATCCCGTTGACGTCTTCACCCTGGCGGACTACCAACGCGCAGGCCGCGTGGTCCTCGACGGCATCTGGGCACGGGGACGTCTGCCCTTGATCGTCGGCGGGAGCGGTCTCTACATCCGTGCTCTGGTTGATGACCTCGCCATCCCTGCGGTCGCTCCGGATCCTGTGCTGCGGGCCGCGCTCGAGGCTGACGAGCGGCGGCAGGGTCGCGGCCACCTCCACGCGCGCCTCGCGGCGCTCGATCCCGTGGCCGCGTCGCGGATTCATCCTCACAACACACGCCGCGTGATTCGCGCTCTGGAGGTGACGCTGCGCACCGGGCAGCCGATCTCCGCGCAACAGCGCCGACGTGGGCCGGTCGGACCGGTGGCAATCGTTGGCCTGACGATGGAACGGGCCGCCCTCCACGGACGCATCGAGGCCCGAATTCGGGAGCAACTGAACGCGGGGCTCGCAGACGAGGTGCGCCGGCTCCGTGCCTCCGGTGTGCCCGCGACCGCGCCCGCGATGCAGGGACTGGGATACAAAGAGATGGCCGGATGGCTGGCCGGCGACTACGGCTACGACGACGCGGTGCGAAGGCTGGAGCGCAACACCCGGCACTACGCCAAGCGGCAACTTACCTGGTTTCGGCGCGACCCCCGCATCGTGTGGGTCGATGCCACCAGGCTGGACCGCGACACGCTGACGGCGCGGGTGCGTGCTATCATGGACGCGGAGTTTTCACGACAGGGGAGGGAATGATGCAGGCCACGCGGCTCCGCAGCATCGGCGCCTATCTGTTCGCCGATCTCGATCGCAAGCAGGAAGCGTTGCAGGCCAAGGGTGTGGACGTGATCAGCCTGAGCACGGGTGATCCCGACATCCCGACGCCCGAACACATCATCAAGGCGATGGAAGAAGGGGCGCACGATCCGCGGACGCACCGCTACCCGCCCTATCAGGGGACGAAAGACTACCGCAACGCCGTGGCGGCGTGGTTCGGCCGGCGCTTTGGGGTCGAGGTGGATCCGGATCGCGAGGTCCTGGCCCTGATCGGCTCCAAGGAAGGTCTAGCGCACCTGCCCTGGGCCGTGCTGAATGCTGGTGACGTCGCGTTGGTGCCGGATCCCGGGTACCCGGTGTACCGGTCGTCCACGATCATGGCCGATGGCGAGCCGGTCGCGATGCCGCTCGTAGCCGAACACGGTTTCCTGCCCGATCTCGAGCGCATTCCACCCGACGCGGTGCGCAGGGCGCGCCTGATGTTCCTCAACTATCCCAACAACCCGACCGGCGCGGTGGCCGACCTGGGGTTCTTCGAGCGCGCGGTCGCGTTCGCCCGGAAGCACAACCTGCTGCTGGTGCACGACAACGCGTACTCCGAAGTCACCTACGACGGCTACCGTGCGCCGAGCATCCTGCAGGTGCCGGGTGCGAAGAATGTCGCCATCGAACTGCACTCGCTGTCGAAGTCGTTCAACATGACGGGCTGGCGCATCGGGTTTGCGGTCGGCAACGCTGACGCGATCGCCGCGCTCGGGACGCTCAAGACGAACGTGGACTCCGGCATCTTCGGCGCCGTCCAGAAGGCCGGCATCGCGGCGCTGCTCGGGCCTCAGGACGTGCTGGCGCCCACCCTCGCGGTGTACCGTGCGCGGCGGGACCGCACTGTGGCCGCGCTGCAGGCGGTCGGCTGGCGGCCGCCAACTCCGAAGGCCACGCTGTACATCTGGATGCCGACCCCGGGCGGCGCGTCGTCGGTGGCCTTTGCCAGCGACGTGCTGGAGAGGACCGGCGTGATCGTGACGCCCGGTGTCGGGTACGGCCAGCAGGGCGAGGGCTACGTGCGACTGTCCCTCACCACGCCCGACGATCGTCTCGACGAGGCGCTGGCCCGCATCAAGAAGGCGTACGGGTAGGGAGGGGCACCGCAATCGCCATCCTGCTCGGGCTCCCTCGCGCGATTGAGCCCACGCACCGCAAGATGCTCGAGGCGCTCGGTCGTCGCCGGGCGCCGGACAACCGGATCGCCGGTCGGGACCTCATCGAGATTCTCTGCCTCCTGGCACAGGCGTTGCGGCGCGAGGTCGGCGTGTTTCTCGACCGCCACGGCACCGTCACGCACGTGGTGGTCAGCCGGCGATGGCAGACGCTGGCCGATGAGTTGCGCCAACGGTCAGGCAGCCGTGCCGCCGGGCTGCGGTACGTTGAAGCGCATCCCGGTCCCGACGGACGGCCGGACCAGGCCGACGAACGTGTGCTGGTTCAACTCGGGCTCGATCTTATCCTGACCGTCGGCACGTCCCGTGGTCGCCCGACCGACTTCTGGGTGCTGGGGCCCGGCGCGCCGCATGGGCCACATGGACGTGCGCAGACCCTGGAAGGTCCGCATGGGCTCGATGCGCTCGACCTGCTCGAGATGGCCCCGTGGGCGCGGGCGGCGGATGCGGCACGCCGAGCGACGCTAACCTCCGCAACAGATGCCGGCGAGCCCGAGCGCGCGGTGTTGGTCGGCATGGAGAGCGCCGGTCAGGGCAGCGCTTCGCTCGACGAACTAGCGCGTCTGGCCGAGACCGCGGGCGCGCGGCCTGTCGCCACGGTCGTTCAACGCCGCGGCCGGCCGCATCCGGCACACTATCTCGGACGGGGCAAAGTGGAGGAAGTGCTACGTGCTACGGAGGCGCACACCGCCGACGTCGTACTCATCGATGAGGAACTGACCCCTGTGCAGCAGCGCACCCTCGAGGACTTGTTGGGGGTGAAGGTTCTCGACCGAACCGCGCTGGTGCTCGACATCTTCGCACAGCGCGCACGCACCCGTGAAGGCCGGCTGCAGGTCGAGTTGGCGCAGATGAACTACGTGTTGCCACGCCTGACCGGCCGCGGCGTCTGGCTGTCCCGCCTCGGCGGCGGCATCGGCACCCGGGGTCCGGGTGAGACGAAGCTGGAGGTTGATCGCCGGCGCGTCCGCGCGCGCATCACCGACCTGCAACGCGAAATCGATGCCATTCAGGAACACCGCGGCCGGCAACGGTCCCCGCGGAAGGACGCCGCCGTGGCCCAAGTGGCGCTGGTTGGATACACGAACGCGGGCAAGTCGACGCTGCTGAATGCGTTGACCGGCGCCGGTGCGTTCGTCGAGGACCGCCTGTTCGCGACACTCGACCCCATCGTGCGCCGCTATGTGCTGCCGAACCACCGGACCATCGTGCTGGCCGACACGGTGGGGTTCATCCAGCGCCTGCCGACGGAACTGGTCGCCGCCTTCCGGGCGACGCTCGAAGAGGTCGTGCACGCGGATCTACTGCTGCATGTGGTCGACGCGAGCCACCCGGACTGGCAGGCTCAGGCGCGCGTCGTTCGCGATGTACTGGAGAGCATCGGCGCAGGGAACCGACCGGTCTTGCTGGTGTTCAACAAGGCGGACAGGCTGACGGCGGCAGAAGTGGCCCGTCTGGCGGCCGAATACCGCGACGCCGTCATCATCTCGGCCATCGAGGGGCGCGGCCTTGACGACCTCGGCCAGGCCATCGCCAGGCGACTGCCAGAGCCGTGGGTGCATCTGCGGCTGCGGCTGCCGTACAGCGAGGGCAGACTCCTGGCCCGGATTCACACGGAAGGCCGGGTGGTATCCGAGCGCTATACCGCGACCGGGATCCAGGTGGACGCCGAGGTACCCGGTGCGCTGGCCGTGAAGTTGCGGCCGTTGTGCCGGCCGGCGCGGGAGCGCCGCGAGGCGACCGGCTGAGCCAGGGGTCAGTTCAGGCGCCGCAGGACGCCGACCGCCTTGCCCTCGATCACCACGTCCCGCACGTAGATTGGCTGCATGGCCTGATTGGCCGGCTGCAGTCGGACCCGGTCGCCCTCGCGATAGAATCGCTTGACGGTGGCCTCGTCGCCCACGCGCGCTACGACGATATCACCGTTGTTCGCGGCAGCCTGACGGCGCACAATCAGGAGATCGCCGTCGAGAATACCGTCCTCGATCATGCTGTCACCGCGCACCCGGAGCACGAACGCTTCGGAGCCGTTGACGAACTCAGCGGGCAGCGCCAGGTGATCTTCGATGTTCTGCTCGGCCAGAATCGGCATGCCGGCCGTCACCTGTCCCACGAGTGGCACCGCGACCATCTTGGGGTGCGGCAGATTGCCGTCCTTCAGGATCTCCAGCGCGCGCGGCTTGCTGGGGTCACGGCGCAGGAAGCCCTTGCGCGCGAGCGCTTCCAGGTGGCTGTGGACGGTTGAACTGCTGGTGAGGCCCATGGCCTGACCGATCTCGCGCACCGACGGCGGATAGCCGTGTGAGTCGGTGTAGCGCTGCACGAACGTTAGAATCTCTTGCTGGCGATGCGTCAGACGCGTTGCCATGGAGACCTCCGGCCGGCGGCGACCTGCAACCCTCCTGCAGCCTCAATGATACCAACGGTCCTTGGGTGATGCAAACAGGTGTTCGGTGATAGGCGGACACGTCGGGGGCCTCCACATTGCTTCGCATAATGTTCGTTATGTAAAGTTATGTAAGGTAAATAACCCATCCGCCACCGGCGACTCGCGCCGTCGGCGTGGTCTGCTGATCTTCCCTCCTCCCCACCTTGGCGTTGTCGCGTTTGACACGTCGCCAGTCCGTTGTTACGCTCCTCCCATGACCCAGCGCGTGCGTGCGTCTGACGCTCGGGTCGCGATCGTGACAGGCGGCAACCGCGGCCTCGGACTGGAGACTTGCCGCCAGCTGGCTCGCCGCGGGTACCGCGTCGTCCTCACCAGCCGAGACCTGGCCAGGGGTGCTGCGGCTGCGGAGGCACTCCGACGGACGGACGGAGATGTGACGGCCTGCCGTCTCGATGTAACCAAGCCGAAGGAGATTGAGCGACTCCGAGAGTTCGTGCTTGAGACCTACGGCCGGGCGCACGTGCTCGTCAACAACGCCGCCGTGTACCTCGATGAGGGACGCAGCGTCCTGGAGACGACGCCGGAGGAACTGCAGGTGACACTGGATACCAATCTGCGTGGCCCCCTCCTTCTCTGCCAGGGGTTTGCGCCCGGGATGCGCCGGCAGCGCTACGGCCGAATCGTGAACGTCTCGTCCGGCTCCGGGCAACTCTCGACGATGACCGACGACGCGCCGGCCTATGCCATGTCGAAAGCCGCGCTCAACGCGCTCACGCGTCTGGTCGCGGATGCACTGGCTGGTTCCAACGTTCTGGTCAACAGCGTCTGCCCCGGCTGGGTGCGCACGGACATGGGCGGCCGCCACGCGCCCCGGTCGGTTGAGCAAGGCGTGGAGACGATCGTGTGGCTGGCGACGCTCCCGGACGGCGGGCCGACAGGCGGCTTCTTCCGGGACCGCAAGCCGATTGCGTGGTGATGTGTGTGACGGCTCCTGTCGTTCGAGGGTGCTGGCAAGAGCGCGTTGAGGTGCTCGGCCGCTGGTTCGTCCTGCGCTTCGACGGACCCGTCCCGCCGGGGCGCTACGAGGTGCGAATCTGGGAGGGCCGGCGGCTGCCATGGCGCCGGGAGTACCTGCGGGCGCCGATCCGGGGCCGCGATGTGGATGAGGCCCGGGAGCGTGCCCTCGAGGTGCTGCACAACTACGTTGGGCTCGATCGGTTCCGGGTGATGGTTGAAGACGTCGCGCGGCAGGTCGCGCCCGGTGCGCAGGTGGACGTGGGTGAGGATGTGCGAGACGTGATCATCAGTCTCGCGGGAACCTACCGACTCGAGGTGCCGCTTGTGGTATCGCGCCACGACGTGCTCGAGCGCGACGCCGATCCCGAGCGCCTGCGCGGCCTGGTCCGCGCCCACCTCGAGACCTATGCCACACCGCGCTGATCCCGGTTCCAGCGTCGGTCAGGAGGACAGACCATGTACTTCAAGCAGTTCCTCGACGAGATCTGCGGGTGCGCGTCGTATCTCGTCGCCTCTCGGCAGTCGCGCGAGGCCGCGATCGTGGATCCCTCCCTCGCGACCGCCCAGTACGAGGCGCTCATGGCCGAACGCGGGTTTACACTGCGATACGTGATCGACACGCACGTGCACGCGGACCATGTCTCGGGCGCCCGAGCGCTCGCCGCGCGGCACGGCGTGCCGGTGTGCCTGCACGAATCGGCTCGCGTGACCTATCCGGTCCAGAGCCTCCGTGATGGCGACGAACTGCCGCTGGGTCAGCTCCGCCTCCGGGTCGTGCACACGCCCGGGCATCGGCCGGAGATGATCTCACTGCTCGTGATCAACCCGCCGCGCAGCCCCGAGCCGTCGATGGTTCTCACCGGCGATTCGTTGCTGGTCGGCGACGTCGGACGGCCGGACTTCGGCGGCGGAGACCCGACCGCGCAGTACGAGAGCATCACAAGGCTCCTGAACCTCCCGGACTGGGTCGCGGTGTTTCCCGGGCACTTTGAGGGCCCGTGCGGCAAGGGCATGTGTGGACGGCCGAGCACGACGGTGGGGTTCGAGCGTCTGTACAATCCATTGACGAAACTGGACCGGTCATTGTTCCTGCGTGAGATGACCGAGGGCGTCCCGGCGCGGCCGCTGAATATGACCGCGATCGAGGCGACGAACCGGGGGCTCATCGACGCGTCGTGGGCGATGCTGACCGCCACGCCTCCGGTGTCCGAGCAGCCGGTCGAGGCCTTGGACCGCCGCCCGGCGGATGCGGTGCTGATCGATGTGCGTGAGCCCTCCGAGTACGCGGCCGGACACATCCCCGGCGCCGTCAGCGTGCCGCAAGCCGATCTCGCGTCGCGGCTCGACGCGGTGCCGCGCGACCGGCCGGTGTGGCTGGTCTGCCACAGCGGCGCCCGCTCCCTACGCGCCGCACAGTTCCTGACCCAGTTGGGCTACGAGCGTGTCGTGAATGTCCGCGGCGGCACCGCCGCGTGGCGGGCCGCGGGGCGGCCGGTCGAAACCAACGCCCTCGCCGGCGCGGCGCCGCGGGTAATCGAGTCCGAGTGGATGCACGCGGGCGCGACGATCAGGTAGTGGCTGCGGCGGGCATGGAACGGCCGGGCCGTCACACGGCCCGCTCGACGACCATCGCGATGCCCTGACCGACACCAATACACATCGTCGCCAGCCCGTAGCGGCCGCCGCGTCGCTGCAGTTCGTGCACGAGAGTCACCAGAATCCGGGCGCCACTGCATCCGATCGGGTGCCCGAGCGCGATCGCGCCGCCGTTGGGGTTCAGCCGGTCGAGCGGGATGCTGAGTTCGCGCACGCACGCGAGCACCTGCGCGGCAAACGCCTCGTTCAACTCGATCACGTCCATGTGCTCGATGGTCAGCCCGGCTCGACCCAGAGCCTTGCGCGTGGACGGAATCGGTCCCAGCCCCATCATGCCCGGATCGACGCCGGCCACCGCGGTGGCCACCACCCGAGCCCTCGGCGTCAGCCCGAGGGCCCGGGCGCGGTCGGCACTCATCAACAGGAGACCTGCGGCGCCGTCGTTGAGCCCGGACGAGTTGCCGGCGGTCACGGTGCCGTCCTTGCGGAACGCGGGCGGCAGGGCCGCGAGCTTGTCGGCTGTGGTGTCGGGCCGCGGGTGCTCGTCGGTATCGACGACGGCCTGGTCCCCCTTTGCTGTGCCGCTTGGCACGACGACCGGCACGATCTCATCGCGAAACCGGCCGGCGGCCATCGCGGCGGCCGCCCGCTGCTGGCTGAGCAGCGCGAAGGCATCCTGCTCCTGCCGTGTGATCCCATAGTGCGCTGCGACGTTTTCGGCGGTTTCGCCCATGCTGTACGGCGGATACGTCTCGGCAAGGCGTGGGTTGACGAAGCGCCATCCGAGCGTCGTATCGTACATTCGAACGTCGCCGCGCGGGTAGGCCGTCCCGGGTTTCGGCATGACGAACGGGGCGCGCGTCATCGACTCGACGCCGCCGGCGATGAACACCTCGCCCTCGCCGGCGGCGATGGCCTGCGCGGCGCTGACCGCAGCCTGCAGACCCGAACCGCACAGGCGATTCACGGTCTGGCCCGGGACCGCGACCGGCAATCCCCCCAGCAACACGGCCATACGGGCGACGTTGCGGTTGTCCTCGCCGGCCTGGTTGGTGCAGCCGAAGATCACGTCTTCGATCACCGCGGGATCGAGCTGGTTGCGCCGCACGAGCGTCTGAATGATCAGCGCCGCGAGATCGTCCGGCCGTACGTCCTTCAGCGCGCCGCCGTACCGGCCGACCGGCGTACGCACCGCGTCCACGATGACCGCTTCACGCATGCTGCCTGCCCCCTGCGGCGACCCACCGCCGCAGCAGCGGGACGGGCCGGTAGCGCGGATCGCCGTGCTCGACCTGCAACGCCTGCACGACCGCCAGGATCACCCCGAGCCCGACGCGCTCCGCGCGCTCGATCGGCCCTTGCGGATAGTTCACCCCGAGGCGCATCGCGGTGTCAATCTCCTCGGCCGAGGCAATGCCGGCTGCGAGCGCGACGATCGCCTCATGACACAGCATCGCCTGGATGCGCGGGAAGACTCCCGCGACGCCGTCGGCTGTGTGCGCGACTGCCTTGCCCGCGCGTCGCCAGAAACCTGCGGCGCGAACCGCGGCGTCCCGGACCGTGCGCAGGCCTGCCTGGATCTCGATCAGGCTCCGTTCCGAGAGCGGCGGCAATGTGGCGAAGCCGACCACGCGGTCGGGGTGCCGGGCGTGCCGGGCCGCTTCGGTGACCGACGTCGTGAGGGTGGACACCAGCAAGAGCGCGTCTGGTGCGAGGTGCGCGTCGAGCGCAGCCACGGCGCTCGCCCTGTCTTCACGCGGCACCAGGCCGGCGTCGATCGCGACGACGGCATCTCGAGCCTCGATCGCGGCGGACGCGCGGCGAGCCACGATGCCGGCTGCACGTAGCGTGTGCACGAGGTCATCGGCCAGGTGCGGTTCGCCGAACACCACGACCGGTCCGTGCGCGTCCCACGCCGCGTTGGCCGCGACGCCCTCTCCGCTCTCCAGGACCACAGGTGTCGGGAGCAGGACATCCGAGGTCAGCCCGCCCAACGGCGTGGGACGTGAGGCTCCCGAGGAGTAGTCGTAGAATCCCCTGCCGCTCTTCCGCCCCAACAATCCGGCATCGACCATGCGCTGCTGCAGCGGGTGTGGTTGATATCGTGGATCGTAGAAGAACGCCTCGTAGATCGCGTTCGAGACGGCCAGGTTGACGTCGAGCCCGATGAGGTCGATGAGTTCGAGCGGCCCCATGCGGTAGCCGCCGGCCTCGCGCATGACTCTGTCGATCGTCTGCACGGGCGCCCCGCCCTCAGCCAGAATGCGCACGGCCTCGGTGCTGAAGGGCCGCGCCACCCGGTTCACCACGAAGCCGGGGGCCTCGCGGACCTGCACAGGGGTCTTGCCCAGGATACGCGCCAGGGCGATCGTGGCGTCCGCCGTCTCCTCAGAGGTGCGGACGCCGCGGATGACTTCGACCAGGGCCATCACCGGCGCCGGATTGAAGAAGTGCATGCCGACCACGCGGTCAGGCCTCCGTGTTGCCGCGGCGATCGCGCTGATCGAGAGGGACGAGGTGTTGGAGGCCAGGATCACCGCTTGCGCGCACAGGGCGTCGAGGCGCCGAAAGAGATCCTGCTTGAGCCGGAGGTCTTCCGGTACCGCCTCGATGATCACGTCGGCGGCGCGCAGGTCGTCGAGCGTCTCCGTCCAGGACAGCCGCGCGCGCACGGCCCCGGCAAGGGCGGCATCGGTACGGCCGCGCTCGACGCGGCGTGCCAGGTCATCGTCGATCCGGCGGCGGCTGCGATTGAGCACCTCTGGCGCAATGTCTTGGACGATCACCTGGAATCCCGCCGACGCCGCCACCTGCGCGACGCCGCTACCCATGGTGCCGCCGCCCACGACCGCGATCAGCGCCCCGGGTGCGAGCGCCGCCCGTGGAGCGTGGCGGCTTTCGCTCACCGGCCTTCGAATCGCGGCGGGCGCTTCTCGAGAAACGCGGCCACGCCCTCGCGGTGGTCCGCGGTGTGGCCCGCGATCTCCTGGAGGTGCGCCTCGTACTCCAGGGCGTCCTCGAGCGACGCCGCCAGCGCGCGATTGATCCCGCGCTTGGCCAAGCCGAAACCCCGCGTCGGACCGCTGGCGAGGCGCCGGGCCAGGTCCATCGTCGCCGTCATCAACTCGTCGTGCGGCACCACCCGGTTCACCAGGCCGATGCGGAGCGCTTCCTGCGCGTCCACCGGGTCGGCCGTGTAGACCATCTCCAAGGCCCTGCCGAGCCCTACGAGCCTCGGTAGCAGAAAGGTCCCGCCCGAATCCGGAATCAACCCGACGCGCGAGAACACCTCGATGAACGCGGCGCGTTCCGACGCGATGCGGATGTCCGCGGCGAGCGCCAGGTTGCAGCCGGCCCCGGCGGCGACGCCGTTGACGGCCGCGATCACCGGCTTCTCGATCGTGCGTAGGCGCAGCACGATCGGGTTGTACCGCCGCCGCAGCGAATCGCCGTAGGAGATGTCGCCAACACCGGCGCGGTCGCGTAAGTCCTGGCCGGCGCAGAACCCGCGTCCCGCGCCGGTGAGCACGAGACACCGCACCTCGGCCGCGCGCTCGGCATAGCGGAGAGCGTCGTGCAGCTCGGCGCTGAGTTGCTCGTTCACCGCATTCAGGACGTCGGGCCGGTTCAGGGTCAACGCCAACACGCCGTCCTCGACCGCGGTCTGGACCGTTTCGAACGCCGGCGCCGGCATCGCGCTCCCCCTCCTCCCCGGACTATCGGCCTTTGAACTCCGGCTGGCGCTTGTTCAAGAAGGCGCCGATCCCCTCGTCTTTGTCCTCGGTCGAGAAGAGGAGATAGAAGAGCTTGCGCTCGTAGTCGAGGCCGCCCTCGAGTGTCGTGTCGAACGCCTTGAGCACCGCGTCCTTCGCGAGTCGCACGGCCACCGGCGCCTTCCGGGCGATCTGCTGCGCCAGTGCCCTGGCCTCGTCGAGGACGACCTCGTCCGGCACCACCCGTGTGACCAGACCCAGCCGGTCGGCCTCCGCGGCCGTGATGTGTCGGCCGGTCAGGATCAGTTCCATCGCGCGAGCCTTGCCGACCGCTCGTGTCAGGCGCTGCGTACCGCCCGCGCCCGGCATGATCCCCAGATTGATTTCGGGTTGGCCGAACCGTGCGCCTTCGCCGGCGATGATCATGTCGCACAGCAGGGCCAGCTCACAGCCGCCGCCGAGCGCGAATCCCCGGACCGCGGCGATGAGCGGCTTGGTCACCTTGCGGATGCGCTCCCACTGCTGAAACCGGTAGCCGGACAACATCTGAGCCGGCGTGGCGTGGAGCATCTCGTTCACATCGGCGCCCGCCGCAAACGCGCGCTCACCACCGGTGAGGACGACACAGCGCACCGCGTCGTCCCGGTCGAGCGCTTCGAGGGCGTCAACCAGCTCGTCCATGGTCTCCTGATTCAACGCGTTCAGCACCTTCGGTCGGTTCAACGTGATGATGGCCACCGCGCCGTCGCGCTCGAGCAGGATGTTGGTATAGGCCATCGTGTCGCCTCCTGGGTCAGGCCGTCGCGCGGGCGCGGTGCGCGCTACGATCCGGGCTTCGGCTCCAGCGTTGCGCCGCACCGGCCACAGAATCTGAAGTCGTCGGGCAACGGCGAGGCACCGCACGCCGGGCAGGTTCGTGTGTGCGGGCCCCAGTGGAACTCGGGCGTGGTGCCCTCGGCCAGGCGTGCGCGGATCCCGGCGACGTCCACCGGCCGTTTGGCGTGAAACGCCGTCAGTCCCTCGTACACCTCGGGCGAGGCGGCGTGGAGCGTCAGCCAGTCGCGCGCGTGCCCCACCGTGAGATGCCACGAGAGATCGCGCCAGAAATTCATCTGGTGCGTGGTGTAGCGGACGATCTCCGGAAGCGTCTGGAGCAGACGGTCCACCAGCGCGTCCACCGCGATGTCGAGCTGCGCCCTCGGCACGACGCGGTTCACCCATCCCCACTCCAGTGCCTGCGCCGCGCTGATGCCCTCACAGAGCAGGATCACCTCTCGCGCCCGCCGGTCGCCGATCAGCAGCGGGAGCCACTGCGTGGCTCCGCCGGCTGGCACGCTGCCGCGCATCGGGCCCACGTGCCGGATGACGACATCGCTGGTCGCCACGGCCAGGTCGCACGCGAGGTTGAACTCGTTGCCACCGCCCACGGTCAGCCCGTTGAGCCGCGCCACCGTCGGCTTCCCCAGATGACGCAGCCGGTCATGGGCCTCGATGAAGGCGCCCATCCACTTCCAGTAATCGTGCGGCCGCTCGAGAAACCGCTGCTGCTCGTCGAGGTCGGCGCCGGTGCAGAACGCGCGATCCCCGGCGCCGGTCAGCACGAGCACGCCGACGGTGTCGTCCCATGAGGCGTCCTCAAAGGCTCGGGCCATCTCGCGCAGCGTCTGGAAGTCAAGGGCGTTGAGCACGTCGGGCCGGTTAATTGTGACGGTCGCCCGCCGGTCGCGCTTGGTGTACACGATCCGCTCAAAGCCGAGAGCCTGCGGATCCTGCGGTGCGGGATAGCGCATGTTGCCCTCCGGGGAACGCGTCGCCGTCGCGGATCCGTCTAACGGACGATCACCGCCGAGTAGCCCTTCGCGCGCAGTTGCGCGACGAGGTCATCCGCCCGCGTCCGATCACGAAACGCGCCCACGCGCACCTTGATGAGCCCGCCCTCCCGCACGACGTATGGCGCGAACCCGTCGGCCAGCAGCCGCGCGATCAACTCGCTGGCGTTGTCGCGGTTGGCGAACGCGCCTACCTGGACGCGGTAGAGCGCGCCGGCCGGCGAGGGCGGCGCCGGCGGAGTCGTGCGAGGCGACGGTTCGACCGGTGACGGTGCCGTGGCAGGCGGCGTTGGTGTCCCAGGCGTGGGTGGCACCGGAGCGGGTGTCACCGCCGGGCCGGGCGAGACCGGCGTCGGGGTCAGCGGGACGGTACGGACCCGGGGTGTCGCCGCGACCGGCGGCCCGGGCGGGACGGTTGGCGGCGGCGGTTCCGGTGTGGGCCTAGGGCCGGCCGGCGACGGTGAGACCGTGACGGGTGCGGGCGGTCGCGGCTTGAAGTACCGCTCGCCAAGGACGTACCCGCCCACAATCGAGGCCACGAACAGCAGGAGCACGACAAGTACGACGACAGCAGTGTTGGAGCGCACGGTGGGCCTCTTCGTCGCCCTCTCATGAACTCCTCCGGTGTGATGCGCCCTCTGCCCGGGTGTCAGCGCAGCGCCGCGAGATAGCCGGACAGCACCTGCTCTCGCACACGCAGTTCGGCCTCCCGGCGCCGCTCCTCGGCCACGACCTCGGCCGGCGCGCGCGACACGAATGACGGATCGGCGAGCTTCCGGGTCGTACGCTCCAGGTCGGCGTGCGCGGCCGACAGTTCGCCTTGCAGCCGCTTGCGCGCGCGCTCCCGATCGGCCTCGGCGACGCGCAGCGAAACCTCCACGCCCTCCACGACCGTGCCTACCGTGCCCGGCTGTCCGGCGGCGCCGTCTCCGAGGGAAATCTGGCTGGCTCTGGTCAGCGCCGCCAGGTAGTCCCGGTGGGCCGCCAGCAGCGCCTGCGTGTCACGCGGCGCGCGCAGGCTCGGCGCCACGCGCGCGGTCGGCGCGAGCCCGAGGTCGGCCCGCATCGACCGTACCGCCCGGACCACCGCCATGAGCGTGCCGACCTGGGTCTCTGCGGCCTCGTCCACGGCCGCGTCGTCCGGCCGGGGCCAGGCCGCGATCACGATGCTCTCGCCGGCGTGCGGCAGCGACTGCCAGACCTCTTCGGTGAGGTGCGGCATGATCGGGTGTAGCAACCGCAGCGTGCCCTCCAGGACCGACCACAGCGTGTGCTGAATCGCGCGGCGGCGTTCGGCCGGCAGGTCGTCGCGGTAGAGATCGACCTTGGCGAGTTCGAGGTACCAGTCGCAGAACTCCGACCACACGAAGTCATAGAGCGTCCGTGCGGCCTTGTCGAAGTCGAACGACTCCAGCGCATCCGTCACCGCGCCGATGATCCGCGCATACCGGCTTCGGATCCACCGATCGATGACGCTCCACGGACCCGGCCCGGCCGACGGGTCGAACCCCTCCAGGTGCATGCGCACGAACCGCGATGCGTTCCAGATCTTGTTGTTGAAGTTGCGCACGTCGTCCAGCATCTTCTCGCCGAACCGCAGGTCCTGCTGGCCCTGCGAGCACCGCAGCGTCAGCGCGAAGCGCATCGCGTCGGCGCCATAGCCCTGCTCGACGTAGTCGAGCGGGTCGAGCCCGGTACCGAGCGACTTGCTCATGCGCCGGCCTTCGAGGTTCATCACGGTCGGATTGATGTAGACGTCAGTGAACGGCACGTCGCCCGCAAACTCCAGGCCGAACATGATCATCCTGGCGACCCAGAGGAAGATGATGTCCCGTCCGGTGACGAGCACGCTCGTCGGGTAGAAGTACGTGAGGTCGGGTGTCTGGCTCGGCCAGCCCAGCGTGGCAAACGGCCACGCCGCTGACGAGAACCACGTGTCGAGAATCTGCTCCTCCTGTCTGAGCTCGGTCGCGCCGCACTTGGGACAGCGCGCGGGCGCCTCCCGGCCCGCCGCCATGTGACCGTTGCCGCAGTGGTAGATCGGAATCCGGTGCCCCCACCAGAGCCGCCGGCTGATGTTCCAGTCGTGGATGTTCTCCATCCAGTTCAAGTAAACGCCGGTCCAGCGCTCGGGATGAAAACGGATCCTGCCGGTGCGCACCACCTCGATTGCCGGCTTCGCAAGTTCGGCCATGCGACAGAACCACTGGTCGGTAATGTAGGGCTCGAGCACAGTCTTGCAGCGATCGCACAACCCGACGTTGGTCGTATACGGCTCCTTGCGCTCGACGAGGCCGGCGTCTTCGAGATCGCGCGCCACGGCCTCGCGGGCCATGAAGCGGTCCATGGCCGCGTACCGGCCCGTGTCCGCGGTCATGCGGCCGTGCTCGTCGAGGATGACCAGCACCGGCAACCCGTGGTCGGCGCCGATCGCGTTGTCCGTGGGATCGTGGCCGGGCGTGATCTTCAGCGCGCCGGTGCCGAAGGCCGGATCCACGCGCTCGTCGGCGATCACGGGCACGCGGCGGTTTACGATCGGTACCACGACCTCGCGGCCGATCAGCGAGGCGTAGCGTGCGTCGGCCGGATGCACCGCCACCGCGACGTCGGCCAGGATCGTCTCGGGCCGCTGAGTGGCAATGACCACTCCGTCCCCGCCGTCGGCGCCCCGGTACCGCACGTACCAGAGGTGGCTCTGTTGGGTCTGGTAGTCCACCTCCAGGTCCGAGACGCTCGTGAGGTCCTTCGGGCACCAGTTGATCATCCGCTTGCCGTAGTAGATGTAGCCCTTCCGGTAGAGCCGCAGGAAGCACTCGATCACCGCGTCGTAGTAGCCCGGGTCCATCGTGAACGTGACGCGGTCCCAGTCGCAGCCCGAGCCCATGCGTCGGATCTGGTTGTAGATGAGCCCGCCGTACTTCTCCTTCCACTGCCAGGCAAACTCCAGGAACTTCTCCCGGCCCAGGTCGAACCGCGTCTTCCCCTGCTTCGCCAGTTCGCGCTCCATGACCACGTGCGTGCCGATGCTGGCATGATCGGTGCCGGGCAGCCACATCGCGTTGTAGCCTTGCATCCTACGCCACCGGGTCAGCAGGTCCTGGATCGTATGGTTGAGCGCGTGCCCCATGTGCAGGGTGCCCGTGATGTTGGGCAGCGGCATCATGATCGTGAACGGTTTGCGAGAGGGATCAACCGACGCGTGGAAGTACCCGCGGCTCAGCCACTCCTGGTAGCGGCGCGGCTCGACCGCCAGCGGATCATAGGGCCGGTGCTCCGCGTCCTGCGCTGCGGGTCTCTGTCGCCTTGTGCTCATCGCTCTCTCCCTCCCCGCGCTCCCCGCGACAAACAACAACGCCGCTCGCCAAGGGCGAAGCGGCGCTCCGCGGTACCACCTTGATCGTCGACCCGACGCACGGCGACGTCACCAGCGCGCTCTGACTCGACGCTCTCGCTCGCGATCTCGGGCGAACCCGGCAACCCTACTCAGGGTTCAGGCTGCGGCTCAGGGGCGACGTTCGGCCGGCGCGCTGCCGGAAGACCTTCCACCCGGTGAGTCTTCCTCGCTCGGGGCGCTGCCCGCCTACTCCTCCCCGTCCTTGCGACACTACTCGACCATGATACCACGGCCTGCGTTTTGCGCAACACAACGACGCGGGCGCCAACCGGCGCCCGCGTCGTTACTGCCCGTGCACGTACGTTTTGGCTACTTGACCAGCACGTACGGCCGCACCTGCTCCGGCTCGTCGCCGATCCGACCCTCGCCGGCGAATACCTGCAAACCTGCGGTCAGCAGGATGGCGGCCGCCGCGATGAGCGTCATAAGCGTCTTCATGGACACTCCCTCCTTTCCTGCACTCACCCATGTAGCCGCATCGGCCTTGTCGACGGCGTCTACATGGTTTTGCGATCCCTGTCGCAACAACATTATCCGTCGCCTCGGCCCGTCACACATCAGCCCATAGGCCTGCGTCCGCTCCGACCTTCGGAGGACCTCCCACACGCCCTGGCGTTGCGCCCTGCCGTGTGCGACAATTGGAATGCAAACTCCTCCCGAAAGCCCTATTGTGCCTCCGACCAGAGCTGGAGGACGGACCCCACGAAGTCCTGGGCACTTTGCACACCGGGCGCGCGACGCGGCCCACTCAGAAGACTTGGAGGTTTGGCAGTATGCCAATACGCATCGTGATTGCCGACGACCACAGCGTCGTCCGTCAGGGACTTCGGATGTTCCTCGCCCTGGATCCCGAGCTCGAGGTGGTGGGCGAGGCGGCCGATGGCGCCGACGCCGTGCGGCTGGCGCGCGCGCATCGCCCTGACGTCGTCCTGATGGACCTGCTCATGCCGGGCTTGGACGGCGTCGGGGCGACCGAGGCCATCCGGCGAGACTTGCCCGACACCGAAGTGCTCGCCTTGACCAGCGTTCTCGAAGATACCTCGGTCATCGGCGCGATCAAGGCCGGTGCGATCGGCTACTTGCTGAAGAACACCGAGGCCGACGACCTCGTGCGGGCAATCCGGGACGCTGCGGCGGGGCAGGTCCACCTCTCGCCGGAAGCTGCTGCGCGTCTCATGCGCGAGGTTCGCGCGCCCGACACCCCCGAGACGCTTACGGAGCGCGAGACCGAGGTGCTCCGGCTGATCGCCGAAGGCGAGCCCAACAAGGAGATCGCGCAGCGTCTCGCAATCGGAGAGAAGACGGTCAAGACCCACGTGAGCAGCGTCCTGGCCAAACTCGGGGTACAGAGCCGGACCCAGGCCGCACTCTACGCCGTGAAGATGGGCATGGTGGCACTCCAGCCGGTTGGCGGCGAATCCCGATGACGCCGGACACAACTGCAGGCGGGCGTGTCACGCTCGGTCCACGCACCACGACGCTGGCAAAGCTACCGATGGTCCTGCCGTATGGCACCGTTCTCGTTGACAGCGACCACCGCGGCATCTTTGCTAACCCGGCCGCAGGCATCATCACCGGGATGCCCCATGAGGAGATGCACGGCCGCGACTTCGTGACGTACTTTGCGGAGCACGAACGCGCTGCTGTGTTCCAAGACCTGACGGCCGCGTTTGGGACGCAGCCCATCACTGGCACGGCCACAGTCCTGTGGCCCAACGACGAGGAGCGTCGGGTTCGCTACGCTATGCACCTGTTGGTAGACGACCGACCGCTGGTTGCCGTGACCATGGGCGACATCACGGAAGAAGGGCGGCTCGCCCGCAGGGCTGCCCTGCTTGCCCAGATGGCCTCGCATGCTGCTTTCGAGGAGTCTTTGGAGAGCAAACTGAACAAGCTGGCCGCGGGGGTCGTACAGGCCACGGGGGCAATCGCCTGCGGCGTGTGCCTGATGGATCCGGATAATCACGAATCCAAGGTGTTCGGCTCGCATGGAATTGCGAAGGACCCAGAGGCTGAGACGTGCTGGAAGGATGCGATGCAGCGTGGCGCCCGGATGCCGGGTTCCGAGTGCGTCCAGCAACGCAGACCTTTCATTCAGATGGATGCCCGCACGCGGAAGCTCGAGGAAGCGGCCTTCGCGCCCATCCATCCGTGGTTGCGCGAGGCCGCCTGGGATGCGATCGCTTCGCTGCCGTTGATCTACCGGGGCCGGGTCGTCGGGTCCCTCAACGCCTTCTATCCGAGGGGGAAGAGCCCGGGTGAGGCGGACATCCCGTTTCTCACAGCGATCGCCGATCACGCGGCCATCACGGCAGAGGATGCACGTCTATTTGCCGAAGCCAGGCAGAAGGCGATTCTCGAAGAACGTCAGCGCATCGCGCGGGAACTTCACGATTCCGTGTCACAGGCACTGTACGGGATCGCCCTGGGCGCGCGGACGGCGCGCATGCTCCTGGACCGCGACGCGGCCCAGGTGGCCGAGCCATTGGACTACGTGCTCTCGCTGGCAGAGGCGGGACTGGCTGAGATGCGTGCGCTCATCTTCGAACTCCGCCCTGAGACCCTCGAGGCCGAAGGGCTCATCGCGGCGTTGACCAAGCAGATCGAATCCGCTCGTGCGCGCCACGGGCTCGATGTGCAGGCCGAGTGGCACGGCGGCGAGCCTCAGGTCACCTATGAGACCAAGGAAGCCGTTTACCGTATTGCGCGAGAGGCCCTGAACAACGTCATCAGGCACGCGCGCGCGCGGCGGGCAACGTTGCGCCTGGAGTCCAGGGGTCGCCAGATCGTCATGGACATCAGCGACGACGGGATCGGCTTCTCCTCGGAGGACTCCTTCCCGGGTCACCTGGGCTTGCGTTCGATGCGTGAGCGGGCTGAGCAGGTTGGCGGCACGCTCGACGTGGAGAGCGCGCCGTCGGCCGGCACACGCGTCCGCGTCAGCATCCCGCTAGCCGGAGCCTAGCTCACCGGCGGTTCCGGTCTCCGCTCCGGCTGCACCGGCGGCAGTGACGGGACGAATGGCGGGGGCGCGATCACCGGGGCCGGCGGAGGGACCTCGGCCGGTGCCGCCGCCGGCAGCAGCGCCTCCTTCAAGACCTCGTCCATGTGCGAGACCAGCACGAGCTTCATCTGCCGCCGCACGTTGGCCGGGATCTCCGCGAGGTCCTTCTCGTTCTCCTTCGGCAGCACCACGGTCCGGATGCCGGCGCGGTGCGCGGCGAGCACCTTCTCTTTGAGCCCGCCGATCGGCAACACGCGGCCGCGCAGCGTGATCTCGCCGGTCATGGCCACGTCACGCCGCACCGGCCGGCCGCTGATGGCCGACGCCAGGGTCGTGGCGATGGTGATGCCGGCCGAGGGCCCGTCCTTGGGCACCGCGCCCGCCGGCACGTGCACGTGGATGTCGGTCTTCTTGAAGAACTCGTCGTCGCCGCCCAGGCGCCGCGCCCGCGATCGCACGTACGAGAGCGCGGCCTGCGCCGATTCCTTCATCACGTCACCAAGCTGACCGGTGAGCACCAGCTTGCCGTCGCCGGGCATCAGGGTGGCTTCGACGGTGATGATGTCGCCGCCCATCTCGCTGTACGACAATCCCGTCGCGATGCCGACCTCGTCCTCTTTCTCGGCCACCCCGAACCGGAACTTCGGCGGCCCCAGGAACACGTGCAGGTTCCCCCTGGTGATGCGCTCTGCTTCGAGCTTGCCGCGCGCCACCTCGGTAGCCACCTTGCGGCACAGGGTCCCGATCTCTCGCTCGAGGTTGCGCACCCCGGCCTCGCGCGTGTACTCCCGCACGATCAGCCGAAGCGCCTCCGGCGTGATCGCCATCTGCTCCGGTCTCAGCCCATTGGCCTTCAACTGCTTGGGAATCAGGAACTGCTCGGCGATCTTGACCTTCTCTTCCTCGATGTAGCCCGGGAACCGGATGACCTCCATCCGATCGCGCAGTGCCGGCGGAATCGTCTCCAGGATGTTCGCGGTCGTCAGGAACATCACTTCGCTGAGGTCGAGCGCCAGCTCCAGGTAGTGATCGCTGAAGGCGTTGTTCTGCTCCGGATCGAGCGCCTCCAGCAGCGCGGCTGACGGGTCGCCCCGAAAGTCCATTCCAAGCTTGTCGATTTCGTCCAGCACGAAGACCGGGTTACGGCTGCCGGCCTGCTTCAGGCCCTGGACGATCCGGCCGGGCAGCGCGCCCACGTACGTCCGCCGGTGCCCGCGAATCTCGGCCTCGTCGCGGACCCCGCCGAGCGAGACCCGGACGAACTTCCGGCCGAGCGCCCGGGCGATGGACTTCGCCACCGACGTCTTGCCGGTACCGGGCGGCCCGACGAAGCACAGGATCGGCCCGCGCGACTCCGGAGCGAGCTTGCGCACGGCCAGGTACTCAATGACACGATCCTTGGCCTTGTCGAGCCCGTAGTGGTCCTCGTCGAGGATCTTGCGCGCCTCGTCAATGTCGAGCCGGTCCTCGGTGCGCACGGTCCAGGGCACGGCCAGGATCCAGTCGAGATAGGTGCGCACGACCACGGCCTCGGCCACCATCGGCGGCATCTTCTCGAGCCGGCCGAGTTCTTCGAGCGCCTTGGTCTTGACGTGCTCGGGTAGGTTGGCGGCCTCGATCTTCTTGCGGTACTCGGCCACCTCGCTTTGCCGCTCGTCGGTCTCGCCGAGCTCCTGCTGGATCGCCTTGATCTGCTCCTTTAGGAAGTACTCCCGCTGCGACTTCTCCATCTGCTTGCGCACGCGGCTCTGGATCTTGCGCTCCAGTTCGAGCAGGTTGACCTCGCGGCTCAGAATCGTTGTGAGCCGCTCCAACCGCGTCTTGGGCTCGGCCTCGAGCAGTTCCTGGCGCTCTTCGAGCTTGAGCGAGATGTGCTGCGCCACCAGGTCGGCGAGACGGCCCGGCTCCTCGGCCTGGCTGGCGGCTACGAGCTGGTCGGGCGGGATCGAACGCGAGAACCGCGCGAACCGCTCGAACTGCGAGACCAGCCCGCGCATCAGGGCTTCGATCTCCATGGTCTTCTCGGTGGGGTCGGCGCGCAGCGTGACCTCGACCTCAAAGTACGGGTCGACCTGGGCGAACACCGCGATGCCGGCCCGGGACAACCCCTCCACCACGACCTGCAGGATCCCGTCCGGCTGCTTGCCGACCTGCAGGATCCGGCACACGGTGCCGACCACGTGGATGTCCTGCGGCTGGGGATCGTCGATCTCGTCGTCACGCTGGGCGGCCAGCATGATGTACCGATCGCGAGCCAGGGCGTGCTCGAGCGCGCGCAGCGACTTCTGGCGGCCGACGCCCAACCCCTGGAC
The DNA here is from genome assembly GCA_031458775.1 of Candidatus Fervidifonticultor quartus. GTDB lineage: Bacteria > Sysuimicrobiota > Sysuimicrobiia > Sysuimicrobiales > Humicultoraceae > Fervidifonticultor_A > Fervidifonticultor_A quartus. The sequence goes on along the minus strand of JAVKJV010000010.1, from coordinate 39,889 downwards.
CTGATGGGGGAATACCACCGTACCCTTCAAGGGCAGCAACGGCATCCGGTTCGGGACTTGCGGCGACTTCTCAGAAACGGACACTTGAACCTCCTCGGAGCAATCAGGCACACATCCGCCGGACCTGCCGCTTTCGGCGACCCGGCCGGTCATCCACAAATAACGCTCGTCCTACCGTGTCTGTTCCCGGCAGCGAGCTCCGGCAGGCGGAGGTGAGTGAGATTTACCTCTTGCGCGCTTACGACGCCGGCTTCTCGCGCGCAGGCTTCTTGAGATCGGCCGCGGTCAACAGCAACGGCCCGCCGCGGCGCAGCACCGCGTCCTCGGTTACCAGGCAGCGGCGAACATCGGCGCGGGATGGCACCTCGTACATGATATCCAGCATGATCTCCTCAATGATGGTCCGGAGCCCCCGGGCGCCGGTGCCGCGGGCCATCGCCTCCCGGGCGATCGCTTGCATGGCCTCGTCGGTGAAGACCAGCTCCACCCCGTCCATGTCGAGGATGCGCTGGTACTGTCGGATGAGCGCGTTCTTGGGCTCGATGAGCACGGCGACCAGATCTTCCTCGTCGAGCGGATCAAGCGGCACGATGATCGGCAGCCGGCCGATGAACTCCGGGATCAGTCCGTACCGCAGCAGATCCTGCGGCATGGTCTGGCTCAGCACCTCGGCCAGGTGACCCTTGGTCTTGGACTGGACGTCGGCGCCAAACCCGATGGTCGTCTGGCGGGTACGGGCCTCGATGATGCGTTCGAGGCCGTCGAACGCGCCGCCGCAAATGAACAAGATGTTGCTCGTGTCGATCTGAATGAACTCCTGGTGCGGGTGCTTGCGGCCGCCCTGCGGGGGGACGTTGGCGGTGGTCCCCTCCAGAATCTTGAGCAGCGCCTGCTGGACGCCCTCGCCCGAGACGTCGCGCGTGATCGAGGGGTTTTCGCTCTTGCGCGCGATCTTGTCCACCTCGTCGATGTAGATGATGCCGCGCTCGGCCTTCTTCACCTCGTAGTCTGCGGCCTGGATCAGGCGCAGCAGGATGTTCTCGACGTCTTCGCCGACATAGCCGGCCTCGGTCAGCGAGGTCGCATCGGCGATGGCAAACGGCACGTCGAGAATCCTGGCCAGCGTCTGGGCCAGCAGCGTCTTGCCGCACCCCGTGGGGCCGACGAGCAGGATGTTGGACTTCTGCAGCTCGACGTCGGCCGGCCGCCGGCTCCCGATGCGCTTGTAGTGGTTGTAGACCGCGACCGACAGCGCCTTCTTCGCCCGGTCCTGGCCGACCACGTACTGGTTGAGGGTCTCGTAGATCTCCTTGGGCTTCGGCGTGGGCCGAAGCTGCGGTTTGGCGTCCTCGCCGGTGAGTTCTTCTTCGACGATCTCGTTGCACAACTCGATACACTCGTCGCAGATATAGACACCCGGCCCCGCGACGAGCTTGCGCACCTGCTCCTGCGGCTTACCGCAGAACGAGCACTTCATCTTCTCTCGATCCTCACCCGAGCGCAGCATGCGGCCTACTCGGCTTTCGGCTTGACCCGGTCGCGCGGCCTGATGACCTCGTCAATCAAGCCGTACTCCTTGGCAGCCTCGGCGCTCATCCAGAAGTTCCGGTCGGTGTCGCGCTCGATCCGCTCAAGCGGTTGGCCCGTGTGCCGCGCCAGGATCTCGTTCATCAGCGACCGCATCTGGATGAACTGCTTGGCTTCGATCTCGATGTCCGAGGTCGTCCCCTGCGCCCCGCCCCAGGGCTGATGGATCATGATGCGCGAGTAGGGGAGCGCCGATCGCTTGCCCTTCGCGCCGCCCGCGAGCACGAGGGCGCCGCCGCTGGCGGCGAGCCCCACGCAGATGGTCGCGATGTCGGGGCGCACGTACTGCATCGTATCGTAGATCGCCAACGACGCGATCAGATCGCCGCCCGGACTGTTGACGTAGAGCATGATGTCCTTGTCCGGGTCCTCGCCTTCCAGATGCAGGAGCTGGGCGATGATGAGATTGGCCACATCGTCGTTGATCGGCCCGCCCAGGAAGATGATGCGTTCCTTGAGCAGACGGGAGTAGATATCATAGGCGCGTTCGCCGCGCGCCGTCTGCTCGACGACGATTGGGATCAGTGTCATGACGGGTTACCTTCGGCCCCCTTCGCCCGGGCCACCAGTGTGGCCATGGTCTTGCGCCGTCGCAGCAGTGTGAGCATGGCCTCGCGCCGACCCTCGGCATCCAACCACTCTCGCACGCGCGCGAGATCCTGCTTCAGATCGGCCGCGACTTTCTCTTCCTCGGCGGTGATCTCCTCCTGCGTAGGCACGAGGCCCTCCCGCCGGGCGATCTCGTCGAGCACCAGCCGGGTGCGTAGCCGACGTTCGGCGCGCGGCCGTAGTTCGTCACGCAGCCGGGCCAGGTCTTTGCCCGCGCTCTCCAGGTAGCGGTCCAGCGTGTAGCCTCGCCGTTGTAGCGACTCGGCCAGCTCCTCCAGAAGGTGCTCGATCTCGTGCTCGACCATGCTCGCCGGCAACTCAAGCGACGCCTGCTCGAGGACCGCAGTTAGCACCTTGTCCTCGTAGGCGTCGTTCGCCGCAGACTCGGCCTCAGCGGTCAGTCGCTGGCGCACCCGCGCCCGCAGCTCATCGACCGTCGCCACATCGCCCAGCGACTTGGCAAACGCGTCGTCGAGGGCCGGCAATTCCCGGCGCTTGACATCCACGACCGTGGCCGCCAGTCTGCCGGTGTCGCCAATCGCCACCGATCGCTCCTCGCCGGCCACGGCCCCTTCGAATGCGGCTTCGACCTCCGCAGGGAAGACCCCCGCGCCGATCTCGATGAGGACCTCGCGACCCACGTGAAACCGCTCGACGTTCTCAACCGTCGTCGGCTTGATCAGCACGAAGTCTCCTGAGGCGGCCGCTTCCTTGATCGAGACGAGCCGGCCGCGCCGGCGCCGGAGCTCTTCGATCGCGTCGTCGACATTGGCATCCGTGACCGAAGGCGTCTCGAATGGGATGCGGACCCGGTCGTAGGGACCGGGGTCCACGTCAGGTGAGACATCGACCTTCGCCACGAACCGCAGAGGTTTCTCCTCGTCAAGCGGTGGCACGTCGAACTCGGGCTGGCCGACAGGAATCACGCCGGCCTCGGTCACCGCCTGCCGGTATGCGGCGCTCACCAACGCCTCGATCGCCTCACCGTACAGTTCGTCGCGGCCGACGAAGCGCTCCAGCACCGCGCGCGGCGCTTTGCCCGGCCGGAACCCGGGAACGCGGTAGCGCCGGGCCAGCCGGGAGGCGGCACCGCGGACCTCGCGGACCACGACGTCAGCCGGAACCTCCACCTCGAGAACCGCGCGGCTCGGCGGCTCCCGCCTCCACTCCACTTTCATCGATAACCTCCTGACCTCAATGCGGGGTGCGCGTGGTGCGGGCGGAGGGACTCGAACCCCCACCGGCTTGCGCCGACCAGATCCTAAGTCTGGCGCCTATACCAGTTCGGCTACGCCCGCTGAGGGCCGTGCAGTCGTGCCGGACTCCGTATCCTGGGACATTGTATGGCAGCAGGCATGTGCTGTCTATGCATGCCCGCTGTCGGCGGCGCGGTCGTAGTTGCTCCCCACGCGCGTACACCCCGCAGGCCGGAACAGGGCTGCCGGGCACCTCGAGGACCGGCGCGAGTGTTCCTGCGAGTCGTTGCCAGGCACCGGGACGCTGTCTGGAATGCTGCCGGCCAGGGTGTCCGCCGACAAGGCGGCCGAATCTGACGGAATCGACCGGGTCGGTCGGACACGCACCCGGGGCAGGTCCAGCCCTACATGCGCAGACGGGGCGCCGGGCAGAACCCGCACCCCGTCCTGCATTCCTCTGGAGGGCCGTGAGGGACTCGAACCCACAACCCGCTGATTAAGAGTCAGCTGCTCTGCCAGTTGAGCTAACGGCCCACTCCTACACCGACACCCATTATAGTCGCGGACTTCTCCCTGTCCAGACTCTCACGGACAGTACAGACGCCTGAGCTGCTGGTGACGTTCCACCACCAGCTTGCGGAAGACGTCGTTGACCTCGCCGTAGCGCTTCTGCGCGAGTGTGTCGTCATAGATGCTGCGGACCGGCCGGTCGTAGAACGACCGCATGCCGCTGAACGCGGCCGCCTGCGCGGCCGACGAGCCTGGCGGTCCCTCCATCCGGTACCGCGGCACGATGGGAAACAGGCCGTGAGCGATCATCGTGCGCTGGCCGTCCTCGCTCAGCAGGAACTGGAGGAACGCGCGCGCGGCACGCGGGGCCCGCGATCCTGCCAGCACCGCGGTCGGCGCGACCGAGAACCACGCGTAGGGCGGCTGCACAAAGCGCAGCTCGCTCCCGCCCAGCACGTCTTGGAACGCCATATAGCTCAGCACACCGAAGCCGACGCCGAACTCGCCGCGGGCGACGAAGGTCGGCACGTCGCGGCTACGCGCGACGAAGATGCCGGTGTTGCCGCCGACGCGCTGCGCCCAGTCCCATCCCTTGTCCCAGCCGCGCAACTGGAGCAGCACCTCGAGCGCCGCGTGGTTGGAACCGGACCGGTCAGGCGTGGCCTGAACGATCTGTCCTTTGAAGCGGCATTCGAGCAGGTCGTCCCAATCTCTCGGCGGTTCGATCCCGAGGTTCCGCAGAAGGCGCGGATGGTAGATGAGGCCGGTGGATGTCAGTGCCGTGCCGGTCCAGAATCCTCGCGGATCACGCAACGGCACGCGCCGCGGCTCGCCCAGCGTCGCGGGGATCACGCGCAGCAGCGCCTCGGGCAGCTCGTGAGGCACGATCAGCCGCCGGTCCGCCAGATCGTCGAACAACTCGGCCTCGCCCGCCCAGAGCAGATCGGCCTCCGGCCGCCCGCGCCACTCGAGGATACGCGCGTAGGCGACCGGCGAACCCTGCGAGACGACCAACGGCCGGACCACGGCGCCCAGACGTTGCCGCGCGAACTCTGCGAACCGCTCGACGGTCGGGTTTGCGACGTCGAGCGGAATCGGCGTCAGGATGACCAACCGCTCTTCGAGCGGCGTCTGCGCCGACATCGGCCCGGCGACACACAGTGCCACCGCAACGGCGGCGACGGCCGCGAGCCACCGCGCACGAATCGTCTTTCGATCCATCTCGACTCCTTCGCGGCGCACAACAAAGGGACCCCGAGACGGCGTCCCCCGGGGCACGCTGAACGCGCCTGGTCCTCGCAGCCACCGCCTCATACGGACTGTACCGTCGACCCCGGAATTTCGCCGGGCCACGACCCGCTCGCACGAGCGGGCCTCACGGGCTGTCACCGCCGATCGGGAATTGGCGCCGTTCACGGTGCCTCACCCTGCCCCAGGAAGCTGCGGGCCTTGGTCATGACAATACGCCCCCACACGCGCCGGTGCAACAGGGGCGATGGAGTGCACGCCGGCCGCTCGGAGGGCTGGCCCCGCCGCGCGTCGAACCCAGGGCGACGCGGCACGAAGGTCCGCGTCTGATGCCAACACCCGAGACCGGCTCGTACACGTTTCTTTTCACCGACATCGAAGGCAGCACGCGGCTCTGGGAGCGCGACCCGGAGGCGATGAAGACCGCCCTGACCGTGCACGACGGGATCCTGCGGCGCGCCATCGACGCGCATCACGGCCGTGTCTTCAAGACGATGGGCGACGCGTTCTACGCCGTCTTCACGTCGGCCCGCGATGCGGTCGAGGCAGCGCTCGAGGCCCAGCGCGATCTGCAGGCGCACCCATGGGCCGGCATCGGGTCGCTCCACGTGCGGGCAGCGCTGCACACCGGACCGGCCGACGAACGGGACGGCGACTACTTCGGATCGACCCTCAACCGGGTCGCGCGGATCCTCGCGGTGGGCTACGGCGGACAGACATTGGTGTCGCAGGCGGTACACGCGCTCGTCGCGGACAGTCTGCCGCCGGACGTCGGCCTGCGAGACCTCGGCGCGCACCGACTGCGTGACCTCCACCGGCCGGAGCACATCTTCATGGTGCTCGCGCCCGGACTGCCGGTCGACTTTCCCCCGCTTCGCTCGCTGGACGCCCTCCCGAACAACCTGCCGAGACAGCTCACGAGTTTCATTGGTCGGGATCGCGAGCTCGCAGAGCTCAAGCAGTTGCTCGGGCAGACCCGGCTGCTGACCATTGTTGGAACCGGTGGGGCCGGCAAGACGCGTCTCGCCCTACAGGCCGCGGCCGAGATGCTCGAGGAGATGACCGACGGCGTCTGGTTGGCCGAGCTGGCGCCGGTTCTCGATCCCGCCGTCGTCCCGCAGGCGGTCGGGGCGGCGCTCGGTGTCCGCCCAGAGGCGAACCGGCCCATGATTGACACGCTCATTGAGTACCTCGAGCCGAAGCAGACGCTGCTGATCCTCGACAACTGCGAGCATCTCGTGGACGCCTGCGCGGCGCTCGTGGACGAGCTCCTCCAAGGCTGCCCGCGGCTCCGCATCCTCTGCACGAGCCGCGAGGCCCTTGGCGTGACCGGCGAGACCGCGTGGCGCATTCCCTCGCTCTCCCTGCCGAACCTTCACGCGCTGCCGCCGATCGAGCGCTTGTCGGAGTATGAGGCGATCCGTCTGTTTGTGGAACGGGCTGCCGCTGTCGCCCCTGGTTTCACCCTCACGGCGGAGCAAGCGGCTGCGGTCGCTGCAATCTGCGCGCGGCTCGACGGTATCCCGCTCGCGATCGAGCTCGCCGCCGCGCGTGTCAAGGTGCTCACCCCGCCGCAGATCGCGGCGCGGCTCGACGACCGGTTTCGCCTCCTTACCGGCGGAAGCCGCACGGCGTTGCCGCGCCACCAAACCTTGCGCGCCGCGATGGACTGGAGCTATGAGCTCTTGTCCTCTACGGAGCGCGCCATGCTCCGCCGGTTCTCCGTCTTCGCCAACGGCTGGACCCTTGAAGCCGCGGAAGCCATCTGCATCGGCCCGGATATCGAGCGGGGCGACGTCCTCGACCTGCAAGCCGCGCTCATTGACAAATCGCTGGTCGTGGTCGAGGAGGCCGGCGCGGACGCGCGCTACCGCCTCCTTGAAACCGTCAGACAGTACGCTCGCGACAAGCTCGTGGAGGCTGGCGAAGCCGAGGCGTGGCGCACGCGTCACCGTGACTGGTTCCTTGCCCTCGCCGAAGAGGCGCGCCAGCGCCTGCAGGGCCGCGAGCAGACCATGTGGCTCGGGCGGCTCGCCGGCGAGCATGAGAACCTGCACGCCGCGCTCGAGTGGTCGCTCGCGTGCCGTGATGCCGAGGCCCTGCTGCGGTTCGTCGCCGCGATCTGGTGGTACTGGTATGTCCGCGGTCACCTCGAGGAGGGCAACCGCTGGGCACAGATCGCGCTGGAGCAAACCGCCGAGCGCACCCCGGGACGGGCCCGCGCCCTCGCCGGCGCGGCGGCCCTGGCGCATGCGGCCGGGCAGTACGCGCGGGCGCAGGCGCACGGCGAGGAAGGCCGGGCCCTTGCGGCGGATCTCGGGGACACGCTCTCCCAAGCGATCGCCACCGTGGCGCTGAGCCTGGTCGCTTTGGCAAGAGGCGATCAGACCAGGGCCGTGGCACTGGCCGAGGATGCCCGCGGGCGGCTTCCTGCGCTCGAGAACAAATGGGGCCGGGCGATCGTCGGGCTGCTCATCGGTGAGATCGCGCGGCTCCGAGGCGACTGGGCTGAGACTCTGGCGCGACTGCACGAGAGCCACGCCCAGTTTCGAGACGTCGGCGACCTGTGGGGCATGGCGCTGGCCCAGCGCGGCTTGGGGTTCATCGCCCGCGCCGAAGGCGACTACGAGCGCGCCGCCGTGCTGCACGAAGAGGGACGGTCGTTCGCGCGCCAGATCGGTGACAAGGTCGGCGAGGCCTACGCGCTGCTCAGTCTCGCGATCGGCGAGATGCGCCGGGGTTTCTACGCCGAGGCCGAGGCGCGCATGCTCGAGGCGCTCCCGCTCATGCGTGACGCCGGCGACAAGAGCGGCATCGCCAACATCCTGTACTACATGGGTCTCGCGATCTCGTTCCAGGGCCGGAACGACGAGGCCGAGCGGCTGATGACCGAAAGCCGCGAGATCGCGGTGAGCACCGGTGCCCGCGCCGTGGCCGCGTACGCCACGAGCGGCCTGGCGCGCGTCGCCATGCATCGTGGCGACAGCGCGCGGACCACCGCGCTGGCGCTGGAGGCGCAGAAGGGCTTCAAGGACGCGGGCGATCGCTGGGGCGTGGCGGTCACGCTCTACCTCCTCGGCGTGGCGGCGCTGCGCGATCGTGCATACGAGCGTGCGCGCGCGCTCGGCGAGGAGAGCCTGAAGCAGTTCCTCGCGATGCGCGACGGCTGGGCCGCCGGCTCGGCCAGGCGGCTGGCCGCCCGGGGCGCCCTCGGCATGGGTGAGTACGGACGGGCCGAGGATCTCTACGCCGAGAGCCTGCGGCGCGCCGCCGGCCGCGGTGAGCGTCTGGGTGTCGCGCGCGGTCTGCAGGGTCTGGCGATGGTTGCGGCGCGGACCGATCGCCTGCAACGGGCGGCCACCCTGTTGGGCGCCGACGAGGCGCTCCGCGCGACGATGGGCGTGCCGGTGCCCGAGTCAGAGCGGGAGGAATACGGGCGGCTGCTCGACACCGTGCGCGCCGGCTTGGGTACCGAGGTGTTCGACGCCGCGTGGGCCGAAGGACAGCGCCTTGGCTGGGAGCGGGCGACGGAGTACGCCCTGGCCGCCGAGCACACTGCGCGGCGCGGCGCCGGTGACTCGGCGCGCGCCGGCGCCGAGTCTAGAATCCCAGAGGGTGCGTGAACCAGTAGGCCACAGCGAGTGATGCCGCGAGCGCCACGGCACCTGCGAGCGCGAGGACGCCCGACACCTCGTCGGGTCTTCGCTCCCACCCGACCGAGCGGGCAAGCTGCCGGTAGATTCCCTTCAGCGCGACGGCGGACTTCGCGTGGTAGTAGGTACCGCCGCCGGCTTGCGCCACCGCCTGCAGTTCGGATTCGTCCATGACGCCGCCGATCACGAATGCGCCCGTTGACGGGTTGGGATCGCCAACTCCGATCGTGTGCACGACGACGTCCTGCTGCCGCGCGATCTCGGCGGCCTTCACGGAGTCAATGCCCGCGTTGCTGCGGCCGTCGGAGAGCAGGATGACGATGCCCGGCGGCCGGTCACCGGGTGGAATCGGCGGGAGCGTGCCGTCGGGCCCTGGTCGCACGCGGCCCGGGAGCGCCGCCACGGCCTCGAGCAGGCCCTCGCCGATGGCGGTCCGTCTGATGAACGTGAAGCTATCCATGCGCTCGGCAATCACGCTGTGATCCGTACCCGGCGGTGCGACCAGCGTCGTGTAGCCGCCGAACGTGACCATGCCCACGCGCACGCGGTCCGGCACGTCGTCGAGAAACGCGCGAGCCGCGGCTTTCGCCGCCTCGAGGCGGTTCGGTTCGATGTCGGTCGAACGCATGCTGCCGCTGACATCGATCACGAGCATGATCGCAGAGCGGTCGGCCGGCACGGGCATGGGCGCCGTCGGCCGGCTGAACGCGGCGAGCACCAGCGTAAGGCCTGCGAGGAACACGACCGCCGCCAGGTGCTGTCGCCATCGACCGCTGTGCGCCATGGCCTGCCGCACGACCGCGAGATCAGGAAACGTAAGCGTGCGCACCGCGGGGCGCCGCACCGCTCTAACGTACCCGACGGCGAGGACAGGAATGAGCAGCAGAGCCCAGAGCGCGCCGGGCCAGACAAAATCGATCATCACGGCACCCGCCGGAACCAGAGTAACGACAATGCCGCACCGGTCGCCATGATTAGCGCGGCCGCGCCGGCCAGCACCGCGCTGATCTCGGTCTTGCGTCGCTCCCATCCAAAGGCGCGGCCCAGCTGGCGCGCCACGCGTCGCACGCTCTCCTCGTCGACGACTGCGAAGTACTCCCCCCCGGTTTGCTGCGCCACCGCCTGTAGCGAGCCGGCGTCGAAGGGGACAAAGACCATGTTTCCGCCGAACGGCATCACCGCGCCCGCGGGCTGACCGATCCCGAACGCGTACACTTTGACCCGGGCCTCGGTAGCCAGACTCGTCGGAACTCTGGGATCGATGCCGGCATTCGTCACACCGTCCGAGAACAGCACGATCGCCGCGGGTGGCAGGTCCCGGACGTCGGGCACCGGACCCGCGGGAGGCGGCGGCACGGCGAACGGGTCAGGGGCGCCTTGGGTGCGGAGCCGGGTCAGACGCTCACCGAGAAACGCGCGCCGCTCAGGCAGGATCGCCAGGCCCTCGACCACGGCCGAGCCGACCGCGGTGGACTGCTGCGGTTTGAGCCGGTCCATCGCTTCGGCGAACAGTTGGCGATCGGTGGTCGGCGTCACCAGCACGGTCCCGACGTCGCTGAACGCCACCAGGCCGACTTGCAGGCTGCGTGGAAGCGCGCGTACCAGTGTCAGCGCGCCGGCCTTCGCCGCATCCAGGCGCGTCGGTTTGACGTCGTCGGCCATCATGCTCTGGCTGGTGTCAATGGCGATGACAAGCGCCGCGCGGTTCACTGGAAGTGGAATGGTTGCCACGGGACGGGCCGCGCCCACGAGGAGCAGCGGCAGCGCGGTCAGGTAGAGCACCACCGGCCACCGCCGCCTTGGGTCGGCGGTGCCGGCCACGCGCGCCAGCAGCGGGGCATCGGCCAGCCGCGACTCGGCGACGCGCTGCCTGCGGCGCGCCGCCAGGACGCTCCAGGCCATCAGCGGGAGAACCGCCAGTGTCCACAGGACGGCCGGCCAAGTAAAGGTCACTAGGGACGCGCTCCAAGCACCACTGCCAGCTCGAGATACCGGCCCTCGCGGAGGAGCCCGAGCCGCACACGCTCACCGGGTTCGCGCTCGCCGAGGAGGCTCAGCAGGTCGTCCCAGTCGTCGACAGGTTCACCGTCGATCGCCACGATGATGTCGCCCGGCGGCTCCTGGTTCTGGCCGCGCAGTCCGGCACGCGCGGCCGGGCCGTCGGGCAGGACGGTCAACACGACCACGCCGCGCGCGCCGGGCCGCCCTTGCCGAAAATCCGGCTCGAACGTCGCACCGCTGATCCCGATCCACGCGCGTTCGAAACGCGCGCCTTCGGCGAGCGACGGCATCGTGCCTCGGAACGCGACGCTGGCGGTGGCCAGGCCGACCGGGCCGTCCGACTGCCGGGCCAGTGCCACCACCACGCCGACGACCTGGGCACGGTCGTTGAGCAGCGGGCCGCCGGAGTTCCCGGGTTGCACCTCGGCGCTGAACGCGATGAATGATCGTGGCGCGAGCCCGGGCAGGGAGACACCGACCCCGCGCACCTCGCCCGTGGTCATCACGCGCGGTCGGCCGCGAGGCGTGCCGATGACCGCCACGGGATCGCCGGTCTTCACCACGGTTGAGTCGATGATCTCGAGGGCCGGCAGGGCCGCCCTGGGCTGCACCCGCAGCATCGCCACGTCGCGACGCGCATCGTATCCCAGCACCGAGGCGTCCAGCGGTGGACCGTCGCCGAAGTCGACGAACAGCCGCTCGGCGCCACGCGCGACATGCGAGGCCGTGATCAACAGCCCGCCCGGATCGACAACGAAGCCGGTGCCCGTGCCCTCGTTGCTGTCGCGGCTGACGCGGATCACCGCGATCGCCGGCGCAGCGCGCCGAAAGACCGAGGAGGCGTCGAGCGCGGGCTGCGCCGCAAGCGGAGCCGCGAGGATGAGGCCCAACACCAGCGCGAGCAGCGTGCGATACGTCCTCACCGGCACCTCCTATCGCACCCCGACCAGCACGAGGTCGAACGTCCCCTCGGTTTGCCCGACGGACGGGTAGTACTGCGTAACCAGCGTCTGGAAACCGGCGGCACTGGCGCGGACATGGATGTGCGACGGCCGGCCGGCGTAGGGCGGCGGAACGTGGCTCTCGAACCGGTACCGCCCTTGCGCGTCCGCGATCACCGTCGCTCGGTACTCATCGGCATACTCGCCGTCCGGCCCGGCCATCCAGACCTCGACCCGGGCTCCCGGGATTGGCGCGCAGTTCGCCGCTGAGCGCACGGTTCCTCTGAGCACGTGGCCGCTGCCGACCTTCGAACGAACGGGCGCGCCCGGCTTGTAGAAGGGTCCCAAGGCGTCAGCGCGGGTGGGTACGCATGCCTGGGCGGCCACGGCGCCCTGCGGCGACAACAGCGGGGCGTGAACACCGGCGACTATCACCAGCGTCACCGCAAGGTGCGCGAGCCTGTTGTGCGTCACGGCACTCTCACGACGATGAGCTTGTCCACACCAGAGCCGGCGCTCCACACATCACCGGGCCGACGTAGACGGCGTACGCCTGCGGTTTGTCCCCGGGGGTGGCCACGCGCGCCAGCGTCCGGGGACGGGATCATAGACCGAGAGTTGCCCGCTGTTCCACTCACTCACTCACCCAGATGGGTCCGCCCGGTGGCGCGGACGCATCGCCGAGTTTCGTCAGGCGCACCCTGCCTGTCGCCGGGTCGAGCCGGCCTAGCTCGCCGCTCACCTGGGCCGTGTACCAGACACTTCCGTCGGCCGCCGGCACCACATCGTGCGGCCGCGCGCCGCAGGGCAGCGGATACTCCTGGAGTCGTGCGGGCGCGCTGAACGCCGGGGTCGCCGAGAGCGCGCACGCGAACAGAAGGGGCAATGCAGCACTGTCGACGCGCATGAATCGCCTCCGTAGGGGTCCGCCGCCAGCGGGCTGACCGGCAGGTTTGTGTAATGAAACGTGCGGCGGCCGGGCGCTGTTCCCTCAGACGGCGGCGTCAGGGCGAAGCGCGCGGGCCTGGTGGCGCCGCAGGACCTCGAGCGTCGCGTCGAGCGGGAGAGCCGGAATCGTGTGCCCGTCGCGGCCGGCCGTCGTCTCCGCGCCGAACAGCGCGTCGAGGATGGCCTCCTCGGACGTCTCCACCGCGGCGCGGAACAGCAGGTTGATCACCGCGCGGTCCTGGCGCACCCGATCCGGGCGCGTCGTGAACGCAACCGCCAGATCGCCACTCGTGACGCCGCTGATCGCGCCGGTCCTCGCCATCCCCAGGAAGCACCGCCATGCCAGTCGCCGCAACTCGACCGCGTCGAGCGGCGCGTCGGTGGCCACGACGAACACGCAGGATCCGCGCTCGGGCGGCTGACCGACCGCCGGCAGCTCCCGTCCCACCGGCACGCCGGCCACGATCAGGTCACCGGCGAACCCAAAGTTGGGCACGACGAGCAGCCCCAACCGCCATCCGTGCTCAGGCAGGACCCTCGAGGCCGTACCGATGCCAGACTTGAACCCCAAACAGCGCATGCCGACGCCGGCGCCGACGCATCCGGTCGCGACCGGCCCCTCGGCCGCCCCGGCCAGCGCCGCAGTCACCTCCGCTTCGCCGACGGCGCGGGCGCTGGCGTCGCTGAGATAGCCGTCGAAACACTCCAGCACCACAGGGTTGACGGTCTCGCTGACGCCGATGATCGGGTCCTGGGTCAGCATGTGCGAGATCAAGGCGTCGGCGACACGCGGCACATTCAGGGTGCTCGTCAGTAGGATGGGGGTCTCCACGGTGCCCAGCTCATCGATCTGCATCAGGCCGACGGACTTGCCGTAGCCATTGAGCACCGCCGACGCCGCGGTGACCTTCTCGCGGTACAGGTTGCGGCCATGGGGCACCACGGCGGTGACGCCTGTGCGCAGACTGCCGTCGCGTACCGACGCGTGGCCGACGCGCACGCCCGCGACATCGGTGATCGCGTTCAGCGGGCCGGATGGTAGAATGCCAATCGACAGGAACTCGCGGACTCGCGACATACGCACCGCCTTCGAAGGATCCCTAAATCATGGCAGGGTCCGTCATCAAGCGCTTGCTCATCGGACCTCCGCTCGCGACGTCGCAACTGATTCACGAGCGCGTCACAAAGTTCAAGGGCCTCGCGGTCTTCTCGTCGGACGCGCTGTCGTCCACCGCGTACGCGACCGAGGAGATCCTCATTGTCCTCGTCGCCGGTGGCGCGGCGACGATGTCACTCGCCCTTCCAATTGCCGCTGTCATCGTGACCGTCCTGGCGATCTTGACCTTCTCCTACTTCCAGACGATCCACGCGTACCCTTCGGGCGGAGGGGCGTATATCGTGGCTCACGATAACCTCGGCCGATGGCCTGGGCTGGTTGCGGCCGCGGCGCTGCTGATCGACTACGTCCTGACGGTCTCGGTCAGCATCTCGTCCGGCGTCGCGGCGATCACCTCGGCCGTCCCTACCCTCGCGCCATCGAAGGTCACGCTGGCGGTGCTGGCGATCGCGCTCGTCGCCACCCTCAATCTGCGTGGGGTCCGCGAGTCGGCCACCATCTTCGCCGTGCCGACCTACGTCTTTATCTTCAGCATTGCTGGACTCATCATTGCCGGGTTGTGGCGTGCTGCGGGTCAGCCGCCGGTTCCTCCGGCAATCCCGGCCGAGCCGATCAGCGCCCTGCAGCCAGTTGGCCTGTACATGATCCTCCGCGCGTTTGCGTCGGGGTCCACGGCGATGACCGGCGTCGAGGCCATCAGCAACGGCATCCCGGCGTTCCGGCCTCCGGAATCCCGCAACGCGGGGATCACGCTGATCTGGATGGCGGTGATCCTGGGCAGCCTGTTTCTCGGCATCACGCTGCTGGCACAGCGGTTCAGCATCGTGCCGAACGAGCACGAGACCGTCGTCTCGCAGATTGCGCGGCTGGTGCTGGGCGCCGGCCCGGCCTACTACGTCGTCCAGGCCGCGACCGCACTCATCCTGATCCTGGCCGCCAATACCAGCTTCGCCGACTTCCCTCGGCTGTCATCGATCCTGGCGCGGGATGGGTTCCTGCCGCGCCAACTGGCCAACCTGGGCGACCGGCTAGTCTTCGCCAACGGGATCGTGGCGCTGGGCGTGCTGTCGAGCCTGCTTGTGATGCTCTTCCACGCCAGCGTCCACGCGCTCATCCCGCTGTACGCCGTCGGCGTCTTCATCTCGTTTACGCTGTCGCAGTCCGGCATGGTCGTTCACTGGTGGCGCCTGAGGGAACCGGGGTGGCGCCGGCACATGCTGATCAACGGCATTGGCGCGGTCGCCACCGCGGTCGTGCTCGGTGTGGTGCTGCACGCCAAGCTGCTGTTGGGTGCCTGGATCGTGGTCGTGGTGATCCCGGTATTCATCGGCGTCATGTACAAGATTCGCCATCACTACGAGGAGGTACGTCGAGAACTCAGCCTTGAGTACGCCGTCCCCGCGCCGCCGATCACCCGCCACAAAGTGGTCGTTCCGGTGGCGGGCATCCACCGAGGCGTGCTCGTGGCGCTTCGCTACGCAAAGTCGCTCGGTCCAGACGTCGAGGCAATCATCGTTGACGTCGACCCGACGCGCACGCAGGAGACGCGCGAGAAGTGGGACCGATGGGGTCTCGGCGTGCCGTTGCGGGTGCTGCCGTCGCCGTACCGCTCGATGGTCGATCCCATCACGCGCTACCTCGACGCCGTTGAGCACGAGACCGGATTTGACGATCCCATCACCATCGTCGTGCCGGAGTTCGTACCCGAGAAGTTTTGGCAGTTCTTCCTCCACGGCCAGACGGCCCTGCTCCTGAAACTCGCGTTGTATTTCCGCCGTCGCCATGGCCATCGCACCGCCGTGGTCACCAGCGTGCCATACTACTTCGGCAAGCCGCAGGCGCTCGGTCAGGTCGACGTCGAGCGTCCTGCAACCCTGCTCCAACCAGTGGCGACGGTGGGCGCGCTGCTGCTCGGCGTCCTGGTCGCGCTCGTGGTGGCCGTCACGCACGCCTGGCCGGCGATTGTGGAGCAGGTGCTTGGAGGGGTGGCGGTGCTATTGACTGCGGCTCTGTTCTTCCTGCTACTCCTGCGGTCGATCTTCACGTAGGTCCGCGGCTACGCGCGACCCGGCCGGCCGTAGAGCGTGCGGGCCCGACGCAGGTGCGTGATCGTTTCCGTGCGCCGGCCCAACACCTCGTAGATCAGCCCGAGGTTGTAGTGCGCGTCGGCAAAGTCGGGGTCGAGCTCGAGCGCCTTCGTGTACGCGCGGATAGCGTCGTCTCGGCGGCCCCGGTCGTCAAAGAGCACGCCGAGGTTGAAGTGCGGAACTGGATCTTGGGGCGAACGCTCGGCCGCTGCACGATAGTGCGCCTCGGCATCGTCGAACCGCCGCGCCTCGTGGTCGAGGCGACCGACGTTGATGTGAGCATCGGCCATCGTGGGATCGAGCTCCAGCGCCTGGAGATAGGCCTGGCGGGCCTCGTCGGGCGAGTACCCCTCGAGTTCAAGCCCGAGGTCGAACCACGCGTCCGCTGACCGGATCGGTACCGGTGGCGCCGGTGCTCGCACACCCGGAACGTCGGCCCTTTCGACGACGTCCTTCGCGTCAAAGTTGAACAGGAACTGGCCGGAGTCCGGCCGCCATCGGGCTGTACCGTCCCACGCCACAACGCGCCGACCGTCGGCGTAGATCGTGACAGGCTGCAGGTGCGTGTCGTCCGGGAGCTGCCGGCGCAGCGACGCGAGGATGCGCCGGATGCGCGCGATCGGCACGCGCGCGTCGAGCAGGTCCTTAGTTGTGCGCAACAGGAGCAGGTCCTCGAAGTCGAACTCGAGCCGGTCACTGGGCCCGCGCCTCGGGTGCACGAGCCCGGCGCGCACGCACGCGCGGATTCGCGCGGCGGGCAGCTCCAGGATCTCCGCCACCTCGCGCGTGGTAAAGCGGGTCACTTCCTGGCGGACGCGGCCCTCTTGAGCGGTTTCTCGGCAGCCACCTCAGTAGGTCTGGCCTTGACCGCCGGCCGCTTCTCCTTGGGCACTCTCTTTTCCAGGCTCTTCTTCAACGCCTCCATCAGGTCGATGACCTGCGCGCGCTGAGTCTGCGGGCCAACCGGTGTGACCTCTCTGCCTTCAACCTTGGTGTTGATCAGGTCGAGGACGCGCGTGCGGTACTCGTCACGGTACTGCTCGGGCTTGAATTCCTCCGATGCCAGTTCGTCGATCAGCCTGGTCGCGAGGTCAAGCTCACCGGGTTTGATCTTCGCCGACTGGCCCCTGTCGATCTCGCCGAAGTCGCGGATCTCGTCGGCGAAGTACATCGTGTGCAGCATCAAGCCGTCCTGAGACGGCCGGATGAGCACCAGGCTCTCTTTGCCGCGCATCACGAACGTGGCCAGCGCCACGCGGTTGGTCTTGGCCATGGCATCGGCCAGCAGCCGGTAGGCCTTCTCGCCGCCCTTGTCCGGGCCGAGATAATACGTGTTCTCGAAGTAGATGGGGTCGACTTTCGGTAGCGGGACGAACTCCGCAATGTCGATGACCTGTGAGGCCTCGCCCTCGAGAGCCTTCAGCTCTTCGTCGGTCACCCGGACGTACTGGTCCTTGGCGTACTCATACCCCTTCACCATGTCGGACCGCTCGACGACGACGTTATCGACCGGGCAGATATACTGCTGCTTGACGCGGTTGCCGCACCTGGCATGGAGCATGTTGAACCGTACCGTCGCGGACGACGCGGCCGTGTACATCCTCACGGGGATCGACACCAGGCCGAAGGAGATGGTGCCGGTGCCAAGCGAGTGCGGTGGCATGGTCGGGTTCCCCCAAGGCGCGGATGTGAAGGTAAAGCCAACCATACCACGAACCCCGTCATGCCTCAAGGTGCGCCCGATGACACGCCGGTCGTCACTCGACGCCTACCGGAAGAAGCGGGATCCTGAACGGACGCCGGAGCCATTCAGCGGCCGGCCGTCGGCCGGCCCCCCCATCTTCGTTGTGCAGAAGCACGACGCCCGGCGCCTGCACTACGACCTGCGCCTGGAATTGGACGGCGTGCTCAAGAGCTGGGCGGTGCCGAAGGGCCCGTCGGTGCGGACCGAGGAGAAGCGTCTGGCCGTCCACGTCGAGGATCATCCTTTGGAGTACGCCCGTTTCGAGGGTGTCATCCCGCCGGACAACTACGGCGCCGGCGCCGTGATCGTCTGGGACTCCGGGTGGTACCGCTCCTTCAAAGACGACGATCTCCGCGCGCAATACGCGCGCGGGAAGTTGGAGCTCGAGTTCTTCGGTCACAAGATGCGCGGGCGATGGACATTGGTCCGGATGTCCAAGTCCGACAGAGACTGGCTGCTCCTCAAGAAAGCCGACGGTGCCGCTTCTGACGGGGAACTCATCGATCGCTACCCGCGGTCGGTCATCTCCGGTCTGACGGTCGAGCAGATCCGGGACGTCGCCGCGGTGCGCGCGGCGGTGCGCGCGCGCCTGGCCGCAATAGGGGCACGCGCCGGCGACGTCGCCGCCCGGTCCCAGGCGTTCATGCTGGCCGATTCGGCTGAGACACCGCCGTCGGGGAAGGAGTGGCTGTTCGAGATCAAGTACGACGGCGTGCGCGCTCTCGCCGAACGACGGGGCGAGAGCGTCACCTTGTGGGGCCGCAACGGACGGCCGATGACGACCCGCTACCCCGAGATTGTCGAGGCCCTTCGCGCACTGCCGTTCGACGATTTCGTCGTCGACGGAGAGATCGTCGCGCTCGACGACGACGGCCGGCCCAGCTTCCACCGGTTGCAGGCCCGGATCGGTCTCAAGACGTCCCGCGACGTCGAAGCGGCGATGGCCGCGGTGCCGGTGCAGGCGATCTTCTTCGACTGCCTCGCGCTAGAAGGCGCCGACCTCCGCGCGCTGCCGCTCGTCGAGCGAAAGGCGTGTCTTGACCTGCTGCTGCCGCCGGTCGGCACCGTGCGCTATGGCGACCACATGCTCAAGCACGGCAAGGCTTTCTTCGAGACGGCGTCGGAGCAGCGGCTTGAAGGTATCGTCGCCAAGCGGACAGCCAGCCGCTATGTGGGCGGCCGGTCGCCCGACTGGATCAAGGTGAAGACGCAGCGCCGACAGGAGTTCGTGGTGGGCGGCTACACCGATCCACAGGGGTCGCGCAGCCTCTTTGGCGCGCTGCACCTCGGGCTCTATGAAGGCGACCGGCTGGTGTATGTCTCCAAAGTAGGCACCGGCTTCGACGAGCAGAGCCTCTTGCGGGTCTGGGAGGCGCTGCAGCCGCTGCGGCGCGAGACTTCGCCGTTCGACGAGGGCACGCCGACCGGCCGGGGGCATCATTGGGTCGAGCCGATGCTTGTCTGTGAGGTGCGCTTCGGCGACTGGACGCCGGACGGCGGTATCCGTCACCCAACGTTCCTCGGGTTGCGGCCCGACAAACGCGCGCAAGACTGCGGGCGGGAAGATCAGCGCGCGCGCCCGCTCGGACCTGCGGTGTCCGAGCCTGTACCGGCCCGCTCGTTCCACTCCCGCGGCGTCACGACACGGATCGGAGGACCCGCGGCGCGACGCGAGGCGGCGGGGGAGACCCGCGCGGTTCGGATCACCAATCCGGCGAAGGTCTTCTGGCCCGACGAAGGCTACACGAAGGCCGATCTCATCGCGTACTACGACGCAGTGGCCCCGTGGCTGCTGCCATACTTGAAAGACCGGCCGCTGGTGCTCACCCGCTATCCGGACGGGATTGCCGGGAAGTCGTTCTTCCAGAAAGATGCGCCGGCCTTCGTGCCGTCGTGGGTGCGCACGGAGCGCATCTACTCCAGGGACGCGGACCGCGAGATCAGCTACTTCATCGTCAGCGACGCCGAGACACTCAGGTACGTCGTCAACCTGGGCACCATCCCGCTCCACCTATGGAGCTCGCACCTCGGCTCGCTCGAGGCGCCCGACTGGCTGGTGCTCGACCTCGACCCGAAGGGCGCGCCGTTTGCCGACGTGGTGCACGTGGCGCGGGCGCTGCACAAGATCCTTGACGAGATCGGCCTCCCCCACTACGCGAAGACGTCGGGGAGCACCGGCCTGCACGTGTTGGTGCCGCTCGGTGCTGCGTACACGTACGAGGAGGCCCGGACGTTCGCCCGGCTCGTCGGCCTGCTCGCCCAGGAGGCGGCGCCCGACCTGGTGACGCTGGCGCGACCGATCAAGTCGCGCGGCGGCAAGGTCTACGTGGACTACGTGCAGAACGGCCACGGCCGTACGATCGTGGCGCCGTTCTCGGTGCGGCCGCTTCCCGGTGCGCCGGTCTCGTGCCCGCTGCGGTGGGATGAGGTGACACCCCGGCTCGACCCGTCGCGGTTCACCATCACCACGGTACCGAAGCGCGTCGCCCGCGTGCGCGACCCGATGGCCCCGGTGCTCACAACATCCGTCAATATGGCCGGCGCCATCGACCGGATCGAGCGGCGCCTGCACGGGCGTCCGGTCGGGTCATGAGACATCGCGACGCCGACCTGCACGACCTCATGCTCAACCTGCGGGATCAGGTCGAAGATCTGGCGGGCGGCCCGAGACGCCTGACGGGTTTGCTCGACATGCGCCGGGGCCGGCGCCCGCGCGGTGACGACGGCTATTTCGAACAGATGACGTGGTGCGTGTTCAAGGCCGGCATCAGTGCCGCGGTCGTCAACCGCAAGTGGTCGCACTTCCGAAAGGCGTTCGCCGGGTTCTCCATCCCGACGGTCGCGGCCTTTACCGGGCGCGACGTCACCCGGCTCACGAAGGACCCGGGTATCATCCGATACCGGGGCAAGATCGAGGCGACGGTCGCCAACGCGCGCGAGATGCTCGCCGTGCGTGGGGAGTTCGGATCATTCCGTCGTTTCCTGACGCGGTACGGGCCGGCCGAGCAAGGACAGCTCTACGTGGATCTGCGCCGGCGCTTCTCGCACCTGGGACCCTACACCGTCAGGGCCTTCCTGCGGCGGGTGGGCGAGGACGTCTTCTATTCGCACGCCGACACGCTGCGGGTCCTGTATCGGTTGGGCCTGATCAAGAGCCCGCGGGCGCCGGATCCCGAGGTCGGGCAGGCGCACGCGCGGTTGGCCGCCGCCACTCCCGGCAGCCGCGTCGACGAAATCAACCGGCTCGTGACGCGGTTTGGTTCGGGCTATGAGCTCGACGACGCGATCTGCGCCGACGTCCCGAAGTGCCACCGGTGCGCGATCTCACACTGGTGCTGGTACTACCGGGAGGTGCGAACGCCGACACAACGCCGTGATGTGCCGACCGGTTTTGACACGTGCGGCGCTTAGCCCAACGCCAGCGCGATCACGCCGAGCACGATGGCCGCGGCGGCAGTCAGCCGGCGCGGCCCGTCGCCTTCCGCGAGTAGCCGCGTGCCCATGATCGTGCCGATCACGATGCTCACCTCGCGGGCCGGTGCGACGTAGCTTACCGGCGTGAAGACAAGTGCCGTCAGCACCAGGATGTAGGCGAGCGGCGACAACGCGCCCACGCCGATCGCCTCGAGGCGGTGCTCGCGCCAGTGCCGGCGAACGTCGTCCCACCGCCGGACGGCAAGCGGCGACAGGAACGCCAGGCGACCGAAGTTCGATCCCCAGTCAAACAGCAGCGGCGGGATGAGCAGCGTGCTGACCGCACGCTTGTCCCACAGCGTGTAGCACGCGATCAGCCCGCCGGTGAGCAGGCCATAGGTGACCGCCCAGCGTGCGCGCGCGGTGGTCCGGGCCGCGGCCCACGGCCGGCTCGTCAGCACGAAGACGCCGCCCACGACCAGGAGCGCGCCCACGATCGCGAGCGGCGTCGGTCGCTCGCCGAAGAACGCGATTGCGGCCGCCGTCGAGAGCGCCGGGCCCGTACCGCGGGCCAGCGGGTAGACCACCGAGAGATCGCCCAGCCGGTAGCCGCGCGTCAGCATCGTGAAGTAGCCCAAGTGCAGCACCGCGCTGCCAAGGATGAACAACACCTGGATCGGCCCGAGCACGGGCTGCTGTCGGGCCACGATCCAAAGAGCGAGCGGCGCGTAGAGTACCGCCGAGCAGGCGCACACGAGCCAGAGGAAGGCGCCACCGCCTCCGGTCCGCTTGATCAGCAGGTTCCAGGTGGCATGGAGAAAGGCGGCCGTGATGATGAGGCCGACAGCCAGCGCGCTCACCGACGTTCTTCTGCGCCGCGGCGGCGCGGGTGATACGTCGCCATCAGACCGAGCGAGCCCCCGCCGTTGACAACTACCCGAGGGTCGACGATCCGACTCACCGCATCAACGCGGTCGTGCGTCGTTGGCACAGGAGACGGGAGACGGCTCATGGTTAGCGGGAATGGAGCGCCCGGAGGGAGTTGAACCCCCGACCTACTGGTTCGAAGCCAGCCGCTCTATCCGCTGAGCTACGGGCGCCCGCCGGCCAGAGTATAGCATGGCCGCCCGAGCCCGGGGCGGCCCGCCGTTCGCAGGAAACGAGGTGCGTCAGCACCGAACACCTGCTGGGGCGGACTCGCCAAGGCATTCCGACTCCGGGAGGAGACCTGCATGGTCCGAAAGGTCGTCCGCTGGGTGCTGACGCTCCTGGCCGTGATCGTTGCCTTACTCGGGCTGGCAGCCGGCGCGGTCTACGTGGTGAGCGCGCAACGCCTGAACCGCCGCTACAGTGTCACCCCCGCGGCCGTCTCGATCCCCACCGACGCCGCCAGCGTCGAGCGCGGCCGGCACGTCGCCATCGCGCTCGCCAAGTGCGGCGACTGCCACGGTGAGAACCTCGGCGGGCGCGTCTTCATTGACGCACCGCCGTTTCGCATCGTCGGGCCCAACCTGACGCGCGGGCAGGGCGGCGTGGGCGCGCAGTTGACCGATACGGACTGGCTCCGCGCCGTCCGGCACGGCGTGGGCCGCGATGGCCGCGCCCTATTCGCGATGCCGTCCGAGGAGTACATCCACCTGAACGAGCGCGACCTGGCCGCGGTCATCGCGTATGCCAAGAGCGTTCCGCCGGTCGACCACGTGCTCCCGCCCAGCGAGTTCCGGTTCCTCGGCCGCATTCTGCTGGTGGCCGGGCAGCTGCCGCCGCCGGCCGCGACTGTCCTCGACCATGCCGCGGCCATCCCGGCTGCGGTGCCAGAGGGCGAGACGGTCGACTACGGGCGCTATCTCGCGCAGACCGGGTGCCTTGGGTGTCATGGCCCAGGGTTATCGGGAGGCCGGGTGCCCGGCACGCCGCCGGACCTGCCGCCCGCGTCGAACATCACGCCCGCCGGGGCAATCGGTCAGTGGACCGAGGCCGACTTCTCCCAACTCATGCGCGAAGGCAAGCGGCCGAACGGCGCGGAGGTCCACCCGTTCATGCCGATCACCGCCACGGCGCAGATGACCGATCTCGAGATCCGCGCGCTCTGGGCGTACCTGCGCACCGTCCCGCCCAAGCCCTACGGGAACCGGTAGCGCGGAGGCCACGCGTCTAGGTCGGGATCAGGACCGCCTCATCGGCCGCGCGTGCGTGTCTGCCTGCGGCCGCGGCGTGCGCGGCGGCACCGGGCAGCCGCATCGCCTTCACGACGAGATCGGCCAGCGACGAGATCTCAACGCCGAGGCCGTAGTGTGTGGCCAGATCACCCATCTGCAGCCGGCAGTTCTCGCAGGCGGCGACGACCACCCGGGCGCCCGTTTGACGGATCTGCTCGGCCTTGGGCCGCCCGGCTCGCAGCCGCTTCTCCTCGTACTCGGGTACGGCCACGAGCCCTCCCCCGCCCCCGCAGCAGAACGCCTGCTCGCGATTCGGGGTCATCTCGCGGACCTCCATCGCGGCCGCCCGCAGCACCGCGCGAGGCTCCTCAATCAACCCGCCGCTGCGCGCCAGATTGCATGAATCGTGGTACGTGATCGGATCGGGGTTCGCGGTCGGGTCGAGCCTGAGCCGGCCGTCGGCCACGTACTCGGCGATGACCTCGACGATGCTGCGGATCCGGAAGGTGTAGTCCGGCCCAAACCAGTTGGGCGCTTCCCACCGGTACACCGTGTACGCGTGGCCGCACTCGGCCAGCACGATCTCCTGCACTTCGAGGCGCTTGGCCTCGTCCACGATCCGCTTCGCGATCGCCTTGGCCCGCTCGACGTCACCCAGGAAGATGCCGTAGTTCGAGGCCTGAAACAGGCTCAGGGTCCAGGACTCCCGCGCCGCGTTGAAGATGACGGCGGGCGGCAGGATCGAGTGCGCGCCCGCGAGCGGGACGTAGAGGATCTTCGCGCCCTTCTCCTCAACAGGAATGCGCGCGTGCGGATCGTTCATCAGCTCGCGGAGCTGGCCCTCGAGGTCGGTGATGTTGTCGAGAAACAACTCGCGGTACATCTCGGGGTCCTTGCCTTGCTCGATGGCGGCGTCGGCAAGCATGACCAGGATTTCCGGTGCCGTCCCGGTGGCCGTCGCCATCGCACGGATCGCGCGCATCATCAGCGGGGTATCGACGCCCAGCGGGCAGTTGAACGTGCAGCGGCGGCACAACGTGCAGGTGCTGAAGGCCATCTCGGCCATCTTGCCGAGCGTGGCCTCATCGAGCGTCCTGGCGCCTGTCCAGCGCGGAAAGACGCGGCTGAGCAGGTCGTGCTCCGCCCGGTAGGCGCGGCGGAGTTGCTCGCCGCGAAACGCCGGCACGTGCTCGAGCGCCGGCTCGGCGCGGTAGTAGTGACACGCCTCGGCGCAGATGCCGCAGCGCGCGCACACCTCGAGCGCGGCCTGCAGCGGCTGGTTGAGCTGCGCCTCGAGCACCTCGAGGGCACTCTTCACGAGGTCGCTCATCGGGCGCCCTCCCGGACGAACGATGCCGGCTGACCGGATGGACCGCGGGGCGGAAGCACCCCGCGCCGGCCGCCGAACCGTCCGAAGTATCCCTTGGCGAGGAAAAAGTACAGGCAGTGCCGGATCTTGCCCAGCGGAATGTACGCCAGCATCAGCGCGGCGGCGACGTACATCGGCACAATGAACTGCGCCTCCCAAAGCGCCAGACCGGTCATCGCGAGAGAGGCGGTCACCAGCCAGATCGACACGTGGTCGTCAACCGTGGACAGCGCCCGCAGGTGGGGCTCACGGAGCCGCATGACCGAGCCCGCCGCGCCAAGGAGGGCCCCGAGTCCGAGGGCGCCGGCCGCGGCCGCGCGCAGCCACGGCGGCAGCATCGGCCAGACGGGCCGGCCGAGCAGGACCGCGGCGCCGGCGAAGATCGCCAGGTGGAACCCGACGCCGCGCAGGTAGGCGAGCGCGTGGAGGCGGGTGCTCTCCTTGGTCCAGGGCGCCATGCCAACCGTGAAGGCGTAGCGCACGCCCCGCGCGGGATCGCCCTTCGCGGGCGCGCGGTCGACCGGGGCGGCGCGGCGGCGGGTCTCACGCCATCGCGCCGTCAGTCCCACCACGGCGACGGTCAGCCCGATGAGGGTGGCCGCTTGCGAGAGCATCTCGCCGGACATGGGCTACTTGATCCGCTTCACGACGAAGCGGATGATTTTGTCGCCCCGCTCCATCGTGACGACCTCGTTGCCGCTGGTCCGGGCCCACGCCGGGATGTCGGCCAGCACGCCGGGATCGGTCGCGGTCGCCTCGATGAGGTCGCCGACGTTGACCTTCTTGACAGCCTGCGCGATCTTCACGACCGGCAGCGGGCAAAGCAGGCCCTTGAGATCGAGTGTCATCACCGGGGCCTGCGGGCTCTGTGTGCTCATCACCATTCCCTCCTCCACGGGCGCGGCGCTCTGCGGCCGATCACGTGCCGACTAGATGAACAGCGTCGTCTGAGACTGCTGGGCGTGCTCGATGAACGTGGCCACGCCGACCGGCTCGGTCGCCTCGGGGATCAGGTCGGCGGGACTGATCTCCATGACATCCATGCTCATGCCGCAGGGCAGCAACTTCACCCCGAGATCAATGGCCATCTGACGCAATTCGGCCAGCGGCGTCACCTGGTGCTGCCGCATCATGACCTTGAACATCCACCGGCCCATGCCGCCGAAGTTGAGCCGCGACGGGCCGATCCGCTCGATGCCGCCGCGGTTCAGCAGGCCCAGCATCCGACCGAACAGACTCTTGCCGGTCTGCGACCCGGTCCGGATGGCGTTGAGCCCCCAGAAGGTGAAAAACATGATCACCTCCATGCCCGAGGCGGCCGCGCCGGTGGCGATGATGAAGGCCGCCATCACCTTGTCCATGTCGCCCGAGAACACGATCATGGAGAGCTTCTTGGGCGCCGCCTCAGGCTGGCGCTGCACTATGGGAGCCGTCGCCGGCTTGGCGTGTTCGGTTACGACTGCCATGACCCACCTCGGCACCTGCGGGCTTGATACTCCTACCCCTTGGGAGTACCTGCGCTCACACTACGGAGAGCTGAACGATGGGGCAATCGGGCCGCGTACTGATGGGGATCGGGTCGTCACCCGATTCTGTCGTGCGGCGGCGGCTGGCTATACTCGCTGGGGGTATGTCCGGCCGACGATGCGGCATGGGTGAGCGCGTGACGATGGACACCGAGCCACAACTCCACCTCAGCGCCCCTCAGCGCGAGAGTATTCTGGCGCGGCTCCGCCGCATCGAGGGGCAGGTCAAAGGCCTTCAGCGGATGCTGCGGGAGGAACGGGACTGCGGGGAGATCACCCAACAGCTCGCCGCGGCGCGCGCCGCGCTGGACAACGTCGCGGTGAACCTGCTCACCGCCGGGCTCGAACACTGTCTGGAGTCGCCGGCCGGCGGGCCCCGACGCGTCAAGGCGGCGATCAGGAAGCTGCAGCACTCCCTGCTGATGCTGCGCTGAGATCGGTGCAGCGCTGGCGGCGCGGGGCCTAGCGCGCCAACGCGTCCTCGACGGCGCGCGCCCACGTCTCGGGATCGGTCACGACCCCGGGGAACTTCTTCACGATCCGGCCCTCACGGCTGACGAAGAACGTCTCGGGCACACCGGTGAGCCCGTAGGCCCGGTAGACCGTGTTGTCCTTGTCGCGCACGTTGGGGTACGTCGCGCGGGTCTCGTTGAGGAACGCGAGCGCCTTGGGCGTCAGGTCCTGCACGTTGACCCCGACGAAGACGACGCCCCGGTCCCTGTACCGCTGCCAGGTGACTTCGAGCGCCGGCGCCTCGTCTTTGCACGGGATGCACCACGACGCCCAGAAGTTCACCACGACGACCTTGCCGCGCAGGGACGCCAGGCTGAGCGTCCCCGCGGTGTCGAGGCGCGGCAACGCGAACTCCGGTGCGGCCGGCGACTCGCCACGCGCGATGGCGACTGTGAGTGATGACGGACGGTTCGTTCGCAGCGTGACGAACGCGATGAGCGCCAGAAAGACGACCAGGCTCCCAAGCAACGCCACGCGCCGCCCGGTTGGGGTCATGAGGACTCAGGTCCTGCACATGGGGGGCGAACCGACGGCGCCGCTCCGCGGCGCTAGGCCGCGGGGTACCCCGCCGCCTTCAGCGCGTCGCGGATCCGCGCCTCGTCGATGGACGCCGGGTTGAACTCCACGAGCACCTTCTTGGTGGCCGCGCTCGCCTCGACCTTCGCCACGCCGTCGAGCTTGCCGACGGCACCGTGAATCGTGCGCTCGCAGCCATCGCAGTGGATCTTCGGAACGTTGAACACTTTCGTGATCATCGCGTCTGTCCTCCTCCTGTGAGATGTAACGTCATCCGGTGGCGGCGTACTGCCGACCCTACGGCAACGCCACGGGTCTGAAGCGTCGTAGGCGCAGGCTGTTGCTGACGACGGTCACCGAACTGGCCGCCATCGCGAGGGCGGCCAGCACCGGGCTCAACAGCACACCGGTGAACGGGTACAGGACGCCCGCGGCGACCGGGATCAGTGCCACGTTGTACGCAAACGCCCAGAATAGATTCTGCCGGATCGTCTGCATCGTGCGACGGCTGAGTGTGATCGCCGACAGCACGCCCCGCAGGTCGTTGCCGATCAGCACGATGCCCGCCGATTCGATTGCCACGTCGGTCCCGGCGCCGATCGCGATACCGAGATCGGCCCGGGCGAGCGCCGGCGCGTCGTTGATCCCGTCACCCACCATCGCCACCACATGCCCCTCGCGCTGCAGTGCCGCGACGTGCGCGGCCTTCTCGTCAGGTTTCACCTCGGCCAGCACGCGGTCGATCCCAACCTGACGGGCGATCGCCTCGGCGGTGCGCCGGTTGTCTCCGGTCAGCATGACCACCTGCAGTCCCATACGGTGCAGCGCGGCAACCACCTCGCGGCTGTTCGGCTTGAGCGTATCGGCGACGCCGATCACCCCGGCGGGCGTACCGTCGACCGCCGCGAGCATCGGCGTCTTCCCCTCGGCGGCCAGCGCATCCGCGCGCGTCGCGAGCCCGTCGAGGGAGATACCGTGCCGCGCCATCAGCGCCGCGTTGCCGGCGAGCACCGTGCGTCCCTCGACGACGGCCTCGATGCCGTGTCCGGGAACGGCGTCGAAGTACGACGCATCGCTCAGCACGATCCCCACCTGCTGCGCCCGGGTTACGATGGCCTCGCCGATCGGATGCTCGGACCCTCGCTCCGCCGAACCGACCAGCCGGAGCACCGTCGCCTCGTCGAACCCCTCGGCGGGTACGACATCGGTCACCGCCGGTTGCCCCCGCGTAAGCGTTCCCGTTTTGTCGAGCACGACGGCAGTGATCTTGTGCGCGATCTCGAGCGCCTCGCCGCCGCGGATCAGGATCCCGGCCTCGGCGCCGCGGCCGGTACCGACCATGATGGCCGTGGGCGTGGCCAGCCCGAGCGCGCAGGGACACGCGATGATCAGCACGGCCACGAAGTTCAGCAGCGCATACGTGAGCGCGGGCTGCGGTCCGAAGACGAACCAGATGGCCGCGGTGACGAGGGCGATCGCAATCACGACCGGCACAAAGTACGCCGCGACCTTGTCGGCCAGGCGTTGAATGGGCGCCTTCGTCCCCTGCGCCTCCTCGACCAGCCGGATGATCTGTGCGAGCGCCGTATCGCGGCCGACCTTGGTGGCGCGGAGTTTGAACGTGCCGGTCTTGTTGAGCGTCGCGCCGATCGCCTCGCTGCCGGCCGTCTTCTCGACCGGCATCGACTCGCCCGTGATCATGGACTCGTCAACCGTTGAGAACCCTTCGAGCACGATGCCGTCAACCGGAATCTTCTCGCCCGGCTTCACTACCACGACATCACCGACGACGACCTGCTCGACCGGGACATCGACCTCGACACCGTCGCGCACCACGCGCGCGGTCTTGGCCTGCAGGCTCATCAGCCGGCGAATCGCCTCGCTCGTGCGTCCCTTGGCCAGCGCCTCGAGGTACCGGCCCAGCAGGATGAACACGATGATGATGGCCGCGGTCTCGTAATAGACCGACGGTCGCACACCCGTACCCGCGAACCAGTGCGGGGCGAAGGTCGCCGCCGCGCTGTACAGGTACGCGGCCGACGTGCCGACCGCGATGAGCGTGTTCATGTCGGCCGCGCCGTGCCGTAGAGCCGCCCACATGCCCCGGTAGAACCGCCAGCCGGCCCACAACTGCACCGGCGTCGCAAGCAGGAACTGCGCGATCCAGTTGTGCAGCACCGCCGGCGCCCAGACGGCGACGCCCATGTGGGGCAGGCTGCCCCAGAGAATGGGCAGACTCAGCGCGGCGGCGCCGATGAGACGTGTGCGCAGCACCCGCAGCTCGCGGGCCCGCCGCTCGGCTTCGCGGTCCACGGTCGCCTCATCGGCGGCCAGCGGTTCGTAGCCGGCGTCGCGGATCGCACGGCGCAGCGCCTCGGGTGTGACGAGCCCGGGGACGAACTCGACGGTGGCCTGCTCGGTGGCGAGGTTGACCGACGCGTCGAGCACCCCTTCGACGCCGCGCAGGGCGGTCTCGACCTTGTCCACACACGACGCGCACGACATGCCGGAGACCGGGATCGTCACCTTCTCGTGCGGCACCGCATAGCCCGCGCCGTGCACGGCCGCGATGAGGTCCTGCACGCGGATCTGACCTGGGTCGAACGTGACCGCGGCGCGCTCCGAGGCGAAGTTCACCTGGGCCGTCCTCACCCCCGTGGTCTTCTTCAGCCCGTCTTCCACGCGCGCGACACACGACGCGCACGACATGCCCTCCACGGGCAACTCGAGGCGCTTCAGTTGAACCGTCTCGACCATCATCTCCTGCTCCCGGCGGTCGTCCCTAGAGCTTGCTCGACATCTCGAACACCTCGAGGAGCTCGGCGATGGTGCGCTCACGCTCCCGGGCGTCGCTCGACCGGATCGCCGTCGTCGCGCAGTGCTCGAGGTGGTCTTCGAGCAGCAGCGCGTTGACCCGGTCCATGGCCTTCTGAATCGCCAGGACCTGCTTCATGACGTCGACGCAATAGGCGTTATCCTCGACCATGCGCTCGACACCACGCACGTGCCCGGCAATGCTGCGCAGGCGAGCCAGGATCTTCTGTCGCTTCTCCCTGGAGCCATGCTCTGCGGCGGTCTGGGTCTGCACCGGTCTGAGCCTCCTCCCCTCCCCCCACCGGGGAGGGAGTACAGGTCCAGCCTAGCGGCCGCCCGGCGCGCCGTCAAGCCGCGGCGGCGGCGGGCGCCGGCGTCCGCGGACCGCGACGGCGCACTCGGCAGGCGACCAGGTCCGCCGCGCGGAAGATACCCCCGATCCTCGCGAATGGAGTGTGAGCCCTTATGAGTCGGAATACCCCCATCACGGTGGCGTACGGCGACGGGATCGGGCCGGAGATCATGGCCGCCACGCTACACGTCTTGCACGAGGCAGGAGCCCGGATCGACATCGAGACGATCGACGTCGGCGAGAAGGTCTACCTCGCGGGCAACCCGGCGGGCATCGACCCGAGCGCCTGGGCGTCGCTCCGTCGCACAAAGGTGTTCCTCAAGGCCCCCATTACCACGCCCCAGGGCGGCGGATACAAGAGCCTGAACGTCACCACGCGCAAGACGCTGGGACTGTACGCCAACGTCCGGCCGTGCGTGTCGTACCACCCGTTCGTCGCCACCAAGCATCCCACGATGGATGTGGTCATCGTGCGGGAGAATGAGGAAGACCTCTACGCCGGCATCGAGTACCGGCAAACGACGGACGTCATGCAGGCGATCAAGATCATCACCAGGCCGGGCACCGAGAAGATCGTCCGGTATGCCTTCGAGTATGCTGTCCGGAACAACCGCAAGAAAGTCACCTGCTTCACCAAAGACAACATTATGAAGATGTCGGACGGCCTGTTTCACAAGGTGTTCGACGAGATCGGCGCCCAGTATCCGGCGATTGAGAAGGAGCACTGGATCGTGGACATCGGCGCTGCCAAACTCGCCGACACGCCGGAGGCGTTCGACGTCGTCGTCATGCCCAACCTGTACGGGGACATCCTCTCCGACGTGGCCGCGCAGATCGCGGGGTCCGTGGGGCTGGCCGGGTCGGCCAACATCGGCGACCACGCGGCCATGTTCGAGGCGATCCACGGATCGGCACCACGCCGCGCCGGACAGAACCTCGCGAACCCCTCCGGCCTGCTGCTCGGGGCCGTGATGATGCTGGTGCACATTGACCAGCCCGACGTGGCTGAGCGCGTGCACAACGCCTGGCTTCGGACGATCGAGGACGGCATCCACACCTACGACATCTACGAGGAGGGCGTCAGTCGGCAGAAGGTCGGAACCAAGGAGTTCGCACAGGCGGTCGTGGCGCGCCTCGGCCAGCGACCCGAGAAGCTCAAGGCGGTCAGCTACGCCTCGGCGCCCAAGCACACCGTCGCGGCCGTGCGCACAGCCCGGGGCCACGTGAAGAAGGAACTGGTCGGCGTCGACGTCTTCGTGCATTGGACCGAGGGCACGGCGGACCAGCTCGGCAGGAAGATGGAAGCGGTCGCCGGCGATCTCACGCTGGGCATGATCAGTAACCGCGGGGTGACGGTCTACCCGGACGGTCTTCCCGAGACCTTCACGGTCGACCACTGGCGGTGCCGTTTCCTGGCACGCGACGCGACGTCGCCCGTCACACACACCCAGATCATCGGTCTGCTGCAGCGCGTGGCCGGCGCGGGGTTCGACTGCATCAAGACCGAGAATCTGTACACGTTTGACGGCGAGCGGGGCTATTCGCTCGATCAGGGCGGGTAACCGCCGCGCGACTGCGTCCCAGGGGAGGTGAGTCGGATGGCGCGTACGCACTACGTCCCGCGCGACCGGGTGCACTACACCTGGGATGTCGCGCATGAACCTGCGCTGACCGTGGAGAGCGGCGACACGATCGTGGTGCACACGCGTGACGTCAGCGACGACCAGATCACGCCCGCGTCCACCTCGAGTGTCATCGGCACGCTGGACTGGACGCGCGTCTACCCGCTGGCGGGTCCGGTGGCGGTGCAGGGCGCGCGGCCGGGTGACACCCTGGCCGTCGAGATCCTCGACATCCACACGCAGGGCTGGGGGTGGACCGCCATCATCCCCGGGTTCGGACTGCTGCCCGAGGACTTCCGGGAGCCCTATCTCCGCATCTTCGATCTCACATCCGGGGATGTCACGTTCCTGCGCGACGACATCGCCATCCCCATCGAGCCCTTCTTCGGCACGATGGGCGTCTGCCCGGCTGGCGCCTCGAAGCAGGCCGTCATGCCGCCGGGGGTCTTCGGCGGCAACCTCGACACCCGGCAGCTCACGCGCGGCACAACCCTCCTCCTGCCCGTGCAGGTTGACGGCGCGCTGTTCAGTTGCGGTGACGCGCACGCCGCCCAGGGCGACGGCGAAGTGTGCGTGACCGGCATCGAGGCGCCGATGTACGCGGCGCTCCGGTTCACGCTGCAGAAGGGCCGGCGAATCCCGGCGCCCCAGTTCGTGACGTCTGGAGGACTGTTGCCCCGGGTGAACCACGCCGGGTTCTACGCCACCACCGGCGTCGGGTCCGACTTGCTGAAGGGCGCGCAGGACGCGTTGCGGGCGATGATCGCGCATCTCGGCGAGGTCTACGGGCTCTCGCGGGAGGACGCGTACGTGTTGTCCAGTCTCTGCGTGGATCTGAAGATCTCCGAGATCGTGGACGCCGGGGTCTACGTGGTGAGCGCGTTCCTGCCGCTGGCGGTGTTTCGAACGCGCGCCGCCGGCGCCTAGGAGCGCGCCAGCTCGGTCTTCACCTCTGCCGCGACTGCCCGGCCCTCGGCCGAGTCACTGAGGATCTCAATCGCGTCGGCCGACGCGACGCCGAGGCCGAGTTCGGCCGCGCGCCGGATCTGCTCCTGATCGGCGATGCGGCCGGCGGCCACCGGTCCCGCCGCCCCATGCCTGCGCAGCACCGCCACGCCGACGGCGTCGATCGCCACGCGATCGGTGCCGGCCAGCACCACGCCGGGCCGCGCGAGCGTGCCGGCCTCCGGGCCGCCGTCTACAAACGCCTCGATGCCGTCGAGCACCACCATCGTGGGGCGATAGAGCGTGTTGAGCTCCGCGATCAGCGTCCGCTGCAGCGGCGACCCATGGAGTTCGCGCATGTAGTCATACCCGTCCGGCCCCTGACGGGCGACCATGCCCACGGAGTTCTTCAACGACAGCGTGAACTGGCCGCCGAATCGATGCGTCTTGAGGCAGCACGTCGAGATCAGCACGTCGGCCTGCTCGAAGAGCGCGGGAAACAGCACGCCCTGCCGCCAGTGCCCGCCGGGGATGGCGCGACGCCTCCACGCGGCCGCAGGCTGAGTCTCGAGCGCCACCACCCGTGCGCCGACCTGACCGGCCAGCGCCTCCACCCCCTTCTCACGGATGACCCGCGGGGTGTCGCCCATGCCGCTGCGGTCGGCGATGGTGATCTCGCGCGCGCCGCCGGCCCGGCAGATCTCAAGCAACGTGCGCAACGTCTCGGGATGCGTCGAACCGGGGAAGGCGTGCGCGCTGTTGAAGTTCGGCTTGATCACCACGGACTTGCCCTGCACGGTCAGGGGATCGACCAGTCGCAGCGCGCGGAGCACGCCGTCCCGATGGTCGTCGGTCTTGATCAAGGCCACCCGGGCCGTCGGTGCGGCACACGCCCACGACGGCCAGCGGCTCAAGGCGAGTGTCGCGCCTGTTGCCGCGGCCATCTTGAGAAACGACCTTCTGCTCGGCGTCAGGGCCATCACCATCTGATCCCTTCGACGGTCTGATCCGATCCTCCCACCGTCACAGCTCGATCACCCGCCCGGCGACCGGCTCGATGATCACCGGTGTCGGCGCCACGTCGCGCCACAAACGGGGAACAACGGTGTGGATCGGCACGAGGACTTCAGGACGCACGGTCTCGACCAAGCGAGCGAGATCGGACCGCGGTGCGTGACCCGACGCGTGACTCTGGAGCCTGCGCCGCACGCCCAGCATGTCCAGCCAGTTGTTCAGACGGCGCGCGTCGAGCGCCTGCTCCTCGGTGTACGCTTCGCTCGACGACTGAATGTAGAGCGCGTCCTCACCCACGCCCAGATCCACCAGGTTCTGAATGTCCCAGAAGCTGAGCGCCAGGATGAGCCGATCACGCGCCGTGCGGAGGTCGCCGGCCGTGCGCGCAGTCGGCCACGCCAGCACATGCCGTTCCCACCTGGGATAGTCGCGCTCGCTGTATGTGCCGCTCTGCTTGCGCTCCTTGAGGATCACAAACGGCTCGCCGCGAGGGTCAACCACGAGCGGGTGCATGCCGAGCAGCGCGTTGAGCAGGTGCGCATCCTGCGACAGGATTACCAGGCGCCGGTCGGTCTCCCGCGCGATGCGGAGAAACGTGTGGAGACGGTACAGGTCACGCGGTGCGAAGTCTGCGATGACCGGCCCGCGCGTCGCACGCACCGCCGCGAGGCACTCGTCGAGCACGTGCGTCTCGGTGCGCTCCTCAACCACGTCGAGTCGGGTCCCCTCGGTGAGCAGCAGCCAGACGCCGGCGGCACGGGCGTCCGCGAGCATGGCCTCGCTCAGCGCGGCGTCCGGCCCGTGGAAGCGCAGATCCCCGGTGTACAGCACGTGACCCCGTGATGTCTCGATCAGGAACGCCACGCACCCCAGCATCGAGTGATCGACCGGCAGTGCCCGGCACCGGAGTCCGCCGGCCTGAAACGCGCCGTCGACGCGAACGAAGCGCCGGGGAATCGTCACGTCGCGGGTATCGGGGAACGCGGGTCGGGGTCTGAAGTCGACGATCTCCGTCTCGAAGTCCCGGCCGCGCGATCCCTGCATCGCGACAAGCATGGCGTGACACAGCGATGAGCAGTACGTGGGGACGCGTTCGTCCAGGAAACCGAGGTGCCCGGCGTGATCGAGGTGCGCGTGGGAGAGCAGGAGTCCGTCCACCGCGGGCCGGTCGTGCGGTGCGGGAGTCCGCGGACCGCCGAGGGCAAGCAGGTCCGACCGATAGATGCCGGACACCTCGGGGAGCACACCGGTCACGAGCAAGTCGGCAAGACCGGCGGCCGTGCGGGGTTTCAAGTACTCTTCGAAGAACAGACCGCGGCGCGTGTAGCTGATGCCGAAGTCGAGCAGCAGACGCGTGCCCGCGTCTTCGAGGAGAATCTTATTCCCGCCGATCTCACCGGCACCGCCGAACACCGTGAGACGGATCATGCGATCACCGGATGAACGCGGTCATCAGGTCGGGCACGGCCTCCCAGATGACCTGCACGCGTCAGGCGCCCGCGGTCGCGGCATCCACGTGCACGTCTCCCTTTGCACCTTGGATGGTCACGTCGCCGCTCACCGTGGACAGTTCGAGCGAGGCGTCCGGTGCGCCCCACACGCCCCGCAGCGCGCGGTCGCTCTCGTGGCCGTCGATCAGGCCTGCGGGCGCCTCGATATCGCCGGCCGTGACCGTGGCGCGCAGACGACACGCGGCCCGGGGTCCCAGCCGCACGGCCACGTCGCCGCTCACGGTGCTCGCGTGCGAGGCGGTGCCGGGTGCGAACTGCGCGACCTCGACGGCGATGTCGCCCCGGGCGGTCTCAAGATCGAACTGCACGGGTCCCGCCGGCTGGCGGAGTGTCACGTCCCCGTGCATGACGCGCACCACGACCGGACCCGTCACCGCGGTCATCGCGACGCGCCCATGCCGTGCCTTCACGACAACCTCGCCAGTGCACGCGTGCGCGATCACATTCCCCCGGGCCGCCTCCACGCGTATCCGACCCACGTGGTCGCGCACGGTCACGTCGCCACTGGCCACCGCGGCGTCAAAGCCGGCGCGCAGCCCTGCCGCCTCGACATCGCCCTTGGCCTGCGACACTTCCACGTCCACCCCCTCCGGGACCTGGAGCGTGAAGTCCACCCTGAAGCGCCTGGACGCCTCACGGGTCGGAGCCTCCACCCTGATCACCGGACCCTCCCCATCATCCGCCGCGGTGACGTAAACGGCGTCGCGAAGCGCGGTGGCCGCGGTCTCATCGCGCCCCCAGGCGCGCGTCACCGCCGTGGCGTGCAGACGTGCATCCGGGCTCGGCGCGAGCTTGACATCGCCCCACACGTTGTGCACCGCGACGCGCCGCCCGGGCGCCACGTCGGTCTCGTGCGACCACGCGCCGGCGGTCACCGCCAATCCCCAGAGCCCCTCGATGGTCCGCGAGATCGGACCCCAGCCGTGACGACGGTACTCCCGCGCGGCCCGACGCGTTTCCTCACGAACGCGGTCCGCGGCACGCCGCACTTCCTCCTTCACACGGTCCATGTCAGCCTTGGACCGCTTCAGCGACTCACGGACACTCTCCCTGATGCCGTCAACGTCCACAGACTTCATCAGGTCGTCCAGCATGCGGTGAAACTCGCCGCGCAGGCCGCCGGTCTGCTCATCGGATGCGTCGTGCGCCCCATCGGCGCCGGCGCGCAGCACCTCGGCCGCGTGCCCCGGCCGCTCTGCGTGGTCGTTGGGCTGCTCACCCGGTTCGTCACGCTCAGCCTCACCCAGCGCCTCGAGCAGTGCCTCGGCCTCTTCCACGCTCACCTTGCCGTCCTTCAGCATGCGGAGTACGCGCTGTCGCTCCTCGCTCACCTTCGTCTCCCTCCACGCTGCGTGTTGGCGCGGTCCTGCTTGGTTACCGCGTGATCTGGCGAAGGCGCCGCGCGGCTTCTTCAGCGGCCAGGGCGCCGGACTCCAACTGGTCGAGGATCTCACGCCGCCTCCGCTGCGCCACGTCATCTTCGTCCTCGGACGCCGGCGCGATCCCCAGTGCGGCGAGCAGTGCGTTCAGGCGGCCGCGGACCGTGGGATAGGAAATGCCCAGTTCGCGCTCAACCTTCCGAATGTTCCCACGCGACCGCAGGAACGTCTCGAGGAAGGTCAACTGGTCGGGCGCCAGGCGCGCGAAGCGCGACGCGCGGTACCGTCCCATCACGGCGGTCCCGCAACGATCGCACTCAAGACGCACCACGGTCAGGTCGTTCGCGCACACCGGACAGGTGCCGGGCATCGCGTAGCCATCCGCCGGTGATTCGCCTGAACCGGGGACCGCCTTGACATCCCGTCCCGAGATCTCCATTTTGCTACCCTCTTACTACTGGAAAGATAGGCTTTATATTGAATTATACGATATCTATCTCAACTTCATCAATATGCCGTCTCCTCAGGCCGGGAACGTGCCCCCCCTGTTGAGGGGGGTCGGAAGAGGTTGTTGGGCATGGTATACCTATGCCATGGCCGCGTCGCTGTTCGTTGGCACATCCGGCTTCAGCTACCCGGAATGGCGCGGCGACTTCTATCCCGAGGGGCTGCCTGCCGACCGGATGCTCCACTACTACAGCCGCGCCCTGCCGTCAGTCGAGATCAACAACACGTTCTACCGCTTTCCCGGCGCGACGCAGGCGGCCCACTGGCGGGAGGCCACACCGCGGGGCTTCCGGTTCAGCATCAAGGGCCACCGCCTCATCACACATATCAAACGCCTGCGCGACGTCGGTGACGCCGTCCGGACGCAGATCGAGCGCGTGCAGGACCTGGGCGATCGCCAGGGCGCGCTGCTATTTCAACTGCCGACCTCGATCCGGCGCGACGTGCCGCTGCTCAAGGACTTCCTGTACGCGTTTCCGACGCTGCCGCTGGCGATCGAGTTCCGGCACGCGTCGTGGTATCACGACGAGGTCTACCAGGCGCTGGCCGAGCACCACGCGACGCTCGTCATCATGGAGTCCAATGAGGACGACCCTGTGATGGCGTTCGTCGGCCCGCTGGTCTACCTCCGGCTCCATCGATCGGCCTACCCGCAGGCGTCGCTGCGGGCCTGGGCGAACCGTATCCGGGAGCAGATGCACGCGGGCAAGGACGTCTACGCATACTTCACGCACGAGGACGGCGCGCCGGCTCCGGCGTACGCCAGGCAGCTCCTCGCCGCGGTGACACAGGCGTGACCTGTCGCAGCGGTCGATCCCGGCGCGGCGTCCGGGCGTCAGTGTGTCTCGTCGTATCGGTCGTGGCATGTACGGGCATGGCGAGCCAACCTCCGGCGGATGCCGCAGCGGCGGGGCTCGACGCGCGGCTGACGAAAGCCGCCGTCCGGCAGGGCACAACCGTCGAGCTGACTCTTCGCGCAGCGGTGCCGCTGGAACGATTGGGCGTACGGTTCGCCGGCCGCGCGTGGCCGGTCTACGCGAACGGCGGGGGCGTGTGGCGCACGATTCTGGCCACCGATCCTACGACCACGCCCGGCCAGCACGTCATCGTGGTCGATGGAATCGCCGCGGACGGCCTGCGGCTGGTCGTGCGGCGGAACGTCGCGGTTGCGCGCGTCGCGTTCCAGCGCCGCCGCCTCACCTTCGACAGCGAGCGCCGGGGGCTGCTCACTCCGGAAAACGCCGCGCGGGAGCGCCGCCGCGTGGCCGAAGCACTGCGCGAACTGGCCCGGGAGCAACTCTGGGAAGGTTTCCTCGCGTTGCCGATCGATGCGCGGGTGTCATCACCGTACGGCGTGCTCAGCATCTACCACGGCGTCGTGCGCGGCTTCCACGGCGGGGTCGACTTCGCCGCTGACGAGGGGGCGCCGGTACGCGCAGCCGCCGACGGCATCGTGCGGCTGGCCGAAGCGCTGCCGCTCAGCGGCAACGCGGTGCTCGTGGATCACGGGCTCGGCGTGGTGTCATCGTACCTCCATCTCTCCGAGATCGCCGTGCAGGCCGGCCAGCGCGTGGCGAAGGGCGAGGTCGTGGGCAAGGTCGGCGCCACCGGGCTCGCGACCGGACCCCACCTCCACTGGGGATTGCGCGTGAACGGCGTGCGCGTCGATCCGCTGAGCTGGACGCGACCGTGAGTCGTCGTGTCGTCGCGGCGCTGATCGTCAGTGTGCTCGCCGCGGCGCCGGCCGCGCCGGCGGTGCTGGCGCCCCCGGCCGAGCCGGGGCCGGAGGCATCGATGTCGGGACCGGCGGCACTGCCGGGTGCCGACCTCGTGATCGCCGACCCGGGAGCGCTCCGCGGCAAGCGCGTCGGACTCGTCACGCACCAGGCCGGAATCACCGCCGACGGCCGGCCCACCTCATCGGCCATGGCGACGGTGCCCGGCGTCCGGCTCGCCGCCTTGTTCGCGCCCGAGCATGGGCTTGACGGTACCTACGACGCCGGTGAGAAGGTCCCCACGATTCCGGGTCGGACGCCCGTGTTCAGTCTGTACGGCGGCGCATTCCGGCCGACACGGCAGATGCTGGCGAGAATCGACGCGCTGGTCATCGACCTCCAGGACGTGGGCGTACGGCCGTACACCTACACGTCCACGATGGCGCTCGTGATGACGGCGGCTCGCGATGCCCGCAAACCCGTGGTCGTGCTCGACCGCCCCAATCCACTCGGCGGTCACATCGTGGACGGGCCGGTGCTCGAACCGTCGCTGCGCTCGTTCATCGGCATGTATCCCATTCCGTACGTCTTCGGAATGACCATTGGCGAACTCGCCCGACTCTACAATGAGGCGTTTGGGATCGGTGCGGCGCTGACGGTGATTCCCATGCGCGGGTGGACGCGCGGCATGACGTGGTCGGACACCCGGTTGCCCTGGCAGAACCCGTCGCCCGGGATCACGGGACCGCAGGAGCCGTTTTACTATGCGGCCACCGGCCCGGTCGACGGCACGAACCTCTGGAACGGTGTCGCGACCGATCACCGTTTCCGCGTGGTGCTGGCGCCTTGGATCGACGCGCGCGCGCTTGCCGGGCGATTGAACGCGCGCGGG
>JAVKJV010000001.1:31230-196893 GCA_031458775.1 Candidatus Fervidifonticultor quartus | reverse complement strand
GTGCACGCGGATGTGGCCCAGGGCATCATCAGCGTCCGGGCTGCGCGTGAGACTTACGGCGTGGAGGTCACCCAGAGGTGAACGCATTCAGGTACCGGTTCGGCTTCGACATCGGCGGGACGTTCACGGACTTCGTCCTCATTGAGGTCGGAACCGGGCGCATCGAGACCTACAAGACGTTGACGACACCCGCAGATCCATCGCAGGCGGTCCGCGAAGGCTGGCGCGTCCTGCTCGAGCGGGTGGGGGCGGGCGGCGCCGCGGTCGAAACCGCCATCCACGCGACCACCCTGATTACCAACGCCCTGATCGAGCGCAAGGGCGCCAAGACGGCGTTGATCACGACAGAGGGTTTCAAGGATACCCTCGATACGCAGCGCGAGATGCGCTACGACATCTACGACCTCCACTCGCCGCCGGTGCCGCCCCTGATCCCCCGGCCATGGCGTTTCGAGGTCCGGGAACGACTGAATGCGTTCGGCGAGGTCGTCGAGCCGTTCGACGAGGCGAGCCTGGAGCGGGCGATTGACGGACTCAGGGCCGCGGGCGTCGAGGCCGTGGCCGTCTGCTATCTGCACTCGTACAAGAACCCTGATCACGAGCGCCGGACCGGTGACCGGCTCGCGAAGGCACTGCCGGGCGTGAGCGTCTCGCTCAGCAGCGAGGTGGCGCCCGAGATCCGGGAGTACGAGCGCATGTCCACGGCCGTAGCCAACGCGTACGTGCAGCCCATGGCCTCGCGGTACATCGCCCAGATGGAGCGGGATCTCCGCGACGGCCAGTACGGCCGTCGGCTCTACCTGATGCTCAGCGCCGGGGGCATCACGACGGGCGACGTGGCGACGCGCTTTCCGATCCGCATGGTGGAGTCCGGTCCGGCCGCAGGCGTCCTGGCGACCGTGTTCTACGGCGAGCAACTCGGCGTGCGCAACCTGGTGGCCTTCGACATGGGCGGGACG
Source organism: Candidatus Fervidifonticultor quartus (assembly GCA_031458775.1). Lineage (GTDB taxonomy): Bacteria > Sysuimicrobiota > Sysuimicrobiia > Sysuimicrobiales > Humicultoraceae > Fervidifonticultor_A > Fervidifonticultor_A quartus. The sequence goes on along the minus strand of JAVKJV010000001.1, from coordinate 195,934 downwards.
ACGGCCAAGATGTGCCTGATCAAGGACGGCCGGCCCTCGATGGCCTACATGTTCGAGATCGCGCGCATCCACCGGTTCAAGCGCGGCAGCGGCCTGCCCGTGCGCGTGCCCGCGATCGAGTTGATCGAGATCGGCGCGGGCGGCGGCAGCATCGCCTGGGTGGACGAGATGGGCCTGCTGAAGGTCGGCCCTGAGTCCGCCGGCGCCGATCCCGGTCCGGCGTGCTACGCGTTGGGCGGCACCAAGCCCACGGTCACCGACGCCAACCTGGTGCTCGGCTACCTCAACCCCGATTACTTCCTCGGCGGCCGCATGACCCTGGAGCGGTCTGCGGCCGAGGCGGCGATCAAGACCGTGGCCGACCGGCTCGGCCGATCGGTGCCCGAGGCGGCCTGGGGGATCTACCAGATCGTCAACGAGAACATGATCTCGGCAACCCGCGTCCACATCGCGGAGCGCGGCGAAGACCCACGGCGCCTCACCCTGCTCGCGTTCGGCGGCGCGGGACCGCTGCACGCGTACGCCATTGCCCGCGCGCTCAAGATGCGCGGCTACATCTGCCCTGCGGGCGCCGGCGTGACGTCGGCGCTCGGCCTGCTCACCGCGCCCGCGGCGTTCGACCTGGCGCACACGTTCGTGGCACGCATCACCCCGCAGACGCTGGCGGAACTCGACGCCGTCTACGCCGCGCTCGAAGCCGAGGGACGCGCGCGGCTGGCCGAAGCCGGCGTCGCCGACTCCGAGATGCGCTTCGAACGGAGCGCCGACATGCGGCACAAAGGGCAGGGACACGAGATCGTCGTGGACTTGCCGTGGCCGCGGCTCGCGGCGATCGATCTCGACCGCGACCTGCGGCCGCACTTCTATGCGCGCTACGAGGTCGTGTACGGGCACGCCCACACGCACCTCGACCTGGAGGTGATGACGTGTCGCGTGCGCGCCACCGGACCCCGGCCCACGGTGGCGCTGCCGCATGCCACGGTCGCGAACGGCGACCCCTCGAAGGCGCGCAAGGGTCATCGGCACGCCTATCTTCCCGACCACGGCGGGTTCGCCTCCATGCCGGTCTATGACCGGTACCTGCTGCCGGCGGGCGCCCTGCTGCCGGGCCCGGCCATCGTGGAAGAGAAGGACTCGACCATGCTCATCGGTCCGGGCGCGACCGGCCGCGTGGACGAGTACCTGAACCTGGTCGTAGCATTCGACGGCGAGTAGCCGCGAGCGAATCCGACGCCGAGGGTACACGCATGAAGATCACCAACGTCAAGGCCCAGGCCGTGATGGTACCGCGCAAGACACGGCTGACAACGTCGTACGGGAGCCGCGACGACGCGCTGACCGTCGTCGTGCAGGTCGAGACGGACGAGGGTCTGGTCGGCATCGGGCAGACCGCCGTCGACGCGCCGTTCTACGGCGAGACCGCCGAGGGCATCCTGGCCAACACCCGCGCGCACCTGGCGCCTGCGGCGATCGGCGAGTCGCCGCTCAACATCGAGCGGCTCAACCGCAAGATGCGCGAGGCGCTCCCGCACCACTGGTCGTCGCATGCCGGGGTCGAGCTGGCGCTGTGGGATCTCAAAGGCAAGGCACTCGGCGTACCGGTGTACCAGTTGCTCGGAGGCAAGGTGCGCGAGGGCGTGGACCTGATGGGCTTCGTGCGGCTGGCCGAGCCCCAGGCGATGGCCGAGGCGGTCACACACACCCTGAACGAGACGCCATACCCCGTCATCAAGATGAAGATCGGGATGGATCCGGTGCAGGACGTCCGCCGGTACCGCGCCGTCGCCGAGGCGGTCCGCGGCCGGGCGGTGATGCAGGTGGACGGCAACGCGGGTTACACGTTCGCGCACGCCCTCCCGGCCCTGCAGGCGATGTACGACGCCGGCTCGCTCGGCATCATCGAGCAGCCGGTCGCCTCCGTCGGCGACCTGGCCGAGATCGCGCGCCGCATCCCGGTGCCGGTGATGGCCGACGAGGCGATCTACCCACCCGATGACGCCATCGAGGTCGTACGGCGGCGCGCGGCATCCGTGGCCCTGATGAAGATTACCAAGCACGGCGGCATTCTCAACGTGCAGAAGATCGCGGCGATCTTCGAGTCCGCGGGGCTCATTCTCTCGGTGGCGATCTACTACGATGTCATCGCCGCGGCCGCGGCGCACATCGCCGCCGCGATCCCGTGCGTGCGGTGGCCGTCCCCGCCGACCGATATGCAGGACACCATCCTGACGACGCCCCTCCATCCGGAGGGCCTACTCCTGCGCGTGCCCGAGGGGCCGGGGTTCGGCGTCTCGCTGGATCCCGACAAGCTCGGGCGATATGCACTCGACCTGTAGCGAGGGCGAGGACCGCAACCCGCGACATATGCGGACGATGCGACACGACGATTTCGATCCCGTCGCGCTGGAGATGCAATGGCAGCGCCTGATCGGGATCGCCGACGAGGTGGACACGGCGACGATTCGGACGTCGTTCTCGACCATCGTCGGCGAGAGCCATGACTTCGGCTGCGTGCTGATGGACGGCGAGGCGCGGGGGCTGGCCCAGGCGCAGTGGAGCCCGCCGCAGTTCTGCACCATGCTGCCGCTGGTCACCCAGGCCATCCTCAAGAAGATCCCCCGGGAGACCCTGAGGCCCGGCGACGTGCTGATCACCAACGACCCGTGGATCGGCAGCACCCACCTGCCCGACTACAATGTGATCTCGCCGGTCTTCCACCGAGGGCGCATCGTCGCGTTCGTCGGGACGGTCGCCCATGTGCAGGATGTCGGCGGGCACCGCGGGGACCTCGAGGCCGTGGACATGTTCCAGGAAGGCACCCGGGTGATGCCGACCTTCTTCTACCGAGACGGGCAGCCGGTCGAGTTGGTCCACGAGCTGATCGCCGCGAACTGCCGCGTGCCCGACATGGTGCTCGGCGACCTCAACGCGATTGTCGGCACCCACCGCGTGGGCATTCGTCGCATCGAAGAGTTCCTCGACGACTACGGCCTCGACGATTTGAAGTCTCTCGCCGACACCGTGACCGGTCGTTCAGAGGCGGCCCTACGTCGGGCGATCGCCGGCCTGCCCGACGGCGTAAACAGCTACGAGCTGGAGACCGACGGGTACTTCGAGCCTGTCGTGCTGCGGCTCCGGCTCGAGGTGCGCGGCGACGTTATCGCGATGGACTTCACGGGCTCGTCCCCGCAGCAGCGGAATGCCGCGATCAACGCCTCGTACAACATCACCTGGGCGACCGCGGTGTATCCCATCAAGTGCATGCTGGCGCCGCGCATTCCGAACAACGACGGATTGGTCCGGCCGCTGCAGGTCGTGGCGCCCGAGGGCTCGATCCTCAACTGCCGGTTCCCGGCGCCCGTCCGCGCGCGGGCCAAAGTCATCAAGCATATCCCGCCGCTGATCTTCGGTGCGCTGGCGCCGTTTCTGCCCGGCGAGTGCATCGCCGCGGCCGGCGGCATCTTTCCCTTCCGGTTCTACGGCCACGATCCGCGCGCCGGCGACTTCGCCGTCAGTGTGCTGCCGCACGGTGGCCTGGGCGCCACGCGCGACGCCGACGGCTGGCCGCCGGTGGCATACCCGCACAACAGTTTCATTACGCCGACCGAGATCATGGAGGTCAAGGCGCCGGTCATCATGCGCCGCAAGGCGATGATTCCCGACTCCGGCGGCGCTGGCCGGAGGCGAGGAGGGTTGGGCCAGGAGTTCGTGCTCCAGTGCACCTCGGCCGTGCCCATCACGATGACGGTGCGCCCCGATCTCCTGAAGAACCCGGCGCCCGGCCTGCTGGGTGGCCTGCCCGGCGCGCGGGGCGCGGTGTTTCTGAACGGCCGGCGGCTCGAGCGCTTTCCTCCGCTCGAACTCAACCGCGGCGACGAAGTCGTCATTCACGTACCCGGTGGCGGCGGATTCGGGCCCCCGGCCGCGCGTGAACCCGACCTTGTGCGCCGCGACGTGGCCGAGGGGTTGGTCACACGCCGCGCCGCGCGCGAGATCTATGGTGTGCCGGTGTGAATTCACGCGTGAGGAGGCGTTATGGTGCGCGAGGCGATTGAGGTCGGAGGCATCAGGGTTCGGCCAGGCGAGAGCAAGTTCGGGTTCCTGCACGTCGCGTACCTCGCCGCGAAGACCGAGGTGCGCATTCCCTTCCAGGTCGTGCACGGGATCGACGACGGCCCGATGGTGTGCCTGGAGGCGACGCTGCACGGCTGGGAGCCGATGGGCGCCGAGGTCCTGCGGCGCGCGCTGTTGAGGGTCAATCCCAAGACGCTGCGGGGGACAATCCTGAACATCCCGCTGGCCAACCCGATGTCGGTCGAGATCGGCGGCGGTATCGAGGGCGCGGGACAGCGCATCAACCCGGCGGACCACCTGGACCTGAACCGGGTCTGGCCCGGCAAGAGTGAGAACGCCTGGCTGACCGAGCGAATCGCCGACGTGCTGTGGCGCGAGGTGGTGAGCCGCTGTGAATACCTGATTGACTACCACGACGGCACCGGATCGAGCGAGGAGTTGCCCGTGACGTTCGCGTTCGTCTTCCCCACGGGCACCGCCGACGCGGTGCGGGCCGAGGGTGCCGACGGGATCGGCGCCGCGCCGGCGGCGGCGCTGACCGGTGTCTCGCTTGAGCAGATGAAGGCCATGAACGAGAAGATCCGTGCCCTGGCCATCGCCTGGGGATCCACCGTGATCTCCTGGCGCGAGCGGCCGGTCAACCCGGCCATGATCCTGGGCGCCGCGATGCTCAACGGGATCGTACCGCTCTACGTCGAGACCGGCGGCGCGCACACCATCGACTGGACGATCGACGCCAGCGTGGAGTGTACGCTCAACCTGTTGAAGCACCTCAACATGGTCGACGGCGTGCCGGTACTGCCGAAGCGACAGATCATGGTCAACAACTATATCGTCGCACGATCCAAGACCGGCGGCTTCTACCAGGTCAACGAGGACGTCAAGCTCGGCAGCGAGATCACAAAGGGGACGGTCATCGGCACCGTTCTCGACCCGCTGACCAGCGAGGTGCTTGAGGAGTACCGGTCGCCGGTGAACGCCATCGTGGTCAGCCGTCGCGTGCGGATGCCGATCAACCCCGGCGGGTACGTCGCCCACCTGGCGGATACCGACGCCATCATCTGGGAGCGGACGAACGCGTGATCGACCCGATTACCCTCGAGATTCAGTGGCAGCGACTCGTGACGATCGTCGACGAGATTGATACAGCGACGATCCGCACGTCGTTCTCGACGATCGTCGGCGAGAGCCACGACTTCGGGTGTGTCCTGATGACCGCGGACGGCGCCGGGCTGGCGCAGTCGCAGTGGAGCCCTCCGGGCTTCTCGACACGGCTCCCGCGCACGACCCGGGCAATGCTGTCGCGGTATCCCAGGGAGACACTGCGGCCCGGCGACGTCCTGATCACCAACGATCCGTGGCTGGGAAGCGGCCATCTGCCAGACTACAAGGTCATCTCGCCGGTCTTTCACCGGGGCCGGCTCGTCGCGTTCTTCGGGACGGCCGCGCACGTGTCAGACGTCGGCGGGCATCGCGGCGATCTCGAGGCGGTCGACGTCTTTCAGGAAGGCACCCGCGTACCGCCCACCTTCTTCTACCGAGGCGGCGAGCCGGTGGAGATCGTGCACGAGTTCATCGCCGCGAACTGCCGCGTGCCCGACATGGTCATGGGCGATCTCCAGGCCATCGTCGGCACGCATCGCATCGGCGCGCGCCGGCTCCAGGAGTTCCTGGACGACTATGGGCTCGCCGATGTCGAAGGGCTGTCGGCCGAGATTCTCGCTCGGTCCGAGGCCGCCCTCCGGCGCGCGATCGAGGCGCTGCCCGACGGCGTGAGCAGCTACGAGGTCACGGCCGACGGCTATTTCGAACCGGTGACGCTCCGCCTGCGGGTGGAGATCAAGGGCAGCGAGATGTACTTCGACTTCACCGGCACGTCGGGCGAGCAGCGCAACGCCGCGATCAACTCGTCATACAACATGACGTACGCCAACACCGTCTACCCCATCAAGTGCATGCTGGCGCCCCGCGTGCCCAACAACGACGGGATGGTGCGGCCGTTGCATGTCTATGTGCCCGAGGGGTGCATCCTCAACTGCCGGTTTCCGGCGCCGGTGCGCGCCCGCGCCAAGATCGGCAAGCACATCCCGCCGCTGATCTTTGGTGCGCTGGCGCCTCTGCTCGAGAAGGAGGCGATTGCGGCGGCCGGCGGCATCTTCCCGTTTCACTTCACCGGCAGCGACCCGCGCTTCGGTACCTTCGCCGTCCACGTGCTGCCGCACGGCGGCCTGGGCGCGACGCACGACGCCGACGGCTGGCTGCCGGCGGCTTATCCCCACAACAGCACGTTGACCCCGACCGAGATCATGGAAATTCAGTCGCCGGTCATCATGGAGCGGAAGGCGCTGCGACCAGACTCCGGGGGCCCGGGCCGGCGCCGCGGCGGGCTCGGTCAAGAGATCGTGTTGCGCTGCTACGCCGCCGAGCCGATCACGCTCACCATCCGGCCCGACTTGCTGAAGTTCCCCGCGCCGGGACTGCTGGGCGGGCACCCCGGGGCGCTCGGCGAGGTCTCGATCAACGGCGTCAAGGTCGAGCGGTTCCCGCCGTTCGAGTTCAAACCGGGCGACGTGTGCGTGATCAAGGTGCCCGGCGCCGGCGGGTTCGGTGACCCGACCCAGCGCGACCCCGAGCTGGTGCGCCGCGATGTGGAGCAGGGGTTCGTCACACCCAGGGCCGCGCGGGAGGTCTACGGCGCGCGTGTGTAGGGTCTTGTCCGAGGCCACCGCCGTGGAGGCGTGACCGGTGAAGAAACGCCCGATGACCTCAGGCGATCTCCTGTGGTTCCGCATGGTCAGCGACCCGCAGGTCTCGCCCGACGGTCGGCGCGTCGCCTGGGTCGAGACATGGATTGTCGGCGAGGAGAATCGATACCGGTCACGGCTCTGTCTCACCGACGTCACCACAGGCGCGACCATGCCGCTGACGGCCGGCCTGGGCCACGATACCCATCCGCGGTGGTCGCCCGACGGTCGCGCGATCGCGTTCCTGTCGAGCGATCCGCCCGCGTCGGGTGCCTTGGCTGACCGCCGAGGGCCCGACCATCCGGTCTCCGTCGTCGGCTGTGGGCCGCAACTCTGCCTCGTCCCGGCCGCCGGCGGCCAGGTGCAGCGTCTCACGCGGCTCTACGGCGGCGCGCACGAACCGGCCTGGTCGCCGGACGGGACCCGCCTCGCCATCACCACGTACGTTGATCCCGCCCGTGGGCTCGAGCAGATGCCCGACGCGTCGGCGGGCGACGCCGACGATCCGTACGCGCGGTTCAACCGCGATGTCCTCGTCGTCACGCGGCTGCGATGGAAGCTGGACGATGTCGGGTACTTCGGCGACTACCGCAGACACATTGCGGTCGTCCAGGTTGCCGGCCCGGCCGGCCCTGGCGCGGCCGCGCCGGTTGTCCTCTTGAGTCGTGGCCCGTACGAGCTGCACCGGCCCACCTGGTCGCCCGACGGACGCTGGTTGGCCGCCGCGGGTAACACCCGTCCTGACGGCGAGGGCGTCCGCGAGTCCTTCCTCTACCTGCTCGATGCCACGGCGGCCGCGCCGCTCGAGCCGCTGGAGATCTTCGGTCTGGCCGAGATGCGCAGCAACGCCCTCGCCTGGTCGCCCGACGGCACGGCCATCGCGGTCTGCGGCCACAACGACCGGCCGCTGGGGCACTACGGCAACCAGCGGCTCTGGCTCGTCTCGCCGTTCGACCGGAGTGGCGCCTGCCTCACCGCAGGATTTGACTACACCCTCGGCGACTACTCGCGCAATGCCGACGTGCGCGGTTACGGCGGCGATGACGGTCCCCGCTGGCTGCCCGACGCGAGCGGCCTGCTCGTCCTGGTCAATCACGCCGGCATGGTCCACCTGCACGAGGTCGCGCGCACCGGCGGCCGCCCCCGCCGGCTCGAAGACGGCGATCACGCCACCATTGCGTTCTCGTCCGACCGGTCGTGCCGCACCATCGTGACGCTGACCAGCGACGACATGACCCCGGGCGATCTCTTTGTGCTTTCCCGTGAGGGCGATACGTGGAGCCGGCGAAGGCTGACACACGTCAACCGGGATCTCCTCGACGAGGTGGAGTTGTCGAGGCCGGTCCGGTTCTCGTGCCCATCGGGCGACGTGACCGTGCACGGCTGGGTGTTGCCGCCCACACGATGCGAGCCTGGCCGGCGGTATCCCATGATCCTCTACAACGGCGGCGGTCCGGGCAGCATGCGTGCTTCGGTCTTCTGTCACGAGTGGCAGGTCTACGCGGCCGCGGGCTACGCGGTGGCGTACTGCAACACCCGTGGCAACCACGGGTACGGCGAGGCGTTCTCGGCCGCGATCCGGGGCCGATGGGGCGACCTCGACTACGAGGACAGCATGGCGTTCCTGCGCGCGGCGTGTGCGTCGTTCGACTTCATCGACCCGGACCGGCTTGGGGTCGCCGGCGGATCCTACGGCGGCTACCTCACGACCTGGATCGTCGCGCGGCATCCCGAGTTCCGGGCCGCGGTGTCCGACCGGTGTCTGTTCAATCGCTTCGGCATGAGCGGCGCCAGCGACATCGGCTTCCTGCTCGACCAGGTGGAGTTCGACCGCCGGTTGCCGTGGGAGGTGCCCGACGTCTACCTCGCCCGCTCGCCGGTCGCGTACATGGCAGGCGTGCGGACGCCAACGCTCGTGGTTCACTCAGCCCAGGATCTGCGCTGTCCGGTTGATCAGGGCGAGAGTCTCTACATGGCGCTGCGACGCCTGGGTGTGCCGACCGAACTGGTGCGGTTTCCGGACGAGAGCCACAATCTGTCACGGGGCGGCAAGCCCTGGCACCGGATCTTCCGCATTGACCGTTACCTCGACTGGTTCGGCCGCTGGCTGTGATGCGCATCGCCGGACTCGACTCGATTCCTGGTGCCAGGGTCTACGGCCTGGCCTCGGCCGGCCGCACGCTCGCGCAGATGCCGGTGGACGTGCCCGTGAACCTCCTGGAGGGCGCGCACGCGGGTCCGGTGCTTGCCGTCACCTGCGGCGTTCACGGCGCCGAGTTGATTGGGACGCTCGCGGTCCTCGACGTCCTCCGCGACCTGGACCTTTCGCGCATGCGCGGGGTGCTGATCGCGGTGCCCGTCGCGAACACCTCGGGCTTCGAGTTCGGCACCCGCCATGTCTACTGGGACGGCAAGATCCTCAACCGCGTGGGCGGCGGCCGGCCCGACGGTACCTACACCGAGCGACTGGCGCACCTCCTCTATCACGAGATCGTCGCCCGCGCCGACGCCTGGATCGACATCCACTCCGGAACGCCGGAGACGTACATGTGGTACACCATCGCCAAGGGCGGCCCACCTGGCACCGCAACGGCGGTCCGCGCCTTGGAGATGGCGAAAGCGTTTGGCCTGGCCGACATCGCCGTCGAGACGCCGTGGAAGGACGCCAGCCTCGACCTGGGCGTCCCGGCGATCACGCCTGAGATCGGCGGCGGGCCTGACTTCCTGCGCGGCGGCCAGACGCAGGTGGAAACCGGCGCGCGCGGCATCCGCAATGTCATGCGGCTGCTCGGCATGATCGACGGCCCGATCGAGGGCGGACCCCGGCGGTACCGCCTCTGGAGGATCCATACGGACATCTCTAACGGCCCTGTGGGCGGCATCCTCTCGATGCGGGTGAAGCGTGGGGACGTGCTCGAGCCCGGCGAGACCTTTGGCGTGATCCTGCACCCGTTCAACGGTCAGGAACTCGCGCGAATCACCAGTCCTGCCCGCGGCACCCTGGTCGACAGCGGCGTGGTGTGGCCGGTGGTCCGAGCCGGGCAGTGGCTGGCTGCGCTCGGCGATGTCGTCGATGAGATCGAGGCGGATTGGGAGGCGTGATCGCCGATGGGAACCAGAGCGACGCTGGCAGAACGTGACGCGCGGCTGGCGCGTCTGCGCGCCGCGATGGCCGCGGGCCGGCTCGATGCGTTGCTCGTGGCCGGCAAGGGGCACTGGTGGACGGGTCGAGGCTACCTGCGATACCTGACCGACTTCCACCTGTGGGGGCACGACGGCTTGCTGCTCGTGCCCCTCGCCGGCGAGCCCGTGCTGACCCTGAGCAGTCACGCGGTGGCGCACCGCGTCGCCGCGCGCGGGTGGGTCACGGATACTCGCGGCGACGTGTACGTCGTGCCACGTATGGTGGATGCCGTCAAGGCGAAGGGGTTGGCCCGGGCCAGAATCGGCATCGCCGGGCTCCGATGGATCCTGCCGGCCGGGGCGCACGCCGAGCTGCGGTCTTCGCTGCCCGACGTCACGTTCGCGGACGCCGACGACCTCATCGATCACGTGCGGGCGCAGAAGAGCGCCCTGGAGCTGCAGCAGATCCGCGAGCTGTGGGCCGTGGCCAAGGCGGCGATGGAGCGCTTCGCCACAATCGTCGCGCCCGGTGCCAGCCAGCGTGAACTGGCGGCCGAGGCGACGAAGCCGGTGTGGGCCGAGGGCGCACGCGATCTCCTCGTGTTCATCGGTGAAGGCCCGGGCGAGAGCGACCCGCCCCAAGAGGTTCCCCTGCGGTGCGACGACGTCGTGCGATTCCATCTCGAGATCTGCGGCGAGAGCGGGCACTGGTGCGAGATCACCATCAACTGCGCCTATCGCGATCCCACGCCGCAGGAACTGCGCCTGATGGAGAGCGAGCTGGCGGCGTTCGACGCGATCCGGCAGACTGCCAAACCCGGGGCGCGGTTGTCCGACCTCGCCGGCACGTTCGACCGCGTCATGCGCGAGCACGGTTGGGACTTTGGGGCGCCGACGGTGCACTTCGATTTTCACGGACAGGGCCTCGATACGATCGAGCGGCCGTGGTATGCGGCGGCGACGCCCTGGGGGCAGTCGCAGGACTGGGAGCTCAAGGCCGGCATGGTGTTCTCCTATCACCCTCGGCGGGACGTGCGGCCGAGGGTGCCGTGGAGCACCGGGATCAACGAGGACATCGTGATCACGGAGCACGGCGCGGACCGGCCGTCCGTCGACTGGGACCATCGGTGGCGGTTCATGCGGTAACGGCCGAGCCCCGGCCGGCCGGTGCGGTCCACAGGAATTCCTGCCAAGCCGTCGAAATCCAGCAGGGAATCTTGCGGGAGTGAGGTTTGCACATGCCGAAGGGACGCGCCAACGGCGCGGTGGAGGCGGAGCGGCCGCAGGCGGCCGACCTCCTTGAGCGGATCCGCCTGCAGGCGGACTCCTTCAGCGCCAGCTTCCGGCGCGTCGCCGAGTACGTGGCGGCGCATCTCACCGACGTCGCCTTCTACCCGGCGGCCAGGGTCGCGGATGCCGTGGGCGTCAGTGAGTCTGTCGTCGTGCGGTTTGCGACCGCGCTCGGATACAGCGGCTATCCGGAGATGCAGCAAACCGCGCAGGCGCATGTCCGGGCCCAGTCGGCGCCGTCCACGCGTTTCGAGTCCCTGGCCATCACGCGGTCCTCGACCAGCGAGGAGATCTTTCGCGCCGTTCTCGCGCAGGACGCCAACAACCTCACGGAGACGATGGCCGACCCCACGGCCCATGCGTTCGCCCCGGTCGTGGAGGCACTGCTCGGTGCGCGGAGAGTCTATATTGCCGGGTTTCGCGGTTTGAGCTTCCCGGCCGGGCTCCTGGCCTTTCTCCTGGACATGACCGGGATTGAGTCCGCGCTCCTCACGCACGGCAACGCCGTGGACTTTCAGCTTGCCCGGCACATTGGCACCGAAGATGTGTTCCTGGCATTCACCTTCGTCCGCTACACCAAGCGGACCCTGGACCTGGTGCGTTTGGCCAAGAGCCGTGGCGCGCAGGTGGTGGTGATTACCGACTCGGTGACCGCGCCCGCGGCCCGCGCCGCGGACTTCGTGTTGCGCGCGACGGTGCGGACGCAGAGCTTCCACAACTCGTACGTGGCGGCCATCAGCATCATCAACGCCATCATTACGGCGGTTTCGATTAGGGCCCGCGAGCGTGTCGGCCGGGCGCTCAAGGAAGTGGACGCCGTCATGCCGGTGGACGAGTTTGACCTGGCCTAGCGCCGGCGAGCACGTTGACGAGAACCAGCGGGGTGCCGGGTGCGATCGGCGCCGCCTACCGTGGCGATGTGGGGCCGTCGGCCCACCCACGGCTCCGTCCGGTAGAGGCTGAGATCGTCGCCGTTGCTCGGCACTGGCGACGAGCGAGGCCACCGGCACCCCCTAGGTACACGCTGTGTTCGACGTCGGTGCGGTGAGCCGCCGCCGGTGAGTCCGCGTGGCAGACACGGAACGAGAGGGAGGTAGAGAATGACGGCACGGCGGAACTGGGTGGGCATTCAGATCGGTTTCATCAGCGTGATTGACGAGGGCGTGAATCCGGTCCTGGACTTCCTCCAGGAGAAGGCCCGCGTCAACGCCCTGCTGCCCTCGACGCTCTCGTGGAGCCGCGGCAACGCCGGCCGGGCGACCGACTGGTATCCCGACCACGGCAAGGCCGAGCCCGATCACCTGCAGGGCGGCGCGATGACCACGATCCACCCGCAGTACTACAACGCCACCACGATCAAGGAATTCGCGGCCCCCGACCCGCTGTACCGCGGCAAGGACTTCCTCGAGATGATTCTGCCCGAGACGCGGAAGCGCGGCATGAAGGTCTACCCGTACTACTGCGAGACCGCCGGGACCGAGATCAAATCGGTCTGGGTGCCCAACTTCATCCATCTCCTCGAGATCGACGCGTGGGGTCGCAAGGCCGCGCGGCCGTGTCTCAATAACCCTGACTACCGGCACTGGACCCTGTCGTACTACGAGGACGTCCTGAAGTCGTATCCGGTGGACGGCATCTGCTGGGGCATCGAGCGCCGGAGCCCGCTGTGGAATATGGCCGAGGGCGATGTGCCCACCTGCTTCTGCCCGCACTGCCGCGGCCAGGCGCACGAGCGCGGGATCGACGTCGAGGCGGCGCGGCGCGGCTATCTCGCGTTCGACGAGTACTTCCGGCGCGCACGGGCCGGCCGGCTCGAGGACGGGCACTTCGTCGAGTTCTTCCGCACGCTGCAGGAGCATCCCGAGGTGCTGGCGTGGGAGAAGTTCTGGCTCGACAGCCACAAGAGTCTCTACCACGAGATCTACGGCACGGTGAAGTGGCTCGATCCCAACAAAGAGGTCGGCATGCACGTCTGGCAACTCATCAACACGTTCCACCCATTCCTGCGCGCGCAGTACGACCTGCGCGACCTGGCGCACTGCGCCGACTGGATCAAGCCGGTGCTCTATCACGACGTGGCCGGGTTCCGCTTCAACCGGATTGTGGGGTCGTTCACGAAGACCTGGCTGGGCGACTTTGCGCCGGCCGACGCGACGCCGGTCCTCTACAAGATCCTGCAATTAGATGAGGCGGCGTGGGCTGACCTGCCGAAGGCTGGGTTCAGCGCCGACTACGTCCGCAAGGAGACGACGCGCACCGTGCTGCGCACCGGCAAGCCGGTTTACCCGGGGCTCGGCGTCGGGGTGCAGGGCGTCGGCAAGGACAGCAAACCGATCACGCCCGCGAGCGTGCGGGCCGCGGTGCGGGCCGCGTACGAGGGCGGCGCGTCGGGCGTGTGCATCAGCCGGAACTACAGCGAGGCGACGCTGGCATCGCTGGCCGCGGTGGGCGAGGCGCTCGACGAGATGGGCATCGGCGAAACGATTCCGGAGGGGATCTCGAAGGTGAAGGCCGGTGGCCCTGCGGCCGAGGCCGCAGCCGGCAGCGACCGCGTGTTCTAGACCGCGGTCGCCTGCGGCGCGCCTGGAGAGCCGGGCAGGGAGGACGGGACGATGACCGACCGGGCCGCGATACGACGGCGCTACCTGGCGCTCGATACTGCTACGATCTGCGACGTGTTTGACACGCTCGGCCTCCCAGAGCCTGCGCTCGACAGCACCATTCAGCGCATCACCACCCCGCGCGCCAAGGCCGCGGGGTGGGCCTACACGATCGAGGGCGCCTTCACCGTGGGCGCCGGTCCCGACCGGCTGAAGCTGCAGATCGCCGACAGCCTGCCCGAGGACTCGGTGTCGGTGTGGGGCGGTACCAACGCGCGCGGCATCTGCCTGTTCGGCGATCTGATCTCGCTCACGATGTTCCGGCGGGGCTGCCGCGGGGCCATTGTTGACGGCGGCGTGCGCGACGTGGACGCGATCTCCGCGCTCGACTTTCCCGTGTTTGCCCGCTATCGGAGCCCGGTGCAGTCGATCGGGCGCTGGCGCGTTGTGCGGCACGACCTCCCCATCTCGCTCCCGGGTGCGCTGGGACGGTTGGTGCCCGTCAACCCGGGCGACTTTGTCCTGGCCGACAGTGACGGCGTTGTCGTAATCCCACAGGACCGCGTCCTGGAGATCCTGGAGGCCGCGGAGGACGTCGTCCGCAAGGAGACCGAGGCCCGCGAACTCGGCGCGAAGGGGCTGTCGGCCCAGGAGATGCTCGACCGGTACGGGCACGTCTGAGGCGTGCGCCAGCCGTCATCGCGGATCCTCCCGCGATCCTCTCGTTAGTTGACAGTAATCTCCGCTAAGATTGCCGGCGCACGCGTACGTTTCGACGGCGGTGCAGGTCTAAAGCGAGCGGTCTCTCGGGTAGAATAAGAAGCGGAAACCTCCGAAAAGGCAAACCCGTCGCGAGACGGCGACGCAGAGCCTCGGGACTCGACGCATCGAGTTGGCCGGGCAGCCGAAGAGGGCCATTGCAGGTGGACCCGATTCGGCGATGGCTCTCACCGCTGAACGCATCACACGCTCTCGCGCCGGCGCAGCGCACCCGGCGCCCCGCGGGCGTTTGAGCGTCGCGGTCATCATCCCCGCGTACAACGAAGAGGCGTCGATCGCAGATACGATCCGCAGTGTGTTGACGCAGACCCGGCCTCCCGAGCAGCTCATCGTTGTGGACGACTGCTCGACCGATCGCACGGGCGAGGTGGCGCGCGCGCACGGCGCACAGGTGGTGCGCCCGGCGCGCAATCAGGGGACCAAGGCGCAGGCGCAGAACGTGGCGCTGCCCCTCGTCGGCGCCGAGATCACCGTGACCATCGATGCCGACACCACGCTGGCGCCCGACGCGCTGGAGAAGCTCATCGCGCCGTTCGAGCGCGACCCCGACCTGGCGCTGGCCTCCGGGTACCTGGTGCCGCGGCACCTGGACACCGTGTGGGAACGTGGACGCCTCGTCGAGTACCTCTACGGCCTGGAACTCTACAAGACCGCGCAGGCCGCGGTCGGCGCGCCCATCGTGTGCTCGGGGGCCTTTTCGGCGTTTCGCACGTCGGTGCTCAGAGAGCACGGCGGGTTCGACGCCGGCACGATGGCCGAAGACCTGAACTTCACGTGGAAGGTGCACATGTCCGGCGGCAAGGCCACGTTTGTCGAGGGCGCGATCTGCTATCCCGTCGACCCGCGAACCTGGCCGATCTACTTCAAACAGGTCGACCGATGGGTCCGCGCGTTCTTCCAGAACTTGATGCTCTTCTCGCACCGGCTCCACCGCAAGCCGATGCTGGCCGTGTTCATCTGGCTGGGGGTCTTCGAGGCGTTCCTCTTCCCGGCCGCCCTGGTCGCCACGGCGTACACCGTACTCACGGCGACCCTGTTCGAGCGCGACGTCGCGTGGATCAGCTGGCTCGCCGGTCTGACCCTTGTGGACGCGGCGCTCGTCACGGCCTTCGCGATCCGCGGCGGCATCCGCGCGCGGTGTCTGCCGGTGGTGCTGCGGTCTGTGCACCTGTACTTCCTGCTGCGCATGGTCAACGCGGGGCTGTGGTGGCGCGGGTTCATCCTCGAAGTGCTGTTGGGCCGCCGACTCACGGTCTGGTCGAAGGGACACTGACATGGCGTCGGGGGGATCCACAACATGACGCGGCTTCTGGCCGGCGCGGTGGTCATGGCGCTCGTGGCCGTCGGTCTGACCGTCGGCGGCTGGTGGCCGCACCGGTTCCTCGAGACCGCCGGACGTGAACCGGTGGCGATCGTGCTGGGCCGGTCGCGGATCGCGGTCCCGCGGGGCGCCCGCGTGGGTGTTCAGGTGGATCGGGTCATCCGCGACATCGCGTGGACCGGCTCGGCATGGGACGTGCGTGTCCTGCCCGACCGCGTCCCTGCGCGTCCCGAAGACGTCGTGCCGTACATGGAGGGGATGCTGGTCGCCGAATTGATGCGGCACGCCGACGTGCGGGTCGTGCCGCTCACGCCGGGTGTCGCGCGCCTGGACCGCCGCACCGACACGTGGCTCGGGGGCGACGCCGAGGGCCGGTTCCGCTTCGCGCTCGACCCGTCGGAGATCCCGTACCGGACATCGCGGCGCGTCGGCGAGGATATGATGTCCATCGTGGACACGCACGGGTTCAACACCCTGGCGGCGCCCGCCATGCACGCGCGGCCCTTCGTGGCGATCGCGTGCATGGACCTGGCGGCCAGCGCCGACGCCGCGCTGTACCTGGCGAGTCACGGCATCAACGTGTACGGCCCACCCGACCGGTTCGGGTTCCGGCTGCTCGGGTATCGTGAGCGACGGCCCCGGGCGGCGATGATTCTCGGCTCCGCGCCGGTACGCGGCGACGGCCGGGGCGGCGCGATCATCGGCGGTCAGCCGGTCGAGATCAGCGTTCGTGAGACGGTGATCGCACAGTACACCAACCGCCCCGAAGCCTGGCAGTACAGCGACGCGCCGTGGCGGTACTTCTCCGAACTCGTCGAGCGCTTCGCCCTCGATCTCCATGTGGTGCGCGTGTACGCCGATGCCGGCGAGATCGACCGCGTGATCGCCGAGGCGCGGGGCCGCGGAGCCAAGGTCGTTGCCGTTCGGGTCGGCAAGTCAACATCGATGGATCAGGCGGTGCGAGACGCGGCGGTGCTCTCGGCCTGGCTGTCGGAGAGCCCGAGCCACCGTGCCGTGCTGTTCCACTCGGCGCTGTACGAGCCCGGGTTTCAGCTCTTCAAGCAGTTCCCCCGGCAGACGACGTTCGGAGATCTTGACCCTGTGATCAGGCGGGGGGTCGGCCTGTGAGCCTGACGCGGCTCGGCGTGAGCCTCGTTGTCGCCGGCCTGCTGCTGGCGACGATCCCGACGCTGGCCGTGCGGCTCGCGGACCTGCTGGTCGAGTCGCGCCGCGCCGCGGACGTCGCGCAATGGTCGGAGCGCCGGCCGGCGCCGGCGCCCGCGCCGTCGCGCCACGCCGAACCGGTGGAGGTGCTGGCGCCTGGGGACGGCGGGTACCTGTTGGAGATCCCCAAGCTGCACCTGAAGGCGGTCGTACGCGAACTTGAAGCCGACGTGTTCACCGGGCGCAACACCCCGCGGCTGAAGCGGTTCGGCCTGGGACAGGTGCCGTTCTCGGAGAGCCTGCGGAACGTCTCGCCCGGGGATGAGGGCACGGCGGTCATCGCGGGCCATCGCACCACATCCGGTGCGCCTTTCCGGGATCTTCATCGGCTGGGGCCCGGCGACGCCATTGTCCTGCGCCGGGGCTCTGCCGAACAACACTGGACGGTGGTCTACGCGGTGGTCGTGGCGCCGGACCGGGTGGACGTGATTCGGTCACGCCCGGACACCAGGCGGCTCGCGATCATGGCGTGTAGCCCGCCGTTCAGCGCGGCCGAGCGGTTGATTGTGTTCGCGGAACTCGCACGCAGCGGAGGAGCCGGATCCGATGCCGTATCAACTCCCCTTCGGGGGCCTTTCAGCAGCACTGGCGCTGGTGATCAGAGCCGGTAAGTGGGTCGGCGGCCTGATGGTCGCCCTCGGCAGCATCCTGGCGGTGATGGGCGCACGCCGCCGCCGGGTCTACGGTCGCTGAGCCGCCGGGGTCCGGCCGATTTCGGCCCAGACCTCGGGCAGTTCATGGCCGAGCCGCCAGGGTGCGATGCCCGCGAGCCCGGCGTTGGCCTGCACCTCGAGTTTGTGCGCGAGGCTGCGCGCGTTCTCAAAGTAGATCGTGCGCGGGCCGACACGGAAGAACGGCACGAGCGCGATGGGGTCCCACTGGAGTTCCGCGCCGGCCTCCGTTCCGCGCCGCATCGCCTCCCGCATCGAGACCCCTTCTCCGGTCCCGCGGGCAGGCCAGTCATATCCGTAGAACGCCACGCCCAGGAGCAATTTGTCGGGACTGACCTGAGAGACGGCATACCGCACCACGGCTTCCACCCAAGGGAGTGACGCCACGGGCCCGGGCGGGCCCGAGTCCCAGTGCTCGTCGTAGGCCATCAGGACGATACGGTCCACAATGGCGCCCAGCGCCTCGAGATCAAACGCGCCACTCGACGGGTCGGTGAGATCATCGGTGGTCTTGCCCGGGACGGCGATCGAGACCATCTTGCCTTTTGCACGCAGCGTGGCCGTCAGATCGCGGGTGAACCCGGTCAGCGCCTCCCGGTCCTCGGGCGGGACGCGCTCGAGGTCGATGTTCACCCCATCGTAGCCGTACTCGTCGGCCGTCGCGGCGATATCCGCGATCGCCCGGGCCCGGGCCTCGGGGTGCGTGAGGACGGCGTGCGCCACCTCGCGGTTGAACTCCCAGTCGGTGAGGTTGCTCACGCGGAAGTGCACGCTGATGCCGCGCTGTCGCGCCAGCGTCATGACCCGCGCATCGTGCTCGCCGCGGAGCGTGCCGGTGGTGTCACTGATCACCAGGTTGGTCGTGATCGTCCAGGCCAGGTGGTCGCCGAATGCCTGCAGCGTCGTGGCCGCAAGGGGGTCGTCGTGGACGTAGTAGCCCGCGACAAACACACGGGCGGCGTGAGCCGGCTGCGCGCCTCCAGGCCGTCCCGCAACGGTGACTCCGGCGACCATGAAGGCCGCCGCGATGAGAATCACAACGCCGCGACGTGCGCCGTGCAGACCGGACTCTCCCTTCGGCAGCCCTGCCAGCCGTTCGCGGACGGCTCAGTGGCTTTGCGACCCCGCATTGCTGCGGGTTTGCCTTTGTCGAGGAGAGGGCGAGATGGTCCCCAATCTCGCCGTTGTCGTGCCTCCACTTGTGGTGTGCCCAGCCGCGCCAGCCCGTAGACGGGCGGGGTTACGGCCGATCGCCCGTGATCTGCAGATACTTGATGAACGCCTCGAGCGGGTCGTAAGGGACTGGGCCTTGGTGTTCCTCGCCGGACCCGGCGGTGGCGCCGTCGCGCTTGCTGCTGTGGTGCGGCCGCACGATGGTTGCCAGTTTCTCCACCACGTCGGGGTCCCACTGCGCGCCCGCGCCGAGCACGAGCACGTCCAGGGCGCCGTCCACGGTGAGCGCCGACCGGTACGGCCGGTCGGTAGTCAGCGTGTCGAACGCGTCGGCCACCGCGATGATCCGCGCGCCGAGCGGGATCTCGGTGCCGGCGAGTCCGTCGGGATACCCCCCGCCGTGCCAGCGCTCGTGATGGCTGCGCACGATCGTCGCGACCGCATCGCCGTCGGGCAGCGCCCGGCACAGTTCGGCGCCCACTACGGTGTGGGTCTTCACTTGCGCGAACTCGGCCTGCGTCAGCGAGC
The DNA here is from genome assembly GCA_031458775.1 of Candidatus Fervidifonticultor quartus. Lineage (GTDB taxonomy): Bacteria > Sysuimicrobiota > Sysuimicrobiia > Sysuimicrobiales > Humicultoraceae > Fervidifonticultor_A > Fervidifonticultor_A quartus. Next base: position 176,406 of record JAVKJV010000001.1, on the reverse strand, counting down.
GCGGCTGGTGCAGTACCGCGTCGGGCACCGCGATCATCCCGATGTCGTGCAGCAGTGCGGCCCGGCGCACAACGGTGACCTCGTCATGGCTGAGGCCGAGCGCGTACGCCAGCTGCTGCGCATACCAGGCGACACGGAACAGGTGTTCTTTCCGGTGCTGGCTGCGCGCCTCGACCGACGCGGCGATCGAGACCAGCATGGTCTCCATTCGGTCCAGTTTGGCCTGCGCGCGCCGGGCGTAGACGAGCGCGCGCACCCACGACACGAGTTCCTCGTGCTTGAAAGGCTTGTAGACGATGGCGTCCGCGCCGGTCGAGAGCCACAGCCTACCGCTCTCGGAGTGGGCGGTCATGAGGACGATCGGGAGGTCGGCGGTGTCGGGGTGCGCGCGCAGCCGGCGGCACAGATGACGTCCGTCGCCGTCCGGCATCTTGATATCCAGCAGGATGAGATCGGGCAGGACGTCGGCGATATCGGCAAGGCCCTCTTCCAGCGTGCTCGCCGTCTTCACGGTATACCCCTGGCTGCTCAGCAGCTTCATGAGCAGCGCCCGTGTGGCGACATCGTCGTCAACCGCGAGGATCGTGCCTTCGGTCTCCATGGCATCACCCGAGCCCAGCGGCACCGATAGGCACCAGGAGGATCCCTCGAGAACGGGAGATCCTCTTCGGTAACCCAGCCGACCACGAGGGTCCTGTGGCTCTGCGCCCCCGCCTCGCGGCGGGTTTGCCACTTATCGGAGGCTCGATGGAGTTATGCCCAAGGTTTGATGGCGTTAGACTGCAGGCACCGAGGTTCGAGCATGGTACACCCGTGGGTCGAGTACGTCGGGCTCCGCGCACGCCGAACCCCCCGCGTGCAGTCAGCGCCCACGCCCGGGGGGTCGACGGTTCCCGTGACTTGGGCGACGGTTGATGGCCGTGCGCACGAGACCCACCTGCGCCAGCGGCACCAGGGTCGGGTTCGAGGCTGTCGCGCCTGCCGGAACCATGATGCCGCGCACAGCGGCGATGTAGGAGAGCGACGAGCCGTAGGACATCGGGCGGAGGACGGAAACCGAGGCCCTGTCACACTGTGCGCTCTCCGATGCGCCTGTCGAGACTTGGGGCCCCTCGATTGGGTACAATGTAACTGAGAGCCCGCGACGGGCTCCCGGTACGGACGCCGCCTGCGGGCCGGAGGGGTACGAATGCAGAGCGCAGTCATCGTGCGTTGCCCCAAGTGCGAGAAGGAGCGCATCATCAGCCCGCGGTATGGGGAGATCGTCGCGGTCTACTGCCTCTGTGAGACCATGGACTCACGCGACGTCCGGGTGCCGACCCGGATGGACGTCCTCCCCGCCGGGGATCGAGAGCCCGTCACGGCGTAGGTCGCGGAACCACCGCGTGAGGGTGGGCACGCGATCCCGGGTCGCAGCAGTCTCTCCAGATCCTGCTCAGGTCGTACATCTCATCGAGTGGTGAGTGGTCGAGACTTCTAGTGTGACCACTGTGACCACGCCTGCGGAGCGATGGACGACAGGCGCCCTCGTCGCGTTCTGGCTGCCGCTGGCGCTGTCGTGGATGATGATGATCGTCGCGCAGCCCATCGCGTCGATCGCCATCAGCCGCCTTGTCGATCCCGAGGTCCACCTGGCGGCCTACGGCGTGACCTTTGACCTGGCGCTGCTCCTCGAGAGTCCGATCATCATGCTGCTGTCCGCCTCGGTGGCGCTGACCCGGGATCAGGCGTCGTACCGGCTCTTGCGGCGGCTGACGCTGTGGATCGGCGGCATCATGACCGGTCTCTATGCGGTCGCGGCTTTCACCCCCGCCTATGGGTTCATCGTGCGCGGGCTCCTCGGCATCCCGGACGCGGTGGCGGTCCAGGCTCAACCCGCCCTGCAACTGCTCCTGCCGTGGATCGTCGCGATTGCGTGGCGGCGCTTTCATCAGGGGCCGCTCATTCTCCGCGGCGACACGCGCCTCATCTCGTACGGCACGGTGCTTCGACTGCTGTCGCTCACGGCAATCCTGGCCGGCGGCGTCGCCTGGCCGGTCCTGCCCGGCGCGACGCTCGGCGCACTCGCACTCACCGTGAGCGTCATCGTGGAGTCGGCTGTGAATACGGTCTGGGCGATGCCGGTGGTCAGACGGCTGCCCCGGGCGTCCGGCGTCTCGCTGACCATGCCGCAGATCATCCGCTTCTGTACGCCGCTGGCCGCCACCGACATCATTCGCAGCGTGGTCCGGCCGGCCGTCGCCGCCGGGATCTCGCGCGCCGTGCTCCCGCAGGTCTCGCTTGCCGCCTGGCCGGTGGCGGCGAGCCTGATCTCGGTGATCTCGTCCGGCGCGATGGCGTTCCAGGAGGTCACGGTTGCCGTGATCGAGGACCGTCTCACCTACCTCAGGGTGCGGCGGTTCATCCTTGGCGTCGGGGCGGTCATTACGCTGCTCGCCATGGCGATCGTGTTCACGCCGCTGATCCGGGTCTATCTCGCGGGCGTGGTGCGGCTTCCCCCCACGTTGCTTCCCCATGTGGTCTACGGCATGCAGATCATGTTGCCGCTGCCGTTCCTGATGGCACTGCGCAACCTGTTCCGCGGCGTGCTCATCCAGCAGCGGTCGACCAGTCCGATCCAGCTCGCGATGATCGCCAACGCTGCCGTCCTGGTGCTGACGCTGGTCGCCGGGGCCGCCGCCGGCTGGACCGGCATCACTGTCGCCACGGTGGCGACGCTCGCCGCGCAGATCGCCGAGGTGCTGGTTCTCTTCGCCTACTCGAGGCGCGCCGCACGACGGTTGGTATGATGAGAGGGCGACCCCGGAGCACTTCACCGGCGGCAGGGTGTGCTTGAGGCCGGAACAGGCGATGCGGATACGACACATCATCTCGGCGACTGTGTTCGCAGCGGTGTACGTCATCACCGGGCAGTTCGTCCATCTCATCCCGAACCCGATGGTGCCGGGCGCGATCATCGCGCTCAACATGGTCGTGATCGTGATCGCCGGCATCCTGTTTGGCCCAGGCGTCGGTGCCATCGTCGGCCTCGCCGGCACGGCGGTGAACGGGTTCTTGACGGCGTCGGGGAACCCGTTCGAACAGGCAGCAGTCATCCCGCACATCATCATGGGAATCGCCGCCGGGCTGGCGGCGCGGCGGTCGGTGATGACCGGGTCCCTCACCATCCTGGTGGGTCACGGGCTGAACGTCTATGTGTTCCTCGCCCGGGGGTTAATGCCGGCCGACACGGTGTTCGGCCCGCTGTTCCTCAGCGGGCTGCTGTTCGAGACCGTGGTTGATGTCGTTGTGGTGCTGTTCGCCGTCCCGCTGCTGCGGCCGCTCTTGAAGCCGGCCCAGGCCTAGCCGGCTTCACGACCTCGCAGTCGTCCCGCTCCGCGACTTCCTGCCGGTCAGCAGGAACGCGGCCATGAGCCCTTTGCCTTTCACGAAGATCTGACCTCGCGACGTGAACTCGTACCGGTCGTGGAGGCGCGCATACGTCGCCTGGGTCACCTGGACGCCGCCGGGCACGCCCTGTGACTCCATGCGGCTCGCGATGTTCACCGTGTCGCCCCAGAGGTCGTAGATGAACTTGCGCGTGCCGATGACGCCCGCCACCACTCGGCCGCTGTGCATGCCGATGCGCACGCTCAGCGGCTCGCCGTTGGGCGCGGTGCGGCCGGTCACCTCAGCCAGGATCGCCAGCGCCATCTCCGCCGCGGCGCCGGCATGGTCGGGGTGCCGTGCCGGCAGCCCGCACACCGCCATGTAGGCGTCGCCGATCGTCTTGATCTTCTCGAGCCCGAACTGCTCCGTGAGACGGTCGAACGCCGAGAACAGGTCGTTGAGCCAGGCGATCAGCTCCTCGGGCGGCAGGTCGGACGAGGTCCGTGTGAAGTCCACGATGTCGGCGAAGAGCACGGTGGCGTCGGCGCACTCCTCGGCGAGCGCCGTGGGGTCGTGCTTGAGACGGTCGGCCACCGATTTCGGCAGGATGCTGAGGAGTAGGTGCTCCGAACGCTCCTGTTCCTTCTGCAGCAGCAGATGCTGCCGGTTCAACGCCGCCATGGCCTCGTCGCGCTGGAACGCGAAGTAGCCCAGCGTGACGTATATCGAGCCGGTGACGAGCGCGATGTTCATGGCAAAGAACAGCGCCGTGATGGCCGGCGGCAGCGACGGTGCGAAGCTCGGGAACATTGGGTCCAGGACCGCCGACAGCGCCAGCAAGCCCAAATACGCGGCAAACCAGGTGATGGATTTCTGCGGGCCCTCGAACATCAACTGACCGATCGCCGGCCACGCGGACCAGAGCAGCACGGCGCCCGATCCCGCGAACCCGCCCAGAGCCCACTGCAGTGAGACCGGCAGCGTCAACGCCATGAACAGCACCACGTTCCGGAAGGTCGTGAAGTCCTTGGTTCTCGAGAGGTAGAGCAGGCTGAGCAGCGCCATGACCTGAAACGCGAACGGGATCGCCGCGGCGAGGTTCAGACCGAGAGCCCAGTACATGATGCTGTAGATCGTCAGGGCCACGACGCCCAGCATGAGGACGACGAAGATGAGGAGGGACTTGCGCAGCCGCTCCTCGGCGGTGTCGGTGGGCGCAGCCCCGATGTCGGCGAGACGGTCGAGCCAGCGTTCCGCAAGCACCCTCACGGGTTCAGCCTCCTCACGCGTATCCTTACATGGCACAGGGTCTGGCGTCGGGCCCCTACGAGGCTAGGCCACCCATCCGCTCCCGGGGCAGACGTGCAGCCGCCGGGTTGAGGACCTCGCCGGCCCCCAGCCGGCCGTCGAGCCAGGCCGCGAGTTGGTCGGCGGCGATCTCGGCGAATTCGTGGAAGACGTCGTCGACCTTCCAGCCGATGTGCGGGGTCAGGACGACGCTTGGCAACGTGCGCAGCGGACTCGACGCCGGGAGCGGCTCGACGGCGAAGACGTCGAGGCCGGCGCCGCCGAGCCGGCCGCTGCGCAGCGCCTCGACCAACGCGTCCTCGTCCACGATCGCACCGCGCGCGGTGTTGATGAGCACGGCGCCCGGTCGCATCCGGGCCAGGCGCGCGCGATCGAGCAGCCCCCGCGACTCGGGTGACAGCCGCAGGTGGATGGAGACCACGTCGGAGACGGCCAGCAGGTCGTCCAGAGGCAGCCGCTCGGCGGCCGCGTCGGCGGCCGCGCGTGGGCCACCCCGGTCCCACGCCACCACCCGCATCTCGAAGGCGGCGCCGATCCGTGCGACCGGTCGCCCGTGCCGTCCCATCCCAAGGATGCCCAGCGTGCGGCCGCCGAGGGTCCGGCCCACGGATGCCGGCCACTTTCCCTCTGAGAGCTGCGCGGCCAGCGGGTGGATCTGACGCATCACGGCGAGCATGAGTCCGAAGGTCAGCTCGGGGACGGCGCGTGTCGGCATGCGGGCCCTGCGGCCAAGCGCGACGACGACGCCGCGCGCGGTCGCGGCCGATTCATCGATGTGGTAGGCGTGCCCGCCGGTCTGCAGCACGAGTTCGAGGTGGGGAAACCGGTCGAAGAACGCGGCATCGAGCGGTGTCCGCTCCCGGATGGTCAGCAGGACGCGAACATCGGTCAGCCCGGTCAGGTCACCCGACGCCAGCGGCCGGTCCAGCACCGTCACCTCGGCCAGTTCGCGTAGTCGAGCCATCGACGGCGCGGCCCCCACTCGGCCCTCGTAGTCGTCGAGCACCAGCAATCGAGGTCGTTCCGTCAACATTAGCGTCCTGCTCGGGGTGTCCGCCGCCGACGATCGGTCGCTTCGCGCTCCCGGAGTCTACTTCACCTCAGCGGGACGAGCCCTGTTCCGATCTGCGCCAGTCGTCCCGAGGGCCACGGCGCAGGAGAGGGCGCGGTTGACGACGGCAACATGACCATCTGCAGTGACCATAGTCACAACGAGGCGTGTTGGGGGGAACGCCGTAGCCGTGGAGCAGCAGGTGTCGAAGGCTCGATTCACGGCGCGCACACTGGAGTCCCTGCGCCACGTCCAGAAGACTGGTCAGCCCGTCATCATTCTGGATCGAGGCCGCCCGGCGCGGCGGATCCACGCCTACTCCCGAGTGCGCACGGTCGGGTAGCGGGCCGTCTTGGCGGGCCCGGAGGGAATCGAACCCCCGACCAGAGGCTTAGGAGTCCCCTGCTCTATCCACTGAGCTACGGGCCCCGCGCCAGCATTTTACCAGATTGGCACGCGTCTCGAAGAGCCGCCTGACTGACGGCGGCGATCTGCGCGACGTCGCCTTCATCCTCTCGTTGCGGATGCGCGGCTTGATCGCGCGAAACCCCTCGTCGCGCCGACGCCGGGCGTCGTCGCCCCGTTGCGCCGGCGTCCGGTTCTGGCCGGTGTCGGCGTAGGCCACCCTGGTGTCGCGGGCGTTGCCACGCAGCTTGTAGACCGGGAGCCTTGCACCTTGCCCACGATGTCCCACAGTGCAATCTCAACGAGCCAGACCGCGGCGCCGAAGGCGGGCCAGAGACAGCGCAGCGTGGCGGCGTGCTTCTCGATTCGAAGCGGCTCCTCGCCCACGAGATACGCAGCCATCCGGGTCACGCAGGCCTCCTCGCCGCCGTAGAACTGGTGCCCGGCGACTCCGTAGACGCCGGCGTCGGTGTCGATCGGCACGGAGACGCCGCGGCTGAGTCTCGACGCGACCCGGTGCCCACGCGGGACAGAACGGCTCCGGGAGGGGATGTCCACCTGTCGGTGCGTGGGTTGGTGCCGTGCGTCGAGGGTTCTCACGTTGTGGGGAGTGGCGGTCCTGTCGGCCGCCACTCCCGCAATTTCCAACCTTACCGGTGTCCTACGCTCCCGGCGGCCGGTACGTGATGGCCTTCTTCGCGGCCTCATCCATCTCTTCGGGCGTCAGCAGGACCGTGGTCCTGCCTCGAAATCCGCCGGCCGCGCCGATCGCCATGGACACCGCCGCCACGCTCACGTTGTCCGGCGCCTCGACGAGAGCGAAGACGTCGTCTTCACCGAACGCGAAGTAGAATGACTCGAGCTTGCCCCCTACGCTTGCCAGGGCCTGCTGCGCCGCGGCCCGCCGTTTGGAGCCGCCGTCCTTGACCACCCCTCTGATGCCGTCCAGGGTGTACGAGCCATGGAACAGATACCTGGCCATGCGACCCCTCCTGATGCCGTATTTGTCGTGCCTGGTCGTGAACCGCAAGTGTTCGCTGCCGCAGTCGGAAGTCCTGGCTACTTCATCGCCGCAGGGTATCCGCGCCCCCGCTGCCGAAGCGAGTTCTGAGGAGGATGTCGCGCGTGTCAGAGCAGTGGGACCTGGATGCGGATGTTGTCATCGCGGGAACCGGCGGCGCAGGTCTGGCCGCGGCGATCGAAGCGCGCCGCGCCGGCGCCACGGTGCTCATGCTGGACTGCGACGAGTCATTCGGCGGCGCCTCGGTGATCTCGGGCGGCGGCTGTTTCATGGTCAATACCCCGCTCCAGGCGCAGCACGGCATCGAAGACAGCATCGAGGCGGCCTACGAAGACTGGCTCGCCTGGGGCGGCGACACCGTTGACCGCGAGTGGGCGCGCGTCTACATCGAGCGGAGCCGGCCTGACCTGTACGACTGGTTCGAGGCGATGGGTGTGCGCTGGACCAAGCTCAAGCGGCAGGAAGGCAACCGGGTGCTGCGCTGGCATCAGTCGCCGGGCGGCGGCCGCGAGGTGACGACGACGCTCTACGACGAGGCCCGAAGGCTCGGCGTCACCCGCTGGTTGTGGCGCACCGCTGCTGACGAGCTCATTATGGCTGACGGTCGCGTGGCCGGACTCGCGGCGCACGATCTCGACTCCGGCGCGACCCTGACGATCCGGGCTCGCGCGGTCGTCATGGCGACGGGCGGCTTCATGTCGGACGAGGCGATGGTGTACAGGCACAACCCGCGCCTGCGGGGCGTCCCGATCCTCCTGGCGGCCGGGTCACACGCGACCGGCAGCGGCCATTGCCTGATCGAGCGCGCCGGCGGCCTGTTGACCCACATGGACGCGATGTGGATCTACGCGTACGGCACGCCGGACTATCGCGACCCTGCCGGCAAGCGGGGGATCCTGGTACGCGAGATCCGCGGCTCGGTCTGGGTCAACGCCCAGGGCCGGCGCTTCCACAACGAGGGCCGGCAGGGCCCGGCCACCGCGACGCCCGCGCTCCTGGCGCAGTCGCCGCCGCGCGCCTGGGCGATCCTCGATGGTCCGATGATTGATGGTCTGGAACTGGCGCACCCGTCATTCCGTTCGGGCGTGACCCCGGATCGCGCGCTGGTGCGCGCGTATCTCGAGGCCTCGCCGTTCGTACACTTCGCGCCGACGTTGCCCGCCCTGGCCGAGGCCATGCGCGTACCGGCCGAGACCTTCGTCGACACGATCGAGCGATACAACACCGCTATCCGCGAGGGGCGTAGTCACGACCCCGATCAGCAGAAGCCGCTGGCCGGCATGCGGCCGCTGGACGCGCCGCCGTTCGTGGCCATCACGTTCATGCCGACGACGCGCAAGAATCTCGGTGGCGTCAAGACGACACTGCGGTGCGAAGTGGTGCGGCCCGGCGGCGCGCCGATCCCCGGCCTGTACGCGGCCGGCGAGCTCGCGGGCATGGCCGGAGGACACATCAACGGCGCCCGTGGACTGGAGGGCACGATGCTCGGGCCCGCGATCTTCAGCGGGCGCGTCGCCGGCCAGTGGGCCGCGCGGGCGGCCGTCTCACAATAGCTTGTGCAGCGCGGAGTGGTCGAGGTCGCCGTCGCCCTGCGCGACCAGGCGCTCGTAGCGATCCGCCGTGCTCCGCAGGTGCGGTAGGAAGACGCCGGCGCGCGAGGCCAGGGCGAGCGCCAGCCGGAGATCCTTGAGCTGCGCGACTGCGCGGCCGCCCGGTGCGTAGGCGCGCTCGATCATGCGCGTGCCGTGAATCTGCAGGATCTTCGAGTCGGCGAACCCGCCGCGCAGCGCCTGTTGCACCAATCGCGGATCGACGCCGCAGGCCTCGGCCAGTACCAGCGCCTCGGCCACGGCCTCGATGGTGAGTCCCACGATCAGTTGATTGATCGCCTTGACTGTGTGTCCGGCACCCGGCCCGCCGACATGCACGACGTTGGCGCCCAGCGCCTCGAGGATCGGTTTCGCCCGCGCGAAATCGTCTGGAGTCCCGCCCGCCATGATGGCCAGGGTCCCCGACGCGGCGCCCTCTGGTCCACCCGACACCGGCGCGTCCACCCAACCGATGCCCCGCGCCGCGAGTCGCACGGCGTGGGCCCTCGACCGTGCAGGGTCAGACGATCCCATGTCGAGCACGAGGTGTCCGCTGCGGAGGTGCGGATCGAGACGCGCCAGCACGGCGTCGGTCGCGTCCGAGTCGGCGAGCACCAGCAGACAGACGTTCGAGGCGGCCCCGTCTTCCGGCGATGGACACACGACGATCCCCTGCGTCAGGGTCTCCGGCAGCGGCGAGCGGTTCCACCCGCGCACGGTGAACCCTCTGGCCGCGAGAGTCCGGGCCATCGGCCGGCCCATCAAGCCGAGTCCGAAGATCGTGATCGATGTCTCTCCTGCCATTCCGCCTCCCCGCGCCGTGTAGCGCCGCGAGCAAGACCCTGGACGCAGACCAAGGTCCGGCCGGCATTGAGGTCAAATGGTGTGATCGCCCCATCATCTTACGCGCTTTGGAGGCGTGCATGAACGAGAGTGCCACCGTCATGGCGACGAACCTGCTGCGCGATCTGACCACCCATCTCCCTGCGGCAATCGGGCGGCTCGAGAGGCTTGTCAACCTGGATACCAGCTCGTACGCGGTTCCGGCGCTCACCGAGGCGAGCCGGTGGATCGAGCCGCAGCTTGCGGCCCTCGGCTTTCGCGTCGAACGCCACGAGTCGGCCACGACCGGCCCCGTGCTGGTCGGCCGGGCGTCCGGACGGGGCCGGCATCGCGTGCTGCTGCTGGCTCACTACGACACGGTGTTCGAGCCGGGCGAGCCGAGCCGGAGGCCGTTTCGGTCCGAGGGCCCTCGCGCCTACGGGCCGGGTGTCGCCGACATGAAGGGCGGCATCGTGACCCTCTGGGAGGCGCTGTGGGGGCTGCAGCGGATGGGCTGGCATGGCTATGGTGCGCTGACGGTCATCCACAACGCCGACGAAGAGATCAGTTCGATCGCCTCGCGGACGCTCATCGAGGCCGAGGCGCGGGATGCCGACTTCTGTCTGGTGCTTGAGCCGGGACGGCCGCATGGCGAGATCGTGACAGCCCGCAAGGGCATCGCGCACTTCCGACTCACAGTGAAGGGGAAGGCGGCGCACGCCGGCGTCGCCCCGCAGGACGGCGCGAGTGCAGTCGTGGCCCTGGCGCGCAAGATTCTGGCGGCGCACGCCCTCAACGATTACGCGACCGGGCTGACGCTCAACACCATTGTCAGTAAGGGCGGCGCACGGTCGAACGTCGTGCCCGACGAGGCGGTCGCCGATATCGACGTGCGCATCCCCACGCTGGTATCAGGTGAGGAGGTCATCGGGAGACTGCGGGCGATTGCCGAGGCGGACGACCTGCCCGGCACGCGCGGCGTGTTGACCGGTGGTATCGACCGACCGCCCTTTGAGCCCACAGGCAAGAGCGTCGCGCTGCTCGAGATCGCGCGGGACGCGGCGCGAGCGCTCGGGTTCACGCTTCGCAATGTGGTGACGGGCGGCGGGTCAGACGGCAACTTCGTGGCCGCGTTGGGTGTGCCCGTGCTCGACGGTCTGGGCGCGGTCGGCGGCGGCTATCACAGCCCCGACGAGTATCTCGAGGTCGAAACCATCCCGCAGCGGGCGGCACTCGTCGCCATGACGCTGGTCGAGGCGTGCCGCCGCGACGACTTCCTGCGGGCGCCGTAGCGGCCGGCTGCCGCCCGGCGCGTCTACTTGACGATCTGTCCGAGGCGCCGGTTGAGAGCCTGCAGCGTCGCTTTGACCGCGGCCGAACCCAGGTCGCTACCCGCGATGCTCGCGCCGGTGTAGCGCTCGGCGGGTGCGTCCGGGCTGCCGAGGAGGATGGTGACGACCAGCAGCGTGTCCGGGTGCGTCTGGACAATGCGCACCTCGTCGACGGCGGCGACCCACCCGTCGTTGAGGAGCTGGTTCACGGCGCGCACCGTGGCCTCGGCGAGCAGCCGCAACGGCACGGTGCCGAAGCCCGGACCGCGCACCTCGCCCGTGATCCGGCGTCCGCGCAAGCTGAGTTCGACGGCCGCCGTCGCTTCACTGCCTTCAATCGAGAGGTCGAAGCGCTGCAGCCGTACCCGAGGCTGGAGCGCCGGCCGTACGTCGGCGAGATACGGCAGCTGCCGTGCCTTCTCGATCTTGGCCTGCGTCGACTGCAGGCTCGCCATGGTGATCAAGTCGTCGATCGTTGCCGCCGTGTGCACGTCCCGCTCGCTGGTGCGCTTGCCGCCGGCGATGCCGACCGACGCCGCGAGGGTGAGTTCCGCATGTCCGTCCGGCACCGCGACTCTGGCAATGGTTTCCATGGCGCGCAGAGCCAGCGCCTCGGCCTCGTCGCGAGGTCGTGTGGTCAGGATGGCAAACTCGTCTCCGCCGTACCGGCACAGCAGGTCTTTCTGGACGTCGACGATGGCTCCCAGCGCCTTGGCCACAGCCTTGATCACTTGGTCGCCCTGCGCATGCCCCAGTTGTTTGTTCACCAGGCCGAAGTTGTCGAGGTCGAGGAAGATGAGCGCGATCTCGTGACCGCTGCTCAGCAATTGCTCGGCGTGCTCGCGCAGGGCGGTGGACCACGGGAGTTCGGTGAGCGGGTCGAGCGGCCGCCCCAGTTCGCGCAGCACGTCTTCCAGCGTGACCATCCCGACCAGCAGATCGCCTTCCACCACCGGGAGCTGGCTGACGCGGCGTTCTTCCATGAGGGTGTAGGCGCTCGCGATCAGCATGTCGCGAGTCGCGGTTACGGTCTCCCGCGGCATGATCTCGGTGACGGGACGATAGGGGAGTCCACGCAGCAGGTCGCGCAGCGTGATCAGGCCGATGAGACGGCCGTCCTCGACCACGGGCAAGGCACTCACCTCGCGGTCGAAGACCACCGCAATCGCCTCGGCGACGGTCCGACCCGTGCCGATCGTCGGGATATCCTGGCGCATGACCTGCTCGACGGTCTTCATCCGGCTCCTTGCCGAGTCAGGATGCGAGGGCCTCTCGGTTCGGGCAATCACAGGAAGATTCGGACTTCCCGCGCGCTCCCCTGCTCATGGCCTGCTTCCCCACATCACTATCAATCCCGACAGGGTCGCCGGCAAGACTGCGCCGCGATTGGATGCTGGCCCGTCTTCGGGAGGCTCACGAGCATCCGGCAAGAGGATTTTGCCCCTTCGGTCGAAAGAGATTCCCTATGAGAACCGTGGCGCAACAAGACTCCGGCGCCAGAGAACAGCGGGAGGGATGAGCGTGTCACGCAAGCCGTTCGAGATCGTCGCAGAGTGTGAGATGGCGGGGTTTCCGAGCGGGGCTGACATCGAGCGCCTGATGGCGCGGCTGGACCAGGCGCGCAGCGGGCAGCCCGACGTGGTGAAGGCGACGGTGACGCCTCCGGCGGTGTATCGGGACGGGCGATACGTGCTTGACGCGCGGTTCCTGGTCTGGGCCGACGATGCGACCGGCGCGACCAATGCCGTAGAGGAGGTATTGAGAGCCGCGGAGGTGACTTGCCGGTTCGTGACGCCGTCCGGCCGGGCGCTGGCCGAGTCGGAAGTGCCTAAGCCACGGGCATCTCGGGCTGCGGCGGCGAAGTCCGCGCGGCCGAGCGTGCCGAAGAAGGCGGCGAGGCCGAAGGCGGCGGCGAAGAGGGGCAAGCCCGCCAAGACGACGCGTGCGCCGGCCCGGTCGAAGCGCGCGGCAAAGACCAGGCGGCCGGCCGCTGGGAAGCGGCGCTCGCGGTAGCCCGCTTCGTTGACGGGTTGATAGGCTGGCGTCAGACGGCCGTCGGGCGCCGGCCGAGTTGTGTTTCCACGTCCTCGATAAAGGCCTGGAGCCGCTCGGGGTTCAACTGCACCGCGATCACGTACTCCCGGGCCGCCAGGGCGATCGCTGGCGGAAATGCTGGAGCGCGAAGCGGTCGCACGCCGTCTCCGCGGCGCCCTTCCTGCCAAGCACCACGTGCAGATAGTAGTGGTAGTACTCATGACAGTATAGGAAGCGGATCACCTCGGTCTTCGTGCGGAATCGCACGTCGCGGTAGAACCAGCGGAACGCAAAGGGATTCCCGCGCGCGGCCCGCGTCTTGATGCGCTGGGCCCGGTACGGAATGCGCTGCCGGAAGGGGCGAAACGGTTCGGGGACCTGCACGGTGATCGTCTTGTTCTCGTAGTCGCAGAGCGCCTGCAGGTGCGGGCCGGTGCGGTAGCGCAGCGGTTTGACGTCCAGCCGGTACCCGCGGGCTTTCGGCAGGTCGGCCAGGATGGCGCGAAGGCGTGCGACCGGGAATCCCGGCAGCAAGGACCGGACTATCATCGGCGGGCGCTTCGTTGTGCTGTTAGACGACTTCGATTGAAATCGTTCCATGCCGACATCGTACCACCGGAAGGTGAGGCTCGCGGTGAGCGGTTCGAACACACCCCCGAGGCTTCCATTGGGTGCACGCGTCTGGCTGGTGCTCGCCTTCCTGGTCGCCGGCCAGACGCCCGCGCCACCGGGTCACGCGGCGGGCCGTTCGGGACTCTACCACGGCACGACAGGCCAGGCGACGACGCTCGAGCGAGCGCTTGCCGCGGTCGGGCCCGGGCATGTGGTCATCGTCAGCGAGCAGCACGACCTGGCCGCCCATCATGTGAATCAACTGGCCGTGCTGCTCGCGCTGCGCCGCGTGACCCTGCGCGTGAGCGTCGGCATGGAGTTCTTCTACTATCCTGACCAGCCCTGGGTTGACCGATTCGTCCGCGGTGAGATCGGCGAAGACGAGTTCTTGAGAGCGATTCGCTGGGGCGGGTACCCCTTCGACTGGTACCGGCCGCTGGTGCTGTTCCCGCGCGAGACCGGTGGGCAGACTCGTGCGCTGAATGCACCGCCGCGGCTCACCCGCGCGATCGCCCAGCGCGGCATCGCGGGTCTATCCGATGAGGAGCGCGCGCTGCTGCCGCCCGGATTCCAGGTGGGTAGCGAGCAGTACTTTGAGCGCTTCGCGGCCGCCATGCGCCGGCACGGCAACCTGCCCGACGCGGCGCTGCGGTCGTACTTCGCCGCGCAGAGCGCGTGGGACGACACGATGGCCTGGCAGGCGCGCGAGTTCCTGCGCGCGCACCCCGATCAGGTGTTGGTCAGCATCGTCGGGGACTTCCACGCGAGCTACGGCGGCGGGTTGCCCGACCGCCTGCGCGCCCGGGGTGTCACCGACATGCTGGTGATTTCGCAGGTGAACCGGCTCGGGTTGAGCGATGATGAGGCGCTGAAACTGGTCGCGCCGGATCTCACGTATGGGCCGCGGGCCGACTACGTGTGGGTTACCGATGAGGAGCCCGAGGGCAAAGCCGGCCAGACGGTTAGCTTACGCGTCAGGTCGCGTCCGCATCAACAACACGACCCTGCCTGTTTGCACGGTCTCGCCGTGTTGGTTCATCACCTCCACGGCATGCTTGATGATTCCACGCCCGGGCTGCGAAGCCAGGCGCTTCTCCACTGTCTGCATTCTGACGTGCACCGTGTCGCCAATGAACACCGGTGCATTGAATCGCCATTCCTCGAGACCCAAGAGGGCAAGCAGCGTGCCTTCGTACATGCCCGTTTGGATCCTGAGCCCCGATGCGACGGCGAGCACGAGCAACCCGTGAGCCACGCGTTGCCCGAAGAATGTGTGTTGCGCATACTGCTCATTTGTGTGGATCTGTGCGAAGTCGCCTGAGATGCCGGAGAAGTTGACGATGTCGGCCTCTGTGATTGTCCGACCGGCCGTAACGAAGGTCTCCTCAAGATCGAAATCCTCGAAGTAGCGCCCGCTATTCGGTCGCGTCATGACCGCACCACCATCATCACGTCCACTGCGACGGCCCCCTTCCCGACCGGTCCTACCACGAGTGGGTTGATCTCGGCCTCCTGCAGGTCCTGCCTGAGATCCCATGCCAGGGTCGCCCACCGCTCGATGGTGTTGATCAACGCCGGACGATCCGCCGGAGGATCGCCGCGATAGCCGTCGAGCAGCGATGCGCCGCGGAGCCTCGTTAGCGCCTCCTCGATGTCACCTGCGACCAGGGGGAGCCGGCGGGTTGTGACGTCGCCGAGCACCTCGACGAACAGCCCACCCATCCCGATGGTGATCATCGGTCCGAGGGCCGAATCGACGAACAGCCCGAGGATCATCTCCAGGCCTTGCACCATCGGCTCCAGCCGAATTCCGAGGATACGGATGTCGGGATGGTGCCGCGAGACAGCCTCGATCATCTCCACGTGTGCTTGAGCGGCGGCTTCGGGCGAGGTCACTCCGACGCGCACGCCGCCGGCTTCGGTCTTGTGGGCTAGGTTCGGACTCTCGACCTTCAGCACCACCGGCACGCCGGTGGCACGCGTTGCCGCCGCCGTGTCCTGGGGTGTGGTGCAGAGATGCCCGGGGACTGTCGCGATGCCATAGGCGTCGAGGACGGCACGCGCGTCGTCGGGGTCGAGCAGGCGCGCGCCGCGGCGACGCGCGGCTGCAATCCGCATCCGGATGGTGCGAGCCGGGGTACTTTCGCCGGGCGGTACCGCGTACCGGTGCGGCCGTCCGGCCCAGGCCGTCGCGGCGATCGCTGCAACCGCGCGGTCGATGTCGTCGAACATCGGCAGACCGGTAACCGCAATCCGGCGCCGGGCCGATTCGTCCCCGGCCTGCCACACGACGACTGTCGGGATCAACCTCTGCCGAGCCAGATGCTCGAACGATTCGACGATCTTGTCAAGCGGGTACAGGGACCCGATGATGCCGAGGTACACGAGCAGCGCGTCCACCTCGCCACTTGCGGCGAACGCCGATGCCACATGGTCGAGGAGTTCCGGGTGCGTGATGTAGTGACCGGTGAGATCCAGTGGGTTCTGCGCTACCGCGTATCGGGGGAGGACCGCTTGGAGCTTGACGGCGAGGGCCGAGCTTGGGCGCGGGACAGTCAGTCCCCGCGAGATCGCCGCATCGGCCGCCAGTATGCTGGCGCCACCTGAGTTCGTGAGTACTCCCAGGCGACGCCCGGCGATCCGATAGGCCGGGCCGCTGGCGCGCCGGTCGAGCCACGACGCCAACACGGCAGCATCGATCAGCTCCTGTAATGTGCCAACACGTGCTGTCCCGGTCTGTTCGAACAGGGCGGCGTAGGCGTCGTCGCGTGACAGCAGCGCTGCCGTATGCGATAGCGACGCCTCAGCCCCGGCACTCGTGCGGCCGCCTTTTACAGCGAAGACCAGCTTTCCGAGTCGGCGGGCGTCGCCCATGGCTGCGGCGTAAGTGTCGCCATCTCGGATTGTCTCCAGCGCGAGTGCCACGGTCGTGACTTCTGGTTGGCGCACCACGAACCGCAGGGCGGCGGCAGCATCGATCCCGACTTCATTCCCGGTGTTGATCCAATAGCTTACGCCGATCCCGGCCTGCCGGGCCTGGACGTAGACGACCGCGCTCAGGACACCGCTTTGGCTGATGACAGCCAAGGGGCCCGGCGCGACGCCGACGCGCTCGATGCCCGACGAGAAGGTGGGGTATGCGCGGGCCGCGACGTTGACGAAACCCTGGCAGTTGGGACCAAGAACCGTGAGGCCCAGTCGCTCCACAAGATCATGAAGTTGCTGTTGGAGACGGCGACCGTCTTCGCCGATCTCGGCGAACCCTGAACTGAAGATTGTGGCACCGGTGGCGCCCTTGCGAGCACATGCCTCCAGCGTGTCCAGAACCGCCTCCGCCGGAACTGCGATGACGGCGTGATCGAAGGTCCCTGGGATGGCCTGCACCGACCTGAAGCATGGGAGGCCCTGCACGACATCGCGATACGGGTTGACCGGGTAGATCACGCCCGGAAACCCCCATTGGCGCAGGTAGCGCAGCGGGCGCCCGCCGATCTTGGTGGCGTCGTCCGACGCACCGATGATGGCGATTGCCCTAGGGGCGAAGAACCGGTCGAGCGAGTCCGGCATTGCGAGACCGTCCTCTCAATCCTGCGTCGCGGGACAGGGATAAGTCATTTGACATCTAACGTAAGACGTAAAGCGTCATTTGACCAGAGGATTCGATGCCCACCTCCACCGCTTCGAGCAAGGCCCGGGATCAAATCCTGCGGCTGATCGAAGCCCAAGACCTGAAGCCTGGTGACCGGTTGCCCGCCGAAGACTCGCTGTCGAGAGCCTTCGGATTCAGCCGGCCAACAGTCCGCGAGGCGCTGCGCCAGCTGGAGCGCGAGCAGGTCATCTACTGCGTGCACGGGCGCGGCCGCTTCGTGTCCACCGATCTCCAACGGTATCGCGATGCCATCACGCGGCTTCGCAGCGTCACCGAGATGTCGCAGGCGCTCGGGTTCACCTTGACGACCAGTGTGCTCGGCCTGCAGACCCGGCTTCCATCCGACGAGGAGCGTGGACACCTACACCTCGAGACCAGCGAGCGCGTCGTGGAGCTGATCCGCGCTCGCCTCGCGGAGACCGACCCCCTAATTTATTCAGTGGATGTCTTTCCTGAAACAGTGGTGAAGGGCCTTCCCGATCCGGCGGTCTGGGCGGGGTCTTTGGTGCGGCTTTTCGAGTCGTGGGGTGTCACGCTCGCGTACGCGGAGACCTCGATTCACGCAACGCTCCTGCCGCCAGCCGTTGCCCGCCATCTCGGCGTCGTGCGGACCTTGCCGTGGATCTTACTCATCCAGGTCAACTACGACACCGAGCGGCGGCCACGGCTCTTCTCGCACGACTACCACCGTGGCGACAAATTCAGCTTCCGGGTCACGCGACATCGGTTCGCGCTGGGAGAGGAGGACTGTCTGTGAATCACGTGGAGACGCGGATTCCGGCTGAGAACCTGACCCGCCAGTACCAGGAGATCGCGGCCGAAGTCCGAGAAGCGATCGATCAGATACTCCCGGCCGGGCGGTATACGCTTGGACCGGCCGTCGCCGCGTTCGAGCAGGAGTGGGCCGCGTACTGCGAGTCGACGTTCGCCGTCGGCATCAGTAATGGGACTGAGGCCCTGCATCTGGCGCTACTGGCAACGGGTGTCGGCCCGGGCGACGAAGTCATCACGGTCTGCAACACCTATGTCGCCACCGCCTTCGCGGTGACCTACCTGGGCGCGACGCCGGTCTTTGTGGACGTTGACCCCGTGACGTTCAACATGAACGTGGATGCCGTGGCTGCGGCGGTCACTCCGCGCACGCGGGCGATCATCCCCGTGCACATGTACGGGCAGCCTGTTGACATGGACCCTTTGCGCTCCCTGGCTCAGCGGTATGGTCTGGCGGTCATCGAGGACGCCGCCCACAGCCACGGGGCGACCTATAAGGGTCGCAAGACCGGTTCGCTAGGTGACATCGGTTGCTTCAGTTTCTATCCGACGAAAGTGCTCGGGTGTTTTGGTGACGGCGGTGCCATCACCACCAGCCGGAAGGAGTTCAACGAAGAAATCCGGCGCCTGCGCTACATGGGGCAGCGGGTCAAGCATGTGCATGAGACTCTCGGTTATCAACAGCGCTTGGACGAGATCCAGGCGGCCATCCTCCGGGTGAAGCTGAGACACCTTGACCGCTGGATCGCAGGGCGCCGGCGGTGGGCGGCGCTCTACGACGACCTGCTGACCGGTCTCCCGGTGGTCACCCCGAAGACTGCGCCGTCGAACACACACGTCTTCTACCTATACACCATCCGCGCTGAGCGCCGCGACGCACTCATGGCCCACCTGAAGGCGCGCGGGATCGGCACGCAGATCATCTACCCGATTCCGGTACCGTTTCAGGCTGCCTACGCGTCGCTCGGCTACCGCTCCGGCCAGTTCCCTGTTGCCGAGGCGGCCGCCACGGAGATCCTCTGCCTGCCTATCTTCCCGGAGTTGACCGAAGCTGAGGTCCGCGACATCGCCAGCGCTGTGCGTGAGTTCTATCAGGGCGCGTGACGTATGGCGAAGCTGACAGTTCTCGGTGGTTCAAGCGTCGCCAGCCCTGAGCTCGTCCGGGTCCTGGCGGGCGCCCCGCGAGTCGCGCCGATGGAGATCGTCCTCCACGGCAGGAACGCGGAGAAACTGGACATCGTTGGCCGCGTCTGCCAACGGATAGCGCGGCCCCCGCTCACAGTGCTTTGGACCACCGATCTTGGCCGCGCACTCGATGGCGTCGATCTCGTGCTGGTGCAGGTTCGCGTCGGGGGCTATCGGGCTCGGGCGTTCGATGAGACCTTCCCGCACGACTTCGGGCTGCCGGGCGAAGAAACGATGGGGCCCGGCGGGTTCGCAAACTCGCTCCGCACCGTCCCTACCGTGGTGGCGCTGGCGCGGGCCGTCGAGTCGCGCGCGCCGCAGGCCTGGATACTCAACCTGACCAACCCGAGCAGCGTCGTGCAACTCGCGCTTCAGCGCTCTACTCGGCTCCGGGTCCTCGGGTTGTGCGATTCCCCGGTCTCGATGCACGAAGGCGTCGCCGCGCTGCTGGGCGCGAGCCTAGGGGATGTACGGATCGACTACGTCGGGATGCATCACTTCGGCTGGATCACGCGTGTATGGCACGGCGGTCGTGATGTGACAGGCGATGTCCTCAAGCGAGCGGGCGACCTGTCATGGATCGCGTCCCCGCCCGCGCTCGTGCGTGCGATCGGTGCGCTCCCTCATCCCTACTTGAACTATGTGCTGTCGCCCGGGGTCATGTTTCAGCGGCAGCGGGGCAAGCGTCCACGGGCGTTCGAGTTGGAGGCGCTGGAGGCCGATCTACTTGCCGGGTATGCCGCGGCCGCATTGGATAGCGCGGCCGACCCGCTGTCCGGACTTGGCCGCCGCCGCGCTATCTGGTACGCCAAGATCATTGCTCCAGTCGTGGAGCAACTCCTGGGAAGCCCGGAGGCGGTCCAGATCGTGAATGTTCGGAACGACGGCACGGTCGCATGGCTGCCGGCGGATGCGGTAGTCGAGGTTCCGGCGGTCGTCGGCCCGAGCGGTGCGCGCGCACTCGCGCCCGGCGGCGTACCGCCGGACGCCGTTGCCCTGACACAGCACAACTGCGCCTACGAGTCGCTCCTGGTTGATGCGATTCTCGAGCAGTCGTTCGACAAAGCCTGGAGAGCGATGGCGTTGAACCTGCTCGTCCGCGACACAGGGCAGGCTAGATCAGTGCTGGAACGGATCTGGCCGCACGGTGGTGTGGCGCTCGGCACCGGGTAACCAGAAATGGCGCCGCAAGACGCTCGGTCCGGAGTAGCGTCATGAAGCTAATCGGGGTGCTCGACATCGTCGGCTCCAAGATCATCGAGGGTCTCGTCCGGCCGGATGGCGAGGTCGTGGCACGGGAGCGACGCTTGGGGTTAGCGAACGACTCCGTCGGCTACATCTCTCCGCGAGCGTGCTTCGAGGAGGGTGGATTCGAGATCGAAGCATCCCCGTTTGAGCCAGGGGTGGGGGTAACTTTCCGTGACGCGCTGATCGCACAGGCGCGGGCGATGATCTAATCGTCGGTCAAAGAGCGACACATGCCCGGACTTCCTCCAGTAGCGTATCAACGCGGGGGCGACGTTGGGTGCGGCAGACCGGTTGGAGACCTGCGTCGTCATTACCAGCCCAAGCCGTGGGCACTCGTGGGGTCGCGGCTTGGTGGGCGTATCAAGGGGGTCGCGTTCATCTCAAGCCTCGACGAGTCAGATCTCCGTCGGCTGCTCGACACACTGTCCGACGCAGAAGGTGCCGTCGGTGTGGGCGGCGGCTCGAGCCTCGACGTCGCGAAGTACGTCGCGTGGTCGCGCGGCCGTCCACTGCTCCTCATCCCGACCATTCTGTCGGTAGACGCCGGGGTGACGCATGCGTGGCTGTGCGCGTCGGCGGCCGGGTGCGTTACGTGGGCGACATCACAGCTGACGGGGTGCTCGTCGACTATGATGTGCTTCAACGGGCTCCACCGCACCTCAATCGCGCTGGGATCGCCGATGTCCTGTCGATCCATGCGGCACTCGTGGATTGGAAGACGGGATTCACACTCGGCGGCCCCGCGTGGGACGAGACGATTGCGCGGCGGTCGGCCGCGCTCCCGGATCGTCTTGATGCAGCGCTGCCCGCCATCCGAGACGTGACCGAAGTCGGGATGCGGAAGTTGCTGGAGTTGTTCATTGCTGAGACAGCCCTGTGTCTCGAAGTGGGTCACAGTCGGCCCGAGGAGGGTGCCGAGCACTATTTGGCCTACTGCGTTGAGAGTATTGCCCGCCGATCGTTCGTGCATGGCGAGCTGGTATCCCTGTGCACCATCCTGATAGCACGGCGTGGCAGGGGAATGGACCGGACCAAGCGATTCGCATGATCCGCTGGGCCGGTGTTCGCGCGCATCCCCGGCAGATCGGCCTCTCAGAGGTCGATCTGCGACGTGCCCTGGTGAGTGTTTCCGACTGCATCAGATCGGAAGGATTGTTCCCCAGCGCCGTCACCGAGGTTCCTCTTGGCGAGCCCGCCGCCAGGCGGATTGTCGCCGACACTCTGGCCCTCCTTCGCGGTGCCTAGCGGGCGCCGTACGCTGCCTGCAGGCGGATTCGCTGTTCGAAGGCGGCGCAGCGCTCCTGATAGCCCGGCGCTTTGCTGGGCAGGTTGGCGCTCCGAAGCACCGGCGGTATCGTCCCAGCGGCGACGAGCCGCCCGACGACTTCGGCCATCAGCATGTTCATGATGAGTGCGGTCGTGACCGTCGAGGTCGCGCACACGCGTTCTTCGACGCCTGGCACCTCTAGTAGCGCATCGCCGGTCGGCCCGCAGTTATCGATCACGTGGTCGGCAAGTTCATAGAGCTTGCTTCCGCTTGGGTGGCGAGACGGCATTGACTGCGAATGTGTCAACGACGTGATTGCGGTCACAACCAATCCGTGTTCCTTCCCGTAGAGCGCGGCTTCGACGGGCGCGGCGTTGATCCCCGAGTTCGAGATCACGATCAGGTGCTCGCCTGCGCGGAAGTCGTACTGCGAGAACAAGACCGGGATGTAGCCCGGCACGCGCTCGAGCGCGGTGCCGAATGGGCCGTGGCCGGACAGCGCCGGATCAAGTATCGCGTTGATACAGCACAAGCCGCCCGCGCGGTGGAAGACCTCCTCGGCTGCCATATGGGAGTGCCCGGAGCCGAACACGTGCAGCAGCGAACCGTTGCCGATTGAGACAGCGATCGCCCCAGCCACTCGCTGGATTGCGGGAAGTTGCTCTACAGCGATCCGCTCGATGATCGTCCGGACACCCTGGAAGTACGCCTCAGCCTTCATCGGTAACAGCTCCTCTTCGAGGCTCGGGGCTAAACCGTGGGCTCGATTGAACCGGTCTCGAGTGATCGGTGGAGGGCCACCAGGACTCTCGTGTTTTCGACCCCATCGTCCACCGAGACATCCGGAGCTTTGTCTTGCTCTAGCGTCTTCAGGAATGCATCAAGTCGCTCGATGGCCCAGGCGAGGGTCGGAACGTAATTGTATCGGTCGGGCGCCGCGTAGTGGACCATCTGGTCCTGGGTGTCAATGAAGATCGCGCCATCCGTCCCGATGATCTGATACTTGAAATCCACCGCCGATGGCATGCCCTCGGGCAACACCCAGGCGGACTCGAATACGGCGTCGCTCCCATCCAGATACTTGACGACGGCGTGGATGTAGTCGTACGTGGGTACTCCCAGGCTCGCTAGTTTCTTCTTGAGGCCTGAGGCGTACACTGCCTTTGCGGTCTTGCCGCTCAACCACCCGGCCAAATCGATCGTGTGGCTGAGCAAATACCAGCCGGAGGTAGACTGTCCGGCCCAGGCCAGCCGCCTGGTAGGTGAGCTGATCGTGTTGTTGAGCCGGCTACTCATCGTGAGCACCTCACCGATGCCGCCCTCAGTGATTGTCTTCCTGGCGGCGACAAACGGGGGATTCCATCGGTTGCTGAAGTTCACCTCGGCTTTCACCCCAGCCCGTTTGACCGCCTCGGCCATCGCGACAGCGTCATCCACCGTTGTGGCGAACGGCTTCTCCACAAGCATGTGAAGGCTAGCAGCCGCGGCTTCGACGACTGGAGCCCGGTGGAGCGGGTCCGGCACTGCGATGTAGACGGCGTCCAGCTTCGATGCCTGGATCATCTCGGTCATCGACGCGTAGGCTGGAAGGCCCCGCGGTCCCGCCACGGCCTGGGCGCGTGTCATATCAGTATCGCAGATCGCGACCAGCTCGCAGCGATGCTTGAAGTGAACGTGTGTGAGGAGCTGCGCGTAGCGCCCTCCCATCGTGCCTGCCCCGACAATGCCGAACCGAATCATCGCGTGCCTCCCTGTACGTGCATCTTCCTCGTGCCGCGCGTCCGCACGGTGGCTATCGTCGTGCCGTGTCTACTACAACCAATCCGCGCACCATCGTCCACACAACACTGCCATGATCGTCCAACGCCACGACGTCCGCGTCCCACCCTGGCGCCAGGGTGCCTTTGCTGTGCGCTAGACCTAGCAATCGCGCGGGATTGGCCGATGCCATCCGCACACCGTCTGCGAGATCAAGACCGGCGAATCTCGTCGCGTTGAGCACGTCGCGGTACATCCCCACGACGCTGCCGGCGAGCGCCCCGCCTTGGTCCAGCGAACAACGATCCCCCATCTTGAGCACTGTCCGGCCCCCGTCACGTTCGTATCGGCCGTCCGGAAGCCCGGCGAACTGCACCGAGTCTGTCACCAGGATGACGCTGTGGACGCCTTTGCACCTCACGAGCAGCGCGACGGCTGCCGGCGCGACATGCACGCCGTCGGCGATGATCTCGGTCATCAGCCCCTCCTGCGTGAGGGCCGCACCCACCAGTCCCGGGGCGCGGTGATGCATCGGCTTCATGCCATTAAACGTATGTACGGTTGTCTTCAGGCCGGCGGCCAACGCCTCGAGCGTCTCCTCGTAACTTGCCGCCGAGTGGGCCGCACCTGTGATGATGCCCAGGCGGGTCGCCTCACGAATGACCTCCAGCGCGCCAGGGAGTTCCGGCGCGATCGTCATGTACAAGAGGCGCCCGTGGCTCCGATCGTGGAGCGCCCGCAAGTCCGCGAGGCTCGGCACCCGCATGTACTCCGGCAGTTGCGCGCCTCGCACCGCCGGGTCGGGATTGAGAAACGGACCTTCGAGATGCACGCCGAGGATCTCCGCGCCGGCGGTGGTGCCGCTAGCGGCTGCGGTGTCCTCAAGTCTTGCTAGGAGGCTCGCGAAGTCTGGCGCCCCGACCAGTGTCGGCAAGAAGCTCGTCGTCCCGTTGCGGGCCATGTCTGAGGCGACCTGACGTGCTTGGGCGCCCGACTCGATTCTTACCCCGCCCCATCCGTGAATGTGGACGTCGATGAAGCCCGGCACAAGCTGTAGCGGCCTGAGGTCAGTCATCTGGGCGGGTTGGGTGCCGACGTGATCCGGCGATCCGATGAACGCAATGCGCCCTTCCTCAACGATCAGGGCGCCGGGGCTGATCCACCCATCCTGGCCCAGAACCCGCCCCGCGAGGATGAGATGAGGGACACTCATGCACGCACCATCCGAAGCCATGAACTCTCGAGCCGTTCGAACAGCGGTTCAACCCAGATCACGCCGGCGTCACGCAGCGCGAGCAGCACCGCACCCAGCACCGGAGGGAAGCGCGCGGCGCGGATCACCGCGGCCGGTACTTGACGCCGGAGCTGCCGCACGAACGCCGGACGCAAGATGCGGTGATCATTGAAGACGCCACCGGTCAGGAACACCAGCGTCGGCCGGTTTGCCCGGCCACTCCGCCGCAGCACCGCGGCGGCAAGTTCAGCAAGATCCAGGGCCGCCTCTCGAACGATACGCCGGGCCACCTGATCGCCTTCCGCTGCGACTTCTGCGACGATCGGCGCGAGGCGGGCGATCTGCGCGACGTCGAGCCGTCCCGTCGAACCAAGCCGTCTGATGTCGTGGGGATCCTTAACCCCGAAGTACGTGAGCAGTTTCGCCGTGAGACGGGTACTTGGTCCGCGACCGTCCTCGTGACGTGCCATAGCCGCAATAGCGGCCCGCCCAATCGCGTACGCGCTTCCCTCGTCGCCTAATGCGCTGCCCCACCCGCCGGCACGGACAATCCTTCCGGCCTTCGTGACCGTATAGGCGATGGCGCCGCCACCGGCGATCACGACGACACCGCGCTCGCCGCAGCCCGCCGCGATCATGTTCGTCACCGCATCCATCTCGAGTCGCACCGGTACCCTGGGCAACAGGTCTGACAGGAGGTCGCGGTACGTCGGTGCCATAGGCGAGTTGTCGCCACCGGTCGTGAGCCCCAGGCACGCGCCGACAACTCGTGCCGGGCCGGCCTGCGCCAGGGCGCCCTTGATGGCACTGCGCGCTGCGGCTACCGCGCGCCGTCGCTGCAGATACGTCGTCACAGGCGAAACCGCGCCACCACTCGCGAGGGCAGTGACCGTCCCATCCAAGGTCGCCACCACGGCCCGGCACCCTGTATGGCCACCGTCGAATCCAAGGACGGCACGTTCGATCTTAGACACTGGTCGCCACGTCATGCAGTAGGGCAAGGGATGTTTCGACAATCAGCGCTCCGGCCGTAGGGCCGACGCGAGCCGACGTCGCTTCGTAGCCGCCGGTCGCAAAGGCCTCCGGGCTTGGCACGTAACCAACGAGACCATTGGTGTACCCCAGCACGAACACGGGAGCTTGCCACCGTTGGCGCAGTTCGACTGCGAACGCGTTGAACACCTCACCCGGCCAGGCGACGCCGCAGATGCCGTTGATGGCGAACGCACCCACCTCTGCGGCAACAGGAGAAGCAACTCCCTGGCGCGCGCGCGCCAACTGGCGTTCGAGCCCCTGGACGGTGGTATGCGCAATCCGTGCCTGGCCGGATGACTCGCCGGCGGCGCGCGTTGCCTTGAGGTGCCGTCGGGCTCGTTCGAGTTCTGCCTCGACCGTTTCAACCGACGGCGTGGGCGATGGCGGAAGTTGTACGATGCAGGTCGCAGACGCCACTCGATGGACTGGCCGAGGATCGATGCGCCCGTGCACGTCGAGGACGGCTCTGGCTAGAATGCCTCCGAGGCGCTCGGACTCCTCGAAAGAGGATGCCAGTCGCGTGAATCTCGTCGAGATGTCGCCCGCGGCGCCATTGGTGAAGAACGCCACTGCTGCGTGGTCCAGATGCCGCTCGATCTCGGCGACCGCAGCGCCCGGATAGTCCCCTGAGTAAAGTAGGTTTGAAGCCGGCAGCACTGTTGGGTGACAGGCGAAGTTCACGAGCAAAGCGATGGTGGTACCGGCTAATGCGTCGACCCGCAGGACTCCTAGTACCGGGTCATAGGGCATGGTGGGGTCGCGCCGATTTGCACCAACTCCATCGGCACGACCCCAGCCGCTGCCGACTCGGGCCGGGACGCGGCATTGCATCGCCATGTGGAACGCACGCACGATGCCATCCGTGACCAGCCTGACAACGGTTTCGTTCAGGGGTGCCCTGGCGCCCGCAGGGCCGGCGTGCGTGTGTGTGGCGCTAAGGAAGATGGTGGTATCTCCTGGAAGTACGGCTACAGCATCGCGTACCTGCCTCACGATCGCCGGGTCGATTCCCACGAGGTCGCAACAGACGAATGCGATGCGGCGGCTACCAATCTCAAGCACCAACGCCTTGGCCCATAGCGCGTCGTGTACGCCCACCGCCTCCCCTTGGCGGTCGGAATACCCGTCCATCGGCAGCCCGACGGGTGGTGTGATGTTGACTCGCGCAGAGCCCGCCATCAGGCAGGTTTGCGCAGCCTCTCTGACAGGATTCATGCCCGGCCGAGAAGTCATAACGTTTCTACCGTCGTGCACCGGTCCCGGTTTCCTGGACAGTTTCTCGGCTTCGTTGATCAAGCTGCCACCACCTGCGTCGCGAGCGCATAGGCCTCCCGGGGTGTGCGGTGGCCGTGGCGCTCAATGAGCCACTGGGTGTTGTACCGCTCGACGAACGCGCGGACCGCTGTGCGCAGGTCGTCGAGATCGGCATACGGCCGGGCCCACAAGCACTGCTCCTTGAGCGTGCGGATGAACCGTTCCGCACACCCATTGCACGGCGGCTCGCCGGCAAACGCGGGGGACGCCTCGATCCCCAGCCAGCGCAGCGCGCCCTGGAAGTGGCCGGACGTGTACTGTGGCCCCCAGTCGTGGCGCAGCGCGATGCCGCGGGCGACGTCAGGGGTGACCGCCCCGAACCGCTGCCGGACCGCGTCGTAGATGGGCTCGGTGGCGGCAAAGCGATCGCCGCGCTTGGCCACCGTCGCCCAGGCCTCTGCCGTGAAGTGATCCACCGCGACGAACGCCCATCCCCAGCCGTCGTCCTGGGTGTAGGCCATGGTGGCATCCGTGCCCCACAGGAGGTCGGGGGCCGCCGGGATGATGGTGCCATCGTGTGGCCGGGGCGTCCGGCGCCCTCGCACCCGTTGCGGCGCCAGGAGGCCGGCCTGCCGCATCAGGCGCAACACGCGTTTGCGGCCGACGTGCACCTCCCGTTCGCGCCGCAGACGGGCCGTGACCTTCCGATGCCCTTCCCCGGCAAACGGCGTCTCTCGGAGCACGTCGCGGATCAGCGCCAGGAGCGTCTCGTCGTTGATCGGCGGCCTGGGCCCCCGCGGCCCCCGGTCAGGGGCTGTCCCGCACCGCGCCAGGGTCCTGGCTCGACGGGCGTAGATCGTCGAGCGCGGCGCGCCAAGCAGCCGGCAGACGCGGGCCAGCGGCACCCCGGTCTCCGCGCTCACCTCGACGGCTTCCTGGGCGGGATTTGGAGCCCCCTTTTTCGGGCCACCGCCCGCAGCACCTCGTTCTCCATCATCAGCTCGCCGAGCTTGCGTTCGGCCTCTTTCAACCGGCGGTCGTCCCGCGTCAGGGGTGTCCCCTTCAACCCCTCGATGCCACTGGCGACGAACTCCTCGCGCCAGGCCTGGAGTCGGTGCGCTTCCACACGCAACTCGCGGCTGAGCTCTTCCAGACTCTCGCCGCGCAACAGGCGCACGACCGCGTCAGCCTTCTTGCGCGCAGACCATCGACCCTCGTGCCGGTGTTGAGCCGTGACCACCGCTGTCCCTCCGTCTCCCATGTGGACCTCCCCCTATTATCGGGTGTCCAGGGAAACCGGGTGCGGTGGAGCACCACGCCGGCCTCCTGACACCGGCGACCGTATGCCAGGCTCGTGTATTGCACCCCACGATCCGAGTGGTGAACCACCCCGGCGACGGGCTGGCGATTCCACAGGGCCATGTTGAGCGCGTCCAGGACTAACGTCGTCGCCAGGAGGGCACTCATCGCCCAGCCGACCACCCGGCGGCTGAAGACGTCGAGCACCACGGCCAAGTATAGCCAGCCAGTCCCAGTTCGCACGTACGTGATGTCCGCGACCCAGAGGCGATTCGGGGCGGGCGCCGCAAATTGCCGCTGCACCAGATCAGGCGCTGGTGCCGCGTCGCGATCACGCCACGTCGTCCGCGGCGGGCGCCGCCGATGGGCTCCTACAAGGCCGACGTGGCGCATCAGCCGGGCGACGCGCTTGCGGCCGCACCGCACCCCCAGCGCCCGCAGTTCGGCGTGCACCCGCGGGGCCCCGTAGGTCCGCCGGCTGCGCGTGAAGATCGTCTGGATCTGCTCCTGCAGCACCGCGTCTGCCCGCGCGCGCGCTGATGGCGGCCGATCCTGCCAGGCGTAGAACCCACTGGGGGAGACACCCAGCATACGACAGAGATGACTGACGGCGTGCACGGCCTTCTCTCGCTTCACGAACTCGAAGGTCGCCGGGGCTTCGAGGGGGTCTCCTGCGCGAAGAAGGCTGCGGCTTTTTTCAGGATTTCCCGCTCTTCTCGGAGCACGCGGTTTTCCCGGCGGAGGCGGCGGAGCTCGGCGCGTTCCTCGGTCGTCAGCCCGTCCGTGCGGCGGCCAGCGTCGAGATCAGTTTGCTTGACCCAATTCCGAAGCGACTGATCGGCGATTCCCAAATCCTTGGCGACTGCTCCGATCGCTTTCCCGCCTTCCCGGACGAGCCGAACGGCCTCCTCCCGGAACTCCGGCGGGTAGGGTAGCTTCCTCCGTCCCATCGTGGACCTCCCCCGGGGCTATTGCCCCAACAGTACGGTGTCCACGAAACCGGGGCAACTCCAAGCCGTTTGACACGCGGACCCCTAGCCGTTTGACACGGCCAGGCATAGCCAAACGCCTCGCGAAGATCAGGCGCCCACTCGATTCCCCCGGCGGGAGTCGTCGCCTACACTCACAGTGCGCGAGCTTGACCAATTGATTACTGCTTGTCTCTATGGTCTGGCGTGGGAGAAGTCTCTTCCACATGATGTGTCGTCTCGTTCTTCTCATCATCGCCATGACGGTGGCAGTGGCTCCGGCACCCGTCGCCCAGGCCGCGCCCGGCACCCTCGCCGTGGCGGTCCGCCCGGCCGCCACCGGCGCGCAGGTTGCCCTGACGGCCAGCGGACCGGTCCGCTTCACCCTGCGCCAGCTCGCGAGTCCTGATCGGCTGGTCGTCGATCTCGCGGGCCTGGACGCTTCGTCGCTGGCCGGGACGCAGGAGCTCGTCGTGCCGCCGGTCCGGGCGGTGCGCCTGGCCAAGGTGACCGGGGGCGTGCAGGTCGTGATTGACCTCATCGAGCCCGTGCTCGTGGATCTGAGCACGACCGCGGACGGCCGCAGTCTGACGCTGACGCTGCACGGGGCAGGACTCGGGGCACCACGCGCGGGTCCGTCCCCTGCGCTACCCACCGAGGTGCTGCGCCTGCAGCACCTGAAGCCCCGGGACGTGGTGGCGCACCTCCAGAGCCTGCTGCCGGGGGTGCAGGCGCGGCCGGACGAGGCAACGGCGAGCGTCATCGTCATAGGGACGCCGGAGCAGCTCGCGCAGGCGAAGGCCCTGGTCGCGGCGCTCGACGCCCCCCCCCCCGACGGCGCCGGTGACCGAGGTCGTCGCCCTCAAGGTCGCCAAGGCCGAGCTCCTCGGCCCGCTCCTGGCGGCCATCTTCCCCCCGGCAGAGATCCGGCCTGACGGCCGCCTGAACGCCATGGTCCTCACCGCGCCGCCGGCGCTGCTGGCGCGGATCAAGGCCGTGGTGGCGTCGCTGGATGTGCCGCCGAGTCCCTCGCCGACCGCCCCCGTCACGGAGATGATCCGCCTGCAGCACGCCGAGCCGGCGCAGGCGGGATCGCTGGTGGCGGCGAGTCTCCCCGGCGCGCAGGTGCGGGTCGATCCCATGCTGCGCACCCTGACGATCACCGCCCCGCCCGCGGTCCTCGCCCAGGCCAAGACCCTGGTGTCGCAGATGGACGTGCCCTCGCCCACGGCCCCCCTCAGTGAGATTCTGCGGGTGCGGACGACTGATCCCGAGGCGCTGGCGGGTGCGCTGCGCCAGGCCCTGCCCGGGCTCACGGTGACGCCCGACCGGACCCTGGGCGCGCTGATCGTGCAGGGGCCGCGGGCCGACGTCGAGCGGGCGAAGACCCTGCTGGCGGCGCTTGATACGCAGCAGGCGCCGTCTGCGGCGCAGATGCAGGTCGAGGTGCTGCCGCTGCGCTACGCCATCCCCAGCGAGTTCGTCACGGAACCGGCCACGAGCCGCACCGCCGACGAACTCGCCCAGACCGTGCAGACCGCCCTGCAGCCGATCTATCCCGACCTGCGCGTCACCGTCGAGAAGCGCCTGCAGGCGCTGATCGTCACCGGCACGCCGCCGGCCCTGGCCGCCGTGCGCGATCTGGTCGCCCAACTCGACCGGCCGAGCCCGCAGGTGGCCCTCGAGGTGCGGGTGGTCGAAGTCGCGGCGACCGCCCTGCAGAATCTGGGCCTGTCGCTCTCGCCCATCACGGGCACGACGATCACCGAGCAGGACCCGAACAATGCGCCGTTTACCGTCGGCCGCACGCCGCTCAGCATCACCGTCATCCTCAACCTGCTGGTCGAACGCGGCCAGGCGAAGATTCTCGCCAACCCCACGGTCGCGACCATTGATGGCCGCAAGGCCCTCATCCGCACCGGCGACGACATTCCCCTGGTCACCCGGCAGATCTTCGGGAGCACGATCCTGGAGACGGTCATCACCTTTCGCGCGGGCGTGACCCTGGAGATCCTGCCCAAGATCACCGGCGACGGCCTGATCACGACGGTCCTCAAGCCGGTGGTCAGCACCATCACCGGCACGACCCCGCAGGGCGCGCCCCAGATCAGCACCCGTGAGGTCCAGACGATGCTGATGGTGCGCAGCGGCGAGACAATTGTACTCGGCGGCCTGCTCGAAGAACGCGACATCGTGAGTCTGTCCAAGATCCCGGGGCTGGGCGACCTGCCGTTCTTCGGCCGGCTGTTTCGCTCGGAACGGCGGGAGCAGCGCCGCACCGAACTGGTCATCACCGTCACGCCACGCATCCTGCCCACCCCGCAGCCAGCCCCGTGATGTTCGTCACGATGCAGGTGACGGTGTAGCCAAGGATCGGAGCATGGAATGCCGGATTCTGGTCGTGTGTCGAGACCCGCTGCTGAGGACGGGTTTGAGAACCGTGCTGCAGGAACGACTGGCGGCCGGCACTGTGGTGGAGGCGCGGACGTACTACGAGGCCGTGGGCATGCTCAACGGCGAGACGACAGTCGCCGTGATGGAAGGCTCCCCTGAAACGCTCGTCGGAATCCGTACCATGACTGATCGCGCGGCCGCGCGAGTCGTGGTGTTCTCGCGCACCGCAGACCTTGCGGCTCTGCAGGCCAGCCTCGTCTCGGGCGCATTGGGTTTCTGCACCTGCGATGGAGAAGACGTCACAGAACTGGTCGAGGTCGTCCGAAAGGCGTGCCAGGGCGCGCCGGCCTTCGACACGGGAAGTCTCCGGCAGGTGATTGCGGGCTGCCGCGGCGCCTGGGAAGCCAGCGGTGCAGGCGCGCTAACATCAGAGGAGCTCGAAGTGATGCAACGCGTCGCGGCCGGGGAGAGTACGAAGCGGATCGCCGCCGCGCTGTCCACAAGCGAAGGCACCGTGAAAGGTCGCATCGCGAAGGCGATGCACAAGCTGAAGGTCTCATCGCGGGCCGCGGCGGTGGCAAAGCTGCTGCAGTCGGATCGCACACGCGGAATTGCGGTGTGATAAGGCCGAGCACCCGCCAACGCGGGCGAGGTGGTGCAGTGCCCGCGTGTCGGGCTGATCCCCGGCGCGGTATGATGCCTGGCAAGAGACCGCACAGGGGATGGAAACTACCAGGGGGAGGCGCCTACGGTGAGTGCAGCACGTCAGATCGAGTCCAAGGCTCTGAAGCTCTCGCCACGCGCCCGCGCCCGGCTTGCCGAGCACCTCATCGTCAGCCTCGACGATGAGGGCGAGACGTCTATCGTTGGACCCGGAGACTTCCTGCGCCGTTCAGGACTGGCCGGTCTTCCGAACCTGGATGCGGAAGAGCCCCATCGGCGCGTCCTTGAGCGACTCCCAGCGCACGACCTGATACTCCCGTGGCCAGCCGTTGCCCCAGTGCGAGAGCCTGACGCGGGCGCCCTCGGGCACGCTCTCCGGCAGCAGCAGCGTCGCGCCCTGCTCGTCCATCTCCTCAGCGATCGCCCAGGCCGCGACCGCGTCTTTCTGCACCTGCACCGGCAGGTGCGGCTCACGGCGGGACTTGTCCTCGCGGCGTCGTCCCAGCCGCCTGACGCCAAGCACCGGACGGCGATCGTTCCGGCCGGGGCCGGCCTCGGCATAGGGGATGACGAAGTTCGTCAGCAGCTTGCGGGTCTCGGGATGCAGGGGCTGGAGCTCCAGCCCCAGGCGAACGCCGTGGGGCGTCTCCTCGGCGTGGACGACGCGGCCCTGTGTGCCGATGCGATCTTCAAACCAGAGGAACTGAATCCAGACGCGGTCGGCGTCGATGCCGACCTTGGGGACGAGCAGACCGGCGCCCTTGGGCGTGATGTCCACCAGCGTCCCGATGCCGACCTGGCCTTCTTCGGTCGCGTAGCGGATCGGGATCGCCGCGGGCACGCGGGGTAGCGCGCGCCGGTCGTTCGACGCCTGGCCCGTGACGCGGGCCGCCACGACGTACGAGACCGCCAGCAGCCCCGCGGTCTCGATCACCCATAGAGGGGCCAGCCAGCTGGTCAGGTCACGGGATGTGAGGAACCACCAGGTCAGGTAGTAGACAACCGCAGATGTCAGGACGAGGAGACTGGCGCGGACAAACCAGACCAGCTGGTCTCCGGAGGACCTCTCCGGCATGTAAGGCCCCTCCAAGCAGTTCTCCGGGTCAGGTCGTTGAGCTACACAAGGGTTATGCCCGCCAGGAAGGACGGCTAGTCGCGAGTAATGGATTATTGGGAATCCGTGCGGGGCCGGGAGGGATGCCGACATGCAGTGGCTGCACGAGGTCTTTGGGGTGCACAAACCGGTCATCGCGATGTGTCACCTCGAGGCCCTGCCCGGTGACCCCGGCTACCGGCCCGACAAAGGTGTGGACTGGATCGTAGATCGGGCGCGGCAGGACCTCCGCGCCCTCCAGGCCGGCGGAGTTGACGCCGTCATGTTCTCCAACGAAGCCAGCCTGCCGTACCTGACAAAGGTCGAACCGATCACGACCGTCACCATGGCGCGCATCATCGGCGAGGTGCGCCGCGACATCACCGTGCCCTTCGGCGTGAATGTGCTGTGGGATCCCATCGCCTCGATCGACCTGGCCGTCGCGACCGGCGCGCTCTTCGTGCGCGAGATCTTCACCGGCGTGTACGCCAGCGACTTCGGCCTCTGGAACACGAACTGCGGCGAGGCCGTGCGCCACCGGCAGCGCCTGCACGGCGGACATGTGCGGCTGCTGTTCAACATCGTACCCGAGGCCGCCGTGTACCTCGGGAATCGCACCATCGCCGACATCGCACGATCCACCGTGTTCAACACCCGGCCGGACGCGCTGTGCGTCTCCGGTCTGACCGCCGGCGTCGAGACCTCGTCGGCGGTGCTCAGGCAAGTCAAGGACGCTGTGCCCGACACTCCGGTCTTCGCCAACACCGGGGTCCGCCGCGAGAACGTCCGGGAGCAGCTCGCGATCGCCGATGGTGCGATCATCGGAACCGCGTTCAAGCGCGACGGGCACATCTGGAATCCGGTCGACCTCGAGCGGGTCAAGACCTTGATGCACGACGTGCGGGCTTTCCGGGGTTCGCCGGCGAAGACCTGACTCATGACGGCGAAGAAGCGGATTCTGATCGTCTGCGGCACGGCAATCGCCACATCGACGCACGTCGCGGCACGCGTGCGGGAGGTCTGCCAGGCGCAGGGGATCGATGTGGAGATCACTCAGGCCCGCGTGCAAGAGGTGCCGGCCTACGCGCACAGCGTCGACCTGGTGGTGGCGACCACCCAGGTCGCATACCCGCTGAACGTCCCCGTGGTCAGCGGGATCCCGTTCCTCACGGGGATCGGCGAGGACAAGACGGCAGAACAGATCGTGCAGTATCTGACGAAGGGAGGGTGACGTGGACACGTTCATCAAGTTCCTCACCGGCTTGGGATCGACCGTGCTCCTGCCCATCATCATCTTCCTTCTGGGTCTGCTCTTCGGGGATCGCCCCGGCCGCGCGCTGCGGTCGGGCTTGACCATCGGCGTGGGGTTTGTCGGGTTGGGCCTCGTCATTTCCCTACTGATCAGCAATCTGGCTCCCGCGACCGAGGCGCTCATCGCGCGCACCGGCATTCAGTTGACCGCCATGGACGTCGGCTGGCCCGTGGCGGCCGCCATCGCGTTCGGAACGACGGTCGGCGCCATTATCGTGCCTGTCGCGTTCATCTGGAACGTCATCCTGCTGGCGGTGCGCGGCACGAAGACGCTCAACGTGGACATCTGGAACTTCTGGCACTACGCGTTCACCGGATCGTTGATCGTCGGCCTCACCAACAACGTCTTCTATGGTGTGCTCGGGGCGCTCTTCCACGCCACCCTCTCCCTGGTGATCGCGGACATCACAGCCAAGCGCGTGCAGCAGTTCTTCGGGCTGCCCGGTGTGTCGATTCCCCAGGGGTTTGCCGTGACCACGGTTCCGGTTGTGCTGATTCTCAACAGGATCATCGACTGGATTCCGTGGCTGCGCGACGTCAAGGCCGATCCCGAGTCGATTCAGAAGCGCCTCGGCGTCCTCGGTGACCCGCTGCTGCTTGGGGCCATCCTGGGCGTCCTCATGGGTCTCCTGGCCGGATATAGCGTCACAAAAACCCTGCAGCTCGCCGTCGCGCTGGCCGCGGTGATGCTGCTCATGCCGCGCATCATCGGCATCTTCATGGAAGGCCTCGTCCCCTTCAGCGAGGCGGCTCGCAACTACATGAAGACGCGATTCGCCGGGCGCGAGGTGCACATCGGGCTGGACTCCGCGATTCTGATCGGCCACCCGATCACCGTCGCCGTCGGCGTGCTGCTGATCCCAACGGTCTTGCTCCTCGCGGCCATCCTGCCAGGTAACAAGACACTCCCCTTCGCCGACCTCGCCGCGACCGCGTTCTTCGTCGCGTACGCGACGCCGCTCACGCGCGGGAATCTGGTGCGTACCTACCTGATCGGCACCGGCATCTTCGTCATCGTGCTCTACCTGACCACCGCGTTCGCGCCGATCCTGACCAGCACGGCCAGGAGCATCGGGTACACCCTTCCCGAGGCCGCAAAGAGCGCCGCGGAGATCACGGCGCTGTCCGGCGGGAATCTGTTCGCCTGGTTCGCAACGGTCGCGGCCCGGCTGGCGTCGTGGTTCGGCCTGGCGGTGCTGCTGATCATCGCCTTGGGACTCATGTGGTTCTATCGCGGCAAGGCCGAGGCCGAAGCGCCGGCCGCGGCGGGCGGGGACTAGGCACGGACGGGGCGGGCCGTCGCACGACGGCCCGCCCCGCACGCCGGCATGGAGATCGCCGCCTCGATCACGTCGGGGGATCTCGCGCGCCTCGCGCAGATGGCCGAGGCCGCCGAGGCCGGTGGTGCGGATCGCATCCACATTGACATCGAGGATGGTGTATTCGTCCCCACGTTCACGGTCGGCCCCGGTGTCGTCGCGGCCATCCGCCAGGTCACGCGGCTGCCACTCGAAGTACACCTGCAGACTATGGCCCCCGGCCGTTGGATCGCCACGATTGCCGCGCCCCGTCCGGACCGCATCATCGTCCACCCCGAGGGCGCGGGCGACTTCCCGGCGCTGCTGCGTTCGATCGTCGCGGCGGGCTCTGCGGCGGGACTGGCGCTGCTGCTGGCCACCCCCGTCGAGGCGGCCCTTCCCTGGATGGGACAGGTGGAACACGTGACGCTCATGGCCACTCCACCCGAGGGCGGGGACTTCCATGCCGAGGTGCTCGACAAGGCCCGCGCGCTGCGCGCGGTCGTACCCGACATCGAGGTGGACGGCGGCGTCACCCCGGCAATCGTCGGCGCCGGCGCTGCCGCCGGCGTCACGACGGTCGTGGCGGGTCGGGCCATCTTCGGTCGCGGCGTCGCCCACATCGCCTCCGGCATCGCGGCCCTGCGCGGAGGCCGGTAGTGGCGCTCCGCGAGATGCCCATCCTGCTGGACATCGGGCTCGAGGCCGGCGATGCGGCCTCGGCGGTGCAGCGACTGGCCGGCATGCTGCAGCGCGCCGGGCACGTCACCGCAGACTACGGCGCGGCCGTCGCCGCACGCGAAGCAACCTTCCCCACCGGCCTGCCCACCGAGCCGCCGGTCGCGCTTCCCCACGCCGATCCCGACCATGTGCTCCACAGCGCCATGGCCGTGGGAGTCTTCCGCGCGCCGGTGACATTTCATGAAATGGGCAGTCCGGAGCGGACGTTGCCTGTGCGCATCGTGTTCCTCCTCGCCGTCAAGGAAAAGGAAGCGGCCGCGGGATTGCTGCGGGAGCTCGTGGTCGCGTTTCGCGATCACGAGCGTCTTGCTCGCCTGCAGGAGGCGGAGACTGTGCACGCCGCCCGCGCGATCCTCGACGACCTCCTGTCGCAGCAAACCATCACATAGGCGGTGACGCGCGATGGACCTCGCCCGGACGCTCGAAGAGCTCTGCGCGGTGTGCGCCCCGTCGGGTCACGAGGACCCGATGATCGCGCGCATGCGCGCGGGGTTTGCCCAGGCCGGTCTGGCGACTCGTGTCGATCCTCTGGGCAACGTGATCGCGCCGGTGCGCGACGCGCAGCCCGGTTACCCGCAGGTGGCGATCTTCGCCCACATGGACGAGGTCGGGTTCGTGGTGAGGAAGATCGAACCTCAGGGCTTCGTGCGGGTGCAGCGGATGGGCGGTATCCCGGAGAAGAGCATGGCCGGCCAGCGCATCGTCTTCCTTGGCGAAACGGGACCCGTCGACGGCGTCATCGCCACCAAGGCGCATCACGTCACCCAGGAGCCGGAGAAGGCGCGCGTCGTCCCCGTAGGAGAGGTCTTCGTGGACATTGGCGCGAGCGGCCGCGCAGATGTGGACGCGGCCGGGATTCGGGTCGGCACGCCGGCGACCTGGCGGCCGGCCTTCACCCGCCGAGGGGACCTCGTCTCGACGAAGGCGGCCGATGATCGCGTCGGCTGTGCCGCCCTGCTGGCGCTCGCGGAGCAAGGACGCGCGCTCGGCGGCGGGGCGGGTCTGACCCTGATCGCGGGTGTGCAGGAGGAGTTCAACATCAGGGGCGTCACGCCGGCCGTCCGCGCCGTCCGCCCCGACATCCTCGTCTGCCTGGACATCGTGCCGGCCAACGACACGCCCGACACCGAGGACCTGGGCGAAGTACGCGTGGGCGACGGCCCGACCGTTGGTCTGTACAGCTTCCACGGCCGCGGCACCCTCAACGGGCTGATCCCGAATCGGAAGCTCGTGCGCGTAATCGAGACGATTGCCGGGCACCGCGGCATCCCGGCGCAGCGCCACATCTTTTTTGGCGGCCTCACGGACGCGTCGTACGCGCAACTGGAGGGACCCGGCATTCCAGGTGTCGACCTGGGTATCCCGACGCGCTACACGCACTCTCCGATCGAAACGTGTTCGCTCGAAGACCTGCGCGGGGCCGTGGCGCTCACGGCGGCCCTGATCGAAGACCTGCCGGCCGGGGTGGATCTCAGCCGGGGGTAGCATCGCGGGCCTGAACGCACGGGCAAGGAGGCGCAACAATGAAACCCACGGTAGACCTGCCCGAGAACGCCGGTAAGGCCGTCACGCTCCAGCAGATGGACACGTACATGGCGTTCAAGATGGCCTTCCCGAAGCCCGTCTCCGAGGATGCGCACCTGCGGCACATCCTGCGGTTCTACGTGGCCAGGGCGCTCGCGAAGTCCGGCGCATCAGCGGTCCTGGTACGACCGCTGGTTCGTCTGGACGACCAACGGTTGAGCGTCGACGTCGCTGCCTCGCGGGACGGCCGCACCGTGCTCGCGATCTGCGAGCCCGCGGGTGTGACCGCCCAGACGGTCGCGGCGCTCGACGTCTTGAAGGACGCGGAGGACACGGAGGTGATCCTCGTACACTCCCGGTTCGCCAGCGCCGATCCGGTGCCCGCGCGGTTCGCGCCGCAGTTGGCCTCAAAGGCGTTCCGCCTGATGTCGGTCGTGCCGCCGCCGTTCGATGACGTCCTGGAGTACGACATCTGGATGTTCGAGCTCACGTTCCGCGAGGCGATGGCGTAGACCCATCGTGCAACAGGTGCGGCTGACGCTCACCAACAAGGTCGGCCTGCACGCGCGGCCGGCCGCCCTCTTCGTGCAGACGGCCGCGAGGTTCCAGTCCGGAATCACCGTGCGGAATGTCACGCGCAACACCGAGCCGGTGAACGCGAAGGCGATTCTCGCCGTCTTGACGCTGGGGGCGGAACACGGGCACGAGATCGAAGTGACGGCGTCGGGGGCGGATGAGGGAGAGTGTCTCGACGCCCTGCGCGCCCTCGTGAGCGCACGCTTCGGTGAAGAGTGAACGTACCGGGGGCGAGCACCGCGGTCGTGTTCGACATGGATGGCGTTTTGGTGGACAGCGAGCCCATCCACTTCGACGTGGCGCGCCGGCTCCTGGCTCCCGCCGGCGTGACGATCACCCGCGAGATGTCGCAGAATTTCGTGGGACGTTCGGTTGTCGAATTCCTGACAGAGGCGATGGAGCGCTTTCGGCTCCCCGGCACACTGGCGGAGTACCGGGCGCGCTACGACACGCTGCTCTTCGAGGCGCTGGCGCGGCCCATCCCGCCGAGGGACGGTGCGGTGTGGTTGATTGATCAACTGCGTCAGCGCGGCTGCGCCATCGGTCTGGCCTCGACGTCGAAGCGCGGCTGGATCGACGCGATGCTTCGGGCGACGGCCCTGGAAGGCCGTTTTGACGCGATCGTTGGCGGCGACATGGTCGAACGCGTCAAACCCGCGCCCGATGTGTATCTGGCCGCAGCGGCGCGTCTGGCTGTCGAGCCGGCCGCGTGCGTGGCGATCGAGGACAGCCCCCTGGGGATCGAGGCCGCTCGCGCAGCGCGGATGCGGGTTGTGGGCCTGATCACGCCGCACGTCGATCCCCTTGCCCTGCAGCAGGCCGACGTGTTGATCGCTTCGCTGCGCGAGTTCCCGTTCGCGCTGCTGGGGGACGGTGCGTGCGCCTGTTCGCCCTCTGCACCGTCGGGAACGGAGGACGCGTGAGTTCCCGCGCGAGGCTGACCGGCATTCCGGCGTCACCGGGCATGGGCGTGGGGCCGGCCTGGTGGCACCGGCGGCGGCCCGCAGTGGCGCCGCGGGCCCCCGGCGCGCCGGCCGACGAGCGTGCGCGCCTGGACGCGGCCCGGCGCGAGGCCGCCGATGAGATCCGGACGCTGCTGAGTCGCGCGGCGGACCGGATCGGCTCAGAGGAAGCCGGCATCTTCCATGCGCACCTGTTGATGCTGGATGACCCTGATCTGTTGGAGCAGGTGGCGCGGGGCATCGAGGCGGGGGCGCCGGCCGAGGCGGCCTGGGACACCGCCGTCCAGAGCTACGCGGCCAAGATCGCGGCCCTTCCGGGCGAGGTCTTCCAGGCTCGGGCGGCGGACGTGCGCGACGTCGGCGACCGGGTGCTGCGCCGGCTTGCAGGCGTCGAGACCACGTGGAAGTTGCCTGACCACCCGGTCGTGGTCATGGCCGAGGAACTCACCCCGTCCGACACCGTGGACCTGACCGAGGGGCGCGTCGCGGCGATCTGCACCGCAGGCGGTGGGCCGACCTCGCACGCGGCGATCCTGGCGCGGCGCCTCGGTGTGCCTGCGGTCGTGGGCCTCGGCGACGCGCTGCACCAGGTCGGCCAGGACACCCTGTTGCTGGTTGATGGCGAGACGGGCGAGGTGGTCCTGGAACCCACCGCTGCCGAACAGCACGCGGCACGTCAACGGGAAGCGGAGCGCAGGTCCCGCCGGGCCGCGCTCATGGCTGACGCGGCCATGCCGGCGGTGACGCGAGACGGCGTGCGCATCGAGGTGGCGGCGAACGTCGGCGGCACGGCCGACGCCGAGGCCGCGATACGCGCCGGCGCCGACGGCATCGGCCTGCTTCGCACTGAGTTCCTCTACCTCGACCGGGCGCAGGAGCCGGATGAAGACGAGCAGGTCGGCATGTACCGAACCATCCTGCGTCTCATGGGGCCGCGGCCCGTGGTGGTGCGGACCCTGGACGCGGGCGGTGACAAGCCCATCCCATACCTCCCCCTCCCGCCGGAACCCAATCCGTTTCTCGGTGTGCGCGGGATCCGGCTGGCCGCGCGCTACCCCGAGCTCCTCTCGCGGCAACTGCGCGCCATCCTGCGAGCGGGCGCGGGCCACGCGGTGCGCATCATGTTCCCCATGGTCACGACCGTGGACGAGATGCGCGCGCTACGCGAGTTGGCCGAACGCGAGCGGGCGGCGCTCTCCCGGAGGGGAGTACCGGTGCCCGACAATCTCCAGATCGGCATGATGGTGGAGGTGCCATCGGCGGCGCTGCTGGCCGGGCGGTTCCTGCCCTGGACCGACTTCTTCAGCATCGGCACCAACGACCTGACGCAGTACACGCTGGCCGCGGACCGAACCAACGCCGCGGTGGCGGGTCTGGCCGACGGGCTCCACCCAGCGGTGCTGCGGCTGATTCAGACGGTGACCGCCGCGGCCGCTCCCGCGGGCAAGTGGGTCGGCGTGTGCGGCGAACTGGCCGCCGACGACGTCGCCACGCCGCTGCTGCTGGGCCTGGGCGTCACGGAGTTGAGCATGACGCCGGCCGCGGTGCCGGGTGTCAAGGCAGCCGTGCGAAA
This sequence comes from Candidatus Fervidifonticultor quartus, assembly GCA_031458775.1. Lineage (GTDB taxonomy): Bacteria > Sysuimicrobiota > Sysuimicrobiia > Sysuimicrobiales > Humicultoraceae > Fervidifonticultor_A > Fervidifonticultor_A quartus. Next base: position 135,061 of record JAVKJV010000001.1, on the reverse strand, counting down.
GTGGTCGCTCGGAGGCGCACGCCGTCTCGCCGCCGAGGCCCTCGAGGCGCCCTCGGCGGAGGCGGTGCGCGACATGGCGCGGGGGGCCGAGGCGTCCTGACTCTCGCCTATCGTCGCGAGAATACGCCTCCCGCGTGCGCGTCGGCCAGCGCCTGAAACACCTGCGCGCTCACATGAATGCCGTCATAGAAGCGCTCCAGGCTCAGGTTCTCGTTGGGGCTGTGGTTGTTCTCATCCGCGTTGGCGTACGGCACACCGATGTGATCGACGCCCAGGACGTTGGGCCAAACGGCGTTTGGCAGGCTGCCGCCCGAGCACAGGTTGACGTACGGCTCGACGCCGCGCACCGCCTGAATCGCCGACGCCACCACGCCCACCGCAGGATGGTCGGGCGCGGTCCGGCTCGCCTCCATGGTGCCGAAGCCCCGCGCGAGCACCTGCACGCGCGGGTCCACCGTTGCGACGTGCCGCTTCACCTTCTCAAAGATGTCCTGCGTCGTCTGGTCCACCACCAGGCGGATGTCGATGCGGCACTCCGCCTTTGCAGGAATGATCGTCTTGGCGCCGGGCCCGACGTAGCCGCTGATGAAGCCATTGATGTTGAAGTACGGCTCCAGCATGATCTTCCGCCAGTAGGTCGGCCCGTCCATCGGCACGCGCTCGAGCCCCATGGTCTGGCCGAACGCCACCGGGTCGAAGTCCATCTTCGCCAGCAGCCGCTGCTCTACGGGCCCGACCGGCCGGACGTGATCGTAGAAGCCGTCGATCAGTACGCGACCGTTCGGATCCACCATCGTCGAGAGCAGGTGCACCAGCATCCAGACCGGGTTCGGCGCGACGCCGCCCTTGTTGCCCGAGTGGTTGTCGCGGTCGGCGCCCTGCGCCACCAACGTGATCCCCAGGATGCCGCGGTTGCCGAGCGAGATGACCGGCGCGCCGGTGGGATGCAGCCCGCCGTCGGAGATGTAGACCAGGTCGGCCGCCAGCCGCGCCTTGTGGGCACGCACGAACGCGCCGAGGCCGGGCGAGCCTGACTCCTCCTCGCCCTCAAAGATGAACTTGAGGTTGACGGGCGGGCCGCCCGCGGCATCGAGCCACGCCTTTGCCGCCAGGACGTGCGTGATCAACTGCCCTTTGTTGTCGCCGGCCCCGCGGCAGTAGAGGCGGCCGTTGCGGATCGTCGGCTCGAACGGCGGGCTCTCCCACAGCTCGAGCGGTTCGGGCGGCTGCACGTCGTAGTGCCCGTAGCACAGCAGCGTGAACGCCTTGGGGTCCCGAATGATCTCACCATAGACAACCGGCTGTGTGGCGGTCGGGATGACCTCGGCCGCGATCCCCAGGCCGTTCATCAGATCGGCGAGCAGCCGCGCGCAATCTTTGACGCCCACGTCCTGCGCGCTGATGCTGGGCTGACGCAGCAGCGTCATGAGAGTCTCGAGCGACCGGTCTTGATGATCGTCGAGGTAGCGGTGCACGCGGTCGATGGACATCAGCGCCTCCTCCGAAATAGCGTGCACTTGCACCGGCTGACTGACGTTGTCGCCCGAACACTCAGCCTTGCAGGCGGACACGTGCACCAGTATACCAACAAGGTCTCCCAACTCCTTCGGGCTGGGCGGCCGATGTCAGGGGGCGGAACTGACGGACTTGAGGGTCCAGATCTCCCTACCAGGTGGCGCGCACGCCGAAGGAACTCGAGGTGACGTGGCACTTCAGGGCCGAGGATGAGACGTTCGTCATCCGTTACCGGGCCACCGGTGTCGTCGCGCGCTACCGCGACACCGCGGAGCTGTACTGGCGCTTCATCGGCATGGGCTGGGACGTACCAACCCTCGACGCGCTCGTCACCGTGCGCATCCCGGGAACCACGCGGGGCACCCTACGTGCCTGGGGCCACGGACCGCTCAACGGCGTGGTCACACTCGGCGACGGCACCGTGACGCTGCAGGTCAACCAGCTCGACCCCGAGACATTCGTGGAAGGCCGAATCCTGTTTCCCACCGCGGTGGTCCCCGGGGCGCGATTCGTGGACCAGGACGCGCTGCCGCGCATCCTTGCCGAGGAGGCGCGCTTTGCGCGCGCGGCCAACCTGGAGCGGCTGACGATTCCACTGAACGTCCTGATGTTCCCCTTTGCGCTGCTGGTGGCGTTTGCCGTATGGTTCGTGTTCTACCTGCGGTACGGCAAGGAGCATCGCGTCCCGCTGGAGGGGCCGTATCTGCGCGAGCCCCCGGCGTGGTACCGCCCGGCCGTCCTCGGCGCGCTCAGTTCCCCCAGGTGTACGGCGAGGCCGCGGCCCTCGCCGTGACACCCTCTTGGTATGTGTCCGCGCGCGGCTTGAGCCCGTCGCGGGGCGGGGTGCCGCTCGGCGACGTGACGTCGCTGACGCGTGGGATCTCACGATCGCTGCTGCTCGCGACCACGCCCAGCTCGTCGTCGAGCGGCTCGGGCGGCGGGTTCAGCCGGGGCAGCGGCGGTCGCAGTTCCAGCAGCGGTTCTCGCGGTGGCGGCGGGTCAAGCGGTCGCGCCGGCTGACCCTGCCGGCGCGTGGAGCCGGCTCGACCGTAGCCACGCGATGCGGCCGTCGGGATGCTGCAGGAACTCTCCGCGGCGTCCCTTCATGAGCCCGTCGAGGACGACGAAGCGCTCGGGCGCGACAAACGCCGCGCGCGCCGGTGGAGGTGGTGGAGGCGGCGGCGCATCTCTCACCGGGAACCCGCCCTTGGGCCAGACGTGCAGGACAAGGTGTCCGTCTGCCACGCGCAACTCGAGATCAGAAAGCGCACCGGTGTAGCGCCCAAGGTAGGGCGCCAGCGCCGCGCCGTCCATCGCCAGGGGCACCGGGTCCGGTTCGCTCACTCCCAGATAGCGACGGAGAGCCCAATCGGTCACGTCTGCATGCAGCGCGGCCCCACTGGTCGCGTTGGTCAAGACGCCGATCGCGAACTCGTGCTCCGGCACGAGGACGAGCGATGCCATGAACCCCGAGGTCGAACCACCGTGTCGCACCAGGCGGACGCCGTTGATATTGCGCAGCCCCCACGTCAGGCCCCAGTGATCGCCGCATTCACCGCTGACCTGCGGCGACCGCATGTGCTGCAGCGTCTGCGGGGTCAACAGCGGCGTGCCGTCCGGTCCACGGCCGTTGCCCAGGTGAAACCGTGCGTAGCGCAACAGGTCACGAACGCTTGCCGCAAGCCCGCCAACGGGATTGGCGGTGCGCGGCAAGGGCCAGCGACGGATGATCTCGGGTGGATCCGTGGTGGCCGTGTGGCCGGCGGCAAATCGGTACGTCATCATCTGCCCTGGAGCGAAGAAGGACCGCGAGAGCCCCAGCGGGCCGAGCACGAGTTCCTGCACCGCCGCTTCGTAACTCATGCCGGTGGCAACCTCGATCACGCGGCCCGCGAGATAGAACCCGGCGTTGTTGTAGGCCCAGACCTCGCCGAGCGGCGTGAGCTGCGGCAGCGCGGCCATCGCGTCCACTATCCGCCCGAGCGCGTCGTCGCCGTCCCCGAAGTCGTCGAAGTAGTCCCCGACCCAGCCGCCGGTGTGAGTCAGGAGATGCCGCAGCGTCACCCGCGCGGCGACGTCGTCGTCGGCCAGGCGCAGGTGGGGCAGGTACGTGCGCACAGGCGCGTCGAGATGGAGGCGACCCTGCTCCACCAGCCGCAGCACAGCCGTTCCCGTCACGGTCTTCGTGATCGAGCCGATCTGGAACAGGGTGTCGGCGTCGACCGGCAGGGGGTTCTCGACGCTGGTCACGCCGAATCCTGTGACGTACTCGGCCTCGCGGTGGACGATCCCGAGGGCGACGCCGGGGACGCGCAGGCGTCTCATCGCCTCGCGCACAACGGCGCCGATCTCGTGGGGCTCAAAGGGCTGAGCCACGCGCGCACCTCGCTATGCGAACATAGGAATGAGCTTTGCCGTGTTCATTATAGGTGAGGCACGCGGTCCACATGCCGCGTGCGACCGTGGAGGGAACGATGCCTGATCTGCGTGTTGAGCGTCTGGCGGTTGAGATTCGCCATCCGCATCGCGTGCAGCCCGTCCTGAAGGATGTCTCGCTCGAGGTTCCCTCGGGCCGGGCGGTAGGACTGGTCGGCGAATCGGGCGCCGGCAAATCGATGACCGCGTACGCCATCATGCGACTGTTGCCGGTCGAGAACGCGGTGATCACCGGGGGCCGGGTTCTCTTCGATGATGTGGACCTCCTGCAACTCCCCGAGGAGGACATGCAGCGCTATCGCGGGGCCAGAATCGCCATCATCTTCCAGGAACCGTCGTCCGCGCTGAACCCGATCATGTCGGTGGGCGAACAGGTCATGGAAGGCGTCGAAGCGCACTTTGGCCGCCGCGGGGCCAAGGAGCGCGCGCTCGAGGCGCTGCGTCAGGTCGGCCTGGACGCCTCGATGTTCCGCCGGTACCCGCACCAGTTGTCAGGAGGGCAGCGTCAGCGTGTCTTGATCGCCGGCGCCATCGCGCCGAAGCCCGGCGTGCTGATCGCCGACGAGCCCACGTCGGGCCTCGACGTCACTGTCCAGGCGCAGATCCTTGACCTGCTGTATGCGATTCAGCGCGAGATGGGCATGTCGCTGCTGCTGATCACCCACAGCCTGGGGCTTGTGGCGCAGCGTACCGACTCGGTCTACGTCATGCGGCGCGGTGAGATTGTCGAATCCGGACCCACGATGGACGTCTTTCGGTTCCCCAAACACCCCTACACGCAGACCCTGCTCCGGATGGCGCCGACCCTGTAGACGCGGCCTCCGGCCAAGCTACAGGGGTGACAACCCGTCCATCCGGCGGCCCGCCTGCATCACCAGGCCGACGCGCTGCAGGCAGGCGACATCCGTGAGGGGATCGCCGTTCACACTGATCACATCGGCGAGCTTGCCGGGCTCGAGCGTGCCGACGTCACCGGCCAAACCGATCGCCTCGGCCGCGCGACGGGTGGCGGCCAGAATGGCGTCGTGGGGATCGGCGCCCCACTCGACGACCTTGGCGATCTCCCACCACATGAGGCCGTGCATCGAGTCGGTGCCGAGCGCCCATTTCACGCCGCTCTCAAGCACCGCCTTGAAGTTGTGGCGGGCCATCTCCCGCGCCTCACGGAGCTTCGCCATGATCGCGGGCACGTGACCGTCTCCCCTCTCGATACCGTCGGGATGCCCCGAGACCGCATTGTTGGTCACCAGCCAGATGCTACGGCGGCGCATCTCGACAAAATCGTCGAACTCGCACAGCTTGCCGTGCTCGATGGTGTCGACGCCGGCCTCAATACAGATGCGGACCCCGGGGCCGCCGTGGGCGTGCACCGCCACCGGCTTGTTATTGCGGTGCGCCTCCTCGACGGCCACCTCGACCTCGCGTCGCGAGTACGCGTACCAGCGCGCGGCGGTCCCCTTGCTGGAGACACCGCCGGTCATGAAGAGCTTGATGAGGTCGGCGCCGTGGGCGACGTTCTCGCGGATGTTCCTGCGGATCTCGTCCTCGCCGTCGGAAAAGGTGAGCGCCGCGCCGTGTCCGTTGCGCGCGGTGATCGGCCGGGTCGCGACCCGCAGCCGCGGGCCCGGCAAACGTCCCGATGCGATCGCATCGCGCAGGTCGATGTCGATGAAGTGCTCTTCCCCGACGACACGCATGGTCGTGGTGCCGGCACGCAGGTCGGTACGGAGGTTCTGCACCGCGCGCAGCAGTTGCGGGGCGGGCGGCTGCCGGAGCTGCCCGATCTGGTCGCCCAACCCGGGCACAATCGACGCATGGGAGTGCGCGTCGACGAATCCCGGCAACAGGGTCTGGTCTCCGCAGTCGATGACCCCGGCGCCCTCGGGAACCGGGATCTCAGCCTGGCGACCGACGGCCTTGATGCGATCGCCGTCGACGATGACGGCGCCGTGCTCGATAGGCGGCCGGCCGGTACCGTCGATGATGCGCCGCGCCCTGATGACAAGCACGGTCGTCAGCGCCGCAGCCGGATCACCTGGCTGTACCCGGTCGCCCCGTTGCGGTCAGTGACGGCCACGTACACATGCGCGTAGCGACGTGTCCAGCCGCTGCTCGACCAGGTGAACCGGAACGTCCCGCTGGTTTGCGTCGCCACCGCCCGCTCGTCGACGTAGTAGGTCACCCGCGCGACGCCGCTGGCGGCCGCAATGGTCGGGGCAAACGTCACCGAGCTGCCCAGCGCAGCCCCGTCGACCAGCCCGGACAGCGTGACGAGCGGCGGGGAGGGCCGGGCCGGCGAGGCTGCCGCCGGGTCGAGCCAGGCGTCGTACGGCTCATACAGGTACGCCAGCGTCGAAGGCCGCGGCCGGTCGCGCCGGGTCAACCGGAACTGCGTTGCCGCGATCGTCGGCGACGCCGTGCCGTTCCAGTTCCGGATGTGGAAGTACGAGTTGGCGTTGCGATGCCATCCGAAGTCGAAGGCCGTGCCGCCGTTGAACCGGTTGTCGGCGAACAGCATGTAGGACGCTGAGCACTCCCGCGACCGGGGGTCCCGTTCCTCGGCCGAGCTCGGGCAGCGGGTGTGACTCTGCGCCACGTGATCCTGATGGCCGCTGAAGGTGCTGCGGTGCACCTCGGATGGCGAGGCCGGGTCATTCGAGATGAAGTACCTGTCGATGTACAGGCCAATCGGCGTCGCGTAGGCGGTGGTCCCGAACAGCTGGCTGTCGGCGACGAAGATCTGGATCGCCGTGGTCTGCAGGTTGTAGGTCCCGTTCTCGAAGAGCAGCGCCCGGTGCACGTGCATGCGGTTGCGATACGCGCCCCACTTGATGCCGGCGAACCCGTTGCGCCACGCGCGGAAGTCCACGACCGCGTACGGCGGGCCGGAGTTGTTCCACGTGTGAAGCCCGGAGCCGTTGTTCGTGTGCGACTCGTTGCGCACCATCTGCAGGGTGCCGAAGTCCGGGTGGAAGTCGGGCCCCTCGGCGATGTGGAACCCGGCGTCTTCCAGGCTGCGGCCCCACGAACCGGACGCGACGTTGCCGACAAGCGCCGCGTTGAGCGATTCGATCCAGAATCCGGACGCCCGGTGCGCACCGTTCAGCGCGCCATCACGGTAGACGATCCTGGCCACCAGGTTGTTGACCAGCACGTTGTCGACCGAGAACATCCGTTCGTGCGGCTCGCCCACGAAGAATCCGATGCCGGTCCCGTGGTACCCTATTGTGTCCTCCACGGTCACGCCGTGTGAGGCGTGGATGTTCAGCAACTGTGTGTTCGAGTCCCAGATCGCCAGGCCGCGCACGCGCATCCCGCGCGAGGTCTCCTCCATCATATGGAAGTGCACGGGGTACCGCGACAGGCACCCGAGGTTACCGAGCTGGCGGAACTCCACGTAGCTCAGGCCGCCCTCGGCACCGTGCATGAACATGGTGTGGCCCTGCACCTGGTCGTCCGGGTACTTGGACGTCACGACCACGTTCCGCGAGAGCAAGGCCACCTCGCCGGCGGTCTCACCGGTGCCCTCGTGCGTGTAGCGCAACGTTCTGGAGAGCTGCAGCTCGGTGTGTCCGGTCATGCGGATCGCGCGGACGAGTTGCACCTCTTCGTAGTACGGGTTACTGAGGGCCTCCGACGCTTCGCGCCGGCCCATGTCGGTCGGCGTGACGACGAGCGTCGATCCGGGCTCCCAGTCGGTCACGTCGTCCACCACGCGGATGACCGACACTCCAGCGGCGGCGCGGGCCGCAAGTTTCGTCCACGTCACGCGGACCGGCGCGCCATGGGCCTCCCACCGGCCGCCGCCAAACACCCACAGACCGGTGTCGCGCTCCACGAAGGACGCGCCGCCGGTGCACGAGGCCGTCGAGCTGATGACGAACCGAATCTCGGCCTGGTACGCCGCGGGAATGGGGTTGGCCGCCGTGCCCATCTCGAGGTAGCCGCCGTCGTCCACGATGACGTTGCCGACGTCGAGCCGCGTGTTCCGGTCGCGCGCGAAAACGAGCGTTCCCCGGATCAGCAGCCGGCCCACTTCAACGTCACTGTAGACGTTGTAGGTCACGGTGTGCCCGGCGGCGACGGTCACGCGCTCACCGCGCTGCGGCACACGGCGCGTGCTCCAGGTGTTCGGGTCGGACCACAGGCCGCTGCGAATCGACGAGACGTCAGCGGTCTGTGCGTGGAGCGAGGGCATCCAACTCGGCGACGATGTGGCAAAGGTGAAGAACACGAGACACGAGGCAACGCAAACAATGAGCCGGACGTTCAAACGCACAATCACCGCTCCCCTGGCATGCGGATTTCCATGCGACCGGACTCCCCGCGCGGAAGCGGGGTGTTGATGAGATATTACCACCGCGGCGTCACAAGCCAACATGCCTTTCCGGTGGAAACCGCGTTGAAATCGAGTCAGGAACCCTCGGGAAATTTACCGGACCTCGGCAAGGGCCACGCGGTTGGATCGATCCCCGCATGCACCCCCGCGTCGCGAGTCACGTGATAGCCCTCCCGGCCCCCTCTTCCATACGCATGCTGGAGCGCTCCTGCTGTGGCCTCGCGACACCGGTGTGGCCGGATCTGCCCAGGCTCGCAGGGGGTTGGCCGGACGACGGATAACAGCAACAGCGCAAGACAGGCCATCATCCAAAGGGAGGGGCTGGCGATGCCTGATACGGTCCGGATCGTCGAGTACTTCTACACGGAGGTCGGCGACAAGCCCGGCGAGGGCGCACGCGCGCTGGCCACGCTGCGCGACGCCGGGGTGAACCTGCTCGCCTTCCACGGGTTCCCGAAGGGGCGGCGCGCCCAGTTGGACTTCGTGCCGTCGGACCCGGCCGCGTTCAAGGCCGCCGCAAAGGCGGCGAAGTGGAAGGTTGTCGGGCCCAAGAAGGCATTCTTGATCGAAGGCGACGATCGCGTGGGCGCGTTGGTGGATCACTACCAGGCGCTGGCCGCGGCAAAGATCAACATCACCGCGACCGACGCCCTGGTCGCGAGCCCCGGCCGGTTCAGCGCGATCCTCTGGGTTGCAGGAAAGGACGTGAGACGCGCGGCGAAGGTCCTCGGCGCCGGCTAAGCCCTCTGCACCCGCCGCGTCACACAGCGCCGGCTCGTCGAGGGCTACGTCCGAACCCCAAGCCTCCTCTGGACTGCCTCCGCGGCGAGCCGGCCTGTCTCGGCGCCGCCGTTCATGTAACCCTGGTAGTCCAGGCTGCAGTGCTCGCCGGCAAAGAACAGGTTGCCGACCGGCGCGGCCTCGGCGCCGCGAATCGCAGTCCACTGGCCGGGTTTGTAGCACGCGTAACTGCCGCGCGTAAACGGATAGGTCGGCCAGTGCCACCGGGCGCCCTTGCCGGTACGCGCAGCCTGCACACCCGGGAAGACGCGCTCGACACCGGGCAGCAATCGCGCGAACTGGTCGTCGACGGACCCCTCACCGACGAGCAGCCCGGACGCGCCGCCGGAGAACAGGGTGATCCCGCCAATCGGGCCGGGCTGCGCCCGGCTGTTGTCCCAGCAAAGCTGGAATCCGGTGTCGGCATACGCCGCGCCGGAGTCGCCGCGTGCGCGCCACGGGCGCTCCAGGAGTCCATGCATGAGCTTCGCGTTCGTGCCGTATCCAAGCTCACGGATGGCCCGAAGCTTGAACGCCGGCAGGGCGACGCCGAAACCCACGTCGCGCAGCGTCGTGAACGGGACCGCCAGCACGACGACATCGGCCGCCACGTCGAGCGGCCCGGCGCCACGCCGGTCGAAGGTCAGGACAAAGCCTCGACCGCGTGATCGCACCGCGACCAGGCTGTGCCCCAGCACGATCTGCCCGTCAAGCCGGCTGGCCAGCGCGTGCGTGATCCGCTGGTTGCCGCCCCGCACCTTGTAGCGCTCATCGCTGTCGCCCACGATCTTGAATCCCTCGCTCAGGTCCGTGCCGACCAGCGTCACGAAGTTCAACGCGGACTGCTCGCCGGCGTCGAGTCCGAACTCGGTCACATACGCCACCTCCAGCAACTGGCCGAGCCAGCCCGTCGCGCCGACGCGCTCCAGATAGGCGGACAGCGACAGCCGGTCGAGGGCAGTGGCGCCGCCCGGATGCCGGAAGTCGATGCGCTCGTCGAGCGCATCGAGATCGGCCGCGATACGACGGGCGACCGGCCGGAATGCTCGCACAACTTCGGCCTCGGTATAGCGGCGACCGCCGAAGAAGTACGCGTCCTTGAGCCCGGCCTCGGCGGGCGCCTGCATGTCCATCAGCTCCAGACCGAACTCCTTGACGAGCGCCAGCACGTCCTCGTGATCGCTGTTGATGAACTCGCCGCCGAACTCCGTGATCAGTCCGGGTCCAAGCACGTCGCGCATCGAAAAGATACGGCCGCCATGGCGCTGCGCGGCCTCGTAGATCGTGGCGCGGACGCCGGCCTTGCGCAGGTAGTACGCGGCGGTGAGCCCGGCGACGCCAGCGCCGACCACGACCACCCTGGCCGACGACCGCGCTGGCGCGGCGAGCGCCTCGGCGCCGAACCGGCCGCCGATCGCCTGCGCCCCAACGGTCACGGCCACGGCCGCGGACGTCCGCAGGAAATCGCGCCGCGTGAGGCGTTCGTCGCGCATCTCGATCAGTTCAGCAACCGGCGGCGCGCCGGGAGCGTCGGCGGCCGCCGCCAGCCGCACGGCCCTGCGAAGGGCGGCAAAGAGCGGGCTGCGCGACGCGGCGCCAGCACGTGTCCATCGCGTCATGGTGGCTCCCTCTGAAACCCCGGATCCCCGTGATCCGGACGTCGAGTTGGTGAGAGTATTTGGTGAGAGTATTAGGGTCGCGCGGGCGATCCCCTTCAATCGATCGCCCGTACGCCGTTGAGCCCTGGTTCGATCCCCGGTTTGCGCCGCCTGCCAACGCAACTACGGCAGTTGCATTGTGTTTGCCCGCGATCTATGAGACAATGGGCAGGCATCGCAGAAGGACGTGAGTCTGTGGTAGCTTGCAGCAAAGGTGGCAACAGCATGGCAACAGGTACCGTGAAGTGGTTCAACGCCGAGAAGGGGTACGGCTTCATCACCCCGGAAGATGGCTCGAAGGATCTCTTCGTGCACTTCAGCGGCATCGTGGGCGAAGGCTACAAGTCGCTCAACGAGGGCCAGAAGGTCGAGTACACCCAGACGATGGGCCAGAAGGGCCCGCAGGCGACCGGGGTCCGGCCGATCGGCTAGTTCCCTCCTGAAACGGAAGTGCCAGCACCGCGCAGGCCTGAGTGACCCCACGCTCAGGCCTGCGCACTATCGTCGACACACACTCGTGGCAGAGTTTGGCAGCCGAGCGCAAGGATCATAATCAAGGCGACGATCGTAGTAGTGTGAAGATAAGAGGACGAACTGAGCGGGAAGAACGACTGTAGAGGAGGGAGGCGCGATGCGGACACATCGATTCAACAGGGTCGTGGTCCTGGCACTGTGTCTCGGCCTGGTGGGAAGCCTGACACTACCCGGCGTCGCCCAGGCGAAGACCGCGCAGGAGATCGACGCGAGCGTCAACGCGGCGCTTGACCGGTTCTACAGCAAGGTGCGGGGCGGCCAGGATCTCGTGCAGAAGGCCAGGGGCGTCCTCGTATTCGCCGGTGTGATCAAGGCCGGTATCGGTATCGGCGGCGAGTACGGCGAGGGCGCGCTGCGCATCGGCGGCCGGACCAACGCCTACTACAGCATCGCGGCCGCCTCGATCGGGCTGCAGCTCGGCGCCCAGAAGAAGGACGTGATCATCGTCTTCCTCGAGGACTCCGCCCTGCGGAAGTTCCAGGCCAGCGACGGCTGGAAGGTCGGCGTGGACGGTTCGGTCGTGCTGATCGACGTCGGCGCGAACGCCTCGATCGACACGTCGAAGATCAACGAGCCCATCGTGGGGTTCGTGGTCGGCCAGAAGGGCCTGATGTACAATCTGACCCTCGAAGGATCGAAGATCTCGAAATTGAAGAAGTAGCCGCGCGAACCTTCGGCCATCCGGGCGCCCGGGCGGACATCGCCCGGGCGCCCGGCTTTCTCTCGCCCAAATCCGTGTGGTCCCCGGCGCCGCCCTCCGGCCGTGGCACGCCGTTGTTGCCGCACTCCGGCCGGCAGGGAGGACGATTGTCATGGAGGAAACAGGTGTTGGACGCACACGCGACCACGTTCCCGTGAATGCAACAGCGCAGGTCTGCCGCCGCAAGCGCGTCGCAACGACATCGAGAACAGGAGTCGAGGATGCCCGAAGCCCCTGCATGGAGATTCCAGAAACTCATCAAGCCTCTCTTCGAGCTGCCTGCCGGTCACCGGGTCTTGAAGGGCCGGGTGCTCACCTGCCGGAGCGATGAGGTCATCGAGCACGGCTTCGTCGAGATCGACGGCGAGAGGATCAAAGCCGTTGGCCGCGCCGCGGATCTCGGCACCGGCCCTGCCGATGCCGAGATTATCGAGACCGGCGGCACGATCCTGCCCGGCTTGTGCAACAGCCACGCGCATCTGGCGTGGGATGGCATCCACGATCTGGCGCGCCAGTCGCTCGACGACACGCCCGAGATCAGCGCCTACAAGTGCGCGGGCAACATGCTGATCAGCCTGCGCGCCGGCGTCACGACCGTCCGCGACCTCGGCATGAACAAGACGAACATCACGGCCAAACAGGCGGTCGAACAGGGTATCTTCCCCGGCCCCAGGCTGCTCATCACCGGCGAGTCAATTGTGCAAACCGGCGGGCACACGTTCTGGGCGTGCCGCGAGGCCAGCGGCCCCGACGAGATGCGGCGCGCGGTGCGTGACCAGGTACGGGCGGGCGCCGATCTCATCAAGATCATGGCCTGTCACGACCGGCTGGAGTTCACCGACGACGAACTGGCGGCGATCATCGACGAGTCTCACCGCAACGGGCTGCCGATTACGGCGCACGCGACGTTCGACGCCTGTATCAACCGGGTCGCGCGCTTCGGCGTCGACTGCATCGAGCACGGCGGCAGCATGAGCGAGGCGACGATCCAGCTCCTGGTCGACAAGAAGATCCCGATCGTCACGACCTTCGCGCCCCTCGTGATGCAGAGCAAACCCGAGGTGGCGCGTCGGTTCAACATCCCGGAGTGGAAGATCGCCGAGCGCCAGCGCGCCGTCGCCGACCCGAACCGATGGGCCGGGCTCGTGGCGGCCGCGCGGGCGGGCGTGACCATCGGCTTCGGGACCGACGCGGGCAGCCCCGCAGTCGGCCACGACGTGATTGCACCTGAGATGCAGTTCATGGTGCAGGTCGGGGTGGTGGCCGACAACTACGCGGCCATCCGCAGCGCGACCAGCGTGGCGGCGCAGATCAACAGACTCGAGAAGGACCTGGGGACGCTGGAAACCGGCAAACTGGCCGACGTGATCGTGGTCAAGGGGAACCCCCTGGAGGACCTGGAGGCGCTCACCCGGGTACAGATGACCTACCTGGCGGGGAAGCGCATGGTGTAGCGCGGTCTCTTGCGGGGCGGACGTGGACGTGTGAACACCACTGATCGCAGAGGTCGGCGATAGTGCCTGCCGGCGCGTCGGTGTCGGCGACCGTGGTTGCGAGGCCATCCCGCCTGCAGCCTGTCGCGCCCATCTCGGGCGCGCTCGGCGCGCTGATGGTCGCGCACTTCACCAACGATCTCTACAACAACTTCTTGCCCGCGTTGCTGCCCATCCTGGCCGACGTGCATCACATGAGCCTGGGACGCGCCGGCCTGCTGATCTCGCTGTACACGATCACCGGTTCGCTGCTCCAGCCGGTCTTCGGCTATATCGCCGACAGCACGCGTCTGCGAGTCGTCGCGGCCATCGGCCTGGCCTGCGCGGCGCTGGGCTCTGCGCTGCTGGGCATCGCGCCGTCCTACTCATGGCTGGCAGTCGTTACCGCGCTCCACGGTGTGGGATCGGCGGCCTTCCACCCGCAGTCCGCGGGCATGGTCCATCTGGTATCGGGCAACCGCAAGGCGACGGGCATGGCCATCTACATCATGGCCGGCCAGGCGGGGCAGGCGCTCAGCCCGCTGCTCGCCGCGTACGTCGCTGTGCGGGCCGGGCTCCCCTGGGTCACCCTGACGGTCGTGCCCGCGTTGGTGGTCTCGCTGGGGCTCGTCCGCATCATCCCGTGGCACCTGCGCACCCCGCTGCGTTCCGCCGGCCTGGGCAACGTACGCGGCGCATTGCGGCGGAATCGCGTCGGGCTCGCGCGCTTGATGGTCCTCATCATGTCCCGCGCCGCCCTCCTGCAGTGCATGATGGCGCTGCTGCCGTTCCTCTACCGCGCCCGCGGGGAGCCGGCCACAGCCGGGGCCACGGCGATCACGGCCATGATCCTCTCGGGCGCGCTCGGTGGCATGGTCGCCGGGTATCTCTCGGACCGCTACGGCCGCCGCGCGGTGCTGTTCGTGTCGTTCGCAGCGGCGACACCGCTCTTTCTGGGCGCGCTCGCCTCTCAGGGCGCGGCCACGCTGGTGTTGCTCGCGCTCGGCGGAGCCGCCTTGTTCGGCTCGTCGTCGCTCGTCACCGTGGAGGCGCAGAGCCTGCTGCCGGCGCACGCCAGCCTGGCGGCCGGATTGATGATGGGTGTGAGCATGGGGATCGGCGGGCTGATCGTCGGACCGGTGGGCGCGCTGGCCCAGGCGTTCGGAATCATTCCGGTACTCACCGTGGTGAGCCTGCTGCCGATTCCAGGCAGCATCTTGACGCTGTCGCTGGCGCGGCCGCAGGACGCGATCTCCGACGGCGTCGCCGGCCGCCTCGCTTAGGGCCCGGTGCCCGCGGGGCCGGCGACGGCGATGACTCGCAGGCGCCGCGCCCAGACACTCACGGCCGCGACCGCCAGCAGTCCCAGCGACCCGGCGACAAAGAATCCCGCCGACGGCCCCCAGAGGTCCATCACCCCGCCGGTCAACAGCGCGCCGACCGGCGACGAGCCGACGAAGACCGTCGTGTGCACGCTCATGACTCGCCCCCGGAGGTCATCGGGTACGAGCATTTGCACGAAGCTGTTGTTTGACGACGTGAAGAGTACCATCGCCAGACCGCCGGAGAACGCCAGCACCGCGGCCACCGGGTAGCTACGCGCGAAGCCCAGGCACACCACGGCGAGCGACACGCCGACCGCGCCGGCGCGGATCAGCTCCTGGCGGGGTCCGTAACGGCTCGCCGAGGCCACGAACAAGGCGCCGACGAGCGAACCGGCGCCCACGAGCGCCATGAGCGACCCGTAGGTCCCGGCGCTGCCCTTGAGGACACCGCGCGCGAGCACCGGGACGAAGATGTTGAAGTTCAGGACGAAGGCGCTCACGAGTCCGGCCAGCGCCAGCGTGACGAGCACCGGCGGCGTCCGCCGGACGTACTGCAGTCCCTCGCCGATGTGCCCGAGCAGCGACCGCGTCACCGCGGGCCGGACCGGCGTCCCCTGCATCGAAGCCAGCGCAACGATGACGGCGAGAAAGCTGATCCCGTTCAGAAAGAACGCCAGGGCGACCCCCTGCGAGGCGATGATCAGCCCGGCGACCGCCGGCCCGATCACGCGCCCGCCGTTCACCATCGCGGAGTTCAACGCGATGGCGTTGGCGAGGTCCTGCCGGTCGACCATCTCCGCGAAGAACGCCTGCCGGGTCGGCATGTCGAGACTGTTGGCGACGCCGAGCAGGAGCGCCAACATGGCCACGTGCCAGTACCGCACGACGCCGGTCCAGGTGAGCAGCGCGATCACGAAGGCCAGGACCATCAGCGTCGCCTGCGTCGTCAACAGCAGCCGTCGCTTGGGCAGCCGGTCCGCGAGCGCGCCGCCGACCAGACTCAGGAGGGTCACCGGGATGAACTGCATAGCGCTGACGAGGCCGAGCAGGAACGGCGAGTTCGTGAGCGTGAGGACCAGCCAGGCCTGGGCGGTGCTCTGCATCCACGTGCCGATGACGGAGACGCTCTGCCCCACGAAGAAGAAACGAAAGTTGCGGTGACGGAGCGCCGGAAAGGGACCAGAACGAGAGATCACGGGCGCAGGCGCGGATGGGCAGGTCGCATGCTACGATCTTGCCACGCGCGGGCATCGCAAGGAATACTCGAACAGTTCACGCTGGGCTGCGGCCAAGCCTCAACGGCCTCTGCCGCAAGCATGTGGCCTGCGCGTAAAGCAGCGTACGAGACCTAGAGAGGAAACGGAACGCCGACGTCGGCCGCGATGGGCTTCAGTTTCTCGACGGTTTCGACGTCGACGGGAATGCCGTTCTTGAGTCGCTCCTGCATCCGCCGCAGCTCCGCCTCGCCCGGCAGCAGAATCTCCTCGCCGGGTGTGATCGGCGGCGCGGACTTGACCTCCGCGATGAGCGCCTCCAGCCGGTCGAAGTACTGCTCCTTGGGCATGAAGGCATCGATGTTGACCGCGATCATGACATGCGCGACATCAAAGTGGGTATCGTCCTGGAAGACGCTCATCCCGAACTTGGCCCCCATCAGCACGCCGGTCAGCACGTCGGTCATGAACGATAGGCCGTAGCCCTTGGCGCGACCGATCGGCAGCTGCGTGCTCCCCTCCAGCAGCTCGGCCGGGTTCGTGGTCCGCCGTCCGTCCTTCGTCAGCGCCAGGTCATCGGGGACCTGCCGCCCTTCCCGGTGTGCCCACATGATCATGCCGATGCCCGACATCGTCAGGGCCATATCGAGGATGATGGGCGGGGCATTCCGACGAGGGACACCCCAGCCCCACGGGTTGGTGCCCAGCACCGCAGTCTTGGCGCCCCACGGCGCCATCTCCGCCTTGGCATTGGTCATGGAGATGCCGATGAACCCGGCCTCGGCCGCGGTCTTCGCATGGTACCCCGCAATGCCAAAGTGGTTGCTGTTGCGAACGCCGACCATCCCAATCCCCGCCGTGCGCGCCAGCGCAACGGCCTTCTTCATCGCAGTGTCTGCGGCGTAGTAGCCGAAGGCCTTGTTGGCCTCGAGGAGCGCGTATGCCGGGCCTTCTCTGACCCACTCAAGCTTGGCGCGCGGCACATAGCCGCCGTTGCGCACGCGGCGATGGTAGCGGAAGAACTTCTCGAGCCCCTGGCCCTGACCGGGGTGCCACCACAGGCTCGCCGTCGTGATACCGTCACTGATGACATCGGCTTCGGCTTCGCTGCCGCCCAGCCCCAAAATCAGGTCGCGCGCGAACTTCCGGATGACCGGCTCCGGATACCGACGTACCAGCGATTCCTTCACGGGTGCGTGGATCTCTTTCATTCAACCCTCGATTTCCTCTTCGATGACCGCATAGAACACACACCAGTCGCCGAGTTGCACGCTCGGGTTCGTGCGCATCCCGAACGGGATGCCGTCGTACGGCGCCGTAATCTCCGCCACAACCTCTCCATGGAGGTTGTGGATCCGCGCCATCACGGTGCCCGCGGTGATCCGACGGCGGAGCACGTCCGGCACAGGGATCCAGAATCCTGAGGTGGGGGCGAGCACGACCGTTTTCTGCACACCCACCATCCACTTCTTGGCGTACGCCGCCTGGCCGGGAATCATCTTGTAGTGCCTCATGATGTTCAGGAAACACCCGGCGAGGTGCTCCCCGGTGGCCCGGAACCGCTCAGGGAACGTGTCGCACAGACCGCCGAGTTCCACGGTGATCGCAGGCTTGCCTTGCTGTTTCATGGCGGCCTGCGGGCTTCCGCGGTCGCTGAAGGACTTCAATAGGAGATCCCACTGTGGGCCCATCGCCTTGGCAAGTTCGAGTCCTTCCGGGGTCGGCGTGAAGAACTGCGCATAGGCGAGGTACGAGTGCGCCCCGCCGGAGTGCACCGACACCTCGAGATCGGCGTGCTCGATCATCGTCCTGTGGTGCGCGTCCGCCACACGTTCGGTCAGGTGACCGTCAGGACGCCCGGGGTAGATGCGATTGAGATCGTACGTGAACAGGTCCATCGGGTTGCCGCGTGAGCAATTCTCCCAGGCCCCGACGTTCACCGCGGGCACGCCGACGACCGCCCCCCGGAGCTCCTTCGGGTTGAGTTGGTCGATCAGACGGAAGATGGCCATCGGTCCCTCGTGCTCGTCACCGTGAATCGCGCCGTCCAGCCACAGGACCGGTCCGTCGTCGGCACCGTTGACGACAATGATCGGGATGTTGATGGGCCCTCCACCCGCCCGGCTACCGACCGGAATGACGCCGTTCGCGCGCGTCGCCCGCGCCGCGCGGGCGGTCCCAATGACAAGATCAGCTTTCACCACAGCACCTCCCAGACACGCCAACCTCGGCCGCGAAAGGCGACCGCCTTCTCGGCGCCCAGCGACGCAGCGCGTACCTCAGTGAGGTCGAGGGGTCTCCCGCGCGCTCAACGTCGGCCTCACCACTTAGCGCGGCCGGTAGCCGCGGCTGGTTGGATAGGGTTCAATGAGCTCGACCGTGACGCCGTGATTGTGCTCGGGGTAGACAAACGCCTCGAACCCGTCTTCGCGATCCAAGTAGATCTTGTTCAAATGAAGCGGGACGCCCGCCGCCTTCACCCTCTTGACCGCCTCGCGAATGTCGGCCACCTCAAACGCGAGGTGCTCGAGGCCTTCCCCGTACCTGCTCATGAACTGGGCCACACGGTTCTCGGGGTCCTGACTGGCCACCACGTGCAGCCACAGACGATCGTTGCCGGTGTTGATCCTGACGTCTTCCTGCGTCCCGTAATGCTGGTCGGTACGCAGGTCCGTCGCGGGGAGGCGGAACAACTCTTCAAAGCGTCTCCCAGCCCACCTGACGTCCCTGACGGCGACGCCGATGTGCTGCAACCCAAGCACGTTGGGGTTGGAGACCTTGCTCGGGTCGAATCCCCAGCTGGTCTTGTGTGGCTGGATCAACTCCACGGTGAATCCGATTCCATGCTCGGGATAGACGAACGCCTCGTAGCCGTCGTTGGCATTGAAGATCTCGTCCTGGAACAGGGGAACCCCAATCTCGCGCAGGTGCGAGACGTCGGCCTCGATGTCGTTGGTCTCCAGGGCGATGTGCTCCAGGCCCTCGCCGTGGCTCTGCAGGAAGCGATTGACCCGTGATTCAGGATTCCAGTTCTGGACGATGTGCAGCCAGCACGTGTTCGGCATCAAGATGCGTGCGTCGAGTTGAAAACCCTTCCCCTGGTCGTTGCGGTAGTCCACCGCCTTCAGCCCGAACAGTCGCTCGTAAGTCTCGCAGGTGGCGGCGAGGCTGTTCACGGCCAGCCCGACGTGCTGCAGTCTCACGATCATCGCCGTTCCTCCAGCAGGGTCGAGTCACTTCATCGTCTTGGGTACGGGGGTCGCGTACAGCCCGATCTTTGAATGCCGGACCCTCAGGTCTGCCAGCCCTTCGGCGACCTTAAAGGTAATGGCGATGGGATCGAGGATCGGAACGCCGAGAGCGCGCTCCAGGTCCTCGGAGTGCCCCGCCATCGAGGCGCAGCCCATGATGATCACTTCGGCGCCGTCCTCCTCGATCATGCGTCGGCCGACCGCCAGACCAACCTCCTTTGCCCGCTCCGGCTGCTCGGCAATCTCGGCGACGCCCATGCCCATCGCCCGCACCGACGCAAACCGGCCTTCCAGACCATGTTTGCGCACGTGCTGCCACTTCACCGATTCCTTGTGCTTGCGCTCCGTGAGAATGCCGAACTTGTTGCCGAGCAGGAGGGCCACGGAGAAGGTGGTCTCCTCGATCCCATAGACCGGGATGTCAGAGACCTCCTTGAGGGCCTCTAGACCCGGGTCACAGAACGCGGCCAGCACAACCGCGTCGTACCCTTGCCGGTTGGCGGCCTTCACGGCCTCCACGATGTGCGGCGTGGCCAGGGATTCGTCGTAATAGGATTCGAGCGTCTCCGGCCCGTGCGGAAGCTGGGTGATGTCCACCTGTGTATCGGGCCGGGCCACCCGGCGCACCTGATCGGCGATCCGACTCGTGACCAGGTCACTGGTGTTCGGGTTCAGCACGAGTATCTTCACGGGATGCGACCTTCCGGTTGTCTGGGGCGAATACTCCGTATTCCGATGGTCATTGCGGAATTCCCTCTCGGCACACTCCCCGCTGTGTGCCAAAGCGGCTGCGGGTCCTTCGCCGCGGAAGCGACATGCGGACGTCCATCACGGCTGTCGCTCGATCTCCACAAGGGCATCAACCGCGCAGACGCCCTGTCCGGCCGGGAGCACCATCACCGGGTTGATGTCCAGCGCCGCGATCAGATCGCCGAGATCCACGGCAAGCTGGGACAGGCTCACGAGCGCATCCGCCAACGCGTCCGCGTCAGCGGCCGGGTGATCGCGAACGCCTCGCAGAAGGCGCGCCGCACGGGTCTCGCCGATCATCTCGACGGCCTCGTCACGACTCAAGGGCGGGATCCGCAGGGCTGAATCCGCGAGCACTTCCGTCAGGATCCCGCCGGTGCCGAAGACCACGACAGGGCCGAAGTCGGGGTCTCTCAGGATCCCCAGGATGACCTCCACCGATGGGGTGGTCACCATGTCTTGGACGAGGACTCCGTCCAGCGTGGTGGCGGGATGGTGTGTGCGGGCGGCGCGCATGACGTCGTGAAAGGCCCGATGCACGTCGGCATCGCTGCGCAGGTTGAGGCGGACCCCACCGATGTCGGTCTTGTGCGCGATGCCGGCCGAGAGGATCTTGAGCGCGACCGGATACCCAAGTTCCCGCGCGGCCGTCACCGCCTCGTCGGCGGACGTCGCGACCCTCTCGCGGGGGCCGGGAATGCCGTACGCGGCGAGCAGACGCCGTCCATCCGGCTCGGTCAGCGTGCCGCGCACGCCGCTCAACCGTGATCGCCACAGTGGGAGGTCGTCCGGCGAGGGACGGCCCCGGGAGACCGGCATGCCCATCCGATGCCGGAAGCCCGCGTAGCGGGTGAAGGCCTGCATGGCGCGCAGGGTCTCACGAATCCCCTGCAGGTGCGGAACGCCACCCGCGCCGAGGACTCGGGTCAGCGCGGGGTGGACGCCGGCCGAGATGTTCGAGAACATGACGACGGGTTTGCGTGTGTCCCGGGCGGCGGCAACGGCGGCGTTCGCCACGGCGATAGACTGCTCTAGTTCGCGCTCGGCCACCCACGGCGGCGTGTCCCGCGTCACGGCCAGCAGGTGGATGCGGTCGTCCCGCACCACCAGGTTCACGCACGCGGGGTACGTTCGCTCGAGATCACCGCTCCCCCAGGCGTCGAGGGGGTTCTCGATTCGCGTGTACGGCGGGAGGATGGTCTCCAGACCCCGGCGCGTGACGTCGGACAGCGAGGGAAACGTCAGTCCCAGATCCTGGGCCAGGTCGGCCACGAGCCCGATCTGCCCGCCGGATAAACTCAGCAGACCGATGCCGTCCCCGGCGGGCAAGGGGCACGTGCTGAACAGATCCGCGGCCTCGATGAGTTCGTCGATCGTGTCCAGGCGCTGGATTCCGTGCCGGCGGAAGACGGCATCGCACACGGCGTCGGCGCCGGCGAGGCTCCCCGTATGTGCTTGGACCGCGCGTCGCGACGCCTCCGTCCGGCCGACTTTCACCACGAGAATGGGCTTGTTGGCCAGGGCCGCCGCGCGGGCCGCTTCGACGAATCGCGCCGGACTGCGGATGCCTTCGAGGAACGCCACGATCAGTCTGGTCTGGGGATCACCGGCCAGGAAGCCGATGTAGTCCGCACTGTCGAGTACGGCCTCGTTGCCGCTGGAGATCAGGTAGCGAAACCCGAGTCGCCCGGCGTTGGCGAGTCCCAGGCAGATGGCGCCGCTCTGCACGACGGCCGACACCCCACCCGCCTTCGTTGCCGGGCTGAGGGCCACGCTGTAGGTGGCGACGCCATCGACGAGGTTCGCCACCCCGATGCAGTTGGGGCCGCACACGACCAGACCGGTGTCCGCGGCGAATCGAGCCAGCTCGCGTTGCCTGGCTGCGCCCTCGGCGCCCGATTCGGCAAATCCGCTGGCCAGAACCCACGCGCTCTTCGCGCCCACGCCGACGGCGGCCTCGAGGGTCGCCAGCACTTTGTCGGCGGCAAGCAGCACGGCCACGGTGTCGACGGGGCCGGGAAGGGCCTTCAGGTGAGGATAACAGGGAAACCCGAGGACGTCTCTGTGCGATGGGTGGACGGCATAGACCGCGCCGGAAAATCGCAAGGCCCGCAGGTTCTCGAGGACGAGCCGCCCGGCGGTACCGTGCCGCTCCGACGCGCCCACGACGGCAACAGCCTTTGGATTCAACAGCGGCGAGAGGTCTCTGAAGGGGACCGCGGGCACGAGACTACTTGATGGTCTTGACCGGCGGTGTGGAGAACAGACCGGCCTTGCTGTGCCGGAGGCCAAGATCGGTGAGTGCTTCGGCAATCTTCAGCGCCACGGCGGTGGGATCCAGCACGACCGCGCCGAGCTCTCGCTCGATGTCCGCAGCATAGCCGGCCAGCCCGGCACAACCAAGGATGATGACCTCTGCCCCGTCGTTCTTCACGGCGGTGCGCGCCAGTTCCATGATGCGCGCCTTGGCCTTCTCGGGGTTCGCATCCATCTCGAGGACCGGCATGTCGAGCGCGGGAGCGGAGGCAAATGCGCTCTCCAAACCCCTCAGGCGCACATGCAGGTCTCGTGTGGGCACCCGCCTGGACAGCGACGTCATGATGGAGAACTTGTGTCCGAGCATCGCCGCGACGTGCAGGGTGGCTTCTTCGATCCCGATGACCGGAATGTCGGAGATCTCCTTGGCGGCCTCGAGCGCCGGGTCTGAGAAGCAGGCCAGGATGATCGCATCGTAGCCCTGCTGGTTGGCCTGCCGCACCAGCTCGAGCGTCGGCGGGCCGGCCAGCGCTTCGTCGTAGGCGGACTCGATGGACACGGGGCCATGCTCAGGGTTGACCACGGTCAACTCGGTGTCGGGCCGCTTGATCCTCTCAAGCTCACGGCGGATGTGGTCGGTGACGCTCTCGGACGTGTTGGGGTTGATCACGAAGATCCGCATGGCGTGAGGTCCCTTCCCAGATGTGCCCGGCCTTCGTGGAAGGCCCGCAGATTGAGGTCCCGATAGCGCACGGGAATCCGTTCCCCAAGCACCTGCTCCCAGATCTCCCGTGCGACGGGCAGCAAGGTGGACAACGCTCCCAGGAGCACGACATTGAGCGTGCGCGTGTTGCCAAGCGTCTGCGCCATCTTGAGGGCGGGAATGCGGTGCACGCGGCACGGGCTGGCTCGCAGGACCTGCTCCACGGCGTCGCCGGTGGGATACATGGCATGCCCGCTGCTCACCGTCACGGGGTGGATCTCCTGTTCATTGATGAGCACCGTGCCGCCCTCCCGGACCTGGTGCAGCCAGCGCAGCCCCTCGAGCAGCTCGAACGCCAGCATGAAGTCCACACACCCCTCCGGGACGATAGGCGAGTGCACCTGCCGGCCCCATCGCACGTGCCCGACGACCGCGCCGCCACGGACCGCGAGCCCGAGGATGTCCGACTTCTTGACATCATACCCGGCGGCGAGCCCAACCGCCGCCGTGATGTCGCCAGCCAGCACCGTGCCCTGGCCACCCACACCCGTGAAGAGGAAGTTGACGGCGTCCACGCGCGTCTCCTACGAAGGTACCGCAAAAATCGCGTCGCGTGGGCAGATCTGCGCGCACATGTCGCACCCCACGCACAAGACGGCATCGATCTCCGCCAGGTGCCGGCCCGTCTTGGCATCCAGGGTTGCTGAGCGGATGATCGCCGGGCACCCCATCCGGAAACACAGGGCGCACCCGTTGCAGGCAATCGGGTTCACGGCATAGGTACCCGATGGAGGTGTGTCGGTGAACACGCAGGGACCGTCGACGATGACCACCGAGGGCCCATCAAACGCGATCGCCTCGTCGAGGGCTCGCTCGACCTCCTTCACCTCGAAGGCGCTCACCTTGGCGACATGGTTGACGCCCGAGGCGCGTACCAGCGTCTCGATGTCCACCTTGCCGGCCGGCTCTCCACCGAGCTTCACACCGAGACCGGGGTGGTCCTGATGGCCGGTCATGGCGGTCGTGTGGTTGTCCAGGATCACCACGGTGCTCTTGCCGTTGTTGTGGACGATGTTCACCAGCGGGGGGATGCCGGCATGGAAGAACGTGGAGTCGCCGATCACGGCAACGAACGGATCCGGAAGTCCAGCGATGTCGAAGCCGTGCGCCACGCCGATGCTGGCCCCCATCGAGCCCATCGTATCGGTTGCGTTGAACGGGGGCAGCGCGCCGAGATTGTAGCAGCCGATGTCACCGGCGACCACAACTCTCTTCTTCTTGTTCAGCAGATAGAACGTGCTGCGGTGCGGACACCCGGGACACAGCACCGGCGACCGGACCGGCAGGTTGGGGACGGCCGGCCGCAGGCTCCCCTGAGCCGTCGGCCGGGGTCGCAGGCCGGCGGCGGCCGCCGCGCTCTCGATGACCGCGGGCGTCAACTCCCCGCATGCCGGGAAGACGTCTTTCCCACGGCAGACAATGCCCATCGCCTTGATCTGCTCTTCGAGAAACGGATCCAGTTCCTCGATGATCAGCACAGTGTCGACGCCCTGCGCGAACTCACGGATGAGTCCGGCAGGCAGGGGATAGGTCATGCCCAGCCTGAGAAACGAGGCGTCGGGAAAGACCTCTCGGGCATAGTGGTACACCACGCCGCTGGTCACAATGCCAAACCTGCGGCTGTTCCACTCTATGCGGTTGAGGGAGTAGGTGTTGGCGAACGCTGCAAGGTCCTTCAGCCGGGCCTCCACGACAGGATGCCGTTCCCTTGCCCACATCGCCGTGGACACGAGCTTGCGGGGCTCCCGCAGCCAGTGCCGCGGCGGGACGCTGTCATCGAAAGCGCGTTCGCGCAATTCGACCGGCGACGCGGAGTGCGCGATCCGCATCACCGTGCGCAGGAGCACGGGCGTGTCCCACTGCTCCGAGAGGTCCAGGCCCGCGCCGACGAAGTCCTTGGCCTCCTGGCTGTCCGAGGGCTCCAGCAGGGGGAGCTTGGCGAACCGGGCGTAATGCCGGTTGTCCTGCTCGTTCTGCGAACTGAACATGCCGGGATCGTCGGCGGTGACGACCAGGAGCCCGCCGCGGATGCCGGTGTACACGGCGTAGAACAAGGAGTCAGAGGCCACGTTCAGCCCGACCTGTTTCATGGTGGTCATGCTGCGCCGGCCCGCGTAGGAGGCCCCGATGGCGGCGTCCATGGCGACTTTCTCGTTGGCGGACCACTCGGAGTAGATCTCGCGGTAGCGGGCGACGTTCTCGAGGATCTCGGAGCTCGGCGTTCCCGGATACCCGGTGGCGACCTTCACGCCGTACTCGTACGCGCCGCGCGCGATGGCCTCGTTGCCCGACAGCAGCGTTCTCATGGTTCGTCTCCCCGACCGCTGTTGCACAGCGTTCGAAGCACCGTGTTCCTGGCGCAACGACCTGCCTTCATACTGGGCGGTGCCAGAGCGTGCCCACAATCCGCGTCCAGCCCGACGAACACATGTTCGCGCTCTCGCTGGCGCACGCGGATCACCTGCGCGCCAGATCCTCGGAGAGAGCATGGGCGACGTGCCTGACCTTCTCGAGCTGCGCCCTCCACGCGTCACGTCGTCCGAGTGAGCGCGCACCAGGCGTAGACCCCGGCACGAACGTTCGTTCGTACACCGAGGGTCGTATTGTGAATGAGCGCCACGCGGCCCACGCTCTGCAGTAAGAGCCATCGGGGCATCAGGAGGTCGCGTCAATGGACATGCCAAGGGACTTTGTGGGATACGGCGACACGCCGCCGGAGGTTCGGTGGCCCAACGGCGCACGGCTCGCGTTGAACATCGTCGTGAACTACGAGGAAGGCGCCGAGCGGAATCGTCTGGACGGCGATGCGGATCTTGAACCACTAACCGAGGCGACGTATCCCGCCCGGCCGGGCGAGCGGGAGCTCAGTCTGGAGTCGTTCTACGAATTCGGCAGCCGCGTCGGGATCTGGCGATTGATCCGCCTGTTCGACGCGTACGACGTGAAGCCGACGATCTTCGTGTGCGCCCAGGCGCTGGAGCGCAACGCAGCCGTCACCGCGGCGTTCGTGGAGCGCAAGTACGATATGGTCGGCCACGGGTACCGGTGGATCTCGCACTTCGGGCTGAGCGAGGAACAAGAACGTGAGCAGATCCGCCGGGCACGCGACAGTGTCCAGGCTCTGACCGGACAGCGGATGATCGGGTGGTTCACGCGGCCGCCGCAGACGGTGGCGACACGCCGCATCCTGGCCGAAGAGGGCTTTCTTTTCGACTGCGGGGCGTACAACGACGAGGTCCCGTACTTCCAGGATGTCCGCGGCCGGCCGTTTCTGGTCGTTCCGTACACGCTGGATGTCAACGATGTCCGCTTCTGGAAAACGGGGTTCTTCACGGGCACGGACTTCGAAGACTACTGCATGGACTCGTTCGAGACGCTGTACCGGGAGAGCGCGCGGACGCCCCGCATGATGTCGGTGGGGCTCCACCCGCGGATCATCGGCCGGCCCGGCCGGATCCTCGCTCTCGAGCGTTTCCTCGCCCACGTGCGCCAGTATGCCGACGTGTGGATCGCGCCGCGCACGGAGATCGCCCGGTTCTGGGCGGAGCAGTTCGCGCCTGCCAACATCTGGAACTGGCCACAGTAGACACGTCGAGGGGACCCGTCAATGGCAGCACTACACGGCAAGGACGTTCTGCGCGCCGATCAATTCACGGTGGACGAACTGCACCTCATCATGGACACCGCCGCGCGGCTGGAGCGGGCGGTTCCGACGGAAGAGACGCCGCGAGCGCTGGCCGGGAAGATCATGGCGACGTTGTTCTATGAGCCCTCGACACGCACCCGGTTGTCGTTCGAAAGTGCGATGTTGCGCCTCGGTGGCCAGGTGATCTCCGTGGCAGAGGCCAGGACATCGAGCTCGGCTGCAAAGGGCGAGACGCTGTACGACACGGGCAAGATGATCGAGAGCTACGCCCACGTCGCGGTGATCCGCCACCCGGCGGTCGGCAGCGCACAGGAACTGGCGGAGGGGGCCGCCATTCCCGTGATCAACGGCGGCGACGGTGCCGGCGAGCATCCGACGCAGGCGCTGCTGGATCTGTACACCATCAAGAAAGAGAGAGGTCGAATCGAAGGTCTCACCGTCGCGATGGTCGGCGACCTCAAACATGGACGGACCGTCCATTCGCTCGCCACGGTGCTGGCCAATTTCGACACTCGATTCTACTTCGTGGCGCCGACGACGCTCGCGATGCCCGCGGAGGTCACGGCCCACGTGCGTGGACGTGGCCGGGAGATCGTCGAAACACCTGATCTGGCCGGGGCGCTGGCGGTCAGTGACGTGCTCTACGTGACGCGCATTCAGAAAGAGCGCTTCACCGACGAGTCCGAGTATCGCCGCGTGAAGAACGTGTACGTCGTCGACACCGCCACGGTCAGGACGGCCAAGGCGGGAATCACGATCATGCACCCCCTGCCCAGGGTGGACGAGATCACGAAGGACGTGGACGCTTACGCAGGTGCGGCCTACTTCCGTCAGGCGGCAAACGGAGTCTGGGTGCGCATGGCGCTCCTCGCCTTGCTGCTCGACAAAGCGTAGGCCATTCGACGGACGCGAGTAGATCCCGCGCGGAAACCGCAGCCACAAACGCGCCGAGCTGGTTGAGTCCGTCCACCGACAAACGTCCCGCTTCGCGCGCGCCGGCTACGACCCTGGCGGGTTGAGCGTGCCCGACTTCATCGGCGCCGAGACCGCGTGCCCTCCAAGATGGATCGCCGTCATGATCAGCGGGTACAGCGCCCGCGCGTCGGGTGCGGTGATCCTCACCGTCAGGTCGTTGACGCGCGCCGTGCCTGGCAGACCGGCCGCGGCGTCGGCCATGCTGGTGTGCTTGAAGGCCAGATCGGCGGTGACCGGCTTGTCGAGCACCAGCGGCTTCATCGACGGAAGGCGCCCCAGCGCACGCGTGAGCCCGTCCATGATGGCCTGGCGCGCCTTGGTCGGATGCATCGCGATGCTCGCGTGCCGTCCGATGGCGCGTTTCACCGTGACGTACTCGGCCCACGGAAGGATCTCGGCCGCCTCGCCGGCCAGTTTGTGATCGCCGGACACGAGCACGACCGGCACGCCGAGATGGCCGGCCACCGCCGCGTTGAGACCGACCTCTCCGACGGGGCGGCCGTTGAGCCTCAATTCAAAGACCTCGCGCCCGCTGATGGTGTGGTCGAGGACGCCTGACAGTCCGTGCCGCGTGTGGTACCCGACAAGCGCCAGCGCCGCAAAGGATCCGTCGAGACCCTCAATCTGTCCCATGGGCCGGCTGTCGCCGCTAATCAACCAGCACTCCTCGGGCAAGTCCTCGGCGATGATGTTGCGCATGCCGTTGGCGCCGTGTGAGTCGGACACCCAGACCTCGGTCGCTCCAGCGGCGAGGGCACCGCGCACCGCCGCGGCCGCCTCTTGCGTCATCAGCCGACGCCCGCGCTCGTAGTCGATGCCGGGGAGCGACCCTTGCGCGCGGTCGACGATGCCGGCCACGCCTTCCATGTCGACGGAGATGTACACCTTCATCGCTGTCCTCCCGCTCACCGCATCGGATCGTTCTGCGCCGTGGCGCCCAGCTTGATGCACGTGCGGACCAGGGACACCGCCGTTGCCCCGTCAGGGACCTGGGCGCGCACCGTGCAGTCATCAACCCGTTCGACCCCTGGGATCCTGTCGGCCTCGTCGGCGTGTGCTGTACGCTTGAACTGCAGCTCCACCGTGATCGGCGCCGGGAGGCGCAGCGGCTTCATGGTCGCCAGGCGACGCAGCGCCTCGGTGGTCTGCTCTTCGATGAGCCGCTGGCCGCGGCGGGGGTGCATGAGCCGCGCCGCGTGGCGCCCGATGGCGTACTTGACCACCACGGGCACGGCCCACGGGAACCACTCGCGCGTCTCGGCCGCCAGCCGGTCGTCACCGCTCACGAGCACCACCGGCACGCCGAAGTGCCCGGCCGCCAGCCCGTACAGTCCGATCTCGCCGATCGGCCGCCCGTGCACCCGGATCTCGTAGATGTCCCGAGCGGTGATCGTGTGGTCGAGCACACCTGACAGGCCGTGGCGCGTATGGAACCCGATGAGCACGAGCGCGTCGAAACTGTCATCCATCCCCTCGACGGATGACCGGCGGGTGTCGCCGCTCACCAGCCACGCGGCCGGATGCAGGTTCTCGTCGATGATGTTGCGCATGCCGTTGCCGCCGTGACCGCTGGACACGATGATGTCGGTGGCGCCCGCGGCCAGGGCCCCGCGGATCGCGGCGTTGGTGTCTTCGGTGAGGAGATTGCGGCCGCGCCGCAGATCGACGCCTGGCGGCGAGATCTGCGCCCTGTCCACGATGCCCGTGATCCCCTCCATATCCGTAGCAATGTAGACCTTCATCGTGTCCCCCTCAGCCTCGGATCGAGCGCGTCGCGCAGCCCGTCGCCCAGCAGGTTGATGCCGATGACGGTGACCGTGATCGCCAACCCGGGAAACGTCCCGACCCACCACGCGTGGCGGATGAACGACCGTCCGTCGGAGAGCATGAGCCCCCACTCCGACGTCGGCGGCTTGGCCCCCATGCCCAGATACGAGAGCGCCGTGCCGGACAGGATGGCGGTCGCCACATCGAGCGTGGCGAGCACGATGAACGGCGCCATGATGTTGGGAAGGATGTGGCGGGCGAGGATCGTCACATCCGAGACACCGAGCGCGTGCGCGGCCGCTACGTAGTCGCGCTCGCGGGCCTCGAGCACCGACGCCCGGACGACCCGCGCGAACGTCGGAACCGTGCCCACGCCCACCGCGATCATCATGTTGTGCAGGCTCGGACCCAGCATGATGACCACGGCGATCGCCAGCAAGATGCCGGGGAACGCGAGCATGATGTCGATGAAGCGCATCACCGTCTCGTCGGCCCAGCCGCCCACATAGCCTGCCAGACTGCCGAGCAGGAGGCCGACGCTGCCGCCGATGACCACCGCGACCACACCGATCTGCAGGGAGATGCGGCCGCCGTACACCACGCGGCTGAAGATATCGCGGCCGAACTGATCGGTTCCGAACAGGAAGCGCGCCGACGGCGGAGCGAACGGGTCACCGACACCCTGGGCGTCCGGCTCGTACGGCGCGACGGACGGCGCGAAGATCGCGGCCAGTCCGACAACCAGCAGCAGCACGATTCCCGCGATGGCCGACGGCTTCCGCACAAGGCGCCGGATGACTTCGCGGCTTCGGCTCTGGCCACGGGTGGTGAGTCGGGGCACGTGTTGGACGATCTGCGTGGCCACGGCTCAGGTGCCCAGGCGAATCTGCGGGTTCAGCCACGCGTACGAGAGGTCGACCAGCAGGTTGACGCAGACATACGAGACCGACAGCACGAGCACGGTACCCTGCACGAGCGGAAAGTCCTTGAACAGGATGGCCCGGACCGCCATGCTGCCAAGGCCCGGCCGGCCGAACACGCTCTCGATGATGACGGCGCCCGACAGCAGGTTGCCGAACTGCAAGCCGACGACCGTGACCACGGGAATGAGCGCGTTCCTGAGCGCGTGCTTGAACACCACCCCGCGAAAGGGCAGGCCCTTGGAGCGCGCGGTCCTGATGTAATCCAGGTTCATGATCTCGACCACGGACGCGCGGGTGAGCCGTGCGATGATGGCCGCCGCGCGCAGCCCCAGTGCCAGTGCCGGTAGAACCAGGCCCTGCCAGCCTCCTTCGGACAGGACGGGAAGCCAACCGAGCTTGTACGACACCAGGAGAATGAGCATGATACCGAGCCAGAACGACGGGAGTGAGAGTCCGGTGACGGAGAACGCCATGACCCCGGCATCCAACCACGTGTCCTGCCGGACGGCGGCCAGCACGCCAAGCACGATGCCGAGCGCTACCGCCAGACCCAAGCCGGCGACTGCGAGTTCGATCGTCGCCGGGGCGTTCGACGCGATCATCTCCCACACGGTGCGGCGAGTCTGGAACGAACGGCCCAGGTCTCCTTGGGCGACCTTGCCAAGGAACACACCGTACTGGACCAGCAGCGGTTTGTCGAGTCCCATCTCACGCCGCATCGCATTGTAGCGCGCCTGAGTGACTTCATGCGGCTGGACCGGCGCCTGGCCTGAAGACAGCTCGGTGATCATCATCATGACGGGATCGACGGGCATCAGGTGCAGCATCAGGAACACGGCGAACGTCACGCCCAGGACGACCGGGATCAGGGTCAGGAGGCGTCGCCGGAGGTAAGTGCGCACGGTTCAGGCGGCCTGTTGCCGGGGCGGAACGGGTCCCGCCCCGGCGCGCGCCCTAGTTGCCGATTCGACGGCAGTCCCCTTCGAGCCAGACGTTGTGCAGCTCGTACGTGCCCAAGAGGTTCCAGACCCATCCCTTCACACAGGACT
Source organism: Candidatus Fervidifonticultor quartus (assembly GCA_031458775.1). Lineage (GTDB taxonomy): Bacteria > Sysuimicrobiota > Sysuimicrobiia > Sysuimicrobiales > Humicultoraceae > Fervidifonticultor_A > Fervidifonticultor_A quartus. The sequence goes on along the minus strand of JAVKJV010000001.1, from coordinate 103,708 downwards.
GGGCGGCGAAGAAGTAGTGGTCCTCCCACACGTAGATGGCGTTGGCCATGTCGAGGAGCATCTTCTGAGCCTGCCAGTAGACGCGCTTGCGCTGCTCGAAGTCGCTGGTCTCGCGGCCCTTGTCCAGCAGCGCGTCGAGTTCCTTGTTGTTGAGGCGGCCGCGGTTCCACTGGGTGCCGCCGGTGATCTGCGACGAGTGGAAGGCGCCCCAGAGGCCGTCCGGGTCGAAGGTGGACAATCCGAGGCGGCCCAACTCGTACTCGTTGTTGGAGTAGCGCTGGACGGTCGCGTCGTAGACCATCGCCTCGACGACGAAGTCGATGCCGACCTCCTTCATCATGGCGTTGGCAAGCGTGGCCGCGCGGACCTGCTCCCATGTCGAGGTCGTCACGAGCCGCATGCGGACCGGCCGGCCGTCCTTCTCATAGAACTTCGTGCTGGGGTTGCGCTTGTACCCCGCGCCGTCCAGGATCTCAACGGCCCGCGTGGGATCGTACGGAAAGTACTTCTTGGCGTCGGGCCAGTAAGCCCAGTTCGTATCCGTGAGCGGGCCCGTCGCCGGGGTGGCCGTGTTGAAGAAGGCGATCCGCGCGATCTTCTCCTTGTCGAGGGCGTAGTTCGCCGCGCGCCGCACCGCGAGGTCGTTGGACGGCCACCGCGTCACGTTGAACGCCCAGTGCTGCGGCACGCCGGAGGTCTTGTGCATCATGAGCTGGTAGCGCGGGTCGGTGCGGAACGTCGGCGCCATGTGGCGCGCCGGATCTTCGGCCACGTGCGCCTCGCGCCGCTCCAGCGCAAGGGTCTTCGTCTGTTCTTCCTCAATGAACTTGAACACGACGCGGTCTAGATGCGCCGGGCCGCGGTTGCGCATGTGGGCCGGACCCCACCGGTAGTCGGGGTTCTTCACGAGCACCAGGGTGTTCTCGTCGGGCCATCCCTGGACTCTGAACGGACCGGTGGCGACCGGCGTCTTCAGGAAGTTGTCCCCCAGCCGCTGGATGGCCGCCGGGGAGCTGGGTCCGAGGCCGATGTTGGCCACCGACTGCAAGAACTGTGGGTAGGGGTCTTTGAAGAATACGCGCACCGTGAAGGGGTCCACGACCTCGGTGCGCAGGTAGTCGCCGAGGAACGGGGCGCGCGTCGACCGGGTCCTGGGATCGCGGATGCGATCCCATGTGACCTTGATGGATTCCGCGTTCATCGGAGTGCCGTCGTGGAACTTGACGTCGCGGCGGAGGTAGAACGTGTAGCTCCTGAAGTCGGGCGCCGCCTCCCAGCGCTCGGCGAGTCCGGGAGCAAACTTGTTCGCCTCGATCTGCCAGATCAGCGGATCATGGGTGTTCTGGTTGATCATGGCCGTGTACCGCGAGGTGTGCACGCCCGGATCGAGGTGCGCGGGCTTCTGGTGCGTGACGATGACGAGCGTACCGCCCGGCTGAGGCACCGCCGCGGGTGTCGCCGGCGCGGTGAACGCCTGCGAGATCGCGTACAGCGAAAGGATGGGGAACAATCCGAGCACGAGCATGATGCGCAGAGTCCTGTTCACCATCTGTGCCCCCCTTTGTGCTGGGAAATGCTCTTGCAGGACCCCTCCCGAAGACCATGTTCCTGTTTTTCGTGGGTGCGACGACGCCCGGCCCGGCCGATTTGTGGCAGGACCACCTCACAATCCGTCACATGACGCATACTGAACTGAAATGTGCCTGCGAATTCGGGAAGCCCGTGCCGATTTCCTCTCGTCGCAAGGGTGAGTCCTCAACCCGCCGGCCGGTCCGGCCAAGAGCAAAGGGGCCGCGTGCAGCTCCACCGAAGGGCAACGGGAGAAACCGCACCGCCGGTAGGTGACATGTGCGGACAGACGCCGAGCCATGACACCGCGTGAGCGCGTCCGGCTGACGCTGAAGCACGTCGCGCCCGACCGCCCGCCGCTGGACGGGGTCTTCCGGACGGTCGTGTGGAGACGTCTGCGCGCGCATCTCGGCGCGCGCGATGATGAGCAGGTCATGCAAATTCTCGGCTTCGACTTCCGGCAGGCGGTCACCGAGCCGTCGGCGGAGTTCGCGGCCGCGGCGGTGCCTGCGCCAGTGGAGACCGGGGTCGGCGTCGGGTCGAGGAACCTCGTGCGCCTGCTCCCCGGCGGGGAGTTCGAGGACGACCGGGGCATCCGACGCGTCACCGACAGCACCGGCACGTACTTCAACTTCACCCGTCATCCACTTCAGGACGCCGAGAGCCCGGAGGCCTTCGTGTTCCCGAATCCCGACCGGCCCGAACGGTATGCACATCTCGCGGCGCAGGTCGAGCGATTCACGGACCGCTACATGGTGCAGATCGAGACGGGCAACATCTTCCGAGACGCCTGGGAGTTGCGTGGGTTCGAGCAGTTTCTGATGGACACACGCCTGAACCGACCGTTCACCACCCGGCTGCTCGACCGCATCACCGAGCACAAGATCGCCGATGTCCGGCGCATGATCGACGCCGGAGCCGACATCATCCAGATGGCGGGCGACATCGCCACCGAGCAGGGCATGATGATCTCCCCGGCCTGGTGGCGTGCCGAGATCAAGCCGCGGCTGGCGCAGGTCGTCGCCGCGACACGCCGCCCCGGCGTGTACTACTACTTCCACAGCGACGGCGCGATGCAAACGGTGATACCCGACCTGATCGAGATCGGCTTCGACATCGTGAATCCCCTGCAGCCGGAGTGCATGGATGTCGTGGCGCTCAAACGTCGGTACGGAGCCCACATCACGTTCTCATCCACGCTCTCCTCGCAGCGCACGCTGCCGTTCGGCACCGTCGAGGACGTGCGGGCCGAGGTCCGCGCGCGCATCAGGGACCTGGGACAGGACGGCGGGCTCATCATCGCACCGTCCAATGTCGTGCAGCACGACGTGCCGCTGGAGAACTTGCTCGCCGTGTATGATGAGACGTTGAGATCACGCTCTCAAGCGGGGTGATTCGCGTGGGACGGTTTCAGATCATGATCCTCTGCCTGCTCGCGGCCATCGTCGTGGAGCTGGCCGTCATCGCCATGAGACTCCCATTGCTGTCGGCGCAGGCGCAGGAGACCCGCAGGCCCATCCCGGTCATCATCGCGGATGCGGGGCCGCAGAGCGTGGATTGCCCCCCGGCGGTGACCTGCGCCCGCGTGGAGTCGGGCGGGGTGCTCCGGGTCACGGTCTCCAGATAGGCGCCGGATTCGCTGCCGACCGCCGCGTCGGGTACCGCGCCCCCCGTGCGGCCGGTCAGGTGCCGCGTAACCGCGGATCCAGAACCTCCCGGAGGAAGTCGCCCAGGAGGTTGATCGACACGACCGTGAGAAACAGCGAGACGCCCGGGAACACCATGAGCCACCACGCATGCCGCATGAACTCCCGACCCTCGCTCAGCATCGAGCCCCACTCGGGCGTGGGCGGCTGCACGCCCATCCCCAGGAACCCCAGGGCCGACGACTCGAGGATGGCCCGTCCGGTGTACAGGGTCGCCAGCACGATGATCGGGGCCGCGACGTTCGGGAGGATGTGACGGAACAGGAGCCGCCAGGCACTCATGCCGACCGCGCGCGCGGCCTCCACGTAGACGTTCTCTCTCGCGGAGATCGTGGCCCCCCTGACGATCCGCGCGAACCGCGGGATGCCTCCGATCCCGACGGCCACGACCACGTTGACCATTCCGATCCCGAGAACGGCGATGATCAGCAGCGCGAGCATGATCGGCGGAAACCCCAGCATGATGTCGATGAGCTTGGAGCCGAGCGAGTCGACACGCCCGCCGAAGTATCCGGTCGCCAGACCCAGCAGCGTCCCGAACAGGGCGGCAAACGACACGGCGAGCAGGCCGATCGGCAGCGACAGCCGCGCCCCGACCATGATCCGGCTCAACAGGTCGCGGCCGTAGCGGTCGGTCCCGAAGAGGTGGTCGCGATCCGGGGCGCCCAGCGCGACGCCGACACCCGTGGCGGTTGGGTCGTAGGGCGCGAGCACGGAACCGGCCGCGGCGACCAGAAGCAGGGCCGTCAGGACACACGCGCCGGCCATCGCGCCGGGATTGCGCGACAGCCTTCGGAGAGATCTCCCGAAACCGCTCAGCGTGGCCGGAGGCATCGCCCGCTACTGGTACCGGATCCGTGGATCCAGCACGGAGTACAGGATGTCGACGGCGAAATTCGCAAAGACGTAGCCGCTGGTGACGAGCAGGATCACGGCCTGGACCACCGGATAGTCCTTCTCGAGAATCGAGTCCACGAGCAGCTTGCCCACGCCCTGCCGGGCGAACACCGTCTCGGTGATGACGCCCCCGCCGACGAAGAGGCCGAGTTGCAATCCGATGAGCGTGACCACCGGGATCATCGCATTGCGCAGGGCGTGGCGAAGGATCACACGACGCTCGGGGACGCCCTTCGCGCGCGCGGTGCGGATGTAGTCCTCACGGCGCACTTCCATGATGCTCGACCGCACGAGCCGCGCGATGTCGCCGACCGCAAACGAGCCCACGACGATCGCCGGCAGGATCAGCGCCGGAATCCCACGGCCGACAATCGGCACCCACCCGAGCTTGATCCCGAAGATGTAGATCAACAGCATGGCCGTCCAGTAGCCCGGGATGGAAATGCCGATGATCGCGATCAGCATCGTCACGGTGTCCACGACGCTGTTGGGCCGCAATCCCGCGGTGAGACCAAGCGAGAATCCGAATGTCACGCCGACGAGCATGCCGGCGGCTGCCAGCTCGAGCGTCGCGGGAAGCTGCTGCGCGATGACCTGGGCGACCGGCTGCCGGGTCTTGAACGAGATGCCCAGATCCCCCCGCGCGGCACGGGTCAGGAAGTTGAGGTACTGCTCGTGCAGGGGGAGATCGAGCCCCAGCATCTTGCGGAGATTCTCGCGGAGCTCGACCGACGCCGGCGCGCCCGCCAGCATGAGGTTCACCGGGTCCCCGGGAATGAAGTGCAGCACCAGAAAGGCCAGCGTCGTCGCGACGAAGAGCACGGGAATCGTTCCCAGGAACCGGCGAACGATGTAGGACGACATCGCGTCCGTTGACCCGCGGCGCTATGCGTGCGGGAGCGGGCGCAAGCGCCCGCTCCCGCGAGAATCGGACCCGCCGGCGCAGATCAACGCGAGACCGTCGCCTCGTAGAACAGGATCTGCCAGAATCCCTGCGCGAAGCGCATCCCCTGTACCGAACGGCGGTACGCAATCGGCTGCGGGCTGATATTGAAGGGGAAGATCAACCCCCGGTCCAGCACGGTCTTCTGAATCCGTGCCAGGATCTCCGCGCGCCTGCCGGGATCGACAGCCGTGTCCCCCTGAAGGATGAGCCGGTCGAGTTCCGGCGAGCCGAAGCGCGACCAGTTGAACTTGAACTTGCCCGGCGCGGGGATGTTGCGCGAGTAGAACGGGATCCCGATCACACTGGGATCTACCGCGACCCAGCGAATCTCGCCGACGTTGTACTGATTGTTCATCACCAGCTCGTCCTGCCTGGCCTTGGTGACGGTCTCGAAGTTGTACTTGATGCCGATGTCCTTCATCGCCGCCTGGACCGGCACGCCAAGCTCGGGCTGAAGCAACGAGATGTGATTGACCTCGAGGGGCTGGCCGTTCTTGACGCGAATCCCCCCGGGCCCCATCCTCCAGCCCGCCGCGTCGAGCAACTCGCGGGACTTCGCCGGATTGTACTGGTACATCTTCTCCACGCCGGGCCAGTAGCCGGGCGTGGTTGGCGTGATGGGGCCGAAGGCCGGCTTCGCCACGCCGAAGAACACCTGCTCGACGATCTTCGGGCGGTCCAGGCCGTACATGATCGCCTGCCGCACCCGCACGTCATCGAGGGGTGGGAGCGAGGTGTTCAGGAGATAGGAGAACGGAATGCCGGACACGTCGCCGATGACCACGTCGAAGTCGCGGGTCCCCTTGAACCGCCGCACGTCAATCGGCGGGACCGCGTCCACGACGTCGCTCTCGCCCTTCTCGAGCGTGGCCATGCGCGTGGAAGAATCCGGGATGTGCAGGAAGACCAGCCGACGGACGCGGGGCGGTCCCTGATGGCGGAAGGCCTTTGGGGCCCACCGGTACTGATCGTTCCGCTCGAGGACCACGCGGACGCGCGGGACGAATTCCACGAACTTGTACGGCCCGGTGCCGACCGGCGCCCGGGCGAACGCGGCGTTTCCGAGTTTCTGCACCGCCGCGGGCGAAACGATGCCGAGCAGCCAGGGGTTGCTGAGGTTGGCCACCGCCGCGGCGAACGGCTGCTTCCAGTTGACCCGGACGGTGTAGCGATCGATGACCTCCGTCGACTCATAGGGGCCCAGGAAGTCAATCGCGGCCTGGGATCCGAGCTTGGGATCCTGGATGGAATCGAACGTGAACTTGACGGCGTCGGCGGTGAAGTCCGTTCCATCGTGGAACTTCACGTCCCTCCGCAGGGTGAAGGTCATGCTCTTGCCGTCTTTCGAGTGCTCCCACTTTTCCGCCAGGCTCGGGTAGAACTTCCCGTCGAAATCTCGAAAGATCAAGGCATCGAAGACGTGCATGATGATCTGGGCCTCATGACGTGACTGCGACACGCGGGGATCGAGGATGAGGCTCTCCCGATCGTCCGCCCAGACGATGGTGTCGGCGGCCGGCTGGCTGCTGCTCGGACTCGCCGCCCCGGCAAGCGCCAGGGCCAGTGCCACGAGCGCGACGAGCATCTTCACGCGGTATCCCTCCCCAATTGAGAGTCGTACTACGTGGTCCGCGGGTCTCCTGTGCCAACAACTCCGAGGCGTGAATCCACGGGCGCGCACAGGCCACGAAGATCGGCGCAGGCGTGGGCTTCGACGCTGCCGCCGGGCACCCCTGTTGCTGATCCCAACCGCCTCGTGGCGGACGAGTCTCGTCGGTTCGAGGGCTACGCGTGAGTTCTGGTGGGCCCTGAGGGACTCGAACCCCCGACGCGCGGGTTAAAAGCCCGCCGCTCTGCCCGCTGAGCTAAGGGCCCACAGTGCAGCGGGCGCCTGAGGTCAGGCGCCTCATCGGTCAGTATACCAAAAGGAACGTCGCGCGAAGGCGTTGCGTCGCGGTGACGTGCTCGGAGATCGTGTGAAGGCTAGAGCCTGACGTTCCGTACGCCCAGAGCGCCATACCGCCGTGCCGGGATCGGGACGGGAACGGGGCGCCCCCGGATTCTCGCGAGATCCGTTGCGTCGAGCGGGAACTCATAGTAGGTTCGCCACAGGCTGCCGACAAACGCCTGCCAGACCTCTCGCCCGTCAGGCAGGTTGGGAAGGCGCCGGCTGCCCGCGTAGTAGGAGCGGGCCGAAGATGGGGCCGATGCCGGAGGGCCCTGCGAGTTGGCTCTGCTTGCCTTGGTGTGCTCCACTGCGGGTCCTCCGGTGTCGGCGTTGTCAGGCTATTTCGGCATGAGCACATCGAGCCCGTCGGCGCAGGCCCGGCTCACCGTTGAGTTGGCCTCTGTCTCTCCGGGCATCCTGTCCCAGCCACCCTTCTCGATGAAGGCGGCTCTGTCCCAGGAACTCGTCTCCTTGAGTGCCTTGAGCCGCTCCTGATGGTTCGGCTGGCTCATGAACTGGGCCACGCAGATCGCCGCTCGCGTCGCGAGGACCGCCTCGTCGCTCCGGCGCTGCGCGCCGCTCGCGGTAGTCCACCCGCCCCAGGAGAAGCCGATGATCATGGTGACGACCGCTCCGGCAATCAGCGCCCAGATTCCGAACTTGATCTTCTCGCCATTCAATTTCATCGACGCGACCTCCCGACAGCCGCGACCAGCGGTGCCAATGCAACGTTACCACCGGGCGGGCGGGCCGTCTGTTCAAAACTGCTCACTTTGACTGGCACGCGGAACCGGGTGGTGGCCCAGGGGGCGCAGACGGCGGCCGACGGTGCTAGTCGTGCAGCACGACACTCATCAGAGAACTGTGGACTCGCAACACACCGTTGTACTCGATCAAGCCCAGCTGTCTGAACTTGTTCATGAAGAAGCTCACGCGTGCCCGCGTCGTGCCGATCATCTCCGCCAGGGTCTGCTGGCTGATCTTGGGAACCACGGCCTCGGGCTGCGGCTCCTTGCCGACGTGAGCCAGCAGCAGGAGAATCCTCGCCAGCCGCTTTTCGCTCGTGTTGAACAGGTGGTCAACCAGGTCTTCTTCGATGCGGATGTTTCGGGACAGCACGTACGTCATGAAGAGCTCGGAGAATGCCGGTTCGGCGCGCAGCAGGCGCACGATAGCCTTCTTCTCCAGCTTCACGATCGCGCCCGCGGTGGTCGCGACCGCCGTGGCCATGCGCACGCGCTGCCCGGCCAGACAGCCTTCGCCGAAAAAGTCCTCCGGGCCCAGCATGGCGATGACCGCCTCTTTGCCTTGCCTGGAGAGCACGGTGATCTTGACCTTGCCTCGGAGAACAAAGAAGACAGTCTCCGCGGGATCTCCTTGCCTGAAGAAGACGTGGCCCTTTCGAAAGTCGACAAGCGTACGCCCCCGCGCGGCGGTGGCCAGAAAGGGCTTGAGCGTGGACGCCGAGGGACGCGTGCTACCCATGCGACAGCCTCCCTGCACAACAAGCGGGTGCGTGCAGCCAGCGTAGCACACTCTTGGCGCCCGGGGTTCGCTCGCCGACCGGACAAGCGGGAAGGCGGCCGTACCCCCTCACGCCGCGCCCAGGCCGCGCCGCTCATACAGACGATCCTGCAACGCCAGCAAGGCGCGCACACCCACGCCTCCCACGTACCGCAACGGCTCGCCCGGCCACGGCAGGAGGCGCCGGTTCACGAACCACAGATCGGTGAGCGGCGTCTTCCGCTCCAGCACGAGGTCGGCGATGATCCGGCCGTTGCTCGGCATCAGCGAAACCCCGTGCCCGATGCACCCCACGTTGTAGACAGCGCAGGGATCGCCCACGTAGCCAACGGCAGGCACGAAGTCGCTCGTCACCGACACCGGCCCTCCCCAGCGGTGCGTGACGCGCACGGCCCCGAGTTGCGGAAACAGCGTCTTCAGAAACCCTTCCAGATGATGGAACGTCGCGGGATGACTGTCGTGATCCATGGCGCTGCCATAGCCCACCACCACGCCGCCGCCGCCCATCAGAATGCGGCCGTCGGGCGAGGGCCGGAAATAGTGGATCAGGTTCCGCGCATCCTCCAAGCCCATGCCGTCCTGCCATCCCACCGAGGCCCACTGGGCAGGCGTCAGCGGTTCCGTGGCGATCAGGTGCGTCCACACCGGCACCTGCTTCCGTTTCACCCACGGGAACAAATGGCTCCACGCGTTGGTCGCAAACACGACTTTGCGGGCATTCACGGTGCCGCGCGGCGTGACCAGACGAACGCCGCTCGCGACACGCTCGACGGAGGTGACGGGGCTGCGCTCATAGATCACGGCGCCGGCGGCCTCGGCGAGGCGCGCCATCGCGCTTGCCAGCCTGGCCGGATGGATCAGGGCGCAGCGCGGCTCCCACACGCCGCCCAGGAACGTCTCGGAGTGTACCGCGGCCTGCACACGAGCCTCGTCCCACCAGTCCACGCCCGCGAGCCCGACCCGGCCCGCGATCTCCAGTTCGTGCTGGAGCCGCCTCCGGTAGCCCGGTGTCGTGGCCACACGTAGAAACCCCGAAGGCACATAGTCACACTGCAGGCCGTGTGTCCGGACGAGCCCGTCGAGGTGCTCCACGGCATCGACCATGTACTCCATCGCCTCGCGTGTACGCGCGCCGCCGTGCAGGCGGTGGGTCATCTCGAGCGAAACGCCGAACAGCGTCATCGAGAAGCCGCCGTTGCGCCCGCTCGCGCCATAGCCGGCCGTCTGCGCCTCGAGGACCGCGACCCGGCTTCCGGAATCGGCCCGTCGGATGTAGTAGGCGGACGACAATCCTGAGTATCCCGCGCCGATGATGGCCACATCGGCGGTCACCGACCCTGTCAGCGGCACGCGCTCCGCGTGCTCGATCGTGGACTGCCAGAACGACTTCCGGCGGGGGTCCTCGGGCATCATGGAAGCCTCCTCGACACCGTCAACACCAGCAGCCGCAATCCGATCGCGATCGTCGCCAGCGCGAGCAGGATCCGCAGTAGGGTGAACTGTCCGTAGGCCAGGCTCATCATCAGATACCACAGGATGTACGACCCGATCCGCAGCGTCTGCGCGTACTGGACGACGAGCAGCACGATCGTGCCGAACCCGAGGAGGACCAGAAGCCCATTGCCGACACGCCGGCCGCGCGACAGCGACGGCTGGGGCCAGATCCACAGCAGCGCCGGCAGCAGCAGAAACGTCACGGCCCCAAAGGGGTTGTCCGACAGCGCGATGACCGAGACGGCCAGCAGCCACAGCAGCGCGACGGCGCCGCGCGCTGCCGGTGCAACCTCGCGTGCCCTCGCGCAGCGCCTAACCTGCCAAACCACGGCAAGCAGGATCAGCGCGCCGACGACGACCGCGGGCCAGGGGACACTCGTCAGTTCAGGATGCCGCGGCGGCGGTGGGTATAGCTCGTACGCGGGGATGAGTCCGAGGCGCGGAAGTGCCTTGACGGCAAGCAGCCCGGCCGCAAGCACGCCGCAGAGCGCGCCGAGCGCTCGCGACTCCGCGCGGAATGCCGCCCATGATGCGGCCGGCGCAGCCGGAGGCGCCGCCAGCAGCAGATGGGCACGGCTCCTCGACACGACGGCAACCAGCAACGGCAAGAACACGCCGACCTGCACGGCCACGAGCGGTCCGCCCGGCACGATGCGGTCGGGTCCAAGGCGAAGGTAGGTACCGGATTCGCGCGGGACCTCGGGCATGGCGTCCACCGCCCGCAGGACACGCTCCTGTGTGCGGCCGTACGTGCGGAACGCCTCGGGGCGCATGTGTTCAATCGTGTCCCCGGGCAGGTGATAGATCCGGTCCTTCAGCGCGGTCTCGGCAGAGCGCCCCGCGAGGTCGACCGCGGGGATCCCCTGTCCGAGGAGCGGTCCCTGATCGGTGGACGAGACCAGCAACGACCGCTGCAGCCACTCCAGCAGCGGCGGAACCTCCTCAACCGGAAGGCCTTCGAGCCGCGCGGCGTCGGCGGCCAGCGCGCGCATCCACATCGGCGCGAACCCTCGAAACTGGCCGACGCCGTCGATCCCAAGTGCCCGCATCTCGCCCACGTCGAGATCCTCGATGCTGAACGCCGCCACGATCTTCGCGCGGTCGCCGAACGTGCGGGCGAAGTGCCGGGCACCCAGCATCCCCCACTCTTCACCATCGGGGAACACGAAGACAAAGGTGCGGCGGTGTGGCGCGGCGTGGATCACCCGGGCGAGTTCGAGCAGCGTCCCGACGTGCCCGGCCGTATCGCTGGCCGCCTGAAAGCTGGTCGGCGCCATGTCATAGTTGCCGAGCGGCACGATGATCTCGTCGGGCCGCTCGCCGCCGCGGCTCACGGCCCAGACGTTCTCCATCGTCACCGGCGCCGCGACGCCAAGGGCCGCGGAGAAGCGGTGTCGCTGCACCTTGAGCCCGAGATCGGCGAGGGTCTGCGAGAGCCAGTCCGCGGCGGCCTGCCGGTCGGGTGATCCCGACCAGCGCCGCGGAAACCGGACGGCCAGCGTCTCCGCGAACGCGAAGGCGCGGGCCTGATCGAAGACGGGCGCTCCGGTCCAGGCCGGCGGGCCCTGATACGGAATACCGAGTGCCGGCAGGCCGACGAGCGCGGACACCGCGGCGAGACTCAAGAGCAGCGCCGAGAAGGTGGCTCGTCGCGACATCGGACGCCTCCCCGCCGTGCGGCGGCAATGAAGGTGCCGTGCGTGAGCCTAACGAGGGGCCGGTTCGACCGGCGGGCTCGAGCCGCCCGCTTGTGCGGCCAACGGCGCGGTCCGGCCCTCCTGCCACCACGCCAGAAACTCTTTCGCGACCACGACCACCGGGACAGCGAAGAACATCCCCAGCACGCCGAACAACTGTCCGAGCGCGAGCAGCGCCGTGATGATCGCGAGGGGGTGTGTGCGCGTCATCCGGCCGAGCACCAGCGGCACGAGAACGTTCGACAACAGCTTCACGACCGTCACGACGACCATGCCCCAGACCCAGACCGTCCCGCCCAGCGGCGCGGCGGCCAGGAGCACGACGCCGTACGTGGCGAAGCCGCCGATGTACGGGATCGCTTCGGCGATCCCACCGAACACCCCGATCGCCAGGGCGCCGGGGATGCGCAGCAGCCACAGCCCGACGGCCGTCAGCGTGCCGACGATCGAGCTGACGACCACCTGCGCCCAAAGCCCCCACCGGAGCGTCATGGTCAGCTTGCCGAGCAGCGTCTCGACACGCGTGCGCGCAGGCTCGCGCACGAGCCCGAGGATCGCCCGCCGGATCTGTTCGTAGTCGAGCAGCACGAAGTAGATGATGAACGGCACCAGGAGCAGGAGATAGAGCCGCCCGAACCAGTTGACGGCGGTACTCACGACACGACTCACCGTGGCGTTCGCCGCGCCGACGGCGGTCTCACCGATCTGCTCCCAGGCTGCGCGCAGGTACTGAGGAAACGTCGGCTCGGCAACGCGCGTCTGCCAGTGAGCCAGGAAGTCGTTCACAGCCCTGATCCCGCGGGGCGCGATGGTGAGCAGCACCTGGACCTGGTACGCAATCCAGGGGACGACGCTGAACACCCCCAGGGTGAGGACGGCGAGGACACCGAGCAACGTGAGCCCGGCCGCCAGCCCCCGTGACAGGTGCCACCGGCGCTCCAGCCAGTCCACCACCGGATAGATCGGAAACGTGATCATGCCGCAGACGATCGCGACGGTCACCAGGGTGCTGAAGCGGCGCAGGAGCCACGCGGCCACGAGCAGGCCGGCCGCCCAGAGGGCGATCCGCGCCCAGTTGCGGTCCATGGGCGTTCTGTTCCCACGCGCCGGCGGTTTTCCCTGCGCGGGTAGCGCGCGCCGACCGCCTGTGGTATCCTCGCGGATAACAATGTACGCGTGCCGGCCAGGAACTCCGCAGACCCCACTGGCACCCCGCCCGCGCAACTGCATCTGTCCTCGGGCGAAGGCCTCCATGCCTTCGCCGTTCCGTCAGGCGTAGCCGAATCATCAGCATACATCACTGATCGCGCCGCCGGCGTGGCGGTCTCCGCCGACGCGAGCGCGAAGCTGCAATGCCATCGAGGAGGACAGAAGCATGCGTGAGACATCGCCGCGACTGGCCGTGCTATACGAGCATCCGGAGTGGTTCCGACCACTGTTCGCTGAACTCGACCGCCGTGCGCTGCCGCATGATCGTCTGCTTGCGACGGCGCTGGACTTCGACCCCGCGGTCAGACCGCCGTACGGGCTTGTGCTCAATCGCATGAGCCCGTCGGCGTATGTACGCGGGCACGGTCACGCGATCTTCGCGTCACTGGCGTTCCTGCGGCACCTTGATGTCCTGGGTGTTCCTGTGGTGAATGGAGCACGCGCTTTCGGCCTGGAGCTGTCGAAGACCGCGCAGGTCGCGCTGCTGAGCCGCCTCGACCTGCCGCACCCCCGCACGCGCGTCGTGAACACCGCGGCGCAGGCCGTCGAGGCCGGACGGACGCTGGTGTTCCCGGTGCTGGTGAAGCCGAACATCGGTGGAAGCGGAGCGAAGATCCAGCGGTTCGACACGCCGGCGGCGCTCGCCGACGCGGCCAGCGCCGGCGATCTCGACCTGGGTATTGACCAAACCGCGCTGGTACAAGAATACCATCCACCGGTCGGCGGGTCGATCGTGCGAGTCGAGATCCTCGACGGCCGGCTCCTCTATGCCATCCGGGTCTACCCGGACACCGGGTTCAACCTGTGTCCGGCCGACATCTGTCAGATCGATGCGGGCGATGCCGACGACTCGGGGCCCGGCGTATCCGCGTCCGGCCCCGCGGACCCTGTCACGGACTACTGCCCGGTCGATCTCCCCGCGCACCAACCTCAAAGTCGAAGGCTATACGCCGCCGCAGGACATCATCGAGAGCGCCCTCAGGATCGCCGCGGCCGGGTCGCTCGACGTGTGCGGCATCGAGTACCTGGTCAGCGAGCGAAACGGCGGCGTGTACTTCTTTGACATCAACGCGCTCTCCAATTTCGTAACCGAGGCGCCGCGTGTGGTCGGCTTCGATCCGTTCCCGGTGTTCGTGGACTACCTGGAGCGGCGACTGCAGGCTGCGGTGGTCGTCGCCACACCCTGACACGGAGGGATGCCATGACCGCGGGTGACGCGACATTGAAGGATCAGATCAAGAAGGTGATCGGACAACGCGTGACGCTGACGCTCGCTCACCGGTCAGGGCTCGGCCCTACGCTCACGGGGCGTCTGCTTGGCGCGGTCGACGCCGCGGACGGGCTGGTCGTCACGGTCGAGCCCGAGACGGCGGCCGGGGTGCGGCGGACGATTCACTACCACGACATCCTGGCGGTGACGCCGGAATCCAGCAAGGGGGTGACTGGACCGCAATGGGATACGCAAAGCCAGATGTGTTGGTCGACACCGCGTGGGTCGCGGAGAACTTGAAGAACCCGACGCTGCGCATTGTCGAGGTGGACGTCGACACCTCGGCGTACGACAGCGGCCATGTGCCGGGTGCCATCGGGTTCAACTGGCGGGTGGACATCCAGGAACCGGTGCGCCGGGACTTCGTGAACAAGGCCGGCTTCGAGGCGTTGCTCGGCCGCGTCGGCATCGGCAACGATCACACTGTCGTCCTGTACGGTGACAACAACAACTGGTTCGCCACCTGGGCGTACTGGGTGTTCAAGTACTATGGGCACGGGCCGGTGCGGGTCATGGACGGCGGACGGAAGAAGTGGATCGACGAGGGCCGACCACTCGTCCGCGAAAAGCCGTCGCATCCTGCGACGCGCTACGTCGCGCGCGACCCCGATGCCGGCATCCGGGCCTTTCGGGAACAGGTGCACGCGGCGCTGGGCAAGTCCGGCGTCGGGCTGGTGGACGTACGATCGCCCAAAGAGTTCGCCGGCGAGCTGCTGGCCCCAGAGAACCTGCCGCAGGAAGGCGCCCAACGCGGGGGGCACATCCCGGGCGCCGCGAACATTCCGTGGGGCATGGCCGTGCGTGAGGACGGCACGTTCAAGTCCGCCGAGGAACTGCGGGCGCTCTACGAGGGCAAGGGCATCACGCCGGACAAGGAGATCTTCACGTACTGCCGCATCGGCGAGCGCTCGTCGCACACCTGGTTCGTGCTCCGGGAGTTGCTGGGCTACGGGAAGGTGCGCAACTACGACGGCTCGTGGACCGAGTGGGGCAGTCTGGTGAACGTGCCCATCGAGAAGTAGCGGGACATCGGGCAAAGGACGGATGGCCGCGGGCCGGTGATCGCGGTATGGTGTGGGTACCATGGACACGACGACCGCCGGCCACGCGGCCTGGGCCCATCTCCCAAAGCGCGTCACGCTGAAGGACGGCTCGCCGGTCACCCTGCGCGTACTGGTGCCGGAGGACGCCGACCGTCTGGTCGCCCTGTTCGCCGACATCTCCTACAGCGACCTGCGGGAACTGCGGGACAACGTCCTCGATGAGCGCGTCGTGCGGCGCTGGTGCCGCTACATCAACTACGACCGTGTGCTGCCGGTCGTCGCCGAGGTTGACGGGCGGCTGGTCGCCGACGCGACGCTGCACCGGAAGGCGACGCCGGCGGCGGCCGACGTTGGCCGGTTCAGAGCCTACGTGCACCCGACGTACCGGCACCGTGGCCTGGCGACCATGCTGTTGGAAGAGATCAAGGTCATCGCGCGGAACCTTCGATTGAAGACCCTGGCCGTCGAGTGCTTCAACGATCAGGAGGGGTTGATTCGTCATCTCGAGGCGCTCGGGTTCGTGCGTCAGGCGTTCATCCCAGCCTATCAAACCGTCGTGCTGGTCTACACCCTCTAGCCGCCGCGACGTGCCGCCGGCGACTTCACACCGCGACTGACCCATGATAGAGTTTGCCAGCCCCGCGGGCCGGGTGCTCTCCGTCAACGTCGGCGGCGTGCGCCTCGTCGTCTGGCGCGATCGCGAGGCGCCAACCGGTATCTGGAAGACGCCGGTGGCCGGACGAGTTGCGACCCGCGGCACCAATCTCGACGGCGACGAACAGGCCGATCGGAAGGCCCACGGCGGTCCGGACAAGGCCGTCTACGCGTACGCGCGCGAGGACGCGGTCTGGTGGGAAACCGAACTCGGACGGGCCATCGAGGCCGGCGCGTTTGGCGAGAACCTCACGCTGCAAGGCGTCGCGGTCACAGACGCGGTGATCGGCGAGCGATGGGAGATCGGCAGCGCGCTGTTCGAGGTGGCGCAGCCCCGCATCCCGTGCTGGAAGCTGGGCGCGCGCATGGGCGATGACCTGTTCCCGCGCCGGTTCGCCGATGCCGGCCGGCCGGGCGCGTACTTGCGCATCGCGCGCGAAGGCGCTGTGGCCGCCGGCGATCCGGTGCGCGTGGTACACCGGCCGGCCCACGGCGTCACGATCCGCACCGTCAACCTCATCTACCTTCGGGACCCGTCGAGGGCCCAGGTGTTGCTGTCGGTGCCGGAACTCCCCGCCCGGTGGCACGCCTGGGCACGCGAGATCCTGGGAATCTAATCCCTGCACATCCGGCCCTCCGGACCGGCAGGGCATGCCGCCGGCAGTGCGAATACCGACCGTTGGGCCGAGGCTCATGCGTGAGGTGACCTATGGGCATGCGTTTCGCTCGTCTGCTGGTGGCCCCGGCGCTCATCGTCGTGCTCGCCGGCGTCGCGGGCGCGGCGCCCGCGACGGCGCCGAATCCCGCGGTGGTCGCGATGTCCAAGATGTCCGGGCGCGCCCTGGACGTCGCCGCCATGCGCGAACTGCTCGCCCGGTTCGAAGAAGAGATCGAGATCGCCTACGCTGCAACACTCAACGCCGACCACCCGCCGTTGCTGCAGTGGAACCAGAAGATGATCGAGCGCAAGAGCGCCCAGATCAAGACGCTGCTCGGGCTGCTGAAGGATGTCAACGCCACGCCCGGACGGCGCGGGGTGAACGTCGTCACGCCCGAGGTCAAGCAGATGCGCCAGTTGAAGGGCGGCCCGCTCGAGCGGCGCTACATTCCGCTGATGATCGAGCGGTTTGAGACCAACGTGGCCATCGCCGACGTGGCCGTCAAGCGCGGCGCAAACGGCGACTTCAAGAGCCTGGCCGGCGCTATCATGAAGGTTGAGCGGCAGGAGACGGCCATGCTGAAGGCCTGGCTCAAGGAGTGGTACGGCAAGTAGTCGCCGGCCGCGCCCGCGATCACGACGCGAGGTGAAACGTGCTCCTAGAGGGTAAGCACGCCCTGATCATGGGCGTGGCCAACAACCGTAGCATCGCGTGGGGCATCGCGCGCGCATTCCACCGCGAGGGCGCGAGCCTGGCCTTCACCTACCAGGGCGAACGGCTCAAAGAGAACCTGGTCGGCCTCCTCGACGAGATCGGGGGGGCCGGGCAGTTCCCGATGTTCGCCTGCGATGTCACCTCCGATGACGACATCGACGGGGTGTTCGCGGGCCTGAAGGAACGGTGGGGGCGTCTCGACGCCCTGGTCCACTGTCTGGCGTTTGCGGGGCGGGAGGAACTGTCGCGACCATTCACCGACATCTCGCGCGCCGGCTACGCTCTGACGCTGGACGTGAGCGCGTACTCTCTCATCCGGTGTGCGCACGCGGCCCGGCCCCTGTTCGAGGCCGCCGGGGGCGGTAGCATCGTGACCCTAACCTACAACGCGGTGGAGCGCGTGGTCCCGTCGTACAGCGTGATGGCCGTCGCGAAGGCCGCCCTCGAGACCGAAGTGCGCTACCTTGCGGCGGAACTGGGCCCCCGCAACGTGCGGGTCAACGCGATCTCGGCCGGCCCGGTCCGCACCCTGGCCGCAAGCGCCGTCAAGGGCATCTCGGGGTTCCGGGACGCGGTCGAGGAGATCGCGCCGCTACGGCGCAACGTGACGACCGATGAGATCGGCGACGTTGCGGTATTCCTCACGAGCGATCTCTCCCGGGCGGTCACGGGCAACATCGTCTTCGTGGACAGTGGGTTCCACATCATGGGCGTGGCCGGGCAACTCGAGGTGAAGAGGCAGGCCGCGACCTGATCAGTCCAGCGGATGACGTCGGGTCACATGCCCCATCCCTGCCACAGCGACAGCACCGCGATCAGGTTGTTGACCCCGTGGGCCACGATCGCCGGCACGAGGCTGCCGGTCCGGTGGTAGGCGACGGCGAAGACGACGCCGAGCAGAAAGATCGGGAACCCGTGCACGATCTGGAGGTGCACCGCCGCGAAGAACGTTGAACTGGCAAGCAGCGCCAGCGGCGCACCCCAGCGCACCCGCAGCCCGCCGTAGACGAATCCCCGGAAGAAGATCTCCTCGCCGATCGGCACGACGACGCAGAGCAGCACCAACAGCCAGGTGACGGGCAGGACGCCGGCAAGCGTTCCGAGCACCGGGAGCAGTGGATCGTCCAAATGCTCCCTCGCGGCCATCAAGGCCGCCTGCTGCGGCCCCGTGACCAGGCCGATCAGGTAGACCGCCACGCGTTCGCCGGCGGTGCCGAGCACCACCGCGACCGCGGCCGCCACACCGCCAACCGCGAGCAACCCGCGCCACCCCGGCGCGCGGAGCCCCAGCGATGTCGCCGGCAGCCGATAGCGGGTGATGACGACATAGGCCGAGAGGCCGGCGAGCAGCAGGTTCTGGACGACCGCGGCGACCGACAACTCGAGCAAGCTGAACTCGTGGCCCACACCGAGCCACTGCGCCGCCAGCGGCAGCGCGAGAATGAACAAGACGGCCATGGCCACGATCTCCGCCAGACCCCACGTCCGTTCGTCTCGAATGGGCCGGAAGACGAGCACGTAGATCGGCAGGCCGACCGTCAGGAGAGCCAGCAGGACGTAAATCGCGCCGGCGGACGTCGTGGGCACCGGGTAGACGGCGGCAGGGTTCATCGGTGTGTTTGGTCGCTGGTCAGACTGGTCATGGATGTGACGTCGCATTCGTCTTGCACAGACTCCCCCTGATGGTACGCCGGGGGCCACGGTCGCGCCAGGGGGAAGCAGGCGTCCTCGCCGGCGCGCCGAAATACACCGGGCCGAGGTGTCCGTCGTGTCCCACGTGTCGGTCTATCGTCGCTGGCGACCCCAGACGTTTGAGGAGCTCATCGGACAGGAGCGCATCACGCGCACCTTGCAGAACGCCATCAAGGCCGGGCGCACGAGCCACGCGTATCTGTTTGCCGGCCATCGTGGCACGGGCAAGACGACGACCGCCCGCATCCTGGCCAAAGCCTTGAACTGCGCCAAGGGCCCGACGCCGACGCCGGACAACACCTGCCCGCAGTGCGTGGCGATCGCGCGCGGCGTCAGCATGGACGTTATCGAGATCGACGGCGCCAGCAACACGAGTGTCGACGATGTGCGCGACCTCAAAGAGAAGATCGTCCTGGCGCCGACCGAGAGCCGCTACAAAGTCTACATCATCGACGAGGTGCACATGCTCTCAACCAGCGCCTTCAACGCCCTGCTGAAGACGCTGGAAGAGCCTCCCGCCCACGCCGTCTTCGTGCTGGTCACCACGGAGCCGCACCGCATTCCGGCCACGGTGCTCTCGCGCTGCCAGCGCTTCGACTTCCGGCGGGTTTCGTTCTCCGAGATCGTGACGCGGCTGCGCACGATCGCCGAGCAAGAGGGCCTCGCGATCGACGACGCCGCGCTGGCCCAGATCGCCCGTGTGGCCGACGGCTCGGTGCGCGACGCCGAGTCGGTACTGGATCAACTGGGCGCGTACGCCGAGGGGCGCATCGACCGCGCCCTGGTCACGGCGGTGCTCGGTCTCGTCGATGACGACGCCGCGGCGGAATTTGCCGACGCGGTCCTGCGCCGAGACGTGGCCACGGCGCTGCGGCTCGCGCAGGGGGCGGCCGACGCCGGCAAGGACGTCCGGCAGGTCGTCCGCACGTTGCTCGAGCACTTTCGCGACCTGCTCCTGGTCAAAACCTGCGGGCCGAGAGCCGAAGAGATCCTCGACGCGCCGCGCGAGCACTACGAGCGGCTGGCGAAGCAAGCCGAGGCCGTGAGCGTCGCAGACCTGCTGCGCGGCGTCCGTGTCCTCAACGACGCGGCCAACGACGCGCGATGGAGCACGCAGCCCAGGCTCGCCCTTGAAGTCGCGCTGATCCGGCTCGCGCGTCCTGAGATGGACCCCTCAATGGAAGGCGTGCTGGCGCGGCTGGAGCGGCTGGAGGCCGGCGAGCCGTCGCGTCCAGGCGGCGCGACCCCGGCGAGTCCGCCGCCTCACGTGCCTCCCTCACAGGCGCCGCGCCGGGCGCGCGGCGCGACCGACACCGGTGGCACCGGCGCCACCCCTGCGGCAGCCGCGCCGAAGGACGTGGCGGCGCCCAGCCCGCCGCCGGCATCGTCGCCGGCTGCGGCAGCGCCGGACGCGGGGACGCGCGGTCCGGACACGCCGGTTGCGGGAACGGCAGTCGTCACAATCGACGAGGTCCGGCGGCAGTGGGCACGTGTGCTCGAAGACATCAAGCGCCGAAAGATGCTGTGCCACGCGCTGCTCATCGACGGCACCCCGCTCGACGTGAATGGCGATCTGCTGACGGTCGGCCTGCGGTCGGCCTACGCCTTCCACGTCGACAACCTCAACAAGGTCGAGCACCGTGAAATCGTCGAGAGTGCGCTCGCCAAAGTCCTCTCCAGGCCGATGCGTTTTAGGTGCCTGCTGTTTGACCAGCCGCCGGCCGCGCGTGCCGGCGGGTCGGCCGTCCCGAGCACGCCGGGCGGCGCAGAACCGCTCTCCGGCGCGGCAGGCAAGGCCATGGACACGCCGGAGGGGGGGCCCGAAACGACGCCATCCTCGGACCAGCTCTCGTTCGTGGAGCGCGCCCGCCAGTTGTTCGGCGCCGAGATCGTCGACGATCGGCCAGCGTCATAGCCCGCCCGACGGTCGCGGGCGTCAACGGTCGAACCGGCAAGGAGGCAGCCTTTCGTGCGCATGGGCGACATGAGCAAGATGTTGAAGCAGGCCCAGAAGCTCCAGGCGGAGATGCAACGGGTTCAGGAACAACTGGCTGTGGAGCGCGTCGAAGCGACCGCCGGGGGCGGCGTCGTACGCGCGGTGGCCAACGGGCACGGCGACCTGGTCGAACTGGCGATCGACCCGTCGGTCGTCGATCCGTCGGACGTGAACATGCTCGCTGACCTGGTGCTGGCCGCGGTCAACGAGGCGCAGCGCAACGCGCGTGCCCTGGCCGAAGAGCGCATGCGCGGCGTGACCGGCGGCTTCCAAATTCCCGGCCTGCCCGGCCTGTGAGGCAACGGCCCGCCCGGCGTATGCCCTGATGGACTACCCCGGCCCGCTCGCTCGGCTGATCGACGAACTCTCCAAGATGCCGACCGTCGGACCCAAGACGGCACAGCGCCTGGCGTTCCACATCCTCCGGCTTCCCCAGGAAGAGGCGCAGGCGCTCGCCGACGCGATCCTCGACGTCAAGGTGAAGATGCGCTACTGCTCCACGTGCTTCACGATCACGGACGTGGACCCGTGCGTCACCTGTGCCGATCCCATGCGCGCGAACGGTGTGTTGTGCGTGGTCGAGGACCCGCGCGACGTGCTGGCCCTGGAGCGCACCCGCGAGTTCCGCGGGCGCTACCATGTACTGCACGGCGCGATCTCACCGCTGGACGGCGTCGGTCCTGACGATCTCAAGATCGCCGAGTTGCTCGCCCGGGTGCGGGCGGGCGGCGTCAAGGAAGTCATCATCGCGACCAACCCGCGCGTCGAAGGCGAGGCCACGGCCATCTACCTGGCTCAGGCACTCAAACCGCTCGGCGTCCGCGTGACGCGTATCGCGCACGGGCTGCCGGTCGGTGGCGACCTCGAGTACGCCGACGAAGTGACGCTGGCCCGGGCCCTCGAAGGGCGGCGTGATCTCTAACGGGTCCGCCGGATCGGCAGACTCGGTTCGATTCGGTGCCCTGCGCCACCGGAAGTTCGTCATCTTCTGGATCGGTCTCCTCATCTCGCACACCGGCACGTGGATCCAGATCGTTGGTCAGGGATGGCTCGTCTACGACATGACCAACACGCCGGTGTGGCTGGGATTGACGAACCTCGCGTTTGCCGTTCCCATGATCGTCCTGCCTCTGTTCGGTGGCGCGGTGGCCGACCGCGTGAACCGCCTGCGCTTAATGCGCGGCCTGCAGGCGGTCGCTGCGGCAGCGGCGCTGGTCCTGACACTCGTCACCTACCTCGGAGTCGTCCAGGCCTGGCACTTGGCCGCCTTCAGCCTGGTGCAAGGACTGGTGCTGGCCTTCGACGGCCCGGCGCGGCATGCGACCGTGCCGCACCTGGTTGACAGCACGAACCTGTTGGGCGCGGTGTCCCTCGCGCAGTCAACCTACCCGATCGGCGGGTTCTTCGGGCCGGCGGTCGCCGGCGTGCTGCTCGGCTGGCTCGGCACCGAGCGGATCTACATCTTGTTCGGCGTCAACGTCTTCACGTTTCTTGCCTTCCTCGTCGCACTCTCGATGCTGGGAGATGTGCCGCAGGAACGCGCGGTCCCGGCGTCGCTGCTCGGCTCGGTGGTCGACGGGCTACGCTTCGTCTGGGACCGCACGCCGCTGCGGGCGCTGTTGGTCGTGATCACGGTCTCCGGCGTGTTTGGCCGCTCCTATCTGGCGCTGATGCCGGCATTCGCGCGCGATGTGCTCGGCACCGACGCGCGCGGCCTGGGATTCCTCACAGCCGCGCCCGGCGTGGGCGTCGTGATCGGCGCCGCCGGCCTGTCGGCGGTCGGGGGACTGCGCCATCAGGGACGGGCAATCGCGACCGCCGCCCTGGCCTTCGCCGTGGTCCTGGCGGCGTTTGCGGCGTCGCGCGCGTTCGCGGTGTCGCTTGCGACCCTCGTCGTGCTTGGCTTTGCAACCGTCACGCTCGTGGCAACGATGTCGGCGGCGATGCAAGCGGCTTCGCCCGACCGGCTGCGCGGCCGGGTGATGAGTCTCTGGGCCATCGCGAACGTCGGGCTGCCGTCACTGGGCGCCATGCTCACGGCGAGCGCGGCCGCGATGATCGGCGTCTCAACCGCGGTGATGGCCGGCGCAGGCCTCGTGCTGATCGTCGCGCTCGTGCTCAGACGGCGCCTGGAGGCCATCGGGTCAGCATAGCCGCACGGGGCGTGTCTTGTCCTGCGCAGATGCAGGCCGGTATACTCGAAGCTGAGGCGATTGTGCGTGGAGTTCGTGAGCCCCACCCTGGGGCGGCTGACATTCGAGGAGATGTTCAAGGCGCTGGTCGGATACATGAAGAGCGAGCCCGACCAGCACTACCACTTGATCATCGGCACCGACTCCCTGCTGTCGGACGATACCACCTTCGTCACCGCGGTGATCGTCCACAAGGTCGGCCGGGGGGGTCGCTACTTCTACCGGCGGTTCCACAACCGTAAGATCGAGAGCCTGCGTCAGCGCATCTTGTTCGAGACATCGCTCTCGCTGGAGACCGCACACCTGATCACGACGGAACTGGGACGCAACGGCTACTCGAAGCTGCCGGTCGAGATCCACCTGGACGTCGGCAACAACGGCGAGACCAAACGCATTGTCCGCGAGGTCGTCGGCATGGTCTCCGGCTCGGGATTCAACCCGGTCATCAAGCCCGACGCCTACGGCGCGACCAAGGTCGCCGACAAGCACTCCAAGTAGCGTCCCGCTTCCCGCCAACGACCGACCGGACTGGAACGCGCCACCGGTGGGAAACGTCATCGTAGGGAGCCGTCTCAAAGGAGGGCACACATGCGTGGCATTTGCCGATCCGGATCCGGCGTCGCGCTGGGCCTGGTCCTGGTGCTTGCGCTGACCGCGTTCGCCGCTGCGGCCCCGGGACCCAAGGGTCCCAAGGGCCTGAAACCGGCGAAGGTCAAGATTCACGAGAGGGGCGATCTCTTTTGCCCGTCGGCCGCGCTGGTGTACGGCAGCGTCACCGTCCAGCCCCGCTGCTACGTCCTGGCCGTCACGCGCGAGCCGGGCGGCACGTTCCTGGCGTTCCTCTCGCCCGAGGCCAAGATCCCGCCGGGACAGCTCGTCCGCATGAACACGCCGGCCGGCGCTAAACTGAGGGGGCGGATCTTCTATCTGGTCCCGATCCAGCCGAGCGTCGTGATCGTACCGGTGAACACGGTGATGCTGATCGGCATCCGGGTGGAGGACTACGGGTCGCGGATGTCGTTGACGGTGATCGGCACGTCGGCGCCGAATCTGACGGTGATCTTCAACGTGCGATTGTAGGACGGGAGGAGCGCCGGCCTAGTCGGAAGCGGCGCGGACGGCACTCCACACCCGCACCAGGAGCGCGCGCAAGAGGATCCCGGCGGAGAGAAAGAACATCCCGAACATTGCCAGGGCGTACGTATACCCCAGGGTCTCGAAGAGATACCGGTACGGCGGCACCTGCCAGAGGAAGGTCCCCAGGCTCGACACGACAAGCGCCGCCGCGGCCGCCCCGTTGACGATACGCGTCGACCGCAGTCGGGCGCCGAGCCCGTACCCTGCCAGCGCAACGATGAGACCGGCCACGAACATCATGGCGTGCGGTCAGGACACCGGGCGGAGCTCGGTGCGTCCTCCCATGTACGGCGCCAGGGCGTCGGGCAGGCGCACGCTGCCGTCGGCCTGCTGGCCGTTCTCCAGCACCGCGATCATCGCCCGGCTGGTCGCGACCAGAGTCCCGTTGAGCGTGTGCACGAACTCGGACGGCGCACGGGCGCTCTCACGATAGCGTATGCCCAGGCGCCGTGCCTGGAAGTCGCCGGCATTACTGCACGAATGCGTCTCGCCGTAGCCACCGCGGCCGGGCATCCAGGTCTCGATGTCGTACGTCTTGGCCATCCCCTGGCCAAGGGCGCCGCCGCACAGCAGCGCGACCCGGTGTGCAAACCCAAGCGCCTGGACGAAGCGCTCCTCCAGGCTCACGAGATACTCGTGCTCCTCGGCCGACCGGCCGGGGTGGCAGTACGAGAACATCTCGACCTTGTAGAACTGGTGGACGCGGTACAGCCCGCGGATGTCGCGGCCGTACGACCCGGCCTCGCGGCGGAAGCAGTACGAGAATCCAGCGTAGCGCAGCGGCAGCGCGGCGGCCTCGAGGATCTCGTCCATGTGATAGGCGGCCACGCTCTGCTCGCTCGTGCCGATCAGGGCCAGGTCCTCGTCCTCGATCTTGTAGGTTTGCTGCGCGTCGAGCGTCGCACCGCCCCATGCGCCGGTGATCACACTGCTCCGCACGATCATCGGCGTGGCGAGCAGCGTGAAGCCCTCGTGCTGCAGGATGTCGAGCGCGAGCCGGACGAGCGCCATCTCCAGCAGCACGCCGTCCCCGCGGAGATAGAAGAACCGCGACCCGGACGCCTTGGCACCTCGCTCGAAGTCGAGGACGCCCAGCCGCGTCCCGAGGTCAACGTGGTCGAGCGGCGGGAAGTCGAATGCCGGCGGCGTGCCCCAGGTGCGCACGATGACGTTCTCAGAGTCGTCGGCGCCCTCGGGGACGCTGTCATCTGGATGATTGGGTAGCGCCCGCAGGAGCGTGTCGAGTTCGACCTCGACGGCCTCGACGCTGGGTTCGAGCGCCTTGATCCGTTCGGCCAGCGCCCGCGTCTCGGCGATCCGCGCGTTGCGGTCGTCGCCCGTCAGCCGCGGGATCTCCGCGCTGGCCCGATTCTGATCTGCGCGCAATTTCTCGATCTCCGCGAGCAGGGCCCGGCGCCGGCGGTCGGTCTCGAGGATGTCGTCGATCGGTCGCGGATCGAGACGGCGTTTGCGCAGACCCTCGCGGTACCGGTCCGGTTGCTCGCGAATCTTCTTGAGATCCAGCATGATGGCCCTCCGCTCAGACGCCCGTTACGCGGGCGCCGGCCAGGACCTCTTTCGCCGCAGCCACGGCGCCACCGCCGACCCGGACACCGAACTCCGAGAGCACGACCTCCAGCGCGCGCAAGCCGGCGAGCACGGCGTCCTCAGACACCCATCCCAGGTGGCCAAACCGGAAGATCTTGCCCTGAAACTGCCCCATGCCGCCGGCGAGCACCACCCCGTGCTCGGTGCGCAGCCGGTCGAGGAGTGCGTTGGCGCCCACGCCCTCGGGGAGCCGCACCGCGGTGACCGTCTCGCTCGCGTCTTCCTCACGCGGCACAATCTCGAGCCCCAGCGCACGGATGCCCGCGCGGACCGCGCGCGCGGTCCGGCGGTGCCGCTCGTAGCAGGCCTCGAGGCCCTCGGCTTCAATGCGCTGGATACCGACGCGCAACGCATGCACCACGCTGATTGCCGGGGTGAACGGCGTCGTCGCCTCGGTCTCTCCCAGGTCTTTGCGCATGCGTTCGAACGACCAGTAGAACTTGGGGAGCCGGGACGCGGCCACGGCCGCCCAGGCTTTGTCGGACACGCTGATCAACGATAGACCGGGCGGCGCCATCAAGGCTTTCTGCGAACCCGCGATGACGACGTCGATGCCCCACTCGTCGGTGCGCAGTTCCATGGCGCCGACCGAACTGATGCCGTCCACGACCATCAGCGTCGGCGTCCCTCGGACGAACGCGGCGATCTGCGCCACATCCTGGCGCACGCCGGTCGAGGTTTCGCTCTGGGCGACGAGCACCGCGCGGGCACGCGGCGTGGCGGCCAGGGCGGCGCGGACCGCCTCCGGGTCCACAACCTGTCCCCATGGCGCCTTCACCCACACGACGTGGACGCCGAAGGCTTCGCCGATCTCCCCGAAGCGCTCGCCGAACCACCCCGACGACGCGGCGATGATCGTGTCCCCCGGCGAGCAGAGGTTGACGACGGCCGCCTCGAGCCCGCCGGTGCCCGATGACGTGAACGCCAGGACCGGGTGCCGCGTCATGAAGACCCGGCGGAGGCCCGCCAGAGTCTCGGCGAACAACCGGCCAAACTCCGGCCCGCGGTGGTTGACCATCTGCCAGGAGGACGCCTCCAGCACGTCATCAGGCAGGGGTGTGGGGCCGGGGATCAACAGATACTGACGCACAGTCCACCTCCTCGTACACCTGGGGACACCGGCCAGGGCACCGTCCCCACTAGGGGCCTTACCACGCCGGGCCTGGCCTCTCCTGGAGGCCGGCGGACTAGCGCCACCAGCGGCTCATCGGGATGAGGTCGGTCTCGACCTCCGCGACCGCGCGCAGCCAGGGTGCCATCAGCGTCTTCAGCGCCAGGAACTCCGATGCGGCATGCGAGACGCCGACGAGCGACATCGACGTACCGCGCGCGAAGTCCTGCACCTCTCTGAAGTTCCGGCGGCCGCGGTCGTCATCGATCCGGTTCAGGATCTCACCGCTCAGATACACCTGCGCGCCCTTGGCTTCGGCCTCACGCATCGCCTCCACCTGGTATCCGGCGCCGGCGACCACGGCGACGCGCGTCACGTGATTGTGCAGCCGCCCGGCAACGTCCACAAACGTGATGCCAAAGACGTAGCGCGCCAATGCCATGAGGTCGCGCGTGCTGATCGGATCGACCCCGCAGATCGCGCCCGCATGGCCGCCGCCATAGGGCCAGAACACGTCTTCGACACGGCCTCCAATGGCCTTCACCATGGCCGCGGTCGTGCCGACCTCAGGATGAAGGTCCAGCGGCGCGTGGCACGCGTACACGGATTGGCGCTGCGCGACCAGACGGTCGAGGTGTTCGGGGCCGATCGGGACGAACCCCCGGCCGAGGTCGCCCAGCGGGTCACCACACTCGATGTCCGCGGGGTGGTGGAGCACGAGCAGGTCGCCCGCACGGCCTCGCTCGAGAAACGCGCCGAGCACCTCGGGTGCCGGGAAGACCGAGCAGAAGACGGTCTGGACCTCATCGGCGCCTCTGATCATCAAGCCATTGAACAGCCTGACGAAGCCGGGCTCGAAGCGCCGTTGCCAGTCGACGCCGAGCGGTTCATACAGCTCGGGAATCCGGCGGCTGAATGTCGGGTCCGGCCCGCAGGCCTCGATCCGAAAGAACTCGTCCATTGCCGCGACCAGGGTGTCGAGCCGCGTCATGCTGCCGCCTCTCTAGCCGGCTCGGACGAATCGCCCGATCGCGAAGAGGCGGATGTCGTACCGCGTCGTCCCGCCGGTCGCGAGATCGGCCAGCATCTCGCCGACGACCGGCGCGAACTTGAAGCCGTGACCGGAGAATCCGCATGCGATGACGACGTTCGCGTGCCGGGGATGGTCATCGATCACGAAGTGCGTATCCGGGGTCATGGTGTACATGCACGTTCCGGTGGCGGCCACCGCGCCGTTTGCGGCCGGCAGGTAGCGGGCGATGAAGTGCCGCCGCAGCTCATCAATCTCTTCGGGCGCGACGGCGCGGTTGATGGCATCGGCCGTCGTCGGGTCGCCGACGGCGTGCTCGGCGATCTTCACGCCGTGGCCGTCGAGCTCGGGAAAGCCGTAGAAGAAACGGCCCCTGATCTGCCAGAGGTAGACCGGGCAGCGTCCGGGCGCGAACGCCTCGGCCATGGCCGCCGGGCGAAACCAGCCGATGATCTGTCGCTCGATGACAAGTGGGAGGCCGAGGTCGGCCAGCAATGCCGGCGCCCACGGACCGGCCGTCACAACCAGCCGGCCGCCATCGTAGCGCCCCCGCGATGTCTCGACCCGCACGTGGGTTGCGGAGGCATGCCAGGAGAGGACCTGTTCTTCATGGTGCAACTCGGCGCCGGCCCGCGCGGCCTGATCGAGATGGGTCCTGACGCACGCCTCGGGGTCGAGCACGCCAGCGCGCGGTTCGTAGACGCCGATCATCTCGTCCGTGGGATGGAACACCGGGAACCGACGCCGGATTTCCGGCGCGTCGAGCACCTCGTGCCGCAGGTGGTGCTGACGGGCGCTCTGCAGCGCCCCCTGGACCAGCGCCGTCGATGGCGCGCCGATCATGATCCCTCCGGTCGTCCGCAGCAGACGCTGGTTGCTGGCGCGCTCCAGATCGGCCCACAGATCGTAGGCCCGGTGGACCAGCGGGACGTACGAGGGGTGCTCGAAGTAGGCTTCGCGGATGATGCGTGAGCGACCGTGCGACGCACCCAAGTCATGCGCGGGCGCGTGCCGGTCGAGGCCAAGCACGCGCGCGCCGCGGCGGGCCAGGTGATAGGCCGCCGCGCTGCCCATGCCGCCCAGCCCGAGCACGATCACGTCGAAGGGCATGACCCAGATATTCGCCTGGAGAACCGGGGCTCCCCTACGGCGCGTGGGCCGCGGTGCGGCCGAGTCGCGCGTCGACCTCGTGGACGAACCGCGTCGCACCCATCCCCTCAAAGAGCGATCGGGCCCGGCCGAGGATGACGCGGGCCCGGCCGGTGTCCCCATGCATGATCAGCGCCTCGCCATAGCGCAGCAACGCCAGCGCCAGGTCGATCGGATACTCGCGGCGCTCGAGGGTCTCCAGGCTCTGGGTGAACAGGGCCTCGGCCTCTTCGGCACGGCCCTGCGCTGCCCGGATCCTGCCCAAGGTGGCCCGATGCGTGGCCAGGGCGATGATGTCGGTCTCGGGCAGCGCC
This sequence comes from Candidatus Fervidifonticultor quartus, assembly GCA_031458775.1. Taxonomy (GTDB): domain Bacteria; phylum Sysuimicrobiota; class Sysuimicrobiia; order Sysuimicrobiales; family Humicultoraceae; genus Fervidifonticultor_A; species Fervidifonticultor_A quartus. The sequence goes on along the minus strand of JAVKJV010000001.1, from coordinate 74,149 downwards.
GCGATCGCCTGCTCGGCATGCTCGGCCGCGGCCAGCACGTCGCCGCGTGCCAGGTAGACCTCGGCGAGCCCGCGCAAGAGCAGTGCGGAGTCACTCTTGGCGCCGTGCTCGAGACGCAGCGCCCGGGCGGTGCGGAACTCGCGCTCCGCGTCGTCGAGCCGCCCGACCCGCAGGTAGTGCATGCCGAGCCGGTGCCGTGTGTACGCCTCGGAAAGCGGGTTGCCCAGCTCATGACGGATCCGGATCGCCTCTTCCAGCCGCCGGACCGCCTCGGCGTCATCGCCGGTCAGATGCGCGAGCACTCCGAGGCCCGTCGAGGCGTACGCGTGGCTGAGCAGTTCGTGGTGGTCGACGGCCAGGCCGAGTGCTTCGGTGAGCACACCGCGGCTCTCCTCGAGCCGGCCGTTGTCGAGCAGCGCCCGGCCGAGCCGCGCCATGACGCGTGCCATGCCCTGCCCGTCATGCATCGTGCGATAGTACTCGAGCGCCTCGCGGTAGGCGGCGTGGGCCTTCGTGAGCTTGCCGCGCAGGTCTTCGGTGACGAAGCCCAGCACCTCGTGCGCCTCGGCCCGACCGCGGACGTCGTGTTGCTGCCTGAACGCGTCCAGCGCCCGCGCGATCGCCTGCTCGGCCGGTTCGAGCCGGCCCTTGGTGTACTCGGCAAACGCCCGGTTGAGCCACGCGCGCGCCACCAGGTCGTCGCGGCCGATGGTCGGCGCCAGACGCAGCACGATCTCGGTGTCCTCAAACAGGATGTCGGCCAGCGACATCCACTTCGCAACCTCGCACCGGTCCGTGAGCACCTGCAGCAGCAGCGGGATGTCGTCGGTCAGGCCGGCATTGCGCAACACGGCCAGGGCTCGATCGTAGAGACGCAACGCCTCGGGCAGCGTGCGCAGGCGGCCGGCGCGCGCCCCGGCCTTGCGCAATACGTCAATGGCGGTGCGCGCGAGGGCCTCGTCGCGCTCACCGGTCTCGAACGTGTAGCGCCAGGCCTGTTCATAGTGGTACGCGAGGAGTTCGAGATACTCTTCGTCGTCGCGTGCCGCGGTCTGCTCGAGCCACCGCGCGAAGCGCAGGTGCTTGGTGCTGCGCTGCGCCTTCGGCAGCGTCGAGTAGGCGACCTCACGGATGAGCGCGTGCGTGAACGTGAACTCGCGCTCGCCGCCAAGGGCCGGGGCCTGGCGTTCCTCGATGACTTCGCGCTCTTGCAGTCGTTCCAGCGCCGCGGAGACCTCGGCGGCGTGGAGCCCGCCGGTCGCAAGCAGCGCGCTCAGCCAGAACCGGCGGCCGATCAGCGCGGCGTCTTGCACCACGCGCTTCTCCAGCGCCGAGAGCAGGTCGAGGCGCGACGCCAGGATGCCGTTGATCGTGTCCGGGATGCGGATCTCCTGCGGGTATGAGGCCCAGCGCCAGCCGTCGTCGGTGCGCACCAGCCCGCCGCCGTCAATCAGCATGCGGAGGATCTCCTGGATGAAGAACGGGTTGCCTTCGGCCCGCTCGAGAATGGCCAGCCGGACATCCGCGGGTACGGCCTGATCGGTGAGCAGATCGGTGATGAGACGATCACCCAGCGCCTCCGGCAGCGGTGAGAGTGACACCGCCGTGTAGTTGCGCACCCGGCCGCCCCACTGCGGATAGCGCTCGAGCAGTTCGGGCCGCGCCAGGCACAGGGTCAGCATGGGGCCGTCGCCGCCGCGCACCGCCAGGTACTCGATGAGATCGAGCAGGCTCTGCTCGGCCCAGTGCAGGTCCTCGATCACGAGCACGACCGGGCCGCTCGCCGCCTTGGCCGCCAGGAGCATCCGCAGCGCGCGGGCCAGACTGCCTTCCGACAACTCGGGCCCGGTCGGGGTCGCCAGGTTTTCTTTGGCGCCCGACCGGCTCTCGACCGTGCGCCGCAGCGCCTGAAGGCGCTGGCTCCAGACGTCATCCGTGCCGTGCACCGACAGCCCGAGCACCGGCGCCAGCCCTGCGACGATCGCCTCGCAGTCCTCAACCGGCAGGCGCGGCGAGCAGACGCGGGCCACGCCGGCACGCAGCTTCTCGTGCACGAGACTCGACGCGTCGGTGTCCTTGATGCCGCACTCCTGCTTGAGCATCTCGATGATCGGCCAGTACGTGAGCCCTTCGCCGTACGCCGGGCAGCGACCGCGCAGAACCTGCGGGCCATCTGGCGGCGTGCCCAGCGTCGCGAGGAACTCATCGGCCAGCCGGCTCTTGCCCACACCGGCCGGGCCGATGACGGTAATCACGTGCGGCCGGCGACCGTCAACGACGCGCCGGTACAGGGCCTGCAGGAATTGGAGTTCGCCCTCGCGTCCGAGCATCGGCGCGCGCAGGCGCTTGGACTTGCTGCGCGCGGCCAGGCCCAGGACCTCCCAGCGGGCGCGATCGGCGAAGTCGCCGTCGCCCGGCGCTGGCAGTGGCCGGGCCTCTGCGACCCGCCGCACCGCGCGCTGGGTGCGCTCGTCGATGACGATCGCATCCGGCGCCGCGTGCTGCTGCAGCCTGGCCGCGAGGTTGACGGCCTCGCCCGTGGCCATGAACTGCCCACCGTCGACGGCCGCCGTGTCGGTGATCACCTCGCCGGTGGCGATGCCGATGCGAATCCGCAGGTCGGCCTGCAGCCGTGCATTCAGTGTCTTCATGCGCTCGCGCATGGCGAGCGCGGCCCGCACCGCGCGTTCCGGATCGTCCTCGTGCGCGGCCGGGACGCCGAAGACGGCCATGACCGAGTCGCCGATGAACTTCTCCACGACGCCGGAATGCCGCTCGACCTCGCCGCGCATGTCGGCGAAATAGTCGGCGATGATCGCGCGCATCTTCTCGGGGTCGAGCCGGACGACCATGGGCGTCGAACCGACCAGGTCGGCGAACAGCACGGTGACGATCCGGCGTTCAGCGGCCGCGGTGACCTCCAGCGGCCGCCCGCAGCGGAGGCAGAAGTGCGCATCCAGCGGGTTCTCGGCGCCGCAGTTCGCGCAGCGGCGCATCAGCGCCGTGCCGCAGCGCATGCAGAATTTGGCGCCGGCCGGGTTCTCAGTCCCGCACTGGGGACATCGGATCATAGGTGTAGGGTATCACGCGGGACGAGGGTGCAGAAGCGAACACCACGGTACTAGGACATCGACATCCGACCCATGAGCAGCGCCACGATGCCGCCAACCAGCGCCGCGCCGAGGATCAGCAGCGCGGTGCGCCGGAACGTGCGCTGGCCAAACCAGGCGGCGTAGCCGGCCTTCGCCACGGTATTCGACAACACCGCCAGCGCGATCGCCGTGGCCGCGGCCTGCGGGGACAGCGTCGTCCCGGCGGCCGCCGCGAGTGTCAGGGTGATCGCGTCCACGTCCGTCAGGCCGGCCAGGACGGCCGCCGCGACGACCCCCCAGGCCCCCAGGTAGCGCGACGCCGCCGCGACAGCCAGCTGCACGAGCGCAAAGACGACAGCAAAGCGGAGGGCCTCCTCAAGCCGGAACGGGTTCGCGACGCCCGGCGCGCTCTCGCCGGCCTCGGGCGCCCGGCGCGCCTGCAGACCCACTGCGACGGTCCCGGCCGCCAGCGTCGCCGCCAGCACCGGCAGCAGGTCGGGCAACACGCGTGCGCCGGCGACCGCGGCGAGTACGCCGACCCGGACCACCATCACCAGCGACGCCAGGCCAGCGGCCACCGCGAGCTGCTGCGCGCGGGGCGGGTGTTCCCTCGAGCGCACGGCGAACGACACGGTGGCCGCGGTACTCGACACCAGCCCGCCGAGCAGACCGCTCGCGTAGAGCCCGCGGGCGCCGTGCCAGACCCGCATGCCGACGAACGCGATGAACGACAGACCGCAGACCACGACGACCAGGCCCCAGAGCTGGCGGGGGTTCCACACGCCCCATGGGCCGTACTGCGCGTCGGGCAGAATCGGCAGCACGACCGCGGCGATGACCGCGAGCACGAGCGCGGCCTCCACTTCCTCGGTGCTGAGCGCGCGAGTGAAGGCCTCGAGCCGCTGTCGCGACGCCAGCAGCACGACGACCGTGATGCCCACCGCGCCCGAGACCAGGAGCGCGCCGGCACCGGCCATCACGCCGATCCAGTACGTGGCCAGCGCCGCGGTCTCGGTCGTCGTGCCGATCTCCCCTCGGCCGCTGGTCCGCACGTACGACACCGCGACGAGTGTCACGACCCCGGCAAACCCGGCCACCACGGCCAGGCCGATCTGGCCGGAGATCAGCGCCAGTGCAGCACCCAACAGGCTGAACATCGGAAACGTGCGCACCCCGGCAAACTGGTCGCCGCCCAGCGCCTCGGCCCGCTCGCGCTCGACGCCGATCAGGCCGCCGATCAACCCCGCGACCAGCAAGCGGAGCAGCGCCACGTCGGCGCGCGCCACGGGATCGATGAAGTCTAGCACGCTGATGTGAGCTTCACGATGAGCGGCGGCCTACGGCCCGCGCCCCTCGGTCAGACCGGTTCGTGTGAAGACCACGGGGGCCAGCCAGATCACCCACGCTCCCATCATGGCATACCGCATCCAGCGGAAGAGCAGTGCCGGGGCGTCCTCGCCCGAGGGAAAGATGACCGCGAGCCCCGCGCGGATGACGAGCAATCCGGCGACCCCCATCATCACTCTGGCCAGCAGCACCCGCAAGGGCGCACGCGCCGTGCGTACCGTCGCGCCCCGTGCCGTCGCGCCGAGACCGGCACCCAGCAGCGCACCGAGCACTGCCGCGATGCTTGCAAGACTGCGGGGCGTGGCTGCCGGTGGGTGGTTCCCGCCGCCCGCGGCGGCAGCCGCCTGCGTCGCCCACGCCGGAGGGTCAACCACGTCGCCGAGCGTGGCGCGCACCACGAGAACTATGGCGAGGAGACCGACCGAGGCGCCGAGCACCGCGGCGACCTGCACGCCGCGAGCCCTCTGCGTCAACCACGCCGACACTGCGGGCTCCGCGCGCAGGAACGCCGCCAGGATGCCCGCGCCGATACACCACCCGACGACGACGTCATGCGGGAAATGCACGCCCAGATAGACGCGCGAGATCGAGACCAGGAGGACAAGCGCGGCGGCGGCGACCCACGCCCGGCGCCGGCCGATGGTCGCCGCGTGATAGCCCCAGAACGCCACGCCGGTTTGCGCGTGCCCCGAGGGGACGCCGTAACTCGTCTCCAGGCTCAACGCTTTGACCTGTGGATCGACCCAGTAGGGACGCGGCGCGTGGAACAGCCACTTGGCGAGATCGTTCAGCAGCACAGACACCAAGAGGATTGCGAGGGCCCGGGAGCCCCACCGCGCGTCCACGCACCAGTAGAGCAAGACCACCACGATGAGGTAGGCTTCTTCCTGGCCCAGCAGCGAGAGCAGGCGCATCGGGGTGTCGAGCCAGGGGCTGAGTTGCTGCAGGATACGGACGAGCGCAAGCCCCCACGACTCGACCATTGCCACGCGCTCCCGGGTTTCGGCATCAGGATGTGCGTCAGGGACTACGGCTGATCCATTCGTTCCAGTGGAACGTGCCGGGTCCTCCCACGACGCCGCGCAGTTCGGCCCGGTGCAGCAGCAGCGGGAACCAGTCGCCAAGCCGCACCGCCACGGCCCGCTCGTAGAAGCGCTGCTGGGCGCGCGCCCAGATCGCCGCCCGCACTCGTGGATCGGCATGCCGGCTCAACAGGCCCAGGTACGCCTGCATCTCCCGGTCCTGGTACCAGCCGGGCCAGGCCGGCGAGAGCGGCAGCAAGAACACCGGGTCGGGCACGAAGCCGAACGTCGTCGTGAAGACATCCCATCCCTCAGGCCGGCTGCGGCGGGAGACCAGCGTCGCCCAATCCATGACCTGAAGATCCACCACGAGGCCCGCCGTCTCGAGCTGAGATTTCACAATCGTCGCCGCGGTCAGGTGGTGCGGCATCTCGCTGCTGGCCATCCACCGGATCGGCTGATTGCGATAGTCGGCTTCGGCGAGCAGCCGTCGGGTCACCGTGAGATCGCGCTGCCGGTAGATCGCGGCGCCGGCCTCGGTCCACATCGGGTGTTCGCGCGGGAAGAACGAGGGTGTCGCGCGCCAGAACTGCCGCGGCCCGTAGGTCCCGCGCAGCGCGGCTTCCTCATCAATGGCCGAGACGATGGCGCGTCGCAGCGCCAGGCTGGCCATCAGGGCTGACCGGTGGTTGAACATGAACCCGGCCCACTGCGGCGTGGTGATGACCAGCGGGACGACCGCCCGCGTTGCGCGCAGCCGCGCGTACTCATCGGTGGGCACGGAGTGCGCGAAGTGGTAGTCGCCGCGGATGACGCCGGCGATCCGTACCGAGGCATCGGGCACCGGCAGGAACTCGATCGCGTCGAGATACGCTTCGCGTCGGCCGGCCATGCCATCGGCCGTATCGTCTCTCGGGACGTAACCGTCGAAGCGCTCGAGGCGAATGCGGACATCGGGTACGTGCTCCGTGAAACGATACGGACCCGTGCCGATGAAACGCCGGATCGGCCCGCCGGCCGCCTCGTCGATGACCTCGCGCGGATAGACAACCGCGCCCTGGCTCGGGATCGCCAGGCCGAGCGGCACGAGCCCGTTCGCCTCGCGCAGCCGCATCTGCACGGTGTAGGCATCGCGCGCGACGAGGCTCTCGACCTGACGGAAGAGCTCGCGACCCCGGGCGGCAACCTGGCCCCATCGCTGGAGCGACGCGACGACGTCATCGGCGGTCATCTCGCTGCCGTGGTGGAAGCGCACGCCACGGCGCAGGGTGAACGTGTAGGTCCGGCGATCCGGGGTCATCTGCCAGCGATCCACGAGCAGCGGGTGCGGCTCGTACCGGCTCGACAGCGCAAAGAGCCCTTCGAAGATGTGAATGGCCACGTCCTGGGTGGGCGCGCCGGACGTCCAGTGGAGGTCGATGGTCGGCGGCTCGCCGCTGTGAGCCACACGAAGCACCCCCCCGCGGACGGGCCGTTCGGTCGGCCCCGCCGCGCCGGGAGCGGTCGGCGCCAGCGCAGCGATGACGGCCGCGAGGAGCGCCGCGCGCGACCATACCGGCACCCGGCGACGCGCCGCACCCTCAGGCATCAGCGCCCTCACACATCGAAGATGACCCTCGCCCGCCAGCCACCGTCTTCCCGGGTAACCTCGAGTTGGTGGTACGTGGCGGCCTTCACGTCGAGTCTGAACCTGTGCCGGGTGCGGTCGGCGGGCTCGCCGTGCACCGTGGCGCGCACCCGCGACGTGGAGACCTCGTCTACGACGAACGTCTTCGGGACGAAGCCCTCCGCGTTGAACGCCGTCAGCAGGTCGTTGAGCCATGCGACGAGCAGACCGTCGAGGTCGTCGGCCTCGACCGTGCGCTCCAGCCATGCGCGGTTCTCGACAGAGGCGGGGTCAACGATAAACGCGAACAGGGCTTCGGCGGCGGTCTCGAACAGTTCGGGCAGCGACGCGGCCCGCACCACGATCCCGACGTCCGCCGTATGGTCGATAACCTCGTAGGTTCCCATGTGAGGCTATAATACCGGAGGAATGTGCAGGCCGCGCGTCGTGTTGAACCTGCAGAGAGCGCCCGGGGGAGGAGGTGTCGCCGTGACGGACCGTGAGCGCATCCGGCTCACGTCCATGGTCGCCTGCGCCGGCTGAGCGTCGAAGCTGCCACCCGGCGACCTGGCGTACGTGCTGCGCCACCTTCCAACACCTCGCGACCCGAACCTGCTGCTCGGGCTCGGGACCGACGACGACGCGGCCATCTACCGGCTGAGCGACGAGATGGCCCTCGTGCAGACGGTGGATGTCTTCACGCCCGTCGTGGATGACCCGTACCAGTACGGGCTGATCGCCGCGGCGAACGCGATGTCCGATATCTACGCCAAGGGCGGACGGCCGTTGCTGGCGCTCAACATCGTCGGGTTCCCGCGCAAGCTGCCGCTGGACATCCTGTCGGAGATCCTGCGCGGCGGCGCAGCGAAGACGGCCGAGGCCGGCGTCATGATCGTCGGCGGGCACAGCATTGACGATCCCGAGCCCAAGTACGGGCTTGCGGTCACCGGCTTCGTGCACCCGGCGCGATTCGTGACCAACGGCGGCGCCCGGCCCGGCGACGTCATCTACCTGACCAAACCGCTCGGGATCGGCGCGATCACGACCGGCATCAAACAGGAGAAGACCCCTCGCGACGTGGCGGACGAGGCCATTCGTGTCATGGGCATCCTGAACCGCGCGGCGTCCGAGGCGATGCTGGAGACCGGCGTGAACGCGGCGACCGACATCACCGGGTACGGGCTGCTGGGGCACCTCCACGAGATGGTGGAGGCGAGCGGGGTCAGCGCGCGTGTGCTGGCGTCGGCGGTGCCTGTGCTCGACGGCGCGCGTACCCTGGCCGGTACCGGCGCGGTGGCCGGCGGGACCGCGCGCAACCTCGAGTGGCTCCACGACAAGGTGCACTGGGAGCCCGGGCTCGACGAGGTCACGCAGATCCTGCTCGCGGACGCGCAGACCTCGGGCGGGCTGCTGATCGCGGTGGCGCCTGAGCGTGCCGATGCGCTGGAGCGGGCAATGCGGTCGCGCGGGGTGGAGACCGTCGCCCGGATCGGTGAGTGTGTCGCCCGACACGAAGCCCCGATCACAGTCGTGAGATAGGCGCCAGGAACTCCCTGCCGCCCGCGCCGAACCAATCGACCCATGCAGCCGGTTCCGGTGACCGTGCTCACGGGCTTTCTGGGCAGCGGGAAGACGACACTCCTCAACCACATCCTCACCTCGCCCCACGGCTTCCGCATCGGCGTCCTCATCAACGAGTTCGGGGAAGTCGGCATCGACGGCCGGTTGATCGCCCGCCGCGACGAAGACGTGCTGGAACTGGTCAACGGCTGCGTCTGCTGCGCGGTGCGCGACGATCTGCTGCCGGCCGTCGCCACGCTGCTCGATCGGCCGCGGCCGCCTGAGCACCTCGTGCTCGAGACGACCGGGCTCGCCGATCCGGTGCCCGTGGCGCGGCAACTCCTCGACCCGCGCGTTCAAGACGATATCAGGCTCGACTCGGTCCTGACGCTCGTGGATGCCGCGAACTTCGACCACAACCTCGACTACGCGGCACAGGCGTACAGCCAGATCGTGACGGGTGACATCCTGCTGCTGAACAAACTTGACCTCGTCGCGCCGGCCACCGTGGACCACATCGAGGCCGGGCTCCGCACGCTCAACCCGCGCGCGCGGGTGTTGCGCTGCGAGCACGCGCGCGTTGACCTGGGGCTGGTGCTGGGGCTATCGCTGTTCCAGCCAGCAGCCTTGCCGGCCGCCCACGACCACAGCAACGGCGCGTCCGCTCACCGCGAGCACTTCCAGACCGTGACGCTCCGGGCACCGGCGGACGTGGACCTCGAGCGCCTAGCAGGCCTGCTCGACGACCTGCCCCCGCAGGTGTTTCGCGGCAAAGGCGTGCTCTCGGCTCCGGATCTGCCCGCGCGCCTGATCTTCCACCTCGTCGGCGACCGCTGGACGATCACGGCCGGCGAGGCATGGCAGCCGTTCGACGAACGGCTCACGGAGATGGCGTTCATCGGCAAAGACCTCGGCGCGTCAACGCGCGAGAGCCTGGAAAGGCGGCTGCACGCATGCCTGGTGCAACGAACGGCGTGAAGACGGCGATCTCAGCCGCGGCCCGCGCGCACGAGCACGAGATCACAGACCTCAGCCTGCGGATCCACGCGCACCCCGAACTGGGCCATCAGGAGCACCGCGCGGTCGCGTGGTGCCGCGAGGTCCTGGAACGCCACGGGTTCGAGTGCGCGGGAGTCCCGGGCGTCGAGACGGCGTTCGTGGCGACGCGCCGAGGTGCGGGCGACGGTCCCACGATCGGCTTCCTGGCTGAGTACGACGCGCTCCCGGGCGTGGACCACGGCTGCGGACACAACCTGATCGCCGGGTCGGCGGTCGGCGCAGGCGTCTACCTGGCGCGCGCGATGGCGGACCTGCCGGGTGCCGTCAAGGTCTACGGCTGCCCGGCCGAGGAACTCGGCTCAGGAAAACCGCTGATGCTCGCGGCGGGCGCATTCGACGGCCTGGATGCCGCGTTGACGTTTCACGCCTTTCACAGCACGGCGCTCATGGAGCAGTGTACGGGCGTGCGGATGTATGAGTTCGAGTTTGCGGGCCGCACCGCGCACGCCGCGGCCGACCAGCACACCGGCGCCAGCGCCCTCGACGGCGTGCTCCTCACGTACAACAACCTGAACGCGCTGCGCCAGTTCGTGCAGGACGGTGTGCGGATCCACGGCATCGTCAGCGACGGCGGCCAGGCCGTGAATGTAATCCCGGAACGGGCGGCCTGCACGCTCGGCATCCGCTCCGCCGACCTCGCCGAGCTCGCCCGGGTGTGCGCCCGCGTCATCGAGTGCGCCCGCGCCGGGGCGCTCGCGTCCGGCACGACGCTGACGGTCCACGACGGTCTGGTGCTCGACCCGGTGCGCTACAACCCGCCGCTCGGCGACGCGCTGGCCGCCAACCTGCGCGCCCTCGGCGAACCGGTGACCACCTGGCGCTCGATGGCCTCGACCGACTTCGGCAACGTGAGTCAGGTCGTGCCGTCGGTGCTGTTCTCGGTGGCCACGTGGCCGGCCGAGGTCAACTTCCACACGCGCGAGGCCGCGGTGTGCGCCGCGCGGCCGCAGGCCCTGCGTGCCATGCATACGGCCGCGGTGGCGATGGCGCAGACGGCGGCAGACCTCTTGACCCATCCCGGCCTGCTGGCGCGCATCCGCGGGCATCACGATCGCCCGGCTTAGAACGGGGGGCAGAACGCATGGGGGTGGAACGCGGCCGCCTCGTCGCGGACACGATTCTCTACAACGGCAAGATCGTCACGGTGGACCGTGCGTTCTCCATCGCGCAGGCGGTCGCCGTGCTCGGCGACACCATCGTCGCGGTCGGGAGCGATCAGGAGATCACGCCCCTGGCCGGCGACGGCACGCGCCGGATCGATCTCAGAGGCGCCTGCGTCATCCCGGGGCTGATCGACAACCACACGCACGCGCTCCTGGCCGGGCTCGACCATCCCGAAGTCGGCGCCAAGGTCAACCTGGCCTGGGCGCAGAGCATCAAGGAGATTCAGGCCGAGATCGCCGCGCGCACGCGCCGTGCGAAGCCCGGCGAGTGGATCGCGACCTCGTGCATGTTTCGTGGCGCACTGAAGGACGGCCGCTTCCCGAACCGCTACGACCTCGACGAAGTCGCGCCCGAGCATCCGGTCTACCTGTTCCAGTCGGGGAAGAACATCATCCTCAACTCGGTCGCGCTGCGCGTGGCCGGCATCGATCGCGACACCCCTGATCCCGGCGGCGACCCGAATGAGCCGGAAGGCCACATCGTGCGCGACGAACACGGCGAGCCGACCGGGCACCTGATTGCCGGCGCCGGCGACCTCGCGCGCAAGCGACTCTGGGAGAAGCTCGGCCAGCGGCCCAAGAAGTGGGACTTCCTGCACTTCGACACCGAGACATACATCCGCGCGATCAAGGCGCAGGCGGCGAGGTTCCACGAGGCCGGCGTCACCGGCACGCGGGACATGGGTGTGACCCCCGAGGAGATCGACGCGTACATCGCGGCCGAGCGCCGCGGTGAGCTGACCGTGCGCACCGACCTCATCCTCGGTTTGCCCGCGCGCTACATGCCGATCGACGAGATCAAAGAGGCCCTGCGCCGGTACTTCGGGCCCAAGCAGGGACTGGGTGGTCCGTCCCTACGCCTGGGCGGTCTCAAGATGGTCGTGCAGAACGACGGCTGGTGGGCGTACTCCCCGCAGAAGCTGCGGATGATGCTCCGCGAAGCCAACCGGCTGGGCTTCACCATCGCGATGCACGTGGCATCGGGCAGCGCGGAGGACGCCACCGCGTTGATGCTCGATACGCTCGAGGAGGCCGACCGTGAGCGCTCGCTCCGCGGCCGACGGTTCACCTGGGAACACGGCTTCGGCCTCATCCGTCCGGACTTCTACCGGCGGGTCAAGGCGCTCGACATCATCGTCGCCGCGAACCCGCAACTTGCCTACTTCGCCGCCGCGCGCTCGTTCCGGATGCATCAGGTGATGGACCGGGTGCGCATCGCGAAGAGCACGGTGACCGATCCGTGGGAGCGCGCGGTCAAGGACTGGGGCCTGCCCGTGCGGAGCTGGCTCCGTGAAGGCCTGATCGTCACGGGCGGGACGGACTGCCCGGCCACGCACTACGACCCTCAGCGGCCGCTGCTGGGACTGTACCAGGTGACCACCCAGGAGACGCTGGTCGGCAAGCTGCTCCCGGGCGAGGAGGTCAGCCGGGAAGACGCCCTCCGGATGTGGACGATCAACGGCGCGTATGCGACGTTCGAAGAACACCAGAAGGGCTCGATCGAGACCGGCAAGTGGGCCGACCTGGTGGTGCTGAGTGACGACTACCTCACCGTGCCTGCGGAGCGCCTCCTCGACCTGCGCGTCTCGCTGACGATGGTGGGCGGCAAGATCGTCTACGAGCGGGCGTGAGACTCGGCGGGCGCGGCGGACGCCGCGCCCGCGACCTCGCGTTCAGACCGTTCAGGCGGCTACTTTACGACGAATCGGTTCGTCCACAGGATACCTTCCTTGGCCGACGGCTTGAACGGAATCTGGCCGTCGTCGAGCATGAACTGCAGGTGTTTCTCCAGCATCTGTTCGGTCATCGTCCCATCCTCGGACAACGCCGGGATGATCTCCCGGAGCGCGAGCGTCAACAGGACCGGATCGGTCCGCGGGAAGTGCTTGCGCAGGTGGTTGATGGCCGCGGCCTGGTCCTGCCGCATGAGTTTGTTGGCGCGGTTGACCGCCTTCGTCCAACGCCGGAGGACATCGCCGTTGCGGTTGGCGTAGACGTTGTGCACCGCGATGCCGGTGTAGAGGAAGTTGTCGAGTTCGGGTACGTCGCCGGCCGACGCCTTGATGACCACGACGCCGAAGCCGTCCCGCTCCGCGATGTAGGGCGTGGGCGCGGACAGGTGGAACGCGTCGATCTGCCTCGAGCGCAGCGCCGCGAGCAGGCCCGCCCCGCCACCGATGGACAGCATCTGGACATCGCGATCCGGACTCAGCCCGGCCCGCTTGAGATAGTACCGCATGTACACGTCCGTCGCCGCCCCGGGTCGCGTGATCCCCAGTTTCAGGCCTCGCAGCGCGGCCAGGCGCTGAGCCAGCGGCGTCGCACGCGAAACGTTCCGTGAACGGGCGACCTCGGGGTGCATGACCAGGTCCAGGGTGACGCGCTTGGTCAGGTTATACACGAACAGGATCTGCTTGCCCTGGCGGCGGAGCTGCACGGCCTGGAAGGGGTCGGCGTCGAAGAACTGCACCTGGCCGGCCACCAGCGCCGCGATGCCCAGAGCGCCGCTGTCCACCTCGGTCAACTCGAAATCAATGCCTTCCTCGGCCAGGAAGCCCGCGGCCTCGGCAATGTACACCGGGGCCATGAAGAGCGTGCCGGTATGCGCGGCGGCGATCTTGACGCGCGGCGCCTGCGCCGACGCGGACAGCGCCGAGCCGGCCACTAGCACCGTCATCACGAGTGCGGCTATCGTCAGGCCCCTCACGTTCGACCGATGCGTCGTGCTCATCTCGATCGCCCCCCGGAATCGAATGTGGCTACCGAACATCTCGCAGCGCGCCGTGCTTGGGACTCCAACGCATCAGATAGCCGCCCAACGACGTGACCGCTTGATTCATGAGCATGACAACAACCAGCAAAGCGGCGATACCCGCGAACAGCCCTGGTGTGTCCAGGAACCCGGCGGCCCGGCTGATCAAGTGTCCCACACCTCGATTGCTCGAGATGAACTCGCCGACAATCGCGCCGATCATCGCCTGGGGCACCGTGATCTGCAGGGCCGCGATGATGAACGGCGTCGCCGCCGGGACGGCGATCTTGCGCACCAGGTCCCACTCGGACGCACCCATGACCCGCGCGATCTGGACGAACTGCGCCGGCACCGATCGGATCCCGGCGATGGTGTTGATGAATACGATGAAGAACACCATGATCGCGGCGATCGCGATCTTCGACGCGATCCCGATGCCGAACCACAGGATGAACAGCGGCGCCAGCGCAATGCGCGGGATGCCGTAGAAGGCGACGACGAACGGCTCGACGATGCGGTAGACGAACTCAACCCTGGCAAGGACCAAGCCCAGGACCAGGCCGGTCCCGGCGCCGATCGCGTAGCCCGTGACCGCTTCCACCACGGTGAACCGAAGATGGTAGAGCAGGCCTTCGGTCGTGAGCATCGCCCACAACGAGGCCGCGATGTGGCTCGGCTTGCTCACGAAGAACTGATCCAGGACCGTGCCGGACATCAGCTCCCAGGCCAGGAAGATGCCGATGCCAAATGCCAGCCGGCCCAGGGCCGTGGCCCGCTGCTCGCGGCGCGCCCGCTGGCGCTCATCCTGCTCGACCCGCCGCAGCAGCTCCGCCGCCCGATCTTCTCCCGTGAATGCGCCGGCGGTCACCTCGAGCGTACCCATCCCTACGTCCCCCCCAGGTCGACTTCGGAGATCTCTTCCCGCAGATCGCGCCAGAGTCGGTCATAGAACTCCGGGAAGCGCGGGTCGGCGTGGATGTGAAAGACGTCGCGCGGCCGCGGCAGCGGCACCTGATAGACCTGCTTGATCGTGCCCGGCGACCGGCTGAAGAGGGCGATCTCATCGGAGAGCGCGATCGCCTCGACCAGGTCGTGCGTGACGAAGACGATGGTCTTGCCGGTGCCGCTCCACAACCTGAGCAGTTCGTCCTGGAGGATCACCCTGGTCTGCGCGTCGAGCGGCCCGAACGGCTCGTCCATCAACACCACCGGGGGATCGTAGATCAACGTGCGGATGAGCGACGCGCGCTTTCGCATGCCCCCGGAGAGTTCGTGCGGGTAGTGGCGCTCAAATCCGCGCAGACCCACCGTGGCGATGTGGTGCGCCGCGCGCTCGCGCCGCTCCTCCGCGGACACGCCGCGGAACTCCAGGGCCACTTCGACGTTCTCCTGAAGCGTACGCCACGGCAGCAGGTTGTCATCCTGGGTGATGTACCCGACGCTAGTGTTGACCCGAGCGACCGGCGCGCTCTCGAACCAGACTTCGCCCTCGGTGGGCCGGACGAGACCAGCGATCATGTTGAGGAGCGTGGACTTGCCGCACCCTGAGGGCCCGACGAAGCTGACGAAGCGTCCTCGCCCGATCGTCAGGTTGACGCCGCGCAAGGCGAGGAACGCCTGGCGGTCCCGGCCGGCCCCACGCGCGACGAAGACCTTGTAGACGTCGCGCGCCCGAATGACTGCGTCGTTGCCCGACATCCAAGCCACCCCCGGTCCGGATGGGCAATCGCGCCGCGATACGTGTCCCTTCGGATTGGACGGCTGGCCGCGTAGTCCCTCCTACGGGGGGCCGCCCATCGCCGACCGCGTGGCTTCGAGCACGGCGCGCGAGCGCACCAGCGCCAGCCCGGCGATGAGGTCCTGCGCTACGACCCGATCTTCCCTCAACCGCGAAACCGCCCGCCTGACTTCGCGGTAGGCCGCGCCGGTTCCCCGCCCCAGGCCCGGATCGTCGGGGCCGTCGCCGGGGCCGCGTGGGCTGAGATCGATCCCCTGCGCCGCGAGCACGAGTTCGACGGCCACCACCTGCTGCGTGTTGCGCAGCACCGCCATCGCCTTGCGCGCGGCGTGCGCGCCCATGCTCACGTGGTCTTCCTGACCGGCCGAGGTGGGAATCGTGTCGACGCTCGCCGGATGGCACAGCACCTTGTTCTCCGAGACAAGGGCGGCCGCGGTGTAGTGCGCCAGCATGTAGCCTGACTGCAGCCCGCCCCGCTCTGCGAGGAACGGGGGCAGGCCCGAAAGATGGGGATTGACCAGCCGCTCGATACGGCGCTCGCTGATGCTGGCCAATTCCGCGACCGCCATTGCGGCGTAGTCGAGGGCCAGCGCGAGCGGCTCACCATGGAAGTTGCCGCCCGAGAGGATTTCGCCCTCGTCGGGAAAGAGCAGCGGGTTGTCGGTCGCGCTGTTGATTTCCACGGCCAGCACCTCGCGCAGGTGCGCGAGCGCCTGCCGCACCGCGCCGTGCACCTGCGGCATGCACCGCAACGAGTACGCGTCCTGCACGCGGGCGTAGTCCGCGCCGGCCAGACGCCGGCTGCCGTCGAGCAGCGCGGTCAAATGCGCGGCCACCGCCACCTGACCGGGGTGCGCCCGCGCCCGGTGCAACAGCGGGTGAAACGCCTGCCCGGTGCCGCGCAGGGCCTCCAGGGTCATCGCGCCCGCGACGTCGGCCAGTTCGGCCAGGCGCTCGGCCTCGAGCAGGAAGAGCGTGCCGAGCGCGGCCATGACCTGCGTGCCGTTGATCAGCGCAATGCCTTCCTTGGCATCGAGCGCCAGGGGCGCAATGCCCGCCCGGGCCATCGCGTCACCGCCGGGCATGCGGACCCCCTCGACGAAGGCCTCCCCCTCGCCAATCAGGACGAGCGCCAGGTGCGCCAGCGGCGCGAGGTCACCGCTCGCGCCCAATGATCCTTGCTCGGGGATCACGGGGTGAACGCCGCGTTCCAGCATCGCCAGCAACGTCTCGACGACGACCGGCCGCACGCCGGAACAGCCGACCGCCAGCGCGTTGGCGCGCAGCACGATCATGGCGCGCACGGCGGGCTCGGGGAGGGGGTCTCCAACGCCTGCCGCGTGCGAGCGCACGATGTTCCGCTGCAGCGCCTGAGCACCGTCGGGCGGAATCGAGACGGTGCGCAACTCGCCGACGCCCGTCGAGATTCCGTAGACCGCGCGTCGCTCTCGCAGCACCCGCTCGACCATCGCGCGGGACGCCTCCACTCGCGCGCGCGCCTCGGGCGCGAGCGCCACCGCCTCGCCGTGCGCGACGGCCTCCACGGCCTCGAGCGTCAACGTGCGTCCGTCCACACGGACCATGACGGCCTCCCTCTCCCGGGCTCACCGCGTACCAAAAAAGGACCGCGCCGCGACCGCGGCATGGCCCTCTCGTCTCTCGTGTCTCTGAGCCGATGCAGTTGTCGGTGGAGGCCTTCCCTCGACCGACGCCCGAGTCCTGCCTAGAGATGCACGATGCCCAACCCGACGACCTCGTGCTCGTTGCCCTTGACCGGCTGGCCGATCGTGCCGTACAGGGCGACCGCGATCCAGGCAGTGGGATCTCCCGGCAGGCGCGGCCCCCGGACGACGGCGAAGCGCAGGCCAACCGTCCTGAGGAGCGTCCCGAGGGCGAGTTGCCCGCGACCGACACCGTGCAAGGCCTCGATGGTCGCATGGTACAGCGCGTGCTCTTCGGCGTACTCGGCGCTGATGAGCCCTTCACGGGCGGCCGCGGTCTCCACCGCGGCGATGACTTTCTCGAGGTCCATCGTGCCCACGCGGCCGGCCACGCTACGGTAACCCTTCGCGCCGGCCAGCACGGACTGCGGATCGTCGGCGAGTACTGCGAGGAGCGCGACGCGCCCGATGGTGTCGGCCCGGAGACGCACCCCGCGGTCATCGCGCGCCGGCGTCGCGCCCTCGGGAGTCATGGAGTGACTCCTCGTGCCCGGCCGGCTTCCCGCGCGCCCGCGAACAGGTGCTGCTGCGCGTACCCGGCGAGTACACCGAACCGGTCCCGCGCCCACGCCCGGATGTCGCGCGGCGTCGTGGTGCGGCCCCGCCGGTACCACTGCTCCACGGCCCGCTGCACCCAGACGTCCACCGGGAACGCCTCGTGGCGACCGAACCCGAACAGCAGGACGCAGTCGGCCACCTTCTCTCCCACGCCGGGCAGCGCCAGGAGCGCCTGCCGTGCCTCATCGAAGGGCCTGGCGGCGATCGCCGGCAAGTCGATATCTCCGCGCGCGACGAGCCTGGCCAGGGCGCGCAGGTACGGCGCGCGATAGCCGAGCACGCAGCGCCGCAACGCCGCGTCGCTCGCCTCGGCCAGTCGTTCGGGCGACGGAAAGGTCCACGCCTCGGACCCCGGAGCGACCCGCTGGCCAAAGCGCCGCGCGAGCGCACGGACGCTCATCTGGATCTTGGGGATGTTGTTGAACGCGGAGATGACGAACGACACCAGGCACTCCCAGGGATCCTGGCGCATGAGGGCGATCCCCGAAGTGTACGGCAGCAGGCGCCGGATCACGGCGTCGCGCGCCAGCGTCGCCTCGATCGCCAGCAGCGGCTGGTCAGCGCCGAGGTGGCGGACCAGGTGTTCCGGTGCAGCCGCCGATCCATGCTGCGCGATCTCCAGGCCACCGTCCCTCTGCCAGACATATGCGAGCGCGCCGCCGACGACGCCGTGGGCGCCGTCGGCCGTGACGGTCCATCGAAAACACTGCCCGCTGACGAGCGTCCGGCGGAGGTCGTACGGGGGCGCCACGGCCACAAACGCCGCGCGCTGCGGGCGGGCGGGCGTCAAGACACCGGAGCCAGGTACGGGACTCATGCCCTGTGGACGCCGGCGTCCAGGACGAGCTGCGACCACGTCTCCATCTGTGAATACGCCGCCTCGACCTCGGCCATGGCGGCCAGGCGGCCGGTCAGCCGGTCGGTTTCGCGGATCGCCACCTCGCCGGATGACACCTCGACGATATGCACGAGGCCGAAGTGCACCTGCCCGACCGCGTTCCCGTCGTCGTTGAGCGCGCCGACCAGACGCGCGGTCCAGGGCCCCTGGACATCGAGTTCCTCCTCGAGCTCGCGGCGCAGCGCGGCGGAGACTACGTCCTCGGCACCCCGCACGTCGTCGCGCGCGATGTGCCCGCCGACGCCGATTGAGAAGAGCCCGCGCAATCGCCCCTCGCGACCGGCCTGCGTGCGCTGAAACAGCATGCAGCGGTCACCGGCCCGCACCACCAGATACGGAATAATCTGCTTGAGCGACGGATCTTCTTCCACGTCACCACGGCGGCGAAAGTCACCGTGACGCCGAATACGGGCCAGGTACTCGTCGAGGCCGTCGGTCGTCACGCCGCGGAACTCGCCGCGCCAGAACAGATCGGCGCGGGGTACGATCAGAATGTCCTCATCCACTCCCATGTACGCTCCATCCAAACACGCGCCTGCGGCCCCGCCGGTCTGCTGCCCGACATCGCGAGGCGTGGGAACCGCGACATTCGGGTATTATAGTATGTTGATCCGCTGCCGCGGCCTCGCACGTTGCTTCGGGTCGCCGGGGGCGGGAACCTGTTGGCGGCGGAACGGAGCGACGTCTGCATGGCAACGACAGCCCGGGACCACCTGCTCGCCTGGCGCGATGAGTTCCCCATTCTGGCAACCGTGACACACCTGTCCGCCCACTCCACCGGGCCGATGCCGCGCGGCGCGCGAGACTGGCTGCAGCGGTACGCCGACGAGTGGAGCGCGCAGGCCGAGAAGGCCTGGGGGGGATGGGCGACGTACCTGCTCGATCACGCCGGCCGGGTCGGCGCGCTGATCGGCGCGCCGTGGGAGTCCATCGTCTTCCACGCGAACGTCTCGACGCTCGCCTCGATCCTCCTGAGCGCGATCTTCACGCCTGAGGGTCGAAGCAAGATCGTGACCACCGATCTGAACTTCCCCAGCGTCACCTACAACTTCCAGATGCACCAGCAGTTGGGGCTGCGGCCGCATCTCCTCCAGAGCCCTGACGGCGTCTCCATCCCGCTCGAGGCCTGGGAACAGGCCATCGACGACGAGACACTGGCAGTCGTCATCGACCATGGAATCTTCCGGTCGGGGTGCGTGCAGGACGTTGCGGCGATTGTGGCGATGGCGCACGCCCGCGGCGCGCTTGCGATCGTGGACGCGTACCAGACCACCGGCTGCGTCCCGTACGACGTCCGCCGGTGGGATGCCGACGTGGTGTTGGGCGGTTTCATCAAGTGGCTGTGCGGGGGGCCGGGCGCGGCCTGGATGTACGTGAAGCCGAGCCTCATCGAACAGATGGAGCCACGGGTCGTCGGCTGGTTCAGCCACGCCCGGCCATTCAAGTTCGAGTTGGACATGCACTTCGCACACACGGCCACGCGCTTCGCCACGGGCACGCCCAACATCGCGCCCCTCTATGCGTCGCGGGCCGGGCTCGACATCGTGCTCGCGATCGGCGTGGAGGCCATTCGCGAGAAGTCGTTGCGCCTGACGCAGCGCATCATCGACATGGCCGACACCCGCGAGCTGCAGGTGAAGACCCCTCGTGAACCCGCGCGCCGCGGGGGAATGGTCTGCGTGGACTTCCCGGGCGCGCAGCGGGCCGAGCGCAAGCTGGCCGCCCGGGGGATCATGGTGGACTATCGGCCGCGCACCGGGATCCGCATCTCGCCGCACTTCTACACGACCGACGCCGAGATCGACCACCTCTTCGCCGAACTCGACGACATCCGCGCGCGGCCCGAAACCGTGCGCTGGTAGTCAGCCCCGGATCACGAACGACTCGACGGTCTCCAGGCCCGGCGCCGCGTAGGTGAACTTCGCCAGGATCACACGGCGGGTGCCCGCCATGTAGGGCGCCAGCAACGGGATGTCCGGCAGCACCGGCAGGGCCGCAAGTTCCGCGGGCGACGCCCACCGCAGGGCGCCCTCGGGCGACGGGGTGACCGCGCGATCACCAACCTCTCCCGAGAAGAGGAAGATGACCCAGTGCTCGCCGGTGGACTGCACCACAACTGTCGCCACGCCGCGAAACGTCAGTGATGGTTCGATGCCGGCCTCTTCCTGCAGTTCGCGCCGCGCGGCGTCGAGTGGGTCCTCGCCACGATTGATCTTGCCGCCGATGGCATTCCACATGCCCGCGTCCGGTGGCCGCTCCCGAAAGATCAACAGCAGATGATCGCCGTGGAAGACGAAGACGAGCGTCCGCAGGTACACGGCCGTGGGGCCGTCAGGGTGCGGGCGCGGCGTGAGGAGCCCCACGACGTCGCCTCAGATCAGGCGCATCGGAGTTCTCGCCTCACGACGCGTCGGCGTCCGCCGCGTCGCGGGCGTCGATACCGCGTCGCAGCGCGGTGACGAACTCTCGAAGCGCCGGACCGGCTCCCGCGCCGTCGCGCTCGATAATCGCCACGATAGCGCTGCCGACGATGACTCCGTCGGCCACGGCGACGATCTCTCGGGCGTGCTCTGGCGTCGAGACCCCGAACCCCACGCACACTGGCAGTGCCGTGTGGGCGCGGAGCCGCCTCACCAGGCCGCCGACGTCGGCGGCGAGACGGCTCCGGACACCGGTCACACCCGTGAGCGAGACACAGTAGACGAATCCCCGGCTGGCCGCGGCGACCTGCGCCAGCCGGGCGTCCGTGCTCGTCGGCGCGGCGAGAAAGATCACCGCGAGGCCCGCCGGATCGGCGACCGTCGCGAGCGCGTGCCCTTCTTCGGGCGGCAGATCGGGGATCACGACGCCGTCCACGCCGGCCGACGATGCACGCCGGGTGAACGCCTCGAGCCCCATCCTGAGAATCGGATTGTAGTACGATAGCAACACGATCGGCTGCGTCACGCGCGGCCGCACGCGCGCGGCCAGGTCGAGCACCCCGGCGAGCGTCGTCCCGGCGCGGAGCGCGCGCAGCGCGGCACGCTGGTTGATCGGACCGTCGGCGATCGGATCGGAGAACGGCACGCCGATCTCCAACAGGTCGGCGCCGGCTTCGGCGCATCCGACGAGAAAGGCCTCGGTCGCCTCCAGCGCGGGATCGCCACCCATGACGAACGGCATGAGCGCCCGGCGGCCCGAGGCGCGCAGCCGATCGAACGTCTGCGCGATCCGGTTCATACCCGTGCTCCCAGGGCGCTCGCGATCACGTGCACGTCCTTGTCACCGCGCCCCGACAGCCCGACCAGCACCACGGCGTCCCGCGAAAGCGATCGCGCGAGTTCCCGCAGATAGCCGAAGGCGTGTGCGGGCTCCAAAGCCGCCAGGATCCCTTCGGTGCGCGCAAGGAGCTGGAATCCCTCCAGCGCGGTCCGGTCATCGACGGCCACGTACTCGGCGCGACCCGACTCTTTGAGGAACGCGTGCTCGGGCCCGACGCCCGGATAATCCAGGCCGGCCGAGATCGAGTGCGTCTCGCGCACTTGCCCGGCCTCGTCCTGCAGGAGGTAGCTCATGGCACCGTGCAGCACGCCGGGCGAGCCCGCGACCAGCGTAGCCGCGTGGCGGCCCGTGCCTACGCCGTCGCCGCCGGCCTCCACGCCGATCAGCCGGCACGGATCGCCGCGGAACGCGTGGAACAGCCCGATCGCGTTGCTGCCGCCGCCCACGCACGCGGTCACGACGTCGGGCAGCCGGCCGGCGCGCTCGAGCATCTGTGCCCGGGCTTCGCGGCCGATCACCGCCTGGAGATCGCGCACCAGCGTCGGATACGGATGCGGCCCCACGACCGACCCGATCACGTAGAATGTCGTGCGCACGTTAGTCACCCAGTCGCGCAGGGCCTCGTTGATCGCGTCCTTCAGCGTGCGCGTACCTGACTCCACCGGCACGACGTTCGCACCGAGCAGGCGCATGCGAAAGACGTTGAGACTCTGTCGCTCCACGTCCTCGGCACCCATGTAGACCTCGCACGGCAGACCGGCCACGGCCGCGGCCGTGGCCGTCGCCACGCCGTGTTGCCCGGCGCCGGTCTCCGCGATGATGCGTTGCTTGCCCATGCGCCGGGCGAGAAACACCTGCCCAACCGCGTTATTGATCTTGTGCGCGCCGGTGTGCAGTAGGTCCTCGCGCTTGATGTAGACCTGCACGCCCAGCTCCCCGCTCAGCCTGGCCGCGTGGTAGAGGGGCGTCGGCCGGCCGCAGTAGTGACGCAGGACATCGTCGAGTTCGCGCTGGAACGCCGGGTCGGCCGCCAGCCGCGCGTAGGACGCCTCGAGCTCGTCCAGCGCGGGGACCAGTGTCTCGGGAACGTACCGCCCGCCGAAACGGCCGAAGCGGCCGGCGTCCTCTGTCCCCGGGGTCGTCACGAGCCGTGCGCTCACTTCGGCACCTCCGCCATCGCAGCCCCGGCGGCCCGCGCCGCCGCGACAAACGCCCGAATCTTGACCGGATCCTTGCGGCCGGCGGTCTCCAACCCCGAGCTGGCGTCCACCCCGTACGGCCGCACCGCCGCGATGCCCGCGGCGACGTTGTCGGGATTGAGTCCGCCCGAGAGAATCACCGGCATCACGCGAGCGACCGGTGCGGCCAACCGCCAGTCGAACGGCTCGCCGATGCCGCCGCGCTGCCCGGAGCGATACGTATCGAGCAGCACGGCCGAGACCGGCAGCGCGCGCAACCGCGTCACGTCCAGCGGCCCGGCCACCTGAACCGCCTTGATGACCGGCACGCCCCAAGCGCGCACCGCCTCGCAGTAGGCCGCGTCCTCATCGCCGTGCAACTGTACGACGTCGAACCGCACCGCGTCCACCAGGGCCCGAAGCCGGTCGAGGGGCTCGTTGACCACCACGCCGACGCGCGTCACGAACGGCGGGAGCGAGGCGGCGATGCGCCGGGCCCGCGCCGGATCGATCTGCCGGCGGCCCTGGGCCAGAATGAGACCAACCGCATCCGCGCCGGCCTCGGCCGCGGCCAGCGCGCCGGCCTCGTCCTGGATGCCGCAGACTTTCACCCGCATCATGGTGGGCGACGCCGCGGCGGCGCGGCGTGCGCGGGCGTCACACGCGCTCGCGCACGCCGCGGTAGTACGACATGCGCATCGCCTCGCGCGCGCGCTCGAGGGTCTCCTGCGCGATGACGCGCGCGCGCCGGCTGCCCTCGACGACAATCTCGTCGATGTACCCCGGCCGCGCCACGTAGTGCGCCCGGCGTTCTCGCAGCGGATCGAGAAAGGCGTTCAGCGCGGCGGCGAGGCGGCGCTTCACCTCGACATCGCCGACCTTGCCGGCACGATACCGTTCCTTCAAGTCGTCCACCTCGGCGGTGTTGGCGTTGAACGCCTCGTGGTAGATGAACACCGGGTTGCCTTCGACAGTCCCGGGATCCGTGGGATGAATCCGCCTCGGGTCCGTGTACATGCGCATCACCCGCTGCGTCACGGTCTCCGCGTCGTCGGAGAGGTAGATCACGTTGCCGAGCGACTTGCTCATCTTGGCCTTCCCGTCGGTGCCCGGCAGGGTGCCCACCTCGCCGATCAGCGTCTCGGGCTCCGGGAACACCGACCCGAACAGCTCGTTGAAGCGCCGGGCGATCTCCCGGGTCAGCTCGAGGTGCGAGGCCTGATCCTTGCCCACCGGCACGATCTCGCCGCGCACGCTGAGGATGTCGGCGGCCTGCAGCACCGGGTAGTTCAGCAGGCCGGCCGACGGCTGCTGAATGTGGAGGTCCTTCATCACCTCCTTCAGCGTCGGCACGCGCTGGAGCCTCGGCACCGTCACCAGCATCGAGAAGATGAGATGGATCTCCGGGATCTGCGGCACCGCCGACTGCAGGAAGATCGTCGAGCGCTCGGGATCGATGCCGACGCTGAGATAGTCGAGCACGATGTCCCGGATGTTCTGTTCGATCTCGTGCAGGTTGTCCAGCCTCGTCGTCAGGATGTGGTAGTCCGCGAGCAGGAAGAAGCAATCGTACTCGTCCTGCAGGCGGACGCGGTTCTTCAGCGTCCCCACATAGTGGCCGAGGTGCAGCTTCCCGGTCGGACGGTCGCCGGTGAGCAGGCGCCCCTTCTTCGTCATGATGTGCCTCCTGTCTGTTCGGCCGCGGCCCGCAGGGCCGCCAGGTGCGCGGCGGGATCGGGGCTGGCCATCAGCGCGGTCCCTACGAGGACCGCCTGCACTCCGAGCGCGCGGACGCGCGCCACGTCTTCCGGCGTCTCGATGCCGCTCTCGCTGATCACGATGATGCCCGCGGGGATACGGGGTCGCACCCGCCGCGTCGTGTCGAGATCGACGCGCAGCGTGCGCAGGTCGCGGTTGTTGATGCCGATGACGCGGGCGCCGGCGTCGAGCGCGTCACCGACCTGCGCCTCGTCGTGGACTTCGAACAGCGCGGTCATCCCCAGCCCGGCCGTCAGGCGGCCCAGCGCGGCCAGGTCCGACGCGGGCACGGAGCCCGCGATGAGCAGCACCGCGTCGGCGCCGATCGCACGCGCCTCGTACACCTGGTACGGATCAATCACGAAGTCCTTGCGCAAGATCGGCACGCCGACCGCGGCCTTCACCGCGCGTAGGTCGTCGGCGCTCCCCGAGAAGTAGCGCCGGTCGGTCAACACCGAGACCGCCGCGACGCCCGCCTGCTCGTAGACCCTCGCCGTCGCCGCGGGATCGGCATCGTGACGGATCGCTCCGGCGGACGGCGACGCGCGCTTCACCTCGGCGATGATGCGCAGGCCGGGTCCGGCAATCGCCGCGGCGAAGTCGCGGGCCGGCGGCGCCGCGGCCGCCCGCGCGCGCATCTCGTCCAGCGGGACCGCGCGGAGCCCGGCCGCCACCTCGCCCCGCTTGTGCGCGATGATCTCGTCGAGCACCGTCGTCATGTGATCTCCCGGCGCTACGCGGCCCGCGTCGTGACCCGCAGTTCGTCGAGCTTCTCGTGGGCGGCGCCGGAGTCGATCGCGCGGCCGGCCAGGTCCATACCCTCTTCCAGGTTCTCCGCCAGTTCGGCGGCAACCAGCGCCGCGCCGGCATTGGCCACGACCAAGTCGCGAGCCGGGCCGCGCTCGCCGCGCAGCACCTTGAGCGCGACCTCGGCGTTCTGCTGCGGGGTGCCGCCCGCGATCGCCTCGGGCGGCGGCGGCGTCATCCCGAGCGAGGCCGGCTCGATGACCTTCACCGACACCCGGCCGTCGCGGAGCTCGGCGATCTGCGTGGGCCCCAGCGTCGAGATCTCGTCCATCCCATCGCCGTGCACGACCATCGCGCGCCGCACACCCAGCTCGCCGAGCACCTCCGCCATGATCCGGACGAGGGCCGGATCGTACGTGCCGACCAGCAGGCTGGAGGCCGCGGCCGGGTTCGCCAGGGGGCCGAGGATGTTGAATACCGTACGGATGCCGATCTCCTTGCGCGGGCCGGCGGCATGCTTCATCGCTGAGTGGTAGATCGGCGCGAACAGGAACCCGATGCCGATGTCCTCGATGCAGCGCTGCACGACCTCGGGGCTGACCTGAATGTTGACGCCGAGCGCCTCCAACACGTCGGCGCTGCCGGACTGCCGGCTCACCGCGCGGTTGCCGTGCTTGGCGACGTAGCCGCCTGCGCCGGCCACGACGAATGCCGCGGTCGTGGACACATTGAACGTACTGACCCGATCGCCGCCGGTGCCGACGACATCGACCAGCCGATCCACCCGCGGCACGACCCGCAGCGCCCGCTCACGCATCGCGCGGGCGAATCCCGCGATCTCATCGACCGTTTCGCCGCGCATCCGCAGCGCGGTAATGAACGCGGCGATTTGCGCCTGCGTCGCCGCGCCGTCCATGATCTGCCCCATGGCCATCCAGGCTTCTTGCTCGGACAGCGTCTTGCGGTCGGCGACGTCGCGGATCGCCTCGCGGATCATCGCGTGACCTCCCCCACGGCACGACGCACGGCACGCTGGGCCGCGGCCCGCTCCAGAAACCGCGCCAGCATCGCCTTGCCGACGGCGGTCATGACCGATTCGGGGTGAAACTGCACGCCTTCGACCGGAAACCGGCGGTGGCGGAGCCCCATGATGGTCCCATCCTCGAGTTGCGCCGAGACCTCGAGGTCGTCCGGCAGGCCCTCGCGCGCCACGATGAGCGAATGGTAGCGCGTGGCCTCGAACGGCGACGGCAGACCCTCGTAGATCGTCCGGCCGTCGTGGTGGATGCGTGACGTCTTGCCGTGCACGGGCACCGGCGCCCGCACCACGCGGCCGCCGAACGCCTCGCCGATGCTCTGGTGGCCCAGGCACACGCCCAGCACGGGCACCGTCGGGCCCAGCCGGCGGATCGTCTCGACCGAGATACCGGCTTCTTTCGGGGTGCACGGCCCCGGGGACACGATGACGGCCTCGGGCCGCCGCGCGGCCAGCGCGTCCACGGTGATGGCGTCGTTCCGGAAGACCTCGAGCCGCGCGCCCAGCGCGCCCAGGTGTTGCACCAGGTTGTACGTGAACGAGTCGTAGTTGTCGATGACCGCGATCATGTCGCCACCCCGACCTTGATCAACGGCTCGCGCGTCCGGCCCACGATCTCGAGCGCCCGCACGAGGGCCTTGGCTTTGCTCACGGTCTCGTGGTACTCGCGCTCCGGCACCGAGTCGGCCACGATTCCGGCTCCGGCCTGCACGTACGCGCGGTCGTTCGCCATGAAGATCGTGCGGATGGTGATCGCGGTGTCCATGTTGCCCGAGTAGCCGACGTAGCCCACGGCCCCGGCGTACGGCCCGCGGGCGACCGGCTCGAGCTCGTCGATGATCTCCATCGCGCGAATCTTCGGCGCACCGCTGACGGTGCCGGCCGGGAAACAGGCGCGCAGCACGTCGAACGCGTCTCGGCCCGCGTCGAGCTGGCCGCGGACGTTGCTCACGATGTGCATCACGTGGCTGTACCGCTCGATGCTCATGAGGTCGGTCACCTCGACCGTCCCGTACCGGCTGATGCGGCCGACGTCGTTGCGCCCCAAGTCAACCAGCATGGTGTGCTCGGCGCGCTCTTTCTCGTCGGCGAGCAGCTCGGCCGCCAGCCGCCGGTCGTCGGACTCGTTCAGCCCACGCGGCCGCGTGCCGGCCAGCGGCCGCGTTTCCACCACGCCGTCCTCCAGCCGCACCAGCAGCTCGGGCGACGACCCGACGATCTTCACGCCGTCGAAGTCCAGGAAGAACATGTACGGCGACGGATTCACCCGCCGCAGCGCCCGGTAGACGTCGAGCCCGTCCACGCCGGCCGTGCGCGCCGAGAACCGACGGGAGAGCACCACCTGGAAGATGTCGCCGGCGGCCACGTACTCCTTCGCGCGCTCCACGGCGCGCACGTACTCGCTGGCCGGCGTCTGCTGATCCATCACCGGCTCGACACGACCGCCCGGCTCCGGCGGCACGAGCGGCGCCCGCAGCCGCTCGTAGATGTCTTCGATCGTTTCCACCGCGGCACGATACGCCTCGCCGCCGCTCCCATTGACCGCGGCGTTCGCCACGATCTTCATCCCGTGTGTGACATGGTCGAAGATCACGACGGCGTCGGTGAGCACGAGATAGCAAGTCGGCAGGCTCAACGGGTCGGGCGGCGCGTTCGGCAGCCGCTCCCAGAGCCGGACACAGTCGTACCCGAAGTAGCCGACCAGCCCGCCGTAGAACCGCGGCAGGCCCGGATGCGGCACGGGCCGGTAGCCGGCGAGCAGATCGCGGGCAACCACCAGAGGATCGGCCTCGGTCGCAAACGATCCCTTCGCACCTTCCACCGCGACCTGCCGGCCGTGCGCGCGCAGCCGGGTCGTCGGACCGGTGCCGATGAAAGAGTAGCGCCCGAGCTTCTCGCCGCCCTCGACGCTCTCGAGCAGATAGGCATCGCCGCCGGTGCGCAGCTTGAGAAACGCCGAGATCGGCGTCTCGAGATCGGCGAAAAGCTCGCAGACCACCGGGATCAGGTTACCCTCCCGCGCGCGGCTCAGGAACTCGGTCTTGGTCGGCGTCACGCTCAGGCGCGTCATCGTGTCGGAACCTCTTCCTCCACCTCGCGGCGCACGCGCGCCAGCTCCGCGTCGAATCGTGCCAGCGCCCGGAGGATCGGCTCACGGTTGGCGCGGACGATCTCGGTCCACAGCGCCCGCGGGCTGCGCGCGACCCGCGTCATGTCGGCCATCGCCGGCCCACCGATCGCCCGCGCGTCATCGGCGATCGCCTGCTCCAGCGCGAGACTCACCAGGTACGGCAGGTGGCTGACCTGCGCCACGAGTTCGTCGTGCTGCAGCGGGTCGAGCAGCACAGGCCGCATGCGCATCGCCCGGATCACGGCCTGCAGCGCGGTCACCGCACCCTCGTCGGTGCGGGCCGTGGGCGTGAGGACGAACGGCCGACCGTCGAGCAGCGCGGCGTCCGCGGCCTCCATCCCCTGCTTCTCGTTGCCGGCCATCGGGTGCCCGCCCACGAACCTCGTACCCGCCGGCAGCGCGGCATGGAGGGCCGCGACGACCGGCGCCTTCACGCTGGCGGTATCGGTGAGCACGGCGCCGGCGCGCATGCGACGGGCCGCCGCCATCCCCACCTGCGCCACGTCGGCGAGCGGCGTCGCGATGATCACAAGTTCCGCCTGGCCGACGGGCTCCAGCGTTGTGCTGGTGGCGTCCACCGCGCCGCGGCGCCGCGCCAGATCGAGCGGCGCCGGGTTGATGTCAATGCCAAGCACGCGCAGGCCGATCTCGCGCAGGCGCAGCGCCAGCGACCCACCGATCAGCCCCAGCCCGATCACCGCGGCTGTACGCGGGAGGGCGGTGGGCGGCCCGGACATCAGGCCCACGCTCACAGCTCCCGCCCGACCGCGCCGGCGAGCGGGCGCAGCGCCGCCATGAGGCTGGCGAAGTTTTCGAGATTCAACGACTGCGGACCGTCGCTGAGCGCGTTGGCCGGGTCTGGATGGATCTCCACCATCAGCCCATCCGCGCCCGCCGCGACCGCCGCGCGCGCCATGGACGGCACGTACTTCCACTTGCCCGTCCCGTGGCTGGGATCCACCACGATCGGCAGGTGCGTGAGGCTCTTAAGCACCGGCACCGCCGAGAGATCGAGCGTGTAGCGTGTGTGCCCGTTGAACCCGCGGATGCCGCGCTCGCACAGTACGACCTGATAGTTCCCTTCGTTGAGGATGTACTCGGCCGCGAGCAGCAGTTCTTCGAGGGTGGCGCTCACCCCGCGCTTGAGCAGCACCGGCAGCTTTGCGCGGCCGGCCTCACGCAGCAGCGGGTAGTTCTGCATGTTGCGGGCGCCGATCTGGATCATGTCCGCGTACCGGCTGACCAGGTCGAGCTGCGAGGCGTCCATCGCCTCGGTGACAACCGGCAGACCGGTGCGCGCCCGGGCCTCGGCCAGCAGCTTCAGCCCGTCTTCTTCGAGCCCCTGGAACGAGTACGGCGAGGTCCGCGGCTTGAACGCGCCGCCGCGCAGGATGGTCCCGCCCGCGGCCTTGACCGCGTCCGCCGTCGCCATGATCTGCTCGCGGCTCTCGACGGAGCACGGCCCGGCCATCACCGCCAGACGGTTGCCGCCGACGGTGCTGGCGCCGACCGTCACCACGGTGTCGTGCGGGATGAACTCCCGGCTCACGAGCTTGAACGGCTGGAGGACGGCGACGACCTTTTCGACGCCGGGCGCGACCTCGAGCGATTCCCGCAGCATCTCCTTGGTGCGGTCGTCGCCGACGACGCCGATGACGGTGCGCGCCACGCCCACCGACACGTGAGTGCTCAGGCCGGCGTGTTGCACCTTCGCGATTACAGCCTGGATCTGCGCCTCGCCGGCGCCCGGCCCCATGACGATGATCATGCTCCTCGCCTCACTGACAGCCACCCCATCGCGTTCGTCAGCCCCCTTCTGCCCCTCGCGGTCCGCGCGCCGCCAAGCGCCGCGGCCGCGATCTGCCCCGGAAAACACAACACCCCTCGTCCCACTGGGGACGAGAGGTGATCTCCCGCGGTGCCACCCGGATTCCGCGCCATCGGCCGCCTGAGTCATCGACCGACCCGGCCGCACGCACTGGCGCGACGCTTGCGCTCCTGTCTCGGCGGAGCGACCGGCGAGGCTACGGCGTCGGGATTGGAGCCCGGCCGACTGATGTGGTTATCGGCTCGGCCGCAAACCCCATCTGGACACCCTGACCTCGCGCCTCACGGGTCCATTCGCCGCGTCGCAGTTGTCGCGCTTCCACCGTGTCGCGACTCTCTCCCACCACCCGCGCCCTGGCGGCGCAGCCGGTGCCCTGACGGAAACCACGGATCGCGGGTACTCTTCCCGATCCTCGGCGATATTCGTAATGTAACGCACAGTATAGCACGCCGAAAGCGAATGGCAAGGGCTGGTTCAAGCGGTTGGCGGATGGCGCCGTCGTATTGGTCTGGGTCGTGACGGGGCGCTCCAAGTGTAAGCGGAGAAGTTGAGTGCCGTGGGTTGAAGTGCTGATCTTGTACGGGCCCGACGCGCCGGATCTTCAGGCCGTCCACCGTTGTACGTGTAGGTGACGGTGCCGCCACTCACCGGTCGCATTCCTCTCGCGTCCAGCGCTTGACGCGCACGCTCATGATCGTCCTCCGCGCGCGAGTATCATAGCACGCAGGGGCATTGACCTGATCGGTGCTACCAGAGCCGGGCGAACGTCCCGCCGGCCATCGCCACGCCCAGATCGTCGAGTCCGCCCTCGGGGAGACCCGGCACATCGCTGCGGAACACCACGCCACCTTTCATGACCGCGCGAATGGCACGTAGGTCGCGGATTCTGTCGTCGGGCCGCCCGTCCACGACGAGCATGTCGGCGTACTTGCCGGCCTGGAGCGTCCCCACGTCGCCGTCCACCGCGCACAGACGCGCCGAATTGAGCGTTGCCGCCGAGATCGCCGCCAGCGGCGTCAGCCCGGCCTCCACCAGGAGTTCCACCTCGCGGATCGTTGCCACGGTCCCGTCCACCGGATCGCTCGGCAGCAGATCGGTGCCACAGCACAGCGTGACACCGTGCGCCACCGCACGGCGGATCGAGGCCAAG
Organism: Candidatus Fervidifonticultor quartus; assembly: GCA_031458775.1. Lineage (GTDB taxonomy): Bacteria > Sysuimicrobiota > Sysuimicrobiia > Sysuimicrobiales > Humicultoraceae > Fervidifonticultor_A > Fervidifonticultor_A quartus. The sequence continues at coordinate 42,544 of JAVKJV010000001.1, read as the reverse complement.
TGCTCGTCGGCCGCGGCCTTGGCCTTCGTCAGCATCCACTCTTGCACCCCATGCCGCCGCATGTAGTCGAGCTCCTGTGTCACGCACAACGTCGGCACCAGGTATGTGCGCGCGGCGGCCATGGCCGCGGCCGTCTCGTCCCCGAAGCTGTAGCCATGCTCGATGCAGTCCACACCCAACCGCACCGCGTCGGCGATGGCCCGGTCGCCACCGGTGTGCGAGGCCACGTGCCGGCCCGCGCTGTGGGCAATCTCGACCACCGCGGCCACCTCGTCGTCCGTCATCTGTTTGTCCGCCGGCGTCTCGCGCGGCGTGCCGATCCCGCCGGTGAGGCAGATCTTGACCAGGTCTGCGCCGGCACGCAGTTGCTCGCGCGCCGCCCGACGGAATCCGTCGGGCCCGTCGGCTTCGAGCGTCCCTAACGAATTGTGCCCGTGACCGCCCGTCGCGATCAGCGCCTGAGCGGCGCACGTGATCCGCGGTCCGGGCACGAGCCCGCGGCGGATCGCCTCGCGAACATCGATGTCGGTGAAGTACGGCTCGCCCACGATGCGCAGGCTGGTCGTGCCCGACAGCAGCGCCTCAAGCGCGCGGCGGTAGTTCAGCATGACACGGTAGCCCGGAGTGAACGGATCGGCACGGCGCTCCGGAAAAGGCAGACGCAGCCCCAGGTGCACGTGCACGTTGAACAGCCCGGGCATCACGGTCATCCCCTGGAGATCCACGATCGTGTCGGCCGCGTCGCGTGCCGGAACCTCAGGCGAAGACGCCGGACCGACCCAGGCGATACGGTCGCCGTCCACCACGAGCGTCGCGCCGTTCGTCGCCGGCGCGCCCGACCCGTCGAGAACCCTGCAGTTCGTCAGGAATGTGCGCATCAGTCTCCTCCTCACGGTCGAATGCTCATGGTCGAGTGGCCGTCCTCCGCCGGCACGCGCGGCTCGCGAACATCACTCTGTGCGCTGCAACCCGTCGCTCAACAGATTGGCACCGGCGACGAGCGTGGCAATCGCCAGCCCCGGAAAGACCGTGTTCCACCACGCCAGGCTCTGCACCGCGCGGCCCTCGCTGATCATGCTGCCCCACGCCGGCGTCGGCGGCTGCACCCCAAGCCCGAGAAAGCTCAGCGCGGCTTCGGCCAGGATCACGTTGGACATGTTCACGGCGCCGACCACGAACAGCGGCGGCAGGATCGACGGCAGTACGTGCCGCAGCACTACGCGGCCCTCGACCGCGCCCAGGGCGCGCGCGGCCAGCACGAACTCGCGCTCGCGCACGGCCAGCGTGTTGGCCCGGGCGATGCGCGCGTACTGCACCCAGCTCACAAACGCGAGCACCAGGATCAGTTTCGCCAGGCTCTGTCCTAGCGCGGCCATGATCGCGATCGCAATGAACACCGGGGGGAACGAGAGCTGGATGTCGATCGCCCGGCTGATGATCCGGTCCACGCGGCGGCCGAAGTAGCCGGCGGCCAGGCCGAGCGTCGTGCCCAGGCCGCCTCCCAGCAGCACCGAGAGCAGCGCGACCGCGATCGAGACCCGCGCGCCGACCATGAGCCGCACGAGCAGGTCTCGGCCCAGACGGTCGGTGCCCAGCGGGTAGGCCCAGTCGCCGCCGCGCAGCCATGCCGGCGGCTGTAGCGATCGCAGCAGGTCTTGATCCGCGTAGCCGTGGGGGCTCACCCACGGCGCGAATACCGCCACGAGGGCCATGGCACCGACAAGGGCCGCGCCCACATAGAATGCTGCGGGCCGGCGCCGGCGGCGCCGCGGCGGGGCCGGAAGCAGCTCAACGGCCATGGTCGTAGCGGATGCGCGGATCGAGCCAAAGGTACAGCAGGTCCACGATCAGGTTGATGAGGACGAAGAGCGTGCCGACCACGAGCACCACCGCGCGCACCACCGGCAGGTCCCGTGTCTGAATCCCCTGGAGCATGAGCCAGCCGACGCCGGGCCAGGCAAACACCGTCTCGACCACGACCGATCCGCCCAGCAGCGTACCGAGCTGCAGGCCGAGCACGGTCACGGTGGAGATCAGCGAGTTGCGCAGCGCGTGCCGCACGAGCACCGTGCGCTCGGCCACGCCCTTGGCCCGCGCCGTGCGGATGAAGTCCTGCTTGAGCGCCTCCTGGATGTCGGCACGTACGAGCCGGCTGATCAACCCGGTCGTGTAGACCGCGAGCGTCAGGCCGGGCAGCGCCAGCGACGTCCATCCGTCAAAGCCCGATGCCGGAAACAGCCGCAGGCGATCGGCGAAGAGCAGAATGAGCAGCACGCCCAGCCAGAACGAGGGCAGGCTAATGCCCAGGAAGGTCGTCAGCGAGACCACCCAGTCCACCAGACCGCCCGGCCGCGCGCCGGCCCAGACGCCCAGCGGCACACCCACCGCCATCGTGAGCCCGATCGTCACGGCGGCGAGCAGCGCGGTCGCGGGCAGCCGCTGCCACACCAACTCGAACGCCGGACGTTGAAAGCGGAACGACTCGCCCAGGTCGCCGCGCGCCGCGCGCGTGACGAACCGCAGGTACTGCACGGCGAGCGGCTGGTCGAGTCCGTACAGGCGCCGCACGCGCTCCACGTCCTCGGGCTTGGCGTCGAGCGGCGTGAGCAGGCGCACCGGGTCGCCGCCCAGGTAGATGAGCAGGAAGACCAGAACGCTGACGGCCAGGAGCACCCAGACGAGATGCCCGAGGCGCTGGAGGACGAACCGACCCACGCGGTGTCAGCGCAGGCTGATGCCTCCCAACCGGATGATCCCGTCGGGATGCGCGGCCCAGCCCTTCACGCGCTTCTGGAGCGCGTAGACGCCCTGCTGGTTCCACAGGAACACCCAGGGCGCGTCGCGGTAGACGATCTGATTCAAGCGCTTGTACATGTCGTTGCGCCGTGTGGCGTTGAGTGTCTTGATGGCCTCCTGGATGAGACGGTTGGCCTCTTCGTTGTGATATCCCTGCCACGCCGCGCCCTTGCGCTCGGAATCGAAGTTGATGCTCACGGTGGCGTCGAGCAACACCCCCACCTGCTGGAAGAAGAACGCGTCGTGTGTCTTGCCGAGCACGCCTTGCACGAACGGGCTCCAATCCATGACCTGCACGCGCGTGCGCACGCCCACGCGAGACCACATGCCGGCGATCGCCTCACTCGCCAGGCGGTCGTTGAGGTACCGGCCCTCGGGCGTGACCAGGGTCACGTCGAACCCGCCGCCGAAGCCCGCTTCGGAGAGGAGCTGGCGGGCGCGGTCGGGGTCGTACGGGTACGGCCGCAGGCTCTCGTCGTATCCGGGGATGCCGGGGCCGAACGCGCTGTTGAGCCGGTAGGCCGCGCCGCGCATCACCGTGCGGATCAGCGCGTCCACGTCGGTCGCGTAGTTCATCGCCTGCCGCACACGCGCGTCCTGGAAGGCCCGCACCTTCAACGCGTTCAGTACCACGATCTGCGAGGAGAGCTGCCGGAACGTGACGATCTCGACGTTCTTGGTCGCCTCGAGTTCGGGGATTTGAATAGGATCGACCGGCGTGATGAGGTGCGCGGCGCCGGTCTTGAGCTCGACGAGCCGCGTCGCCGCCTCGGGCACCGGTCGCCAGACCAGACGCCGTAGCTTCGGCTGGCCGCTGAAGTGCGGCCGCTCCGCGAAATCCATCACCATGCGCTGGCCGGGGATCCACTCGGTGAACCGGTAGGGCCCGCTGCCGACGGCGCGGCGCGTGGGATCCACGTCGCCGGCCGTGATGGCCCTGGGCAGCACCTCGCAGTAGAGCGAGAGCACCTCGGCGAGCAGGGCGAACGGGCCGTCGGTGTGGATGCGGACGGTGAGCGGGTTGACTACCTCGACATCCTTGACGGGCCGGAGCTGCCCCGCGTAGACGTTGCGGATGCCGGGGTTCTTGAACCGCGCGATCGTGTCGCGCACGTGCTCGGCGCCGAATTTCTCGCCATTGTGGAAGTAGACGTTGTCGCGCAGGCGGAACTCCCAGGTCGTGTCGTTCACGACGCGGTACGACGTGGCCAGCCAGGGGATGATCTTCATGTCCGGCCCGCGCTCGAGCAGCTTGTCGTACATCGCCCACATCATGCCCTTGGATGCGCCCGAGGTGGTAACGTGCGGGTCGAGCGACTCGGCATCCACCCCCTGGACGATCAGCAGGTTGCCGACCGGCTGCGGCGCCGCCGCGAGCGCGCTGAGAATCGGCGCGCCCCAGTGCTCGAGCGCCAGGCCCGTCCCGGCGAGCAGCGCGGATCGCCGCAACAGGTCGCGGCGGGTGAGAGGCGCCTTCGGGGTCTCATACTCGTCGGACTGGTGTCTTGCCATCACGGATTTCCCTCCCCTGTGGCTTTGGGCACGAACCTGAAGTCGCAGTATGTATTGCCCAACCCGATGGCCGTGGGCCGCACGAGCCGGTGCGTCGGATGGCCGTCCATGAACCGCTCGTCGGTCTCGCAGAAAAACGGGATGAGCTCGGGCGCGCCCGCGCGTTCCATCGCGCGCACCCAGTTGCAGGCGGTGATGTGAAACCGCACTTCCTCTGGCCCGTACGCCAGCAGCCGGCCCTCGCACGAGAAGAAGCGCATGGCCAGGGCGAACTTGCGCTCGACCTCGGCCGGGTCGCCGCGGAACCCGGGCGGCGGCGGGCTCGTCACATTCAGCGGCGCATCGCCATCGTCCTGGCCGTCCATCGCGCGGCGCTGGAGGTCCGCGGCATCGGCGTGTGCCGCCCGTCCGGACTCGACGATCGCGCGCCGGGTCACCGCGAGCGCGACCTCGCGGCCGGCCCGCGCCAGCAAAGCCCGGTAGAGGACGACGAACGGCTGGAGTTCCTCGCTCAACGCGTCGAGATCACGCGGCGCCGCGGCTAGCCGGTCGGGCAGCGCCTCGATCCCGCACTCGCGCAGGAGCGCCTCGGCTATCTCCTCACCGAGGGCATCGGCCACGGCCCGCCGGCAGGCAGCCTTCTGTACTCGATGGGGCCGCAGGCTCGCGCGCATGTGACGGGGGATTCGGTGATTGGTTGCGCGTCCCTCCTGGGAGGACCAGCCCGGCACCCGCAGAACCGTGCTGCGACACCGGAGGGCATCGATGCGTTTCGGCATCCGCTTCAACAGTGCCTCGGGCTCGGTTCGCGACGTGGTCCGCTGGGCCCAGGTCGCAGAAGACCTGGGCTTCGACGACTTCTGGTACTGCCAGGATCTGCTGCTGCGCGACGCCTGGATCGTGGTCACCGCCGTCGCCGCGGCCACGGCGCGCATTCGCATCGGTACGGCCATCGCCAACCCCTTCTCGGCAAGCCCGGCCGAACTCGCGATGCGCGCGGCCACGCTTCAAGAGTTCAGCGAGGGCCGGTTCGTCCTGGGCATCGGGCCGGGAGACCCGCCACACCTGGACTGGATCGGCTTGCGGCAGGCGCGTCCGCTCACCGGTCTGCGCGAGGCCGTGAGGCTGATCCGGGCGTTGCTGCGCGGCGACGAGGCGGTGCTGGACGGAGAGGTCTTTCGCGGGTGGAAACCCGGTGCCCGGCTCCGGATGCCGCGGCCGGCGGCGCCGGTGCCGATCTACATCGGCGGCGCCGGGCCGAGAGTCACCGAGTTCATGGGCGAGGCGGGCGACGGCGCGTTGCCGATCGTGTTCCCCCCGGAGACGCTGGAAGAAGTCGCCGCCCGCATCCGCGCCGGCGCGGCCCGTGCGGGCCGGTCGCTCGAGGGCTTCGATCTGGCCGCGTGCGTGTGGTGGGCCATCGGCGACGACCGCCGCCAGGCGGAAGACGCGTTGAGGCCGCTCATTGCCTACTACGGTCCGTCGCTACGCGCCGAGACCCTGGCGCCGATCGGGTTGACGCCGGACGACTTCTCCGAGATCCGGGCCGCGCGCGAGGCGGGCGATCAGCGTCGGGCCGAGGCGCTCGTTCGTCCTGAGATGTTCCGGTTGGCGATCGCCGGCACGCCCGACGAAATGGTGGAGCGCGTGCGCTGGCTGCGGGCGCGCGGAGCCACGCAGATCAGCATCGGCCCGCCGCTGGGCGCCGACAAGGAGCACGCGCTGCGCGCCACCGCCGAACGCGTCATCGCCCGCCTGCGCTAGCTAGCACGCGCTCACGCGACCCGCCCTGGCTCGCGCGCGACCGCGCCGCACGCGTCCCTGTGTCGCCGATCGCCGGGACTGACCCGTGCCGATCCGAACACGCCACGCAAACGCTGAGCCATGGCCGCTACTTGAGCACGCCGGTGGCGCGGAGCATTGTCAGGTCCGGCGGACAGGGGCCGCCGACGCTCACCATCCGGGTCTCCGCCGTGACCGCGTGGCGAACGCCCTCCGGCACATGGATGACACAGCCGGCATGCACCGGCAGAACCAGATCGTGGTCGAAGTCCCGCACGGTACCCTGACCCTCGATCACGAAGATGGTGTCTTCGGACTCGGCGTGGGTGTGGGGGACGTTTGCTTCACCGGCGTCCAGTTCGACCCTGTTCAGCGACGCGTACGTTGCCCCTGATCCGGGCCAGACGATCAACCGGGCGCGGCGCGCAATGAGCGGGAGCGGGACCCCGTCGGTCTCCGCGTCAAAGATGTACACTGGCATCACCGCGACTCCTCGACAACATAGTCTGTGGCAGTCTGCCGCGCGGGCGAGACGACACTCACCAGCGATGCTCCTTCGGGCCCTGCAGTCGCCTCGTGCGGCACACCAGGCGCAATGACCAGCACGTGGCCCGGCGTGACGGTCACGGCCTGCGCACCGGATGCGAAGGTCACGGCGCCTTCGCACACGAGCACGACCTGCTCCTGCGCGTGGCGGTGCGTCGGGAACCGTGCTGCCGGGGCGAACCGATAGACGGTGAGCGTCATGTGCGCCGCGCCCACGACGCGCCGCCGCACACCGGGGTAGACGTCCTCCCAGGACAGGGCGTCGAGCGCCTGCAGCCGCATCTCAGGCCCCCGGAAATGCCACGACACGGCAGAGGCTCGCCTCACCGCCCACGAACTTCCAGGGGAAACACCCGATGACGCAGCGTCGGTTGAGGACCTGCTCGATGTCGCCGCCCACATTCTCGACGTGGACGATGCCGGCGCCGAACGGCACGTGGTGCATGACAAAGAGGTCGTGCTCTGGAAACTCCTGCTCGGGATCGCGACCGGTGCGCCGCCGATATTCCCGCGCAAGATCGGGCCGCTTGTAGCGAATGCTGGTGTTCATCGGATGGTCGGCTGACCCGGTGTCGAATCCCCACCACTTGAGTTTCATGCTGACGATCCACTCGGCGAGATCACGGCCGCCGCCGGGATGCCTGCAGAAGTACCGGACCTCGTCCTCGCCGGGGCAGCCGTTGTAGTAACGCCAGTACCCCGTGCAATAGATGAGGATGTCACCTTCCCTGACCCGCATCTTGCGCGTGATGTGCTCAGGACGGATCAGGCTCCAGTCGCTGACGACATCGCGCAGGTCCACGATGACGCCCTCGCCGACCAACACATCGAGTGGGATGCTGGCGACGTCTTTGCCGCCGGACTTGATGTGCATCTCCGCATCGAGGTGGGTGCTGATGTGCACGGGCGTCTCGATGAACTGACTGACGATCCCGTGCGTGTGATGACGCTGAAAATATGAAATCTTCGGCGACGGATAGCCGACCCATCCGGGCGTGTGCATGCTGAACGGCTGTGTGAGATCAACGACCTTCATGCTAACCCCTCCGGATGTGCGGCGCGCCGGCGGTCGCCCGCCGACGCGTACAACGCGGGATCGGGCGGGCACGGCCCGCCAATGCAGACCAGCGCGGCATCGGGCGCGGCAGCAATCCGGTAGCGTGTGCCGGCCGTCATCAAGACAACGGATCCCGCCCTGACCGCGTAGGCCGCCTCCGCGTCGAGGTCGTGGACGGCGCCAGTGCCGCTGATCACGTAGTAGACGGCTTCGGAATTTGGGTGCCGGTGCGGGACGGTCCGGGCGCCGGCGGCGAGCGAGAGGTAGTGCAGCGAACGGTGGCGGGCCGCCATCCCCGGCCAGATGATCGCGCGGACCTCGCCGCGGCCCTCGACAAGTGGCAAGGCCACAAAGTCGTGGTCCGCCCGCAGCACCTGGGTCTTCACGCGCGTGCTCGCCGCTCGGCCGGTCGCGCACCGGCGGCCTGTCGCTCCCAATCGGCGACCAGGGCCGTCGAGTCCACTACCAGACCCAGGTGCAGCGAGATGATCCGCAGCGCCGCGTCTTCGATCTCGGGAGAGAACCCGCGCACCAGATCCCGCGGTACGACCACGCGGAAATCGCGGTTCGCCGCGTCGAACGCCGCGTTGAGCACGCAGCAGTCGGTCATGATGCCGGTCAGGACGACGGCGCGGCGGCGCAACTGGCGCAGCAGAAACTCGAGGTCGGTCGCGAAGAAGATCGACAGCCGCTTCTTGTTGTCCACGATCAGGTCATCGGGCGTCGTTTCACTCATCAGTTCCACCCAGCGCGTTCCCTGCAGGCCGTGCTGGTCGATGCCGGGAATCGGGCCCACGGCCACCGGGAACGTGAGTCGCCAGGCCGACGGGAAGCCTGCGGTGTCGTCAATGCCGGAACGCCGCAGGCCGGTCTTCACGTGGATGACCGGGACGCCGAGCCGGCGGCAGGCGCGATGGAACGCATTGATCGGCTCGATGATCTCGCGACCTCGTGGAGACGGACACGGACAGTCCGGGCTGTCGTCCAGGTGTCCGCGGTGCATATCTATGCTCACCGCCGCGGTGACCGCAGGGTCCAACCACTCACGGAACCCTTCGGGAACGGGTTTCCGCTGGCCAAAGAAGTAGGCATCCATGACGCGCCACCCTCGTTCAGTCCTCACGGAAATACGTCCGGCCCAGAGCCGCCGGCCCATAGGCTTGCCGCCGTACAAGTGTGATGAGCAGCAGTACCCCCAACGTGAACACATACGGCAGCATCCGTAGCAGGATCGACGACGTCTCGACACCCAGCACCTGGGCGCGAAACCCCAGGGCGTCGACGGCTCCGAACAGGTAGGCACCTGCCAGCAAGCGCAGTGGATTCCACGTCGCAAAGATCACGAGCGCGATCGCAATCCATCCCAGCCCCCCGGTCATGTTCTCTGTCCAGGCCGGCGTGTAGGCTAGAGAGAGATAGCCTCCGGCCAACCCCGCCAGCGCCCCGCCGGCAATTACGGCGCCATAGCGAACCAGCGTCACATTGATGCCCATGGCGTCCGCAGCCTCAGGGCTCTCTCCGCAGGCTCGCAGGTGCAACCCCGGCCTGGTGCGCGACAGCCACCACCATGCGGCCAGTGCGAGAGCGTAACTCATGTAGACGAGCGCGTCCTGCTGGAAGAACACCGGGCCGACCATCGGGATGTTGGCGGCACCCGGAACCGAGATAGCGCGGAACGGCACCGGGTTGGGAATGCCGACAAGCGGTTTGCCGGCGAACGCGCTGAAGCCCGTGCCGAAGAGCGCCAGGGCGAGGCCGGTCGTCACCTGCTCGGCGCCCAGCGTGACCACCAGGAAGGCATGGCCGGCGGCAAGTATCGCTCCCGCGCCCAGCGCCGCAAGGGTGCCGACCCACGGGTCGCGCGTCGCGATCACCGCGGCGAACCCGGCCACCGCGCCGACGAGCATCATCCCCTCCACACCCAGGTTGAGCACGCCGCTGCGCTCCGCTAGCACCTCGCCGATCCCGGCGAAAATCAGCGGCGCGCCCGAGGTCACCGCCGCGGCCAGGAGTAGGGTAACTTGTTCCAGGTTCACGACCCTCCGGCGAGCGTCGCCCGCGTTGCCGCCACCGCGCGACGTCGACGCACGCGCCGCAGTAAGTGCTCGCTCGCCAGCACGAACCCAAGAATGAGGGCCTGCAGCATTGCCGCGATCGCCGCCGGCACGCCCATCGTCTGGATGACGAATCCTCCGTTGAGCAGTGCGGCGAAGAGGACCGCCACGCCAACGACGGCCCAAGGATGGAGCTGTGCCACCCATGCGATGATGATCGCCGTGAAGCCGTAGCCGGGCGAGAGCCCTTGCTGGATACGGTGGATGACCCCGGTGACCTCACCCATGCCAGCCAGCCCGGCCAGCGCGCCGCTCGCGGCCATCACGACAAGGATGTTCCGCCGCACCGGCATCCCCGCGTAACGGGCGGCCGGCAGGCGGGCGCCGATCGCGCGCACCTCGTAGCCCCAGCGCGTGCGATCCAGCAGCATCGCGAGCGCGGCCGCGGCCGCGACCGCAAACACCAGGCCCATGTGGACGTCCCCTGCCAGCGCCGGCAGCGTGGCGCTCTCCGAAAACCGCCGCGAGTAGGGAAAGCTGAACGCGGTGGGATCGGCCCACGCCCCGAACACCAAGTAGTCCACCCACAGCAGCGCCACGTAGTTCAGCATGAGCGTGGACATGATCTCGCTCACCCCGACCCAGGCGCGCAGCACCGCGGGAAGCAGGGCCCACCCGGCGCCGCCAGCGAGCCCAAGCGCCACGAGCCCGGGCAGCATCACCACGCGGGGGAGGTCCGGGAAGGAGAGCGCAAGCCACGACGCGAGCAGCGCGCCCACCGCAAGTTGTCCCTCTGCGCCGATGTTCCACAACCCCATCGTGAACCCAAGCGACACTCCCAGCCCCGTGAGGATCAGGGGAATGGCACGGACCAACGTCTGTTCCATGCCGTAGGCCGTGCCAAACGCGCCCACGACCATCTCGCCATAGGCACGCGCGGGATTATGCCCGGTCGCGACCAGCATCACCGCGCCCACCGTGAGCGCCGCGGCCAGCGACGCGCCGCGCACGGCGACGGCCTCCACCCATCCTGCCGTCACGCCGCCACGCCCCCGGCCATCAGCAACCCGATCTCCTCGCGCAGAGCCGCGCGCGCGGGCCGTTCGCCAACGATGCGGCCGCGGTGGACGACCGCCACGCGATCGGAGATGGCGAAGAGTTCGTCGAGGCTCTCGGAGATCAAGACAATCGCCGCGCCCGCGGCCCGCAGGTCCAGGAAGATGCGGTGGACCGCCGCGGTGGCGTCGATGTCCAGCCCGCGGGTGGGATGCATGGCGACCAGCACCCTGGGCCGCGCCGCCGTCTCCCGCCCGACGAGCAGCCGCTGCTGGTTGCCGCCGGAGAGTGTCCTGACCGCCACGTTGGGGTCGCGCGCCCGCACACGGAAGCGCGCGATGATCTGCGCGGCCTTGGCGCGCGCCTCGCGGCGGATCAAGAACGGCCCCCGTGACAGCGGCGGCCGCGTGTAGTCGCGCAGGGCGGCATTGTCCGTGATGGTGAAAGCCGGGATCAGGCCCTCGCCAAGCCGGTCTTCGGGGATATACGCGATGCCGCGCGCCCAGCGCGC
>JAVKJV010000001.1:0-31220 GCA_031458775.1 Candidatus Fervidifonticultor quartus | reverse complement strand
CGCGCGGGCATCGAGAGGCGTGATGTCCTCGCGATCCAGGAACACCCGGCCCGTGACGACCGGGCGCAGACCGACGACGACCTCGGCAAGTTCGCGCTGGCCATTGCCGGCCACACCGGCCACCCCCACGATCTCACCGGCGCGCACCTCGAGACGATCCACCTGCACCGCCAGGTGGCCGTGGTCTCCCAGGGCCCGTGTGCCCTCGATGCTCAGCACGACGGCACCAGGCGGGCTGTCAGGACGGGGCTGCGTGTCAACCTCGTGCCCGACCATCAATTGGGCCAGCGCCCGCGGTGTGACATCGGCGGGGCGCGCGGTGCCGACGACGAGGCCACCGCGCAGCACCACGATGCGGTCGGCGATCGCGAACACTTCGTCGAGTTTGTGGCTGATGAAGACGACGGCGCGGTCTCCCGTGGCAATGCGCCGCACTGCCTCGAAGAGCAGGTCCACCTCGCGAGGGGTGAGCACCGCCGTCGGTTCATCGAGGATCAGGACGCGCGCATTCCGATAGAGCATCTTCAGGATCTCGACCCGCTGGCGCTCGCCCAGCGACAACTGCCAGACTCTGGCGTGCGGATCGACGCCCAGGCCGTGACGCAGCGCCATCTCGGTGACCCGCTCCGCCTCCACGCGCGCGTCGAGCCGAAACCGCGGCGTGTGCCAGCCCAGCAGGATGTTCTCGGTGACCGTGAAGGCGTCGATCAATCGGAAATGCTGGTGCACCATCCCGATGCCCGCCGCGATCGCGTCGCGCGGCGAGCGAAACTCGACGGCGGTTCCCTCCACGCGGATCGTCCCCGCGTCCGGGCGATAGAGACCGGCAAGCACGCTCATCAAGGTGGACTTGCCGGCGCCGTTCTCACCGAGCAGGGCGACGATTTCCCCGGAGCCGATGACGAGGTCTACGCCGGCGTTCGCCACGACCCCGGGGAACGTCTTCACGATCCCGGTGAGTTCGACGAGCGGAGGGCGCGTGGTCACTTTGATGGCGGCGCCTGTCCCTCGATCCCCTTCAACAGCCAGTTGAAGGCGAGAATCTCCTTGAGGTTCATCGTCTGACCGGCCGCCACGCGCTGTTTGCCGGTCTGGTCGGCCAGTGGTCCCTTGAACACCTGGAACGACCCCTCGCTGATTGCTTTCCGCCGCTGCTCGACGAGCGCGACGACATCCGCTGGGACGCTCTTGTGCATCGGGCCGAGGCTGACCATGTTGTCCGACAGGCCGCCGTAGTAGTCTTCCGACTTGAACTGCTTGTTGAAGATGCCCTTGACGATCGCTGTGTCCACGTCGCGCCAGTCCCAGATCGTCCCGGTGAGATACGCGTCGGGCGCAAAGGCCTGCATGTTGGACTCGGATCCGACGCCCCACTTCTTCGCCTCGCCGGCAGCCTGTAGGGCGCTGGGCGTGTCCTGGTGCTGGGCGATGACGTCGGCGCCCGCGTCCAGCAGTGCCTTGGCCGCCGCCTTTTCCTTGGGAGGATCGTACCAGGTGTTGGTCCAGACAACCTTGATCTTCGCGTTCGGGTTTACCGACCAGACGCCAAGCGCAAAGGCGTTGACGCCCGCGACGACGGTCGTGATCGGGTGCGCGGCCACGAAGCCGATGGTGTTGCTCTTGGTCATCTTGCCGGCCACAATGCCCGTGAGATAGCGGCCGTCCCAGATGCGACCGTAGATGAGCTTCATGTTGGGCGGAAGCGTGACGACGGCCGGGCCGATCCCGATGATGTGCATATCTGGGTGCTTCTTGGCGACATCCACGGCGAAGTTCTGGTAGCCAAACGCCGTGGCGAACACGATCTTGAAGCCCTGCTGGTAGAACTGCTCGAGCACACGCGCCACCTCGGCGGTCTGCGGCACATTCTCGACGAACTTCGTCTCCGCGTTCATCGTCCGCTCAAGGTGCTTCCGCGCGTTGTCGTGCTGAAACGTCCAGCCCGCGTCTCCCACCGGACCGACGTAAATGAACGCGACCTTTGGCTTGGTCTGCGCGGCCGCGGCGCCAGCGAGACCGGCCAGCAGCGTGAACACCAGCAGGATGCCGAGCGTGCGAGTCCCCTGCGTCATGATCCTCCCTCCTCGTCACACTGACCAGCGGTTGCCGTGCACGTTGACCCAGAGCGTGCGCGCCACCTCCTTCCCGGTGTTGGTAAAGCGATGGGGGAGCGACGAGTTGAACGCGATGGCGTCGCCCTTCCGCAGAGTGTACACCCGTCCGCCGACCTCCACCCGAAGCCAGCCCGTCAGAACCACCCCGCACTCGCGGCCCCGATGGTGAATCGGCACGTCGGCGCTGGCCGCGCCGGGGTGATACGTGTTCTCGGCGAGCTCGAGGCGCTCCACGGTGTCCCGCAGGATCAGGCGGCGCTGGACGCCTCGCCCGGTGCTCAGCACCGGCTGTTCGCGGCCGCGGACGACAGGCCGTGCGCGGGCGCGCGAGGCCGGCGTCGACCCGAAGAGACTGGCCATCGAGATCCGCAGCACATCGCTGATTGCCACCAGCGCGCCGATCGACGGCGCGGCGACCCCGCGCTCGACCATGCTGAGCATCGACGGCGTGAGCCCCGTGGCGCGGCCCACGGCCGCGAGCGTCATACCGCTGCGCTGGCGCGCGAGCCGAATGCGGGCGCCGACCCCGCGTAGTGTGCCGCTGACGGACCTGGTGAGCGCAGCCATGCGGACCCCTCGGCGGTCTGCCGAGAAGGGTTTTTCAACAACATTGAAAATCCTTCTTGTATGCGAACGCGCGGGGTTGGGGTGAGGAGCCACCCGTGATCATCGGGGCCTCGGTCAAGCGCAAAGAGGACCCTCGCCTTCTGCAGGGCCGCGGCCGGTTCGTGGGCGACGCCCGGCTGCCGGGGATGCTGCACGCCGCGATCACGCGCAGTCCGCACGCGCATGCGGTGATCCGGGCGATCGACACCTCCGCGGCCAGGCGCGCACCCGGTGTGGCAATGGTCGCCACGGCCGCCGACCTTGGCGCGGTGCCGGCGATTCCGGTCCGGCTGGGACCCGACGCGTCGTTTCTCCCGTTCCTGCAACGCCCCATGGCCCACGACAGGGTCCGCTACGTGGGTGAGCCCGTGGCCATGATCGTCGCCACAGACCGCTACGCGGCCGAAGACGCCGCTGACCTGGTCGATGTCGCCTACGAGCCCCTCCCCGCGGTGGCCACGGCCGAGCAGGCGCTCGCCGCCGGGGCGCCAGCCCTGCATGGCCCCGGCAATCTGGCGGCCCGGCTCGACGTCAGTGTGGGTGATGCTGACCGCGCGATGGCGGCCGCAGAGATCCGCGTGCGGCAGCGTCTGGTCGTGCAGCGCCACACGGCTGTGCCGCTGGAGACCCGAGGACTGATGGCGGCGTACGACGCGGCGTCGGGGATCCTGACGGTGTGGGGCCCGACCAAAGTGCCGCACTTCAACCGCCGTGTGCTGGCTAACCTGCTGGGGTGGTCCGTCGACCGCCTCCACTTCCTCGAACCCGACGTGGGCGGCGGGTTCGGCGTGCGGGGTGAGTTCTACCCCGAGGACTTCCTGATCCCGTGGGCCGCGGCGCGCCTGGGACGACCGGTCATGTGGGTCGAGGATCGCCGGGAACATCTCGTCGCGACCAACCACTCGCGCGAGCAGATTCATGACGTCGAGATCGGGGCCACGCGCGACGGCCGCCTCATCGCGCTCATTGATGACATCACGGTGGACATGGGCGCCTACCTGCGCACGCACGGCGTGACCGTGCCCGAGCTCACTGCGGCGATGCTGCCCGGCCCGTACGGCATTCCCCACTACCGCTGCCGGATCGCCTGTGCGCTCACAAACAAGACCCCCACTGGCACCTATCGGTCGCCCGGCCGCTACGAAGGCAACTTCGTGCGGGAGCGCATGATGGATCTCCTCGCGGAGACTCTCGAGCTCGACCCCGTGGTGATTCGAGAGCGCAACTTCATCCCGCAGGCGTCGATGCCCTACACCGTCGGCACCACGGCGCTCGGCCACGAGACGGTCTACGATACGGGAGACTACGCCGCCACGCTGGCCGCGGCCGTACGCGACGTCGGCTACGAGCGCGCGCGGCAGAAGCAGGCGGATGCCAGAGCCGCCGGCCGCTACCTCGGAATCGGGGTCGGTTGCTTCGTCGAGAAGTCCGGGCCCGGGCCGTGGGAGATGGCGCGCGTCGAGTGCACCCCAGAGGGCCGGGCCGTGGTCTATTCGGGCGCCGCCTCGGTCGGTCAGGGGATCGAAACTGTCCTGGCGCAGATCTGTGCCGAGGAGCTCCGGCTGCCGCTGGACGCCGTGACGGTCGTGCATGGCGACACCGCGGTGGTGCCGGACGGCGTCGGGGCCTGGGGAAGCCGGGCCACCGTCGTCGGCGGAACTGCCACACTGCTTGCCGCGCGCGAGGTGCGCGCGACGCTGTTGCAGCGGGCGGCCGCGCGGCTGGAGGCAGCCGTGGGCGACCTTACCCTGGACGACGGACGGGTTTACGTCCGAGGCGCTCCCGATCGCGGCATCCCGGTGGGTGAGCTCGCGTCCCCGGCAGTGGTCGCGACACAGGTCTACACAGCTGCGCACATGACGTATCCATATGGCGCGCATGTCGCGATCGTCGAGGTCGATCGAGAAACCGGCGGCGTCGAGATCATCGACTACGCCATCGCCTATGACGTCGGTCGGGCGGTGAATCCCAAACTGGTGGAGGGCCAGCTCGTCGGCGGGCTCGCCCAGGGAATCGGCGGCGCCCTGCTGGAGGACTTGGTCTACGATGAATCGGCCCAGCCGCTCGCCGTGACCTTCATGGACTACTTGCTCCCGACCTCCGTGGAGATGCCCCGCCGCCTCTCGGTCCGCATCCTCGAGGAGGCCCCGACACCCCTGAACCCACTGGGTGTCAAGGGCGCCGGAGAAGGAGGCACAGCGGCCGCGGGTGCCGCCATCGCCAACGCGGTGGCGGACGCGCTGCGGCCGTTGGGTGTGCAGATCACTCGGCTGCCGCTGTCGCCGGATCGTCTGGTGATGTTGATCAGGAGGGCACGGTGACGGGTCTCGCCGGCACCAATCCGTTCATGGGCCGGCCGCTACGGCGCCGGGAAGACCCCCGTTTGCTGCGAGGCGAGGGCCGCTATCTGTCCGACATTGCGCTGCCGGACATGCTCGACCTGGCCATTATCCGGTCGCCCCATGCGCACGCGCGGCTGATCCGGGTGGAGACGGCTGCGGCTCGAGCGGCGCCGGGGGTGGCGACCGTGGTCTCGGGGATGGATCTGGCGGTCGGCTCGATCGAACCGGTGTTCTCCGGCGACGGGTACCATGGTGCCGCGCAGCCACCGCTGGCGCGGGACCGCGTGCGATTCGTCGGCGAGCCCGTCGCGGTCGTCGCGGCCGGCAACCGGTACCTTGCGGAAGATGCCGCAGATCTTGTCGAGGTCGCCTACGAACCACTGCCCGCGGTGATCTCCGCCGAGGCTGCCCGGAAGCCCGACGCGCCGCTCATTCACGACAGCGTGCCAAGCAACTGCTTCTTCCGGTACGATCACGCGTACGGCGATGTCGCCTCGGCCTTTGCCGCTGCGCCGGTGGTCGTCCGCGGCACCTTCCGGCACCAACGGCTCGCGGGCGCCCCCATGGAAGGACGCGGAATCGTGGCCGCCTGGGATCATGACCGGCTCACCGTCTGGGCATCAACCCAGACGCCGCACATGCTGCGAACCGGCTTGGCGCGCAGTCTTGGCATCCCGGAAGACGCGATCCGCGTCGTCGTTCCTGATGTTGGTGGTGGGTTCGGCCCGAAGATGCATCTCTACCCCGAGGACCTCGTGGCGTGCGCTCTGGCGCGAACCATCGGGCGTCCGGTCCGGTGGATCGAGGACCGCCGCGAGAACCTGCTGGCGATGACGCAGGCGCGCGAGCAGGTGGTCAACGCCGCGCTCGCCGCAGACCGAGACGGACGCATTCTTGCTCTTCAGGCCGACGTGACCTGCGACAGCGGTGCCTACTCTGTGTATCCGATCACCGCCGCGCTGGAGCCCATGGGCAGTGCGCAGATTCTGCCAGGGCCCTATCGGGTACCCGCGTATGCTTACACCACACAGGCGATCGCCACGAACAAGTGCCCGGTCGGCGCCTATCGCGGGGTGGGCATGACTGTGGGCGTGTTCGTCATGGAACGGCTCATGGATCGCCTCGCCGCAGCCGTGGGGAGCGACCCGGCAGAGATCCGGCGCCGGAACCTCATCCCTGACGACGCGTTTCCCTACACCGCGCCAACAGGGCTCGTATATGACAGCGGGCGGTACGGCGACACATTGGAGGCCGCGCTGGCCGCGTTCGGCTATGCCGAGGCCCGTCGTGAGCAGGCCCGGGCGCGGGAGCAGGGTCGGCTCGTCGGCGTCGGCGTTGCCGCGTTCGTCGAATACACTGGCATGGGCCCGGCAACGTTTGCGCGGAGGGGCATGCGCGATGTCCCCGGCTCCGACAGCGCGTACATCACCGTAGACGAGGCCGGTCGCGCACGTGTCCTGCTGTCCTGCCCGTCACAAGGCCAGGGCCACGAGACAGTGTTCGCGCAGCTTGCAGCCGGCGAGTTGGGTCTGGAATTCGAGGCCGTGACGGTATCGGCGGTGGACACAGACACGGTCGGGGCCGGCAGTGGAACGTTCGGGAGCCGGGCGGTGGTCTCAGGCGGGGGTGCGGTGGTGCGGGCGGCCCGCGCGGTGCGCGCGAAGGCGATCGACGTTGCGGCGCATCTGCTCGAGGCGCCGCGTGACGACGTGGTCATCGCCGACGGCTGGTTCCACGTCAGGGGATCGCTCGGACGCGGGCTCTCATGGCCGGAGGTCGCCAGAGCTGCCCACACGCCCGGCCTGCTTCCCCACGACATGGAGCCCGGGCTGCAGGCGGCCTTTACGTACAACCCCCCACCGGCCGCGTTCGGCAGCGGCGTGCACGTGTCGCTGGTCGAGGTCGACCGCGAGACCGGACTGATCAAGGTGCTCCGCTACGCGATCGCCGAGGACTGCGGCCCGATGATCAACCCGCTCCTCGTCGAAGGTCAAACCCACGGCGGCCTGGCCCAGGGGCTGGGCGAGGCGTTCCTGGAGGAGGTCTGCTACGACGAGTCGGGGCAGGTGCTCACACAGACGCTCATGGACTACCTCATCCCGACGGCCGTGGACATGCCGCCGGTCACGCTGGCGCATCTGGAGACCCCGTCCCCGACCACGGTGCACGGGGTCAAGGGCGTCGGTGAGTCGGCCACCATCGGTGCGCCGGCGTGTCTGGCGAACGCCGTCAGCGACGCATTGGGGCAGGACGCGGATACCCTGCCGGTCACCCCGCAGCGAATCCTCGCGTGGAGCCGGCAGCGCGCGTTCCGGGAGGCCGGTGTATGAAACCGGCTCCGTTCCTCTACGTCGCGCCCCGTACCGTCGAGGAGGCCGTGGCTTTGCTGCAAGAACACGGCACCGACGCCAAACTGCTGGCGGGAGGGCAGAGTCTGATGCCGCTGATCAATATGCGGCTGGCCCGACCCGAGGTGCTGGTTGATCTCAACGAGGTGCGCACGCTCGACTACATCACTGAAGTCGACGGTGAGGTCCGCATTGGCGCGATGACCCGCCAGCGTGCGGTCGAGCGCTCACCGTTCGTCGCAACGCACGTGCCGCTGCTGTCCGAAGCCCTCCGCTGGGTGGGCCACCCGCAGATTCGCAACCGGGGGACCATCGGCGGCAGCTTGGCGCACGCCGATCCGTCGGCCGAACTCCCCGCGGTCGCCGCGGCGCTCGATGCCGTGTTCGTGGCACGCGGACCGGACGGCGTACGGCTGCTGGCGCCCGGTGAGTTCTTCGTTAGCTTCCTCACGACGGCACTGGAGCCCGCCGAGATGCTGGTCGAGGTGCGATTCGCCGTCCCGTCTGCTCCGGCAGGTTGCGCGTTCCTCGAACTCAGCCGCCGGCACGGCGACTTCGCGCTTGTCGGCGCAGCCGCGGTCGTCCGCCTCGACTCCGGCCGCTGCCGCGACGTCCGGCTTGCGTTGACCGGCGTGGGACCGACGCCGGTACGGGTACGCGAGGTCGAGGAGGCGCTGCTGGACCAGCCGCCCACGGAGGCGCGTCTCGCCGACCTGTCTCGCGGAATCGGCCCGCGCCTGGACCCCGTCTCGGACATTCACGCCTCTGCGGAGTACCGCAGGCACGTCGCGGGCGTCCTCGCGCGTCGCGCGCTCGCCGCTGCGGCCGCGCGCGCCCAGGCCGTGGGCGGTGGAGAGGACTCGCCGTCATGAGCACGCGACCGATCCCCATTGCCGAACGCACCGTGCAGTTCACCGTCAATGGTCGCCAGGTCGAACTCACCGTCCCGGTGCGCCGGACCCTGGCGGACGCGCTGCGCGATGATCTCGGCCTCACCGGCACACACCTTGGGTGCGAGCACGGCGTGTGTGGCGCCTGCACGATCCTGCTGGACGGGCAAGCCGTGCGCTCGTGCCTCTTGCTGGCCGTGCAGGCCGACGGCCGCGCGGTGCGCACCGTCGAGGGCCTGAGCGACGGTGATCGCCTGCACCCACTGCAAGAGGCGTTCTGGGAGGCGCACGGTCTCCAATGCGGGTTCTGCACGCCGGGATTCCTGATGACGCTCGTGCCGTTCCTGGAAGAACATCCGCATCCCACCGAGGACGAGATCCGCGAGGCCATCGCCGGCAATCTCTGCCGGTGCACGGGGTACGTGAACATCATCAAGGCTGTGCGACTGGCCGCGGCGAAGCTCGCGGGCGCCGGGCACGCTGGGTGAGCGCGCCACGCTATCGCCGGATGCCAAGATAACGCAGCACGATCGCCTCCTGACCGGCGACAGCGGCCGCGGTGCCGTGGTAGCGGATGTGTCCGGTCTCCAGCAGGGCTACCGTGTCGGCGACCTTCAGCGCCGCGTCGAGCCGCTGTTCGACCAGCAGGACCCCCACGCCTCGCGCCTTGAGGCCAAGAACGGTGTCCAGCATTCTGTGTATGAGTTCCGGAGCAAGCCCCTCGGTCGGCTCATCCATCAAGAGGTACCTCGGGCTGGCGCACAGCGCGCGGGCTGTCGCCACCATCTGCTGCTCGCCGCCCGACAGCGTGCCCGCCCGTTGGGTCAGGCGCTCCTTAAGCACGGGGAACAACTCGAACACCGAGTCAAGCACCGCGGCGCCCCCACCGCGCACCAGGAGCCCCATGCGGAGATTCTCCTCGACGCTCAGAAATGGAAACAACCCGCGGCCTTGCGGGACATACGCGACGCCCTGGCGCGGGATTCGGTGGGCCGGGAGCCGGGTCAAATCCTCGTCGTCAATCATGATGCGGCCGCTGCGAGGCCGCAGCAACCCCATGATGGCGCGGAGCGTCGTCGTCTTACCCGCGCCGTTGCGACCCAGCAGGCACAGCACCTGGCCCGGGGCCACCCGGAGGGAGACGCCGTGGAGCACATGGGCGTCTCCGTACGCGCAGACGACGCGGTCGAGACTCAGCATGGTCGTCGCGGCAGCCGCGGCCGCCTCGGTCGGGCGCTCCGCGTCTCAGGCGCCAAGGTACACTCGTTGGACCTCTGCATGGGCTTCGATCTCGTCGGGCGCGCCCTCGGCGAGGATGCGGCCCTTGTCCATCACCGTGATCCGGTGTGAGAGCTCCAGGACGACCGTCACGTTGTGTTCGATCAAAAGGACGGTGACGTCGCGCGCGACGCGTCGAATCAACGCCACCAACGCGCCGATCTCGTCGGGCGCCAGCCCCTGCGTGGGCTCGTCGAGAATCAGCAGCCGGGGTCGGAGGGCCAGCGTCATCGCGATCTCGAGCAGCCGCTGGTGTCCGTAGGGCAGCGCGCCGGCGGTCGCATCGGCGGCACCTCCGAGGCCGACCCGGTCGAGCGACGCCGCGACCTCTTCGGCAAGGGCGCGCCGGTTCAGCGCGACACGCTCGGCGAGGCGCTGCATCAGGCGCCGCTGCGCCGCAAGCGCCACGTTCTCAAAGACCGTGAGACGCCGGTAGATGCTGATCGACTGGGAGGTCGAGACGATGCCCAGCCCGACCCGGTCGGGGGCACGCAGATGCGTGATGTCGCGGCCGTTGAAGAACACGCGGCCGGCATCCGGCGCGAGACGCCCGCTGATGAGGTTGACGAGCGTGGTCTTGCCCGCGCCGTTTGGCCCGATGATGGCGTGAATCTCCCCGGGCAGCAGCCGAAAGTCCACCGACCGGACGGCCTGCAGGCCCCCGAAGGTCCGGGTCAACCCGAGGGTCTGAAGCAACGAACCCCGCGCGGTCAGGGCAGCCACCGCCACCGGCGCGCGCGCAGACTCCCCACGATGCCGGAGGGGAACCAGAGGATCGTGACCACCAGCACGAGGCCCACCACCATGAGGTACGCACTGGTGAGCCCGCTGGCCACATCGATCGCATAGCTCATGAGCGCGGTGCCGGCGAGGGGTCCGAACGTCGTCCCGGCGCCGCCGAGCAACGTCCACAACAGCGGGTAGATCGAGTAGAGAATCGAGGCAAAGGTGTTCCCGACGTAGGCGAAGAGCAGCGCGTAGGCCGCGCCCGACAGGCTGCAGATGCCGCCGGAGAGCACGAGGGCGAAGAGCTTGTAGCGGAACGTGTCGTACCCGAGCATGCGTGTGCGCTCCTCGTTTTCCCGGATGGCCACGAGCACGCGGCCGACCGGCGACCGGGCGAGCCACAGGCTAAGGAGCAGGCAGAGGCCGAAGATCAGCAGGGCCGCGTTGAATCGCACCGCCGGGTTCGAAAGCGTGACGTCGATCGCGCCCACCCGCAGCGGCTCGAGCCGGCCGCTCAGGATCAGCCCCTGATCGCCCAGCGTGATCCTGTTGAAGTAGAGTGTCAACAAATAGCCCACTTGCCCGAACATCATCGTCACGAGCAGGAACGTCGCCCCGGTGGTGCGCAACGACAGCAGGCCGAGGATCACGGCCAGGCCGAGACCCGCAAGCACGCCCGCCAGCAGACCAGAGACCGCGCCGGCCGCCGAGTAGTAGACGAGCAGCCCGGCGCCGTACACGCCGGCCGCGAAGAACATGGCGTGGCCCAGACTCATGAGACCGGTGTAGCCGAGCAGCACGTTGTATCCGATCGCATAGGCGGCCAGCACCAGGATGCGCGCGACCATCCCGTGATGGAATGGCGGTAGGACGAACTGCAAGACCCACAGCAGTGCGAGGAGCGCCACGTGCACGATCAGCATCCCTCGGCCGGTCACGACGCCTCGCCGCCGAACAGGCCCTGCGACCGCACCACCAGCACGAGCGCGACGACCACCGAGGCCACGATGCGGGCGAGCGTGGGCGTGAAGAAGACCGAGACCACGCCATCGACGAGCCCGACCAGGAGCGCGCCGACCAGCGTGCCCCCCAAGCTGCCCAGTCCACCGATGATCACGACCATGAACGAAAGCAGGAGCATGTCCAGGCCCATGAGGTAGTGCGCCTGCTGAATCGGCACGACGAGCGCGCCAGCGATCGCGGTCAGCAGGCCACCCAGGGCGAACACACACGCATAGAGACGGTCGACCGGCACACCAAAGGCCTCGGCCATTTCGCGATTCTGCTGGGTGGCGCGCATGTAGAGGCCCAGCGTGGTTCGCGCCACGAGCCACCAGGTGGCCGCCAGCAGCAGCATGGCCGCTGCGGCGACCACGATCTTGTATCCGGAGTATCCGAACCAGGGGAAGTCAATTCGGAAGTAGATCGGCGCGGGCACCGCGCGCGCGTATGGTCCGTACACGCTGAGGACGAGCTGCTCCAGGATGTAGAGCACCCCGATCGTCGCGACGATCGTCGCTTCGGTCGCGTACCGCACCGGGCGGAGGACAAACCGGTCCACTGCGAGCGCCACGCCGGCGACGGCGACCGGCGCACCGACGAGGGCGAGCACGAAGCTGTGGGTCGTGGACGTCACATACCAGGCGATGACGGCACCCAGCATGAAGAACGCGCCGTGGGCGATGTTGACAATGCGCATCACGCCAAAGACGAGTGACAGCCCCAGTGCCGCAAGGCCCAAGACCAGGCCTGTCACGGTGCCTTCGAGCAGCGCGAGGAAGAGCCTGACGCCGAGGCTCACTGGCCTACAGCGGGTGCTTTGTGTAGTCCGCTTCAGGCGGGTACAAACTGTCTTCGATCTTCGCCGTGTAAACGACCTTCAGCTTCCGCGCCTGGACTTGCGAGATGAACTGCCGGCCGAAGACCTGGTGCAACCGCCCCACAAAACGCTTCGGTCCCTGGGGGTGCTGCAGTCCTTCAGGAAACACCGTCATGCGCTCCAGCGTCTCGATCAACGCCCGATAGTCCTTCGGCGAGGCGTAGCCGCTCTGCTCTACGGCGGCCTTGATGACGAACAGCGTTTCCCAGCACCCGAACATGTGCGAGTACGCTGAGACGTCCTTCGGATCGGAGGTGCTGGCGCCGTTGGCGTCCACTCCGACCCGCCGGCGGTACTCTCGCTCAGCGGCGGTGAGGGTGCTGCCGGCATAGCGCGGGAACGCCTCCCACAAGTACGTGCCCTCAAGGAACTCCAGGCCTGGCGACGCGATGTCTACCGCCTCGAGCGAGTCGATGAAGCCGAAGAGCTTCGGCTTCCTGGTCCCGAAGTACTCGCCCATCTCCTTCACGAACGTCAGCACGCCCGGACCCACCATCACATGGTAGATGACGTCGGTGTCGCGGGGGATGTTGGAAAAGTACTTGGTGAACGACGTCTCGGTCGGCGGAATCGGGATCATCGCCCGCACGGCCGCGCCGAGTCTCTTGGCCGCGGTGCCGAAGAAGTCCCGGTGATCGTAGCCGAACGCGTAGTCCGGAAAGATCATCGTGATCTTCTTCCCGAGGTTCTTGACGACCCAGGGCGCCACCGCTGTCACCTGCGCGCGCACGTCGGTGATCCCCGGCTGGAACACGTACCGGTTCAGCCTGCCCGAGGGGACGTGATAGCCCTCGCTCACGACGAAATAGGGGATCTTCAGTTCCCCGGCTCGCGGGGCATTCGCGACGATGACGTTGGAGAACAGGGTGCCGAAGATGAAGTCCACCTTGTGATGCTGCGCCAGCTTCTCGATAACCTCCACGCCTCGCTTGGGGTCGGTCCCGTCATCCTCGGCGATGATCTCCACCGGCCGGCCCGCGATACCGCCTGTCTCGTTGATGAGCCTGACCGCGGCGGCGGTCGTGCGCTCATACCACTTCCCGTAGGCGGCTCCGATGCCGGTCCGGTGCACCTCGAACCCGATCTTGATGGGCTTCCCAGACGTCGCGGCGGCCGCCGCGACGGGCGGCGATGACGCGGCTGGTGCTTGGCCGACGAACTGGCTGGCGATCCCCGCGCCGACGAGGGCCCCCGCCATCTTGAGCGCCTGGCGCCGGGTAAGCTTCTCTACTGGCACCGCGGTCTCTCCGTGTCCGTGACGATGTGCGCACGTGGCGTTGCGGCACCCCGTTCCACGCATCCCGCCAGGAGTCCTCTCGCCGGCTGGACAACCAGTCGAGCTGAGTCGGCCCGAGTCGGGCGCAGGGGGAGTGAATCCAGATGGCGCTGTTGAGGCTACGCGCGTACAAGGCCGTGCCCGGGCAGTACTACGGCACGCCCAAGGAAGTCTGGGGGTTCCGCCTCAAGCCAGGCCGCGGCCGCCCCGCAGCGATCGCCCGCGCGTTCATTGCCGCCAACGCGTCGACCCTTGGCCTTGACGGCATCCGCCGCCGCCTGCGGCTGTCACGGATCATCCAGAGTGCCGGCGCCCGGCACGTGATCTTCCAGCAGCGCCACGACGGCCTGCGCGTGCATCGGGCCTATGTGACCGTCCACATGGACCGCCGCAATCGCGTCTACATGGCCAAGAACCGGGCGGTGCCGTCGCACTTGTTGCCCGAGAAGACCCGGTACAAGGTCACGACACGCCGCGCGATCCGCCGGGCGATCCGCAGCCTCTCTGCCAGGACCACCGATACGAAGGTGCTGGGGACCGAGCGCATGTGGCTTCCCGTCGAGGACACGCTGCGGCCGGCCGTCCGGGTGCGCGTCCAGCGCCTCGAGCCGCGCGAGGAGTGGCTCATCTATGTCGACGGTCTCAACGGGAAGATCCTGAGCAAGTACGACAACCTGGCCCTGGCCACGGGCCGCGCGCGCGTCTTTGACCCCAACCCGGTGATCGCGCTGGGCGACTGGAAACCTCTCGTCAAGAACGGCCGGCAGAGGCGGCCTCCGCCGGCGGCGTACGCGCGGGTCCGGCTCGGGGGCCTCGAGGGCACTGGGTACCTCGACGGCCGCCGTGTCACCACGCGGCCGACGAAGCGGCGTGTGCGCCGCACCGATCACCGCTTCCTCTTCACGAGCATCCAGCCCGGATTCGACGAGGTGATGGTCTACTATCACGTGGATCGCGCGATCCGCTATCTCGAGACCCTGGGCTATCGCGGCCGACGCGCCATCTTCACGGCGCCCGTCCCGATCGACGCGCACGGCACACCCGACGACAACTCCTGGTACAGTCCCGGCCTGCGGCGCCTGACCTTCGGCACGGGCGGCGTGGACGACGCCGAGGACGCCGAGATCATCCTGCACGAGTTCGGCCACGCGCTGCAGGATGCCATCTGCCCGGACTTCGGCCAGTCCGATGAGGCCGCGGCCATGGGCGAAGGGTTTGGCGACTACTTTGCAGCGAGTTTCTTCGCCGGGAAGAAACCGGCGCGCTACCGGCCCACGGTCGGCACCTGGGACGCGATCGCCGGTGGCGACGGCGACCCTCCCTGCCTGCGGCGCACGGACGAGGCCTTGACGTTCGAGGGCTTCGACCACTCGCCCGAGGCCGACGAGCACGAGAACGGCAAGATCTGGTCGGCGACGCTCTGGGAGATCTGGCTGGCGCTCGGCCGCGCGGTCGCCGACCGCATCGTCGTCGAGAGCCACTTCCAGCTCGACGGTTTCACGCGGTTCGCCCGAGGAGCCCGCGCGATCATCGACGCGGACCGCAACCTGTTCGCCGGGCGGCACGTGGCCGCCCTGCGCGACATCTTCCGGCGGCGAGGGATCGGTCCGGTGGAGTGAGGGACGTCTGAATCCTCCGCTCCGGAGCGCCCGCAGGAAGCCCCACCACGGTCGCCGAATGGCCTTGCCCTAAACCCAGGCCAGGGGGGACGTTATGGACCATGAGGAACGCCTCGAACGCATCCTGACGACACTCAGCCCGAAGACCCGACGGGAGTTCCTGAAGCAGGCCGCCGCGCTCGGCCTGGGCGCCGCCGCGGCGCAGACCATCATTCTCAGGGAGCCGCTGGTCGTGACGGCCGGGCCCAGCCCGAAGCGGGGCGGGACCGTCCGCGTCATGGGCCACCAGGAGGTCGCCAGCCTCAGCCCGGACGACTCCTCGCCATCGGTCCACTGGGTGATGGTGGCGCAGATGCACAATGCCTTGGTGGAGCTGAACGAGTACAACGTGCTCGAGCGGGTGCTGGCGGAGAGCTATTCGGTCACCAAGGACGGACTCCAGTACACATTCAAGCTGCGCCGGGGCGTGAAGTTCCACGATGGATCGGAGTTGACCGCCGACGATGTAAAGTACACCTACGAGTGGTACATGAACCCGGCGAACGCCGCCAATTTCGCCACGCGCTTCGCGGCGGTGGCCAGGGTCGAGACGCCGGACAAGTACACGGTCGTCGTCAGGATGAAGGAGCCTTTCGCGCCATTCCTGATCCAGACCGCCAGCACCTATATCTACTCCGCCCGGTATCACGGGCGGATCGGCGAACGGGCCTACAAGAGCCAGCCGATGGGCACCGGCCCCTTCAAGCTGCGTGAATGGCGTCCGGCCGAGTACACCATCGTCGAGGCGTTCGACCAGCACTTCCGGGGACGGCCCAACATTGACCTCTTCCGGCAGGACGTCGTGCCCGAGCCGTCGGTCCGGGCGATCGCGCTGCGCACGGGCACGGCCGATTCGGCGACCTGGCCGCTGCTGGTCGAGGACAACCTGGCATTCGAGCAGAACCCGAACTACACGGTGTTCCGCACATCGAGTACCGGCGTGAACCACTTCCCGATCAACAACAAGCTCCCCCAGCTCTCGGACAAGCGCGTGCGTCAGGCGATGATGCACGCCATCGACCGCCAGCGCCTCATCGACGACGTCTGGCGCGGCACGGCCATCCTGGCCCACTCCATCTATCCGCCCTCGATGCGCCTGTGGTACAACCGTAACCTGAAGACCTACGCGTACGATCCGGCGCGCGCGCGTACGCTGCTGGAGGAGGCCGGGTGGCGCATGGGACCGGGCAACGTGCGGGTGAAGGACGGCCAGCGTCTCTCGTTTACCTGCGCCGTCATCACCGGCGACCGGGCCCGTCGGCCCCTCGCCGAGATCGCGCAGCAAGACCTGGCCGCGGTCGGGATCGAGATGCGCATCGTCGAGCGGCCGGTGGCGACCATTCTGGAGCAGCTCCCCAAGGGACAGCTCGATGCCTCGCTGTTCAACTGGACGTACAACAGCGGCCCGGCCGAGCCAGACCCTCAGACGACGCTGCGCACCGGCGGCGTGCGCAATTTTGCCAGCTACAGCAACCCCCGCATGGACGAGCTGTTGACTCAGGGCGTGCGCGAAGTCGACATCCGCAAGCGGCAGCGCATCTACAACGAAGTGCAACAGATTTTCGTCGAGGACGTCCCGATCATCTACAACATGTACTGGGACTGGTTCAACGTCTTCTCACGCCGCATCAAGGGGCTGCCGACGAAACCCGAGCTCGCGTTCGAGATCTACCGCAACGCCTACAAGTGGTGGATCGAGTAGGATTGCACACCCGGCACGCGCGAGGGGGGCAGCGGAGCGCCGCTGCTCCCCTTCGCCGTGCGTAGCGCGGACCGTCTGCGATGCAGCGGTACATCGCGGTCCGGCTGGCGCAGGGCCTGGTGGTCATCGTCCTGGTCAGCATCGGGACCTTTGCGATGATGCACCTGATCCCCGGCGATCCGGTCTCACTGCTCATCGGCGAGGCCCGCATCAGCCAGGAACAGATTGACTTGATCCGGGCCAAGTGGGGCCTCGACCGTCCGCTGCACGAGCAGTACCTGACTTGGATAGCCAACATGCTCCGGGGCGACTTCGGCCAGTCGGTCGTCCGCAGCGGCGTGCCCGTGCGGACGATGATCGGCGAGGCCGCCTCGGTGACGATCACGCTGAATGTCATCGCGTTCCTCGTCTCCATCGTCATCGCGATCCCCGCCGGCATCGTCGCCGCGGTGCGGCGCTACTCGGCGTTCGACTACGCGATCATGGTGACGACGACCGTGGGGCTGGCGTTGCCGAACTTCTGGATCGGTCTCATGCTGATCGTGGTCTTTTCGCTGGTGCTGCGCTGGCTACCGCCCTTCGGGCTTGGCTCCTGGCACGGCTACGTGATGCCGGTCGCGGTCATCGTGATCGGCCAGCTCGCGCTGCTCGCCCGGCTGATGCGCAGCTCCACGATTGACAACTTCGGCGAGGACTTCGTGCGGACCGCGCGGGCCAAAGGCCTGCGCGAGACCGGCGTGGTGCTGCGGCACGTGGTGCGAAACGCGCTCCTGCCGATCGTCACCGTCATCGGCTACCGCCTCGCGTTCATCCTCAGCGGCACCATCGTCGTGGAGACGGTCTTCGCCCTGCCCGGGCTCGGCCAATTGTTCGTCGAGTCCGTGAACCGCGTCGACTATCAGGTGGTCCAGGCCATCGTCATGGTGCTGAGCATCCTGGTCGTGATGGGCAACCTCGCCACCGACCTGGTCTACGGGTTTATCGACCCCAGGATCCGTATCCGGTGAAAGTGTGAGCCGCGCCGTAATCCTCGAGGAGGTGCGTGTGGCCCCGCGCCCGGTGCGCCGGTCCGAGTGGGCACGCGGCTGGCAACGATTCCGGCGCTACCGGCCGGGCATGATCGGCCTCGCCTTCGTGCTGGGGCTGGTGGTGCTGGCGGTGGTCCCCGACCTGTTCGCACCCTACTCCTATACCGAGGTCTTCCGGGGCATGCGGGGCGCGCCGCCGTCCTGGTCACACCCCCTGGGCTTCGATCACATTGGCCGCGATATGCTCAGCCGCACCATCTGGGGCGCGCGGGTCGCGCTCGTCGTCGGCCTGCTCGCGACGTCCATCGCGGTGGTCGTCGGTGTGTCGGTCGGCGCCGCCGCCGGCTATCTGGGCGGGTGGGTGGATACCGTACTCTCCCGCATCGTCGACACCCTCATGGCCTACCCACTGCTGGTGCTGCTGATCACGCTGGCCGCGGTCCTGGGGCCCAGCCTGGTCACGGTCGTCGTGATCATCGGCCTGACCACCTGGGCGCAGTACGCTCGGGTGGTGCGCGCGGACGTGCTGAGTCTGCGCGAGCGCGAGTTCGTCCTGGCCGCGCAGGCCGCCGGCGCCAGCAGCGGCCGCATCATCTTCCGCCACATCGTGCCGAACGTGCTGGGTCCGGTCATCGTGCTGGCCAGCCTGGGTATCGGCGGCATCATTTTGCTCGAGTCGGCGCTCTCGTTCCTGGGGCTGGGCGCGCAGCCGCCCACAGCCTCGTGGGGTGGCATGCTCGCCGACGGCCGCGCGTTCATCCTCATCTATCCGCAGATTGCGATCGCGCCCGGGGTGATGATCTCCCTCACGGTGCTCGCGTTCAACCTGGTGGGCGACGGGCTGCGCGACGCGCTCGATCCACGCCAGAAGGACGTCACCATCGGCCGATAGCAAATCGATCGGTCAGCGCGTGCTGACGGGCGCCGGCCGCGCGCTCCTCCGGTGCGGGTTGGAGATGCTGGACCGTCGCGGGACCCCTCGCAGCATCACCGCCTGAAATCTGGCCCGTACGTCGTGTCCGGATCCAGCGGGTAGACCGGCCGCCGTAGCCGCCTGTAGGGGAACTGACTCAGCGTAGACGTCGAGATCCCGGGTGGATCGGTCGTGACAATGTGCTTCGCAATCCCCGCGTAACCGGCCCGGAAGTGCGCGCTCGACTTCAGCCCGACGACACGGCAGCGCCTGACATCGATCCCGTGTAGCAAGAAGGGTTCCTGGTCGAGCACCTGCGTGCGCTTGCTGGCGACGATGATGTCCAGGCCGCCGCTCACCAGCCGGGCGGTCTTCCCCAGGTCCATGGGGTAGCCAAAGCCCATAGGGGTGGAGAGCCTGAATCGGCCGTCGGCCAGGCTCTTCACGTAGACGTCGAGGTCCAACGGGTCGCCGTGCAGACGATCGTGCTTGCCGCCAAGACTCACGGTGATGGTCGCGCCCACGCCTGCACGGTGCGCCTGCTCGACCACCGCCGGATCGAGACCAGCGACAACCCTGGTGGCGGAACGCCCGGCGACGGCACGCACCTGCTGCGGGCCATGGTGACGGCCGGGCTGAGCGGCAGCGCGTTTGGCACGCTCTACGTTGATCACCACCGGCGTCCCCGAGGCGGCCAAACGTCAGGGCCTGCGCGACCGCCTCGTCGGGCTGGGGGTAGGCCACCTGGAACGCCGCGCGCCGCGCCCAGACTTCGCGGGCGACCGCCTGGGCCGCCCGGCGGGCCAGCGCCGGATCGCGCTCTGCCACCGCGATGACCGACGCGCCCATATCCGGAATGTCGGTCGCCGTGAAGCCGTGCACGAATGCGCAGTCGATTATGCCGGACTCGCGCTCCCACTGATGGCAGACCGCGTTCACCGACTTGACCGGCTCCAGGCCCGACGGCGACGGCGGGACGAGCAGCGGCAGGGTCTCGACGACGACGACCGGCTCGATCTCGCCCTTCAGCACGCGGACGAGAAAGGCCACGGCCTCCTGCCCGCGGTCGTACGAATCGGTATGGGGGTACTCGTGCACGCAGAACAGGCCGGTCGCAACCTCGGCCAGGCGCGGAGTCAGGTTGCCGTGCAGATCGAGTGTGACGGCGATCGGCATCGCCGGCCCCACGACGCCCCGAACGGCCTCGACGATCGCGGTCTCGATGTCGTCGATTCCCTCGGCGACACCGGCGCCGTGCAGCCCCAGGCACACGGCGTCCACCGGCATGGCCCGCCGCAGCCCGTCGAGCAGTTCGCCCACCATCGTGTCGTAAGCGTCGCGCGTGATCGTGCCCCACGGTTCCGTACTGGCCGCGAAGACGGGAACGACCGTGACGCCCAGACGCGCGGCCTCCGCGATCATGCCGCCCAGATACGTGCACACGCCCCCAAACCGCGCGAGCACTTCGTCGCCGCGGCACCACACGTCGTCTTTGAACATCTGCAGGGTCGTCGAGGGCAGAAGGTGTTGGTCTCATGGCTGATGCTGCCGATGGCAATGCGGAGCATGGACAACCTCCCCGAATCAGGCCCAGGCGTACGCGCGACGCGCCGGCCTCAGGAAATGACGAGCGACTCCAGGTCTCTCGGGTAATAGGTGAGCATCTCGAAGCCGGTCTCGGTGACGACCAGCGTATCCGAGTGGCGGAACCCCGCGAAGTCGTTGATGTAGATGCCCGGCTCCACGCTGAATACCATGCCGGGCTTGATCTCGGTCTGGTCGCCGATGTCGAAGAAAGGCGCCTCGTGGATGCCGATGCCGAGGGCGTGTCCCACGTGATGGCGCCAGTACGGCATCAGGTCGTGCTTCTCGAAGAACGCGCGCACCGCCCGATCGACGTCCGAGCACGGCCGGCCCGGCCTGATCGCCTCGAACGCCGTGTCCTGCGCGCCGACCATCAGCGAGAAGAACCGACGCTGCTCGTTGCTCACCGGCGCGACGATCATCGTCCGCTCCAGCTCGCTGATGTACCCGCCCACCGACGCCGACGCGCCGGTCACCAGCACGTCGCCCGGCGCGAACCGTGCGTTGGTGGTCATGGCGTGCGGCACGGCGGAGTGCTTACCGATCTGGCCTCGATACCCGGCGTGGGCACCGGGGAACAACCAGGAGAGCGGCCGGTACGCCGGCCCCAACGTCCGCACCATCGTCATCGTGGCCTCGTGCGACGCGCGGTTCGAGACCTCGCTCTCCACCAGCCCTGGCTTCGTGTAGTCCTGGAGCAGACGATGGGCCAGGTTGCCCCAGCGGGCGCTCTCGCGGATCAGCGCGATCTCCTCGGCTGACTTGATCATGATCATGTCCTCGATCATCTCGCGCATCGGCTGCACCGACGCGTCGGGCAGCACCTCGCTGAGCCGGGGTCCACGGTACCCCATCACGCCCGGATAGCCGTCGCTGTCCACACCGAGGCGCGCCTTCGCAAGCTCCATGGACGCGATCAACTCGGCGAGCCGACGCATCGGGTGCCGGTCGGTCGGGTATTCAGGATACGACACCACGCGGTCGACCGCGGCGTGCATGCTCCCGTGCTCCTCTTCGAGCCGGGGGACGAAGAGCACGGTCTCGCGGTCGCCGGCGATGAGCGCGATGGGGCGCTCGGTGGCGATGAACGCGAAGCCTGTCAGGTAGAAAATCTGGGTCGGGCTGAACAGCACGAGCGCGTCACGGTCGCGCCGGTGCGCTTCGGCGAGTGCGGCGGCACGGCGCCGCAGGTGCTCCTCGCGGCTGATGTACAGGCGCATGCAATGTCCTCCTCCTGCCGGGATGGGTCCATGGAAGGGACTTCTTGCGCCGCAAACGCGTCTCCTCGGAGGACCGCCGATGACGTTCCGGGAATAGCAACAGCGACGGGGGGAGACGCTCAGGGAGGCGCAGCCATGCCACGCATCCACACCCGTCTGGCCGCGGTGCTGCTCGCGGCCGCTCTCACCGTCGGCACCGGGATGGCCGGTGCTCAGCCCCGGATTCCCAACCCGGACATCCTGTTCTACGGCGTGTACTGGGAGCCGGTGAACCTGGACCCGCACGCGATCACCGACTTCGGATCCATATGGATGCTCGACAATACCTACGAGACCCTCGTCCGCTACAAGACCAAAGAGGTGAAGGGCAAGATTGTCGGGACGATCGACGTGCAGCCTCACCTGGCTGAAACCGTCGAGGTGACACCGGACGGCCGGACCTACACCTTCAAGCTGCGCCGTGGCGTCAAGTTCCACTCGGGCGACGAACTGACCGCCGACGCGGTGCGCTATTCGATCAACCGCATGCTGACGATCGCCCTGGGGCCGTCTCGCCTCATCAGCCAGTACATTGACACGACCAGCACGCAGACCGTCGACCGGTACACGGTCCGTGTGAGACTCACGCGACCCTGCCCGTTCTTCCTGTCGCTGCTCGCGGCCACCAACACGGCGGCCATCGTCAATCCAAGGACCGTGGAAGCCAACGGCGGCATCCAGCCAGGCAAGCACAACGAGTGGATGTCACGCAACGTGGACGGCACCGGGCCCTTCAAGTGGGGCGTGTGGCGACCGGGCGAGTCGTTCGAGCTGGTGGCGAATCCGGACTACTGGCAGGCACCGCCGAAGCTCCGCCGGATCGTCTTCCGGATCGTCCGCGACATGTCCACGCAGTTGCTGCTCCTCCTGCGCGGCGAACTGGACATCGTCTATCGCCTGCCGCCGGACATGACGATGCAGCTCATCGGGAACCCGGACATCACCATCAACCGTGAGAACCAGATCGGCATGCATCTGATTTACATGAACAACAAGATGAAGCCGTTCGACAACAAGAAGGTCCGGCAGGCCGTCATGTACGCGCTCGATCCCTACGCGATCAATCGCGCGGCGGCGTACGGCTACGCGACCGTTGCCAAGAGCCCCATTCCGACACCGCTGGAGGGCTGGACCGACCAGGGCTGGCCGTATAAGGTTGATCCCGCGAAGGCCAAGAGCCTGCTGGCCGAGGCCGGGTACGCCAACGGCTTCAAGACCGAAATCTACTACAATGCCGGCAACGCCGAGCGGGAGCAGACCGCGATCGCCGCCCAGGCGCAGCTCCGCAAGGTCGGGATCGACCTGGAGATCCGCTCAATCCCCTGGCCGACCTTCGTGACCAACTACCAGGACGGCAAGATGCCCATGTTCACGGTCAACGCGATCTCGCTGCCCGTGACCGAAGACTTCTTGTTGAGCAACTACCACTCGAAGAACCACGGCGCGCGCGGCAACTACGCGTACTACACCAACCCGGAGGTGGACCGGCTCATCGACAAACTGGTGGTGACCACCGACCCGGCGGCACGCCGGCAGATCATCCGTGACCTCCAGCGCATGATTGCCGACGACGCGCCGGTGGGCTGGATCTACAACGCCTTGCTACTCTACGCCCAGCGCAAGTGGGTCAAGGGCTGGGTGTTGTTCCCGTCCAGCAACTGGTACTTCTACCCCGTTCAGAAGTCGCTCTGAACGTGGACTGTGGCCCCGGGCCGGCGCGATCCCCGGCCCGGGGCAAACCCTCGTGCCGACGTCGCTGATCCGGTTCATCGTCCGCCGGCTCCTGGCCTTGCCGCTGGTCATCCTCGGCATCACGGTCGTCACCTTCGCACTGGTGCACCTCGGTGGGTATCGACGTTCCCCGGCCTGGCGATCATGTCGCTGGTGCTGGGGTTCAACCTGCTCGGGGACGGGGTTCGCGACGTGCTCGATCCCCGTGGAATCGTGCGGATGTAGGCTCGAAGGATTCGCCCCGGCGGAACGGAATAAGCCTGTCTGCCGGCTCAGACACGGGCACGTCGATCGTACGCAAGGGGGGATCGGAATGCGCGTGTTCGCAGTCGTCCTGCTGTCCGTACTCCTGCTCGGGTCCGCGGCCACGACCCCCGCGCCGCTGGCGGCGCAGGACCGGCCGCTGGTTGTGGCCCTCGGCGCAGAACCCCGAAGCCTGATCGCCATGCGCGTCGTCGATTGGACGACGCTCGT
Organism: Candidatus Fervidifonticultor quartus; assembly: GCA_031458775.1. GTDB lineage: Bacteria > Sysuimicrobiota > Sysuimicrobiia > Sysuimicrobiales > Humicultoraceae > Fervidifonticultor_A > Fervidifonticultor_A quartus. Next base: position 7,412 of record JAVKJV010000001.1, on the reverse strand, counting down.
GCAGATCCTCAACATCTACGATCGCCTCTACTACTGGGACGGCGACCCGCCGCGCATCAAGCCCGGGCTGGCCGCCGAGATGCCGCAGACGCCCGACGAACTGACCTGGGTCATCAAGCTGAGGCCCAACGTCCGGTTCCACAACGGCGAGCCCTTCGGCGCCGAGGCGCTCAAGTACCAGCTCGATTGGATCCTCGATCCGCGCAACGAGTCGCACTACCGGCCGCGTTTCGCCTTCATCGACCGTGTGGACGTCGTCGATCCGCTGACGGTCCGGATCCGCACGAAAGAGCCGGCGCCCGTGCTCCGCTACTACCTGGTGGACTTTGCGATCATGAATCCGACGCAGCACCGCCAGGGCGGCAACGACGCCGTGAACCGAGGGCCCATCGGTGCCGGGCCCTATCGCTTTGTTCGGTGGGATCGCGACGAGCGTCTGGTGCTGGAGGCCAATGCCAACTACTGGAACAAGCCTCCTGCGATCCGGCGCCTGGAATTCCGCTTCATCCCGGACTTCAGCGCCCGGCTGGCCGCGCTGCTGGCCGGCGAAGCCGACATCGTGAAGGACGTGCCGCCGATCGCGGTGGATCAGGTGAACCGCAGCGGCATCGCCGAGGTCCGCAGCGTGCCGTCGTCCCGCATCAATTACGTGGCCCTGGTGAACTTCAAACCCGGACCGCTCCAGGACCGCCGCGTGCGGCAGGCAATGAACTACGCGGTCAACGTCGACGAGATCATCACGAATCTGTTCAAGGGCCGCGCGACCCGCATTCCGGGCGCGCTGTCGTCCATCAACGAAGACGTCAACCGGAACCTCAAGCCGTATCCGTACAACCCCGAGCGGGCCGTGCAGTTGATCAAGGAAGCCGGCTACGATCCGGCCAGATTGGAGTTCACGCTCGACTCGCCGTCCGGCCGTTATCCGCTCGACAAGGAGGCCGCGGAGGCGATCGCCGCCTACCTTGGCCGCATCGGCATCCGAGTGCGCGTGCAGGTCAATGAGTGGGGCACGCACCTCGACAAGATCATCAACCGTCGCACCGGCGAGATGTTCTACCTTGGGTGGGGACCGGCCCTCGAGGCGCAGGGCACCATCGCCGAGCTGTTCCGGCCCGAGCGGACCTACAGCGGCTTCGGCACGCCGGCGCTCGTCCAGGAGATCAACAAAGCCATCCCCATCGTCGATCTGCCGAAGCGGCGCGCGGCATGGTACCGCATCCAGGTGATGCTGTACACTGAAGCGCCGTGGATCTTCCTATGGCAGCAGCACGACCTGTACGGCGTGAACAAGCGGGTCGATTGGAAGCCGCATGCGGCGGAGAAGATCTTCGTGCATGATGCCTCATGGGCACGTCGGTAGGCGCACAACCCGCGTGACGCCGCGGCGGGCCCGGTTCCACGACGGGCCCGCTCCTTGTCACGGGCAGGGCGCCTGCGGTTCGATGCCTCGGGACGCGAACTGATGCTGCAGTTCCTGGCGCGCCGGCTCCTGCAGGCCGCGCTCGTGGTGTTCCTGGCGCTCACCGCCGTATTCAGCCTGCAGTTCCTGGCCGGCGACCCGGTCAAGCTGTTCCTGCCGACCGACACCACCACAAAGCAGATTGAGGAGTTTCGGGAGCGTCTCGGCTTCAACGACCCGTGGGTGGTGCAGTACGTGCGGTTCATGCGGGGCGCCCTGGCAGGCAACTTCGGCAACTCGCTGCGCCAGGGCGAGCCCGCGCTCGACCTGGTGCTGTCACGCTTTCCCGCGACGCTGTGGCTGTCGGGTGTCGCGATGGCGCTGTCGCTCGCGATCGCGATTCCGGTCGGGGTCATCTCGGCCGCGCGGCGCAACTCGTGGTTTGACCACCTGGGCATCGGCGCGACCGTGCTGGGCCAGGCCGTGCCGGGTTTCTGGCTAGGCCTGATGCTGATCTATGTCTTTGCGGTGTGGCTGAAGATCCTGCCGACCGGCGGCCGCGGCACCTGGCTGCACTACATCATGCCGTCGATCACTCTGGCCGCGTTCGTCGCGGCGCGGTTCGCGCGCTTGACGCGGTCCATGATGCTCGACGTCCTGGGCCAGGACTATATCCGCACCGCGCGGGCCAAGGGGCTGGCGCCGCCGCGGGTGCTGTACAAGCACGCATTGAAGAACGCCAGCCTGCCGGTCGTCACGCTGCTGGCCCTGCAACTCGGACAACTGCTGGGCGGCGCGGTCATCACGGAGACGATCTTCGCATGGCCGGGGGTCGGGCGATTCCTGGTCCAGGCGTTGCTGAACCGAGACTTCCCGGTGGTGCTGGTCGGGGTGTTCCTGACGGCTGTGCTCTACTCCGGTCTGAACCTGGCCGCCGACCTGACCTACGCCTGGCTGAACCCGCGCATCAGGTACGAGTGACGGGGACGGGCCGCCGCCACCGATGACCCGCGTGGACGCCACCGCCACGACGCCCGCCGTGCCGGCCGATCTTCCCAGACCGCGACGCCGGCTGCCGCTCAACCGCAGCGGGGCCTTCGGGTTGATCCTCGTCGCGATCGTCGCCATCGTCGCGGCGTTCGCACCGGTGTTCTCGCCCTACGGACCCACCGACACCGACCTGGCGCGCTCACTGCGGCCGCCCACCGCCGATCACTGGATGGGCACCGATCAATTGGGCCGCGATCTGTTCACCCGCATTCTGTACGGGGCCCGCGTGTCGCTCGCCATCGGCGTGGTCACGGTCGGGGTCTCCGGCGCGATCGGCCTCATCGTGGGCACCCTCGCCGGCTATCTCGGCGGCGCCGCGGATGTCGTGCTCATGCGCGTCGTCGACGTCTGGCTCTCGTTCCCGTTCATCCTGCTGGCGCTGGTGGTCAACGCGATCCTGGGCATCGGGCTGCAGAACATCATCCTGACGCTGATCATCACCGGCTGGGTCGTCTATGCGCGGCTCGTGCGCGGCGAGGTGCTGGCGCTCAAGACACAGGAATACGTCGAGGCCGCGCGTGCGCTCGGCGCCCGCGAGTCGCGCATCGTCCTGCGCCACCTGCTGCCGAACCTGTGGACACCGGTGATCATCCTGTCGTCGCTGCAGGTCGCGCAGTTCATCGTGGCCGAGGCGGCGATCAGTTTCCTGGGCTTCGGCGTGCAGCCGCCCATGGCCTCGTGGGGCAACATGCTGAACGAGGGGCGCACGTACATCTACAACGCGTGGTGGATGACGACGTTCCCGGGCGCCGCGCTCGTGGTGACGGCGCTCGGCGTCAATCTCGTGGGCGATTGGCTGCGGGACACGCTCGACCCTCGGTTGACGGCGTGATCCGACGCAGGGGGCGGGTGTGCTCGACCGAGAAGACAGCCCCAAGAGCGACCGAGGAGGGTAGACGATGCTCTTCGTTCCGGGAGACGTCTTCGCCGACCGCCACCGCCGCGTGCGCGAGTGGCTGAAGGAGCACGACTGCTTCGCACTGCTGGTCCAAGATCCCGACCACTTCTACATGCTCACCGGCTTCCATCTCGACGTCGCGCCGTGGGAACGGCCGGTCGCGGTGGTCGTCCCGGCCATCGGCGAGCCGTTTCTGATCATGAACGAACTCTCGACCCACCACTTGCGCATGGCCGCCGAGCGCGGGACGTTGCACGTCACGGACTACGCGATCTATGTCGAGCACCCGCGCGCCGTCAATCGCACGTACACGCGCGACCGATGGATCGACCTGCTCGCCGTCAGGTTGCACCGGGCCGGGTTTCGCCGGGGCCGGCTGGCCGCCGACCGCATCTCGGCGTTTCGCGGGCTGCGCACCCGGCTGTCGGGGCTGTCGGACTTCGCCAGCGCGTCGAAGTTCCTCGTGGAGATGCGCTGGCGCAAGTACCCGGCCGAACTGAAGATCATGCGCGAGGGCGCCTCGCTCACGGACTGGGGCCAGGACCGCTACATGGAACTCATCAAGCCCGGGATGCTGGTCGCCGAACTCGACTTCGAGGTCGGCCGGCGCCTGGCCGTCGAGGGCGCCCGTCGTTTCCCCGAGGACCGGGTCGAGGTGCGGGTGTGGTCGCTGTCCGGGCATCATTCGTGCTCGCCGCACGGCACCGGCGCCGACGCCGGCGCGCGATTCACCCAGGGAGATGGCGTGGTCAACATCATCATCGTCCGACTGAACGGTCTGGTCGTCGAGAACGAACGCACGGTGTTCCTGGGCGCGCCTCGCAGCGAGGTCCAGCGGCGCGCCTACATTGCCGCCACCGAGGCCAACATGGCTGCCCTGGAGAAATTCGTTGAAGGCACGCCCGTCGCCGAGGTGGACGCCGCGGCGCAGCAGGTTATCGAACGCCACGGCTTCGGCGATCACATCTTCCACCGCACCGGGCACGGCATGGGGATCGCGGGCCACGAGTTTCCCGAGGACATGGCGTTCAACTACCGGCCGCTCATGGAGCACGAGGTCTACTCGTGCGAGCCGGGGATCTACATCTACGGCGTCGGTGGGTTCCGGCAGGACGACACGGTCGTGGTCGGCAAGACGCGGCCCGAGGTACTGACGAAACGCAGCAAGCGGATCGAAGATCAGACAGTACCGGTCTAGGGAAGACCGGCGGTAGAGTCGGGCGGAGCCTGGAGCGTGCGCGCGCCCCTGTGGGGCATCGACAGGATTCGCGTGGCGATGCTCGGGGTCGTGCTCGCCGGGGCGCTCGCGGGCTCCGCGCCTCACCCCGCAGCCACCCAGGAGGCCGCCTCGGAGAAGGCGGTGTTTCGCGTGGTCGCGTTCCACCAGGAAGGCGAGGAGTGGCGGCCGGTCAGCTCCGGCACCGGGTTCTTCACCGACAAGGACGGTACCGGGCTGACCAACGCGCACGTCGTCTACCCCGTGTCACGCCATCCGCAACGGTACCGGTTGCTGGTGACACTCGACGGCGTGTTCTTCTCGGCCGACGTGATGTGCGCCACCCACCTCACGCACGACCCAATGGGGCCCCAGCCGGCCCGTGCCCGCATCGAGCGCGACATCGCCCGGATCCGGGTCACGGCACCGGACATCCCGTTCGGTCAATGGGTCATGCGGCCGCCGGGCGGTGAGCCGATCGTGATCGCGCGCAGGCACGAGGGGCCGCTGCCGGAGTTCGCAACGCTGGCCCTCGGCGGTCTGCCCCGCTCCGGGGAGTCCGTCCGGGTGCTGGGGTTTGGGAACATCTCGGCCGTGCCGCGGCGATGGAGCACCGAAGGAACCGTCGGCGACCACATGACCGGCGACGACGGCGTGCGCACGTTCAGCATGCGGTTCACCCTGCCGCCGCTGCCGGGCAACAGCGGCTCGCCAGTATTGAACACCCGAGGTCAGGTCGCCGGCCTGTTCACGTGGTACTTTGACCTCGATCGCACGATGGGACTGGCGATCGCGGGGCCGGAACTGCGGCGCCCTTGCCGTTAGGCCGGCAGCACGAGCGCCCGTCACTCGTCGACATCTTCGACCCACGCCTCTTCAGATGCACCCCCGGCGGGAACCCGGCCACCTGCGTCTCACCACGTGCTACACTGCGGTCGAGCGGTACGAGGATCCGCACACAGGAGGACCATCATGGAAGTCTTTCGCCCCGAGGACGTCCCGGCCGAAGAGCCCGAGGCCATGCCCGGCGTGAAGATCCGCTGGGTGATCGACCAGAAGCGCGGCGCGCAGAACTTCGCCATGCGCGTCTTCGAGGTCGCGCCCGGCGCCTCGACGCCGTTGCACGACCACTGGTACGAGCAGGAGATGTACCTGCTCGAGGGTGAGGGCGTGCTGGTCGGCGACAAGGGCGAATCGCGGCTGGCGCCCGGCAATGTCATGTGGGTGGCGCCGTACGAGCGGCATCAGGTGAAGAATGTGGGCGAGACGCCGCTGAAGTTCATCTGCTGCGTGCCGACGAAGAAACCGTAGCCGGGGGCGCGCCACGGATGCGCCGGATGCGGTTCACCCGGGCGTCTCGGTCCGGCGTGCCACCGCGGCCCTGATGCGCGCCAACGCGGCCTTCACCATCCCGACGCTCGCCTCGCCCGGCTCCCAGGCTCCGTAGCGGACGCGCTCGTACGCCTCGGTCATCGTCCCGATCTCGTCCCGGGCTTCGGGCAGGACGCCGGTCAGCCTCTGTTGGTGCTCTCTTGGCGTAGCCCAGGGCGGGCGCTGCGCGCCGAGGCTCCTGCCTACCTGAAGGAGATCCTGGTACATTTTCCGGACCGCGTGCACCCCGGCGACCCCGGCGTCTTCGCGCATCGGCTTTCGCCACCGCAGACGCAGACTGCGCGCCAGCCCGCCCCAGAGATCGCGTGCCGACCAGACCGACTCGCGCTCGTCGTCATCGGGCTTGCGCTCGCGCCGCCGCAGCAGCACGATCGTCACCGCCATGCCGATCGCCAGCAGCAACACGACCGCCGAGACCATCGTCCACCGTGCGCCTTCGATCACCCCCGGATCCATGTGGATCTCGCGCAGCCGCCGCAGCAGCTCATCAAAGACCGTCGGCGGAGGCGGCTCCAGTGGGTCGACGTCGCGCCTGGGGAGACGCGAGAGCACCGCGATGATAGTCCGCACCAGGATTTCGGCGACGAAGAACAGGACCAGAAACAGCAACTCCACAACGGGCAGCAGCGGGCGCAGGGCCAGCCCCACGTACGCCGCGACATCGGCCGCGGCGAGCCCCGCGCTGGCGCTCGCCGCCAGGAGGATGATTCCCACGACGCCGACGATCACCAGGACCCACGCCCGTGCCGGAAAGGTGACACGCTCGTCGGGCTGGCTGCGATCCCAGATCACGGCGAGGCGCGCGAGCGCCAGCGTCGAGAGCCCGAGGAAGAAGAACGCGGGCAGCGAGCCGGGGAGTGCCGGTCCGGCGGCCGTGAACCCCTGCGCGTCCGTGTAGACGGCCGCCGCGATGAAGTAGAGCACGATCATCCCGACGCCGGTCTTGTAGGCGGCCTCGATGGCCGTCGCGTCGGTCTCCCGCGCGCCGAGCGCCAGCCCACGCCACCAGAGGCACGCGGCGACCAGCGCGCCGAGCGCGGACCGCGGCACCGACGGCAGCGCGTCGTGCGCAGCCTGCAGGAACGCACCGATCCACACGGGCGACCAGAGCGCGACATCCGGATAGTGCTGATCGTGCACGGCCACGAGCCCCAGCACGAGCCCCGCGCCGATCAGCGTCGCGCGCGCCCGTGGGAGACGCTCGACCCGCTCGAGGACCAGCCGTGCGGCCGTTTGCCCGCCGATCATCAACAGTAACGCCCATCCCGGCCCGATCAGCAGGCCGGCCCCGCCATAGAGCCCGCCGCCGATCACCACGATCCAGGGATAGAGCCAGCAGTACTCCATAGCCGTGCGCGCCGTGGGCAGCATGCGGCGCACGCTCTCCCAGAACCCGCCTGCCCCGGCCCCGCGGTGTCCGGCGGCCCGCCCGGGGCCGGGCTCCAGCCCCGGCGCAG